>NZ_CCAE010000064.1 GCF_000723405.1 Hydrogenophaga intermedia | reverse complement strand
CCATCCAGCACCTGGCGGGCATGAAGGACTCCAAGGTGATCGTGGCGATCAACAAGGACCCGGAGGCGCCGATCTTCAGCGTGGCCGACTACGGGCTGGAGGCCGACCTCTTCGAGGCCGTGCCCGAGTTGGTCAAGGCGATCTGAGGCTGGGCCAGAGGCTCAATCCGTGTGGGTCACCAGGCAGTCCTGCGTGGCCGTCGCGATGTGGCGGCCGTCTTCGTCGTGGTACTGCGCGATGGCCAGGCCACGGCCGTGCGCGGCGTGGGCGCAGACCGCGTGCACGTGCAGCCAGCGGTCCGATCGCGGCGGCGCATGCAGCCACAGCGCGTGGTTCAGGCTGGCGATGTACATGCCGCGCTCGCCCGCGCGCGACAGGTGCGGCGCGAGGATGCAGTAGTTGAGCCACCAGTCCGAGAGGTAGGCGAAGGCGGCGGCGTGCAGGTGCGGGTTGTCTGGCAGCGCCTGGGGCACCTTCATCCAGTAGCGGAAGTGCGGCCGGGCCGTGGCACCGTCCAGTTGGCGCAGCGGATCGGGCATGCGGAAGTCGATCGCGGCGTTGCAGTCGCGACCGTAGCCGCCCATGAGGGCAATCTGGTCCCGCAGCGCCGGGGGCACGTCATCGAGCGTCGGCAACGCCTCGGGTCGTTCACCTGCGGGCGCCAACGACACCTCGGCATGTGCGGGCCCGGGCAGTGGCAGCGCACAGCTCACCTGCGCGTCGAGCACGGTGCGCTCGCCCTGCGCGCCGCGCACGTGCAGCGAGGTGAAGCGCTTGCCATCCTGCAGGCGCTTCACGTCGAAGACGATGGGCTGGTCCGGCATGGCACCCTGCAGGAAGAGGAACTGCATCATGGTGGGCGGTCGACCCTCGGGCGCTTCCATGAGCGCGGCGCGCAGGGCCTGGCCCAGCAGTTGCCCGCCGTAGGAGCGGCCGTTCTGGTTGGCGTCGCCATGCAGGCTGCGCCAGCGGCCGGGGCCGGCGGGTTTGAGTTGCAGGCGATCGGCCAGCGTGATCGCACCATCGGGCGTGAGGTCGGTGGTGCTCATCGCGCGGCGTCCTGCCCTTCGGGCCGCCGATGCCCCACGGTGCGCGGTTCGATGCCGGGCTTCAAGCGCCAGTCGGGCCCGAAGTCGGCCAGGGGGTGCGTGGCCATGACCTCCTCGTGCCCGATGCCGCGCAACCGCGCCGCATAGGCCTCGAGGTGCGCGTGGCGCTGGGCTTCGTCGCTGTACTGGATGGACCAGCCCACGAAGGGCTGCAGCACCTGCAGGCCGCTGTAGCCGAAGGTGCCGTGGTGCAGGTGCCAGAGGATCACGTCGCGCTGGCCGAGCAGGCCATCGCTTTCCATCATCTCGGGGAAGCACCCGGTGGTGAACGACAGCATGGCCTTGCGGCCCTTGAGCCCACCCTGGTCGAAGCGCTTGCCGCCCGCGCCGTACACCGTGCCGTTGGCGAACACGCGGTCGATCCAGCCCTTCATGATGGCGGGCACCGAGAACCACCAGAGCGGAAACTGCAGGATCAGCAGCTCGCAGCGCAGGAGCTTGTCGATTTCCGCCTGGATGTCGTCGGTGAAGCCCTGGCGCTGCGAGGCCTGCTTCTGTTCGCGGTCGTATTGCAGCGCGTGCGGGAAGCGCCGCTCGGTGAAGTCGCCCGCGGTGGCCACGGGGTTGAAGCCCATGGCGTAGAGGTCGGAGACCTCGACGGTGTGGCCTTCCTCCTTCAGCACGCGCAGCGAGGTGTCGAGCAGTGCGCGGTTGAAGGAGCGCGGCTCGGGGTGGGCGTAGACGATCAGGACGTTCATGCGGGCTCCGGTGCCGGCATGAACACATTGATTATTAGTCCGGCACGTCGGTTTATTATTAACCGATTCAGATGCCGCGCGCCAGCACCGCCGACACAGTGCGTTCAGACCGCCGGTAACTCGGCCCGCCGGGGCAGGTCGGCGCCGCGCCGGCCGCAGGTGATGGCGGCGGCCTGCGTGGCGAATCGCAGCGCGGCGTCCAGCGCTGTCGGCGACAGCTCCTCGAGCGCCTCGCGCCGGAGCGCGTCGCGCTCGGCCAGCCAGGTGAGCAGCGCCGCCTGGAAGGTGTCGCCCGCGCCCACGGTGTCGATCACGTCCACGGTGGGGGCAGCCACCTCGCCGCGCTCCCGCCCTGTCCAGGCGATGGCGCCAAGCGCGCCGCGCGTGACGACCACCAGCGACACCCCACTGGCCAGCGCCTCGCGCGCGAAGGCCTCGGGCGCGCGGCCATCGATGAGCGCGAGGTCTTCCTCGCTCACCTTGAGCAGGTCGGCGCGCGAGAGCATCCAGCGCAACTGCCCGCGCCAGGCCTCGACGTCGGGCTGCACGTTCAGGCGGACGTTGGGGTCGTAGGCGATGAGCGCGCGGTGTCGGTGCCGCTCGACGAGCGCGCGCAGCGAGCTGGCTGTCTCGCCCACGACGGTGGTGTAGGAGCCCAGGCAGATGGCGCGCGTGGCCTCGGGCACGGCCACCACGGCCTCGGGCGCCAGCAGGCGGTCCGCGCCGCCGTCGCCATAGAACGCGTAGGACGGCACGCCCGCCGCGTCGGTGCCGATGAGGCTGAGGGTGGTGGGCGCGTCGCTGCGGCGCAGGGTGTCGGTGCCGACGCCCTCTTCCCGCAAGGCCTGCATGAGGCGTTCACCCAGGAAACCGTTGGAGACAGTGGTGAGCAGCGACACAGGCTGCGCCAGGCGCGCCAGGCCCACCGCGAGGTTGAACGGCGAGCCGCCGACGCGCGCGTCCAGGCTGAGGCCGGTGGGCGTGCGCGCCACGGCGAACACGTCGAAGAGGGCTTCTCCGCAGACGAGGAACATGCGGTCTCTGGTTCGGGTTGGCCGAGGTACCGCTCAATGCGCGCCGCGAAAACGGGTCAGGGACTGGCGGCGGAATTCCGACGGCGTCATGCCCCTGATCTCGAGGAAGCGGCGGTTGAAGTTGGCCACGTTGTTGTAGCCCACCTCGTAGCAGATGTGGGTGATCTGCTGGTCGGTGTCCATGAGCAACTGGCAGGCGCGGCTGATGCGCACGCGGTTGACGAAGTCGGTGAAGGTGTTGCCCGTGGCGCGGCGGAAGAAGCGGCTGAAGCGGCTTTCGCTCATGCCCAGCTCGGCCGCCAGCGCGGCGGCCGAGTGCTGCTCGGACAGGTGGTCGGTGATGCGGCTGACCACGGCGTCGATCTGGTCGAGCTGGATCGCATCGTCGTCGCTCTGCAGCTTCACGCTGGAGAGCAGGCGGTAGTCGGTGCAGGCGGCCAGATCCGCCATGAACTCGCAGAAGGCGGTGAAGCGGCGCAAGCCGCGCGCGCCCTTCACACGGTGCCAGTGCGCCTCGGCGGCGTCGGACAGGCCGAAGAATTCGATGCCGTGGCGGGCGCGTTCCAGCAGGGGCAGCACCTCGGCGAGTTCGGGGATGGTGTCGCTGGCGCGCGCGAGCGGCTCGTGCGGGAACTGGATCACCAGGTCGCGCAACGCCACGCCGCCATCGGGCAAATCCATGCTGACCCAGTTGTGCGGCAGGCGCGGGCCGGTGAGCACGAGCTGGCCGGGCTGGAAGGGGCCGATCCAGTCACCCACGAAGACCTTGCCCGAGGTGGCGGTGATGAGGTGCAGCTCGTATTCGTCGTGGTAGTGCCAGCGCGCCAGGGGCGTGGGAAAGCCGTGCGAGAGGCAG
The DNA here is from genome assembly GCF_000723405.1 of Hydrogenophaga intermedia. Classification (GTDB taxonomy): domain Bacteria; phylum Pseudomonadota; class Gammaproteobacteria; order Burkholderiales; family Burkholderiaceae_C; genus Hydrogenophaga; species Hydrogenophaga intermedia. The sequence goes on along the minus strand of NZ_CCAE010000064.1, from coordinate 20,012 downwards.
CGCAGGAAGCCGGCCTCGTCGGGCGGCTCGTAGCCGAGTTCGGGCGAGCGCGCGTACTCGTTCTCCAGCTCGGGCCGGAACTGGCGGGGCGTGGAGGCGGACCTGAGGGACCTGACGGGCATGGCTGGACTCGGTGGGTGGCCAGCTCAGGAACTTACCACCGGCCCGGCGAGTGGCGCCACCCGCGCGCCGGCGCGGCGCACCGCCTCGCGCAGGCGCTCGTGGCCGGCGACGTCGCCCCACAGCGTGGCGTCGGCGCAGAGCGCGGCCACGGGGTCATCGGCGTCGCAGATGGCGTGCGCCACGGCGGGGTCCATGCCCTGGTCCTGATAGGGGTAGGGCAAGCGGCCGCGGTGCCAGCGCTGCAGGAAGGCCAGGAACAGGGCGGGCAGCAGGGCCACGCTGTCGATGGCCGCGCCCTGGGCCAGGCGCTCGCGCACCGTGGGCGCGATGAAGCCGGGGATCTTGGCGAAGCCGTCCATGGCGACGCGCTGGTTGGTGTCGCGGATGGCGGGGTTGGAGAAGCGCTCGAGCACCTCGTCGCGGTAGGCGGGCAGGTCCACGGGGCTGGGCGCACCGGGGCGCGACAGGCAGGGGATGACGTCGTCGGTGACGTAGTCGAAGGCCATCTGCCGGATGGCCGGCGTGCGCGCGCCTTCGTGGATGAACTGCAGACCCGCCAAGGTGCCGGCCCAGGCGATGCAACTGTGGCTGGCATTGAGGATGCGGATCTTGGCTTCCTCATAGGGGGCGACGGAGACCACCATCTGCGCGCCCACCGACTCCCAGGCGGGGCGCCCGGCGATGAAGTCGTCTTCGATCACCCACTGGATGAAGCGCTCGCCGGTGACGGGCGCGGCGTCGTCCCAACCGGTGGCGGCGCGCACGCGCGCGCGCAGCTCCGGCGGCGGGCGGGGGGTGATGCGGTCCACCATGGCGTTGGGGCAGCTCGTGTGTTCGCGCACCCAGGCGGCGAGGCGGGCGTCGCCCACGCGCTCGATGAACTGCAGCAGGCCGGCGCGCACGCGCTCGCCGTTGTGGCGCAGGTTGTCGCAGTTGAGCAGGGTGAGCGGCCCGGCACCGGCCGCGCGGCGCGCGCGCAGCAGGGCGCACAGCGTGCCGTAGAGCGTGGTGCCGGCCTCGCCGCGGCGCGCGCGCTGCAGGTCGGCGCTCAGGTCGGCGCTGCGCCAGTCCAGGCGGCCTTGATCGTCGAGGTAGTAGCCGGCCTCGGTGACGGTGAAGGACACGATGCGCGTGGCGGGGTCGGCGCCGCGCGCGATGAGGGGCGCGAGGCCGGGCTCGTAGGGCAGCACCTCGCGGATGGCGGTGATGCGCTCGTAGCGGTACTCGCCGTCGGGCGAGACGGTCTCCAGCGTGTAGGCACCACCCTGGCGGCGCAGGGCGTCGATCACCTCGGGCATGTCGTCGCGCAGGTTGCCGCCGGCCAGGGTCCAGTGCGGGTCGCCGCGATCGATGAGGCGCTGCAGGTAGACCGCCTGGTGCGCGCGGTGGAAGGAGCCCAGGCCGAGGTGCAACAGCACGAACCGGGCGTCGGGGGGCGGCAGGGTCACGGAGGCGGTCACGGTGCGGCGGTTCAGGAAACGGTCTCGGGGTGGGCGATGGCCTGCCCCTGGGCGTCGAAGAGGTGCAGTTGCGTGGGGTCGAGTTCGACGCGCACCGCGTCGCCCACGCGCAGCGGCGTGCGTTCGTTCTGGCGCGCGATCAGCGGCACACCGCCCACGGCCAAGTGGATCAGCGTGTCGGCGCCCAGCGCCTCGATGAGGTCGACGCGGCCGGGCTCGCCCGCGCCATCGGCGGCGTGAACACGAAGGCCTTCCGGGCGCACGCCGAGCAGGCCGTCGGCCGCGAGCCGACCACCGCTGCGGGCCGAGAACGCGGGGATGGCGCCGGCCGCCACCAGGTTCATCGAGGGCATGCCGATGAACTGCGCGACGAATCGGTTGGCCGGCCGGTCGTACAGCTCCAGCGGCGTGCCCACCTGCTCGATCAGACCGTCCTTGAAGACGACGACGCGGTCGGCCAGGGTCATGGCCTCCACCTGGTCGTGCGTGACGTAGATGCTGGTGGCGCCGAGCGCGACGTGCAGCTTGTGGATCTCCACGCGCGTGTTGCCACGCAGGGCGGCGTCGAGGTTGGACAGCGGCTCGTCGAACAGGAAGACCTTGGGCGCGCGCACGATGGCGCGGCCGATGGCCACGCGCTGTCGCTGCCCGCCCGAGAGTTCGCGCGGCGTGCGCCGCAGGTAGGGCGTGAGCCTGAGCTGGTCCGCCGCATGTTCCACCTTGCGGCGGATCTCGTCCTTCGGCACCTTGGCCAGCCTCAGCGCGAAGGACATGTTGTCGTACACGCTCATGTGCGGATAGAGCGCGTAGCTCTGGAACACCATGGCCAGGTCGCGCTGGCCCGAGGGCATGTGCGTGATGTCGCGGCCATCGAGCACGAGGCCGCCGCTGGTGATGTGCTCCAGCCCGGCGATGAGCCGCAGCAGGGTGGATTTGCCGCAGCCCGAGGGGCCGACGAAGACGATGAACTCGCCCTGGCGGATGTCCAGGTCCACGCCGCGGATGACGTGCACGTCGTCGAAACGCTTGTGGATGTTCTTCAGTTGGAGGTAGGCCATGTCGGTGGTCCCCTGGGTCACTTGACGGCGCCGAAGGTCAGGCCCTGCACGAGCTGCTTCTGGCTGAACCAGCCGAACACCACGATGGGCGCGATGGCCATCAGCGAGGCGGCGGAGAGCTTGGCCCAGAAGAGGCCTTCGGGGCTGGAGTAGGAGGCGATGAGCGTGGCCAGCGTGCCGGCCTTGGCCGAGGTGAGGTTGAGTGCCCAGAACGATTCGTTCCAGGCCAGCACGAGGCACAGCAGGCCGGTGGAGGCCAGTCCACCGACGGACAGCGGCAGCACGACGTGGCGGAACTCGGCCCACAGGTTCGCGCCGTCCATGCGCGCGGCTTCCAGGATTTCGTTGGGGATGTCCTTGTAGCTGCTGTAGAGCATCCACACCATGATGGGCAGGTTGGACAGGGTGAACACCAGCGTGAGCGCGCTCAGCGAGTCGAGCAGGCCGGCGGTCTGCGCGAGCACGTAGATGGGCAGCAGCGCGCCCACGGCCGGCATCATCTTGGTGGAGAGCATCCACATCAGAATGTCGCGCGTGCGCTTCGTGCGGAAGAAGGCCATGGAGTACGCGGCGGGCGCGGCGATGAGCAGGCCGATCACGGTGGAGGCCACGCTGGTGATGAGCGAGTTGCGCGCGTAGAGCAGGTAGTCGCTGCGGCGCTGCACCTCGCCGAAGTTCTCCAGCGTGGGCTCGAACACGAACAGCGGCGGCACGGCGATGGCCTGCAGCTCGGTCTTGAAGGCCGTGAGGAACAGCCAGCCCAGCGGAAAGAACAGCAGCAGCGCGGCGGCCCAGGCGCCGGCGGTTCGCAAGGTGGTGAGCCAGGGATTGGTCGGCATGTTCAGTCCAGGTTCTTGCCGATGATGCGGATGAGGAACACCGCGACGATGTTGGCCAGCACCACCGCGAACAGCGCGCCGGCCGAGGCCACGCCGACGTCGAAGTTCATCAGCGACTGCTTGAAGATGAGGTAGGTGAGGTTGGTGCTCTCGTTGCCCGGGCCGCCGGCGGTGGTGATGGCGATCTCGGCGAACACGCTGAGCAGGAAGATCATCTCGATCATGATCACCACGGCCATGGGCCGCGCCAGGTGCGGCAGCGTGAGGTACCAGAAGCGCTGCACGGCGCTGGCGCCGTCCATGCGCGCGGCCTCCATCTGCTCGCGGTCGAGAGACTGCAGCGAGGTGATGAAGATCAGGCAGGCGAAGGGCAGCCACTGCCAGGCCACCATCACGATCACCGAGACCAGCGGCACGTCGGTGAGCCAGTCCACGGGCGTCAGGCCGAAGAACTTCCACACGTTGGCCAGCACGCCGTAGATGGGGTTCATCATCATGTGCTTCCACAGCAGCGCGTTGACGGCGGGCATGACGAAGAACGGCGAGATGAGCAGCACGCGCACGATGCCGCGCCCCGGAAACGGATCGTTCACCAGCAGCGCGAGCAGCACGCCGAGCACCACGGTGATGGCGATCACGCTGCCGATGAGCAGCAGCGTGTTCGCCACGGCGGGCCAGAAGTCCGGGTCGGTGATGAAGTACTCGTAGTTGGCGAGCCCGGCGAAGCCGTGCTGCCCCGGCTGCATGAGGTTGTAGTTGACCAGGGAGAACCACAGGGTCATCAGCAGCGGCACGAGCATCCAGAGCAGGAGCGCGATCACCGCCGGGGCCATGAGCCCCCGGGGAAGCAGCCGGTTCATGCGGGTGGTCCGAATCCGAACGGCAGGCGCGCGCTTACTTGTAGTACCCGGCCTTCTTCATCTCGCGCTCGGCCATGGTCTGCGCGGTCTTGAGCGCCTGCTCCACCGTGACCTTGCCCGAGAGCGCGGCGCTCATCTGCTGGCCCACCGCGATGCCGATGGCCTGGAACTCCGGAATGGCCGCGTACTGCACGCCCACGTAGGGCGACTTGGGCAGGGTGCTGTCGTTGGGGTTGGCCGAGTCGATGGCCTTCTTCTCAGCGGCCGCGAACTTGGCGACCTTCTGGAACTCGGGGTTGGCATAGGTGGACTTGCGCGTGCCGGTGGGCACCATGGCCCAGCCTTGCTCCTTGGCCACCAGGTTGATGTAGTCCCTGGAGGTGGCCCACTTGATGAAGGCCTGCGCGGCGGCGTCCTTGGTGGAGCTGGCGGGGATGGCCAGGTTCCACGACCACAGCCAGTTGGCGCCCTTGGGCGTGGTGGCCACGGGCGCCTGTGCGAAGGCCACCTTGTCGGCCACCTTGGACTGCTTGGGGTCGCTGATGAAGGAGGCAGCGATGGTGGCGTCCACCCACATGGCGCACTTGCCTTCGTTGAAGAGCGCCAGGTTCTCGTTGAAGCTGTTGGCCGAGGCGCCGGGCGGGCCGTACTGCTTCATCAGATCGACGTAGAAGCCGATGGCGTCCTTCCAGGGCTTGCTGTCGATCTGCGGCTTCCACTGCATGTCGAACCACTGGCCGCCGTGGGTGTTGACCATGGTGGTGAGCAGGGCCATGTTGTCGCCCCAGCCCGGCTTGCCGCGCAGGCACATGCCGTACACGCCGGCCTTGGGGTCGTGCGCCTTGGCGGCGAAGTCCTTCACCTGGGCCCAGGTGGGCTGCTCGGGCATCTGCACGCCGGCCTTGTCGGCCAGGTCCTTGCGGTACATGAGCATGGAGCTTTCTGCGTAGAAGGGCGCGGCGTAGAGCTTGCCTTCGTGCGAGAGGCCGCTGCGGATGGCGGGCAGCAGGTCGTCCACGTCGTAGGCGGCGTCGGTGGCGATGGGCTTGAGCCAGCCCTTCTTCGACCAGATCGGGGCCTCGTACAGGCCGATGGTCATGATGTCGAACTGCCCGCCCTTGGTGGCGATGTCGGTGGTGACGCGCTGGCGCAGCACGCCCTCTTCCAGCGTCACCCACTTGAGCTTGACGCCGGGGTTGGCGGCCTCGAAATGCTTGCCGAGCTTCTGCATTTCGATCATGTGGCCGTTGTTCACGGTGGCGATCACGAGCTCGGTGTTGGCGTGCGCGGCGCCTGCGCTGAGCAGGGCGGCCGCCAGGAGGGAAGCGGTGCGAAGGTTCACGTTTGTCTCCAGTTCATCTCGTCGAAAGCGGACGGCGACCCGTGCAGGCCGTGAACGGGATTCTGGGCAAGCTGCCTTTCACCATCGGTACGGAATGGGGCGGCGCCCGTACTTTCTTGCGCTAGTGCTTCGGGATTAACCCTAGGAAGTGGCGCAAAGTTTGGGGATCAGGGCGCCCCATCCTCGTCGTCGAGCACCTCGCCCAGCCGGTCCAGCCGCCGCTCCCACAGCGCGCGGCGCTGCGCGATCCAGTCGGCCGCCACGGCCAGTCCTTCACTGCGCAGGCTGCAGGTGCGGGTGCGGCCGACCTTTTCGCTGTGCACCAGGCCGCTGTCTTCCAGAATGCCGACGTGCTGGATCACGGCGGTGAGCGTGATGCCCAGCAGCTCCTGCAGCTGCTTGGCCGCGGCCGGGCCTTCGCTCAGGCGTTCGAGCATGGCGCGCCGCGTCGGGTCGCCGAGAGCGCGGAAGACGCGATCGGCCGCCGCGGGCGGGCGCGGCGCGTCCAGCGTGGCCTCAGCGGACAAGGCCGAGCTCCTTGTCCAGTGCGTCGAGCAGTTCGCGCGTGCCATGCTCACGCGACTGGACGCTGTCGCTGCCATCCAGGAAGGCGATCTGTTCGGTGAGGAGCAGGCGCGTGCCGCCGGCGTCGGGCAGCAGCTCGATCGTCTGCTGCGAGGACGAGAAGCGCTTGCCCTCGGTGTCCATGGTGTAGGCGATGACGATGCGCCGGCCGGGCACGATGTCGAGGTAACGCACCTCGTTGCCCATCACGGGCCCGCCCTGGAAACGGAAGCGCCAGCTCTCCGCGCCGCCCACTTCGAAGTTCATGTCGAACTTCTCGATGGTCCATCCGTCGTCGTCACCGCCCATCCAGCGGCGCTTCTTCTTCGGGTCAGAGAAGCCGGAGAACACCTTCTCGGGTGGGTGGGCGTAGCGGCGGTCGATGACGAAGGTGTGGTGCTGGATGGTGCTGGTCTTGTCCATGGTGTGAAGCCCTTTGGTGAAGTGGAGGCTTCACTTTACCGGCCGCACCCGAAAAGTCAAGCATTTACTTCACTGTTTGCCTTGGGCGGCTGGCGCAGCAGGCCATCGAGCAACTGGCGGAACCCCGCCACCGCCTTTTTCGAGGTGGCCTCGGGGTCCGGCGAGCCGGCGATCCAGGTGGCGGCGTGGGTGCTCGCTCCGTTGATGAGCCGCGCCAGCGCTTCCGGGTCGGCGTCGATCAGCAAGCCCTCGTCCTTGAGTGCGGCCAGGCTGGCTGTCAGGCCGTCGATGCAGCTCTTGGCGCTGGGGCACTGGGACTGATCGCCCAGCACGGCGGGCGCGTCACGGAACAGGATGCGCTGGATCTCGGGCTCCAGCGCCATCTCCACGTACGCAATCCACTCGTCCACCACCGCCTGCCAACGGTTGGGCGCCCGGGCGGCGATGGCCTTGAGCTGGACCGACATCTCGGCGTCGATCTGGTCCACCACCGCCTGAAACAGCCCCTTCTTGTCGCCGAAGTGGTGGTACAGCGCGCCGCGGGTGAGTCCGGCGGCGGAGGTGAAGTCGTCCATGGACGCCTGGGCGTAACCCACCGTGCCGAAGGCCTGGCGGGCGGCGGCGATCAGCTTGCCGCGGGTCTCGGCAATCATGTCCTGGCGGGCTCTGCGCATGGGGGCTCCGATCAAACACATACAGAACGTACGTGAATTGACATACGGGATGCACGTCAATAACATACATACGCCACGTATTTTATTGCATCGCCCCCCTCACTTCAAGGAGCGCTCCCGTGCCCAATCCCTACGCAAAGATCTTCAGCGAACCCGGCGCCAAGGGCTTTTCCGCGGCCGCCTTCGTCGGCCGGCTGCCACTGGCCATGGCCCCGATCGGCATCGTCGCCATGCTGTCCCAGACCCTGGGCGAGTACTGGCTGGCGGGCGCGGTCGCGGCCACCTACGGCATCGGCAACGCCTTCCTCGCCCCCCAGATTTCGCGCCTGGTCGACCGCTACGGCCAGACCCGCGTGGCCGCGCCGGCCACGGTCGTGTCGGCGCTGGCCTTCCTGCTTCTGATCCTGGCGAGCCACCTGGCCTGGCCGGCCTGGACCCTGTTTGCCGCGGCCCTGGGCGCGGCCACCTTGCCCAGCATGTCGGCGATGGTGCGCGCGCGCTGGAGCGAACTGTTCCGCGACCGGCCCGAGCTGAACACGGCCTTCGCCTTCGAGTCATCGGCCGACGAGCTGCTCTACATCACCGGTGCCTCGCTGTCGGTGGGCCTGGCCGCGGCCTGGTTTCCCGAGGCCGGCATGCTGGCCTGCACGCTCTTTCTGGTGCTGGGCTCGGCGGCCTTTCTGGCGCAGCGCGGCACGGAGCCGCCCGTGCGCGCGCCGCAGGCCGACGGCCCCACGGGCTCGGCGATCGGGCTGCGACCGGTGCAGATCGTGACGCTGGCCCTGATCTTCGTGGGCGCGATCTTCGCCACGGCCGAGGTGAGCTCGATCGCCATCACCAAGGAACTCGGCGAGCCCGGCGGCGCCAGCCTGGTGATCGGCGTCTACGCGCTGGGCTCCTTCGTGCTGGGCCTGGTGCTCGGCGCCATCAACCCCACCATGCCCCTGCAGCGCCAGCTGCTGATCGCGCTGAGCGTGCTGATGCTGACCTCGCTGCCGCTGCTGGTGGCGGGCTCCTCGGTGGCCCTGCTCGCCGCCGCCGTGTTCCTCAGCGGCGTGGCGATCTCGCCCACCTTCATCACCGCCTTCGGCCTGATCGAGCGGCGCGTGCCGGCTTCGATGCTGACCGAGGGCGTGACCTGGGTGATGACGGGCATTGGCATCGGCATGGCCCTGGGCGCCTTCGTGGCGGGCTGGGTGGTCGACACCTTCGGCCCGCAGAACGGCTTCTGGGTGTCGGTGGTGGCCAGCGCGGCCGCCTGGATCACCGTGGCGCTGGGGCAGCGCACGCTGGCGGGTGAGCGGGCGGCGGCGCCGGCGGCCGCCGCGACGGCCCTGTCGCGCTGAGGCGACGCCGTGCGCGCGCCGGGCACCGCGGCGCCGCGCGGTCGGCCTTGACCGAGTGGGCGACGGCGCGCCGTCCTACAGCCGCCGCCCCGCAGCGGCACAACACTGACGGAACCAGCCGGCCGGGAGAAGACCGGCGCCCCTGAAGGGCCTTCCATTCAACCGAAGAAAGGACATCACCATGAACACCAGGAACCACCTCCTGCTGCCCCTCGCCCTGACGCTGGGCGCCGCGGGCCTGAGCTTCGCCAACGACCCGGGGCTGCCGGTGCACGGCGCCGACGCCCTGCAGTACAGCGCGCCACCGGCGGAGGAAACGCGCTCGCAGGTGCAGGGCCCTGTCGCCGGTGCCGAGGCCGCCGGCCTGATCGAGCGTGGCGAAGCCACGGCGCCCGAAGTGGAGCGCCAGTTGGGCCACAGCTACCTGAGCCGCGCCTACGTGCAGGCCGAGGCCGCCGAGGCGTACCGCATGGGCCTGGTGGCGCACGGCGAGACCTACCCCGAGCCAACGCCGGCACAGGTGCAGCAAATGCAGATGGCCGCCGAGCGCGCGGTGATGGACACGCAGCTCGCCAGGGCCGACGACCCGGCGATGCGCCCCTATCAGTAAGGCGAATCCGGGAAGTAGTACTTCGCCGCGTTCTCCTTGGTCACCAGCACCGAGGGAATGATGGTCGTCGCGGGCATCGGCTTGCCGGTGACCCGCGACTCGGCCGTGAGCTTGAGGGCGTCGGCGATCATGCTGGGCGAGTAGGTCACGTTGGCGGTGACGAGCTTGTCGCCGTCCATGACCTTCTTGATGTAGTCCTTGGCGCCGGCACCGCCCACCACGAGTTTGACGTCGGTGCGTTTGGCCTGCTCGATGGCACGTTGCACGCCCACCGCCATGTCGTCGTCGGACGCCCAGACCGCGTCGATCTGCTTGAAGCGCGTGAGGAAGTCCTGCATTACCTTGAAGGCGTCGTCGCGGTTCCAGTTGCCGTGCTTGGCGTCCAGCACCTTGATGCCGGGGTGCGCCTTCATCACTTCGTTGAACGCGTCCACGCGCTGGTTGTCGATGACGGTGGGGATGCCGCGCAGGATGACCACGTTGCCCTTGCCGCCCATGGCCTTGGCCATGTATTCGCCGGCCACCTTGCCGAAGCCGGGGTTGTCGCCCGCCACGTAGGCATTCTGTGCGTTGGGGTCGGTCAGGCCACGGTCCACGACGGTCACGAACACGCCCTTGCTCTTGACCTGCGCCACGGGTCGCGTGAGCGGCGCCGACTCGAAGGGCAGGATCACCAGGGTGTCGATCTTGTTGACGGCCTGCAGGTCCTGGATCTGGTTGGCCTGCTCGGACGGCGAGGCGGCGGTCTTCACGATCACCTTCACGCCGGGGTATTGCTTCTCCACCTCGTCCTTGGTGCGGTTGGCCCAGTACACCACCCCGCCCGTCCAGCCGTGCGTGGCCGCGGGCACGGACACGCCGATGACGGGCTTGTTCTGGGCGAAGGCTGGCGCGGTGAAGAGGGTGCCGATGGCGAGAGCGGTCAAGGCGAACAGTCTGCGTTGCATGTTTGTCTCCGGTTGGGTTTCGCTGTCACAGGAAAGCGCGCGGCCTGCATGGGCACCGCGCGGGTCGTCTCACCGGCGCCCCCGTTGAAGGAAGGCGACGACGATGATCACGAACCCCTGCACCGCCGCGTTCAGGTACACGCTGATGATGCTGGTGAGGTTCAGGATGTTGCTGATGACGGAGAGCAGCACGGCACCGACCACGGTGCCGAAGATGCGCCCCCCGCCGCCCTTGAGCGCGGTGCCGCCGACGATGACGGCGGCGATGGCCTCGAGCTCCCACAGCAGGCCCGTGGTGGGCGATGCCGAGCCCAGGCGCGGCACGTACAGCAGCGTGGCCACCGCCACGCAGCCACCCAGCAGCACGTAGGTGAGCACCTTCACGCGGTCCACCGCCACCGCCGAGTAACGCGCCACCTGTTCGTTGGAGCCGATGGCCTGCACATAGCGGCCGTAGCGCGTGCGGTTGAGCAGGAAGCCGCCAGCCAGCGCGATGACCGCGAACACCCAGATGGGGATGGGAATGCCCAGCCAGCTGCCGTAGTAAACCGGGCTGTAGACGTCCACCAGCTCGTTGTCGAGCGTGATGGCGCCGCCGTTGGCGAAGTAGGTGAGGTAGGCGCGGAAGATGCCCAGGGTGCCGAGCGTGACGATGAAGGGCTCGATGCGGCCCTTGGTGATGAGCAGGCCATGCGCCAGGCCGAACACCGCGCCCAGCACCAGCGCCACCAGGGCGCCCAGCAGCACCGCCACCAGCGGCGAGCCCACCAGCGGCGCGAGCTGGTTCATCACCAGGATGGTGCTGCCGGCGATCAGCGCCGCCATGGAGCCCACCGACAGGTCGATGCCGCCGGAGATGATGACGAAGCTCATGCCCACCGCGATGATGCCGATGAAGGCCGTGCGCGTGAGCACGTTCATGCCGTTGTCCCAGGTGGCGAAGTCCGGGTTGAGCAGCGTGCCGGCGATGCACAGCAGCACCAGGCCGGCGAGCGGACCGTAAGCGGCAAAGCGCGCGCTCCAGTCACCGTGGCGGCGCGCGGGCGGGCTGGCCGGGTCGGCGGCGGGGGCCACGGCGGCGCCGGGTGGCAGGGGACTAGTGGGTGCCGGTGGCATGGGCGATGAGCTCCTCTTCGTTCAGGTGGTCGCCGGCGAGCGTGGCCTGCACGCGCCCGGCGCGCATGACGATCACGCGCTGGCACAGGCCGATGAGTTCGACCAGCTCCGACGAGATGACGATCACGCCCAGGCCTTCGGCGGCCAGGCGCGCGATCAGGAAATAGATGTCGCGCTTGGCGCCGACGTCCACCCCGCGCGTGGGTTCGTCCAGCACCAGCACGCGCGGGCGCGGCTGCAGCACCTTGGCGATGGCCAGCTTCTGCTGGTTGCCACCGGATAGGGAGCCCGCGCGGGCGTCCAGGCTGCCCGCGCGGATGCGGAAGTCCCGCACCGCGGCTTGCAGCGCGGCGCGCTGCGAGGCGGCGTCGAGCCAGGGCCGCGCGTGGCGGTCGAGGTCCATGAGCGTCAGGTTGTCCTGCAGAGACAGGCCCACGTGCAGGCCACGCCCCTTGCGGTCTTCGCTGAGGTAGGTCAGGCCCGCGCGGGCGGCGGCGCGTGGGTCCTTGAAGCGCACCGGCTCGCCCTGCAGCCGCACCTCGCCGCCCGCGCGCGGGCGCAGGCCCAGCAGGCCCTCGAAGAGCTCGGTGCGGCCCGCGCCCACCAGACCGGCGAAGCCCAGGATCTCACCCGGGCGCACCTCGAAGCCCACGTCCTGCGCCCAGCCGGGCACGCTGAATTCGCGCACCGCGAGCAGGGGCGGCGCATCGGGCAGCGGCGCCTTGGGCGGGAACATGTCGGTGAGCTCGCGGCCCACCATGAGGTTGGCCATGTCCTGGCGGGTGTGGCCGGCGGTGGGGCCGCGCGTGACGAAGCGGCCGTCGCGCATCACCACGATCTCGTCCGTGATCTGTTCGACCTCGTCGAGCTTGTGCGAGATGTAGATGACGGTCACGCCCCGATCGCGCAACTGGCGGATGAGCGCGAACAGGCGGTGGGTTTCGCCCGGCGTGAGCGTCGCGGTGGGTTCGTCCATCACCAGCAGCCGGGCCTGGCGCGAGAGGGCCCGCGCGATCTCCACCAACTGCTTCTCGGCCACGATGAGATCGCGCACGCGGGTGTCGGGGTCGATCGACAGGCCCACCGCGTCCATGGCTTCGCGCGCGCTCTCGCGCATGGACGCTTCGTCCAGCAGCCAGCCGCGGCGCCGCTCGCGGCCCAGGAAGATGTTCTGCACCACGCTCAGGTCATCGGCGAGGTTGAACTCCTGGTGGATCAGCACCACGCCGGCGGCTTCGGCCTCGCGCGAATCGGCAAAGCGGCAAGGTTCGCCGTCGATGCTGAAGCCGCCCGGGCCGGCCTGCTCGTAGCCGCAGAGGATCTTCATGAGCGTGGACTTGCCGGCGCCGTTTTCGCCGAGCAGGCCGTAGACGCGGCCCGGCTCCAGCTCGAAGCTCACGCCGTGCAGCACCTGCACCGGGCCGAAGTGCTTGCAGACGCCGTCGAAGCGCACGCGAAGGCTCATGTCAGACCTTCACCCATACCGCGCCCGCAGCGGAGGAACGCACGGCCGCTTCGATGAAGGCGACGCCATGGATGCCGTCTTCGATGGTGGGGAAGTCCACTTCCGCCGGCACCGGCCGGCCTTCGCGCGCCGCGTGGATCGCCTGCGCGATCTCGCCGTAGACGGTGGCGAAGCCCTCGAGGTAGCCCTCAGGGTGACCCGAGGGCAGGCGCGTCACGCGCGCGGCGTCGGCATTGGCCGAAGCCGTGCCGCGCGAGATGGTGCGCGGTGCCTCGCCGAAAGGCGTGAAGCGCAGGTGGTTGGGCTGCTCCTGCTGCCACTCGAGACCAGCGCGGCTGCCGTAGACGCGCAGGCGCAAGGCGTTCTCATTGCCCGGCGCCACCTGGCTGGCCCACAGCAGGCCGCGCGCGCCATTGGCGTAGCGCAGCATGACCTGCACGTTGTCGTCCAGCGCGCGCCCGGGCACGAAGGTGCTGAGTTCGGCGCAGAGCTGCGTGGGCTGCAGGCCGCTCACGAAGCCCGCGAGCTGGTAGGCGTGCGTGCCGATGTCGCCCACGCAGCCGCCCGCGCCCGAGCGCTGCGGGTCGGTGCGCCAGGCGGCCTGTTTCTGGCCGGTGAATTCCAGCGGCTCGGTCAGCCAGTCCTGCGGGTACTCCACCTGAACGAGGCGGATGTCGCCGAGCGCGCCCTCGCGCACCAGGCGCCGCGCGTGGCGCACCATGGGATAGCCCGAGTAGTTGTAGGTGACGGCGAACAGGCGGCCGCTGGAGCGCGTGAGCGAGCGCAGGCGCTCGGCGTCGGCCAGGGTGGTGGTCACCGGCTTGTCGCAGATCACGTGGATGCCCGCTTCCAGAAAGGCCTGGGCGGCGGGCGCGTGCTGGTCGTTGGGCGTGACGATGGCCACCGCCTCGATGCCGTCGTCGCGCGCGGCTTCCTCGCGCGCCATGGTCTGGTAGTCGGCGTAGCCGCGCGCCAGCCCGAGCGCGGCGGCCGAACGCAAGGCCTTCTCGGGCGTGGACGAGAGCGCACCCGCGATCAGTTCGTAGTGGTCGTCCAGTCGGGCGGCGATGCGATGCACCGCGCCGATGAAGGCCCCCTCCCCGCCCCCCACCATGCCCAGGCGGATGCGACGACGCGCCTGCGCCGCGGGCCCGCTGGCTTCGATGGTCATGCGGCCTCCCGGTTCAGGCCCAGCATGCGGCGCAGTTGCGCCGCATCGGTCTGGCCACCGGCGAAATCGTCGAAGGCCTTTTCCGTGACGCGGATGAGGTGGTCGCGGATGAAGACCGCGCCTTCGGCGGCGCCAGCCTCGGGGTGCTTGAGGCAGCACTCCCACTCCAGCACGGCCCAACTGTCGTAGCCGTACTGCGCCATCTTGGAGAAGATGGCACCAAAGTCGATCTGCCCGTCACCGAGCGAACGAAAGCGGCCCGCGCGCTGCACCCAGGGCTGATAGCCAGAGTACACGCCCTGCCGGCCGTTGGGGCGAAACTCCGCGTCCTTGATGTGCAGCGCCTTGATGCGCTCGTGGTAGATGTCGATGAACTCGAGGTAGTCGAGCTGCTGCAGCAGGAAGTGCGAGGGGTCGTAGTTGATGCAGCAGCGCGGGTGGTTGTTCACGCGCTCCAGAAACATCTCGAAGGTGACGCCGTCGAACAGGTCTTCGCCCGGGTGAAGCTCGAAGCACACGTGGCAGTCGGCTTCGTCGAAGGCGTCGAAGATGGGGCGCCAGCGCTTGGCCAGCTCGTCGAAAGCCGCCTCGATCAAACCCGCGGGGCGCTGGGGCCAGGGGTAGAGGTACGGCCAGGCCAGCGCGCCGGGAAAGCTCACGTTGCTCTTGAGGCCCAGGTTGTTGGACGCCTTGGCCGACAGCAGCATCTGCTCCACCGCCCAGGCCTGGCGCGCCGCGGGCTTGCCGCGCAGCGCCTCGGGTGCGAAGCCGTCGAAGGCCTCGTCGTACGCGGGGTGCACGGCCACCAGTTGCCCTTGCAGGTGGGTGCCGAGTTCGGTGATGGCCACGCCGTTTTCGCGTGCAATGCCGGCGATCTCGTCGCAGTAGGTCTTGGACGCCGCGGCCTTCTCCAGATCGAACAGGCGCTTGTCCCACGAGGGAATCTGCACGCCCTTGAAGCCCAGGCCGCCCGCCCAACGCGTGATCGACGCCCAGGAATCGAACGGCGCGGCGTCGCCCGCGAACTGCGCCAGGTAGATGCCCGGGCCCTTGATGTTGGTGGCCATGTCCCGCTCCTTCTTGTGGTTCAGAGATAGCTGTTGACGAGGTGCTCGAGGCGCTCCTGCTGAGCCGAGCGCGGGCGCGGGTCGAGGCCGCGCTCGGCGACGTCGCGCGCCAGGTCCTCGAGCGAGCGCTCGCCGTTGAGGATCGCGCGGCCGGCCTCGCCGTCCCAGCCGGCATAGCGCTGCTGCACGTGGCGTTGCAGGGCACCGTCCTGCAGCATGCGTTCGGCCACGAGAAGGGCCTGCGCGCACAGGTCCATGGCGGTGGCGTGGGCCCACACCAGGTCGTCGGGGTCGATGGACTGGCGGCGCAGCTTGGCGTCGAAGTTCAGCCCGCCCTGGCCGATGCCGCCGCCCTTGAGCACCTCGTACAGCGACAGCGCCACCTGCGGCAGGTTGTTCGGGAATTGGTCCGTGTCCCAGCCCAGCAGCTCGTCGCCGCGGTTCATGTCGAGCGAGCCGAAGATGCCCAGCGCCTGCGCCATGGCGATCTCGTGCTCGAAGGTCTGGCCCGCCAGCAGCGCGTGGTTCTGTTCGATGTTGACCTTGACCTCGTGCTCCAGCCCGTGCTCGCGCAGGAAGCCGAACACCGCGGCGACGTCGCGGTCGTACTGGTGCTTGGTGGGCTCGGCCGGCTTGGGTTCGATGAGGATCTGGCCCTTGAAGCCGATCTTGTGCTTGTGCTCCACCACCAGCTGCAGGAATCGGCCGAGCTGCGCGAGCTCGCGCTTCAAGTCGGTGTTGAGCAGGGTCTCGTAGCCTTCGCGACCGCCCCACAGCACGTAGTTGGCGCCGCCCAGTTCGTGCGTCAGTTCGAGCACGTTCTTCACCTGCGCCGCGGCGTAGCTGAAGACCTCGGGGTCGGGGTTGGTGGCGGCGCCGGCCATGTAGCGCCGGTGCGAGAACAGGTTGGCGGTGCCCCACAGCAGGCGCACGCCGGTGTCCTGCATCTTGCGGGCAAACACCTCGCCGATGCGGCGCAGGTTGGTGTGGAACTCGGCCAGCGATGCGCCTTCGGGGGCGACGTCGCGGTCGTGGAAGGTGAAGTACGGCGTGTCGACCAGGCGGAACAGGTCGAAAGCGACGTCGGCCTTGTGCAGGGCCTGCGCCATCGGCTCGCCCGCGCCGTGCCAGGGGCGCTCGAAGCTGGGGTCGCCGAAGGGGTCGGTGCCGGCCCAGCCGAAGCTGTGCCAGTAGCACACGGCAAAGCGCAGTTGCTCCTGCATGCTCTTGCCGAGCACCAGGCGGTTCTTGTCGTAGTGGCGGTAGGCAAACGGCTCCCGCGCACTGGGCACGAAGGCGGGGCCGCGGTAGGCCAGCGGCTGCTGGAAGCCGAAGTAGGCGGGGCGCTGCCCGCCGGTGGGGTCGTGTCTCATGCGGGTTCCGGTGTGTGTGAGGGAGAAGGCAGATCGCGCAGGCGGCCATAGAGCCCCTGCCACTGTTCGAAGGCGCGGTCGTGGTGCCGCGCGCGTTGCGGATCGGGCGCGTGGCTGCGCTGGCGCGGGGGTTTGTCGAACTGGCGCACGCCGTCGACAGCCGCGCGCGCGAGCCGCGCGGCGCCGAGCGCGCAGCCATGCGAGGAACCGGCCACCTGGTGCAGTGGCAGGTTCAGCACATCGGCCAGGGTCTGGCTCCAGATGTCGGAGCGCGCGCCGCCGCCAATGAGGTCCGCCTCGGCGATGCGGGTGCCGGCGGCGGCCAGCGCGTCGCGCATGTCGCGAAAGGCGTAGGCCACGCCCTCGATGAGCGCGCGCGTCATGTCGGCGCGCCGCGTGCCGGCCGACAGGTGCACGAAACCGCCGCGCAACTGCGCGTCGTTGTGGGGTGTGCGTTCGCCCGACAGGTAGGGCGCGAACCAGCAGGCGCCGTCGTCCGCGGGGCCGCTGTCGGCGACTTCGTCCAGCAGGCTCGCCTCGTCGCGGCCGGTGACGCCGGCCCACCAGGCCAAGCTCGCGGCGGCCGAGAGCATCACGCCCATCTGGTGCCAGGTGCTCGGCAACGCGTGGCAGAAGGCGTGCACCGCGCGCTCGGGTGCCGGTGCGAAGCCGGCCGTGGTGGCCCACAACACGCCCGAGGTGCCCAGCGAGAGGAAGGCATCCCCCGGCGCCACGGCGCCCACGCCGACCGCACCCGCCGCGTTGTCGCCCGCGCCACCGGCCAGCACCGGTGCCTGCTCGAAGCCCCAGCGCGACACCCATTCGGGGCGAAGCGTACCGGTGGGCGCCGTGCCTTCCACCAGGCGCGGCATGTGGCGCTCGTCGAGGCCGCAGGCCGCCAGCAGCGGCGCGCTCCAGGCGCGAGCGCCCACGTCGAGCCACAAGGTGCCCGAGGCGTCGGACATGTCTTCGGCGAATTCGCCGCTGAGCCGCCAACGCAGCCAGGCCTTGGGCAGCAGGACCTTGGCGATGCGCGCGAACACCTCGGGCTCGTGCTCGCGCACCCACAACAGTTTGGGCGCGGTGAAACCGGGCATGGCCGGGTTGCCGGTGCGCTGGCGCAAGCCCAGGGCTGGCGCCTCCAGCGCCTCGCATTGCGCGGCGCTGCGGCCGTCGTTCCACAGCATGCAGGGCCGCAACACGTCCCCATCGGCGCCCAGCAGGGTCGCGCCGTGCATCTGGCCCGACAGGCCGATGGCGCGCACCGCGGCCAGGGCGCGCGCATGCTCGGCCTTCAGCGCGTCCAGGCAATCGCAAGTGGCGCGCCACCAGTCGGCCGGGTCCTGCTCGGACCAGCCGGGGCGTGGCCGGCTCACCGCCAGCGGCGCGCTGGCGACGGCGACCTGCCGGCCGTCTTCGAGCAGCAGCGCCTTCACGCCGGAGGTGCCGAGATCGATGCCCAGCGTGATCACGGCAGGTTGTCCTTGAGGTAGATGTCGATGCGGATGCGCTCCTGGTCCGCGTGAACGGGCTCGCGCGTGGCGCGCGCCAGCGCCTGCCGCAAGGCCGAGCGGATCTCGTGGCCGGCGTCCTGGTTGATCACCGCGTCCAGGGTGCCATCGAGCAGATCGGCGCGCGCGGCGGGCGTGAGCTCGTGGCCGATGAAGACCACCTCGCGCTCGCGCCCGGCCGCCTTGAGGGCCGCCGAGATGCCGGCGTTGCCCGCGCCGACGCTGTAGATCGCGCGCAGGCGCGGGTGCTCGGCCAGCAGTTGCCGCACGAGCACCTCGTTGAGCGCGGGCGAGTCCTTGCCCTGCACGGCGGGCAGCACCGTCAGGTGGGTGAACTCGGTCGTCATCACCTGGTTGAAGCCCAGACAACGCTCCGCGTGGTCACGCAAGGAGAGGCTGCCAGCGACGACACCGACCTCGCCCGGCTCGCGGCCGACAAAGCGCCCAAGCAGGCTGGCGGCCGTGCGCCCCGCTGCCGCGTTGTCGATGCCCACGTAAGCGTGGCGACGCGAGCGCGGCACGTCCGACACCAGGGTGATCACCTCGCAGCCGCCGTCGACCAGGCCATCGATGGCGTTCTGCACGAGGGGGTGGTCCAGGCCCATGACGATCGCCGTCTCGCACTGGCCCTGCAGCGAGCGCAGGAGATCGGCCAGGCGCTGCGGTTCGAAGACATCGACCTCCAGGATCTGCACGCTCGCGCGGTGGTCTTCCAGCCAGGCGCGGCAGGCTGCCAGCTCGGCCTGCAACTGCGCCACGAAGGCGTTGCCGCCGGAGGGGAGCACCAGGCACCAGCGGTGCGAGCGCGTGCGCGCCAGCCGCGCGGCGGCGGGGTCGGGGCGGTAGTTCAGTCGCGCCACCGCTTCGCGTACGCGGGCGATGGACTTGGCGTGCACGCCGGCGCGGTTGTTGAGGACGCGGTCCGCCGTGGCCAGGCTCACCCGGGCTTCGCGCGCCACGTCGCTGAGCGTGGCGCGCCCGGAGGCGAGGTCGGCTTTTTCTGTCATGCGGCCCATTTTGAGGTACGTACCTCAATTGAAGCTTCAGGGTTTACGCCGATTCGTTTACTGGGACTGAGGTGGGATTAATGCAAGTCTGCGTCTCGTCAGGATGCAGAAATGAGGTGCGAAAGTCATTTTCCAGCGTGGCCCGGCCCACCATCGAGCAGGCGCTGGACGCATTCGAGGCCCGCCACTGGATCCACGCGGCGGTGGTGCGGCGCCTGATTGACACGCTCACACAGCAGAAACTGGCGCGCCGACGCTACGCACCCCCAAAGGCAGCCAAAGCGTGGCCGACTCAGGGTGATGTCAAGCAATCTTGGAGTTTGCGCCGCTCGCTGACCAAGGCTTGCGCACGTCGTCTTGCACGCTGGGCACGCCTGGAACACCTGGCTGGTGGCCTTCGAAACGCCGAGCCGGCGACACACGCAGGTGTTGGCGTAAGGGCTTGGTCTGGCGCGGCTGGCGGGGATCGAACCCACGACCCTCGGCTTCGGAGCCCAGGCAATCGCTGCGTAGATACAGCGATTTCGAGATACGTTAATCAGGATTCGCAGGCGTTGTTCAATCAGATCAACGACTTGGCGCATCTTTGTTGTGACATCAATTAGTGCCTGTCAGTGACCACAACACTTCAGATGTCACAAACTCGCTGCAAAAACCTCGAAGGCTTACCCAGCGGTACAACTACAAGGTATGACCATAGCCCATCCTGAATGGCAGCGATCTCCACACCAGATTAACCATGCGCAGCAGAGGGTTATCTGCAAAAACGCAAATGCCGTTCGTCGCCCGCCCGGGTACTAGTTTTAGAAAGTACAGGATTCTGCACATTTTGCCCCGGAAATAATAAGAACGGTTCAGAGGCCCTACTCAATTCCGACAGAAAACTAAACTCGCGCGCAAGTCGTTGATTGTAAAAGAGATATCGTAATTACAATTTTGGCGGCGTCTGGCCCGAAGGTGGTTTGTCGGGGCCCCATCCTGTTGATTTCCACGTAAATCTGACCCCTCTGAGCTGAGTTTTTTCATCCAACTTTGACCCCTTGAGTAAGGTCTTCT
>NZ_CCAE010000063.1 GCF_000723405.1 Hydrogenophaga intermedia | reverse complement strand
CTTCTTCGCCGTCTCGGGCGTGACGGCCACACGGGTCTCGCCCGCCAGTGTTTCGGCGGGTACGCCTATGAGCATGGAATGTCCTCGGGGATCGAAAGAGGCGCGGCGCCCACCGCGCCGCGCACCGGGGTCTTAGAAAACGTGGCGCATGCCGACCTGAAAGCCACGCACGTCGGCGCCGCGAGCGGGGTTGCCATTGGCTTCCGTGCGTGAAGGCCACAGACCGAACGCCGCGTTGCCCTTGTTGCTCTGGTGGCCCACGCTGGTGTAGAGCGAGGTGCGCTTGGACAGCGGGTGCATGTACTGCACCGCGAACAGGCGGGCGTCGGAATTCGCCGGGTCGTCGACGTTGCGCACCTGGTAGACCGCGTTGACCTCGCCGCGCCCGGCCGGCACCTTCACGCCCACGAAGCCACCGCGCATGCCGAACGAACCGTCGACGTCCGCCTTGACCCAGTAGCCGTAGAGCTTGAACGCACGAAAGTCGTAGCTTGCGCCCAGGCTGGTCACGCGGTTGTTCACCGATGCGAGCGCGGGTTGCCCGGCCGCGGCCCCGGTGGAGCGCAGTCGGTCGTGCACCATGCCCAGGAAGAGGCGGTCGCGGCTGTACTCCAGCGCGTAGCTGCCGGCATGGCCCACGGCCGCGCCTTCTCCCATCGCGTACATGGCCTTGCCCACGAAACCGTTGAGGCTGGGCGAGACATACATCACCGCGTTGTTGTGCATCGGCGCGTAGCCCAGGATGCCCGCCGCGCCGCCGCGCTGGAACAGCGTGAGCATGGCGCCCATGCCCGAGCGCTGGAACGGATCGATGCGCAGCGACATCGCGATGTTGGGGGTGAACTGGCTGCCCAGCGTCAGTGAGCCGTAGTCCTTGTGGCGCAGGCCCACGAGCGTCTCGCGGTTGAAGTACTGCGCGGCATTGGACGGCATGCCCGTGTCGACGTTGAAGCCGCTTTCGAGCTTGAAGAAGGCCTGCAGGCCACCGCCCAGATCCTCGGTGCCGCGCACGCCCCAGCGCGAGGTGTCGCTCGACAGGAAGCTGCGCTGGCTCGATGGCGTGGCGCCAACGCCAGAGAAGCGCACGGAGTTGATGGAGGCGTCGAGCCGTCCGTACAACTGGACGGACGAGGTCGCGGGGCCCGCGCCCTGGGCGAGCGCGGTCAGGGGCGCGAGCAGGCAGGCGCCCAACAGGCTGGTTTTCATCTTGTCTCCTTCTTGTGGGTTTGGCTCGGTTCGAGCGTTGATCGCGGCGACACGGCCACCGCGCTTACAGGTCCAGCACCACTTCGCCGTCCGCCTGGGCGGCACGGGAGCAGCACAGCACCATCCGGGTTTCGCGCTGCTTCTTGCTCAGCACGAAGTCGCGGTGGTCCACATCACCGTCGACGTAGTTCACCGCGCACACGCCGCACAGCCCGTCGCTGCACTTGACGTCGACCTGCAGGCCGCAGGCGGCCAGGGCCTGCACGGCGGATTGGTCCGCGGCCACGGCGATGCTCTGGCCCGAGCGGGCCAGCTTCAGCCGGAAGGGCAGGCGCTCGCGCGCCTCGGCCTCAGGCACCGAGAAGTACTCGCGGTGCAAGGCGTCTTCCGGCCAGCCGAACGAGGTGGCGGTGTCGAACACCGCGTCCATGAAGGCGGCGGGGCCGCAGGTGTACACATGGCTGCCGTCGCTGTAGCGGTTCAACACGTCGGCGATGTCGAGCCGTCGCTCATCGCTGAAATGGAAGTGCACGCGATCGGCCCAGGGCATTGCTTCCAGTTCGGGAATGAACGCGGCCTGCGCGCGGGTGCGGGACTTGTAGTACAGGTCGAAGTCCGCGCCCGCCGCGTGCAGTTCATGGGCCATGGCGATCAGCGGCGTGACGCCGATGCCACCGGCCAGCAGCACGTGGCGGGTGCCGGCGTGGACCACCGGGAAGTGGTTGCGTGGCCGCGAGATCACCACCTGCGCGTCCTGCCGCAGCATCTGGTGGATCTTCAACGAGCCGCCGCGGCCCTGGTCCTCGCGCAGGATGCCGAGCAGGTAGCGGCCGCGGTCGGCAGGGTTACCCGCCAGGCTGAACTGGCGGATGTACTCGGGCGTGATCGTGATGTCGATGTGCGCGCCAGCCACCCAGGCCGGCAGGTCCTGGCCATCGGGGGGCACGATCTCGAACAGGTCGATCTTGCCGTCGGCGGAGCTGGTCCAGCGCCGGCCGATGCGCGCCACCATCACGGGCGGCTCTTCCGTCAGGCGCCGCAGGGGCGGCACCAGGTCCTGCGTCTGGCCATCGCGCACGCGCTGCTGGTGCTGCGCCGGGGTGAGCAGGTTTTTGTAGGCATCGATACCCGCCTCCCGGTCCACCGGGCTGGGCATGGGCAGCGGCAGCGGCGCCAGTGGCGCGGGGTAGGCCGCGAGCGTCTGATCCTCGTGTTTGATCCTGATGTGCTTGTTCAGGCCGCGGACGTTGACTTCCTTGGCCGCCACGACCTTGCCCGTGCCGTCGTTGGTGATGTCCCACCACCATTTCTTGCGCGGGTTGATGCCGCCGCGGTTGAGGGCGTCGTCCAGGCGCGCGAGCCATTGCGCGGCCACCGGCATGTTCATCGCGGCCCAGCGGAAGGGCTTCTCCTGCACGAGTCCCGCCAGGTTCCAGGGGCAGGCCTTCATGCAGCGCCCGCACATCGCCCCACCCAGGTTGGTCATGCGGTAGCGGGTGCACTTCTCGACGTCGGCCTTCCAGATCTCGTAGCCGTTGAACATCACCTTGGGCCCGGCGGAGATGGCACCCGAGGGGCATTCGCGCGCGCACTTGTTGCACGAGTCGCAGAAGTTCTGCAGGCCGAAGTCGATGGGCTTGTCGGGCTGGATCGGGAAGTCGGTGGTCATCACACCGGTCTTGCTGCGCGGGCCCAGAAACGGGTTGAGGATCGTCTCGCCGATGCGGCTGACCTCGCCCAGTCCCGCGAGCAGCACCAGCGGCGTCTGGATGACGTCGCTGTCGGCGGCGGAGTGCGCGGTGGCGCCGTAGCCCAGGCCACGCAGGTGGTCGCCCAGCACGCCACACACCAGGCCGGCCCGCATGTAGGTGCGCATGGACTGGGCGCTGGAGATCCAGTCGTCGCCCGAGGCCCCTTCCATGGTCTCGTAGCCCTGGTCGATCATCACCGTGGCCGCGAAGGGGTGCGCGACCGGCATCTCGGTGCCGTCCTGCCGGTGCGAATACCAGACCCAGGCCGGCGCGCGCGACACGCCCGCGATGTCGGCGCCCAGGAAGTGCAGCGTGGCCTTCACCAAGTCGGCGTTGCGCGCGGGGTCGAGGTAGTTGGTCTTGTGCGCGGCCGGCTCGCCGCGCTGCAGCACGGAGTAGACGTTCAAGGCCAGGCGCAGCGCGGCGGCCAGCGGGGCCTTGGCGACCGAGAAGCCGTCCTTGGACGCTTCCTGCGGCGCCTTGCCCAGGTCGCCGAAGGCCGCGCGCAGGAAGAACTCGCTGCTCTTGGGCACGCGCGGTATGCGGTCCTCGTCGATGAAGGTGGTGGTCTCCTCCACGCGCTTGAGCGTCTCCACGGGATAGAGGCTGTCGCGGTAGTGGCGGCCGGCGAAGTCCACCGCGTTCGACGCGTTTTTCGGACTCGACGCGCCCAGCCACCAGCTCGGGCCGCGCGAGCGCCAGCGCTCGTTCAGGCTGGCGGGCGCCAGTGCCTGATCCGGTTTGAGCGCGAGCGTGGTGGTGACGACGGCGAGGCCGAACCGCGTGCCGATGAAGGGGTTGGTCACCGCGCCGTCTTCCAGGCGCGCCAGCCCGGCGGAGACGGCCAGGCGGTTGAGGTGGACGTCGGTGGTGGTCGCCGTGTGGCTGCGCGCCTCGTAGCCCAGGATGCGCAGGTAGTTGGCCAGCACGGCGGCGGTCTCGGCGGCCCGCAGCGCGGCCCGCCAGTCCTGCATGCCGACGATCCAGTCGGCGCCCGGTTCATCGGCCGAAGGGTCGCGCGGGTGGGCCACCATCAGCACCAGGGCGTGGGTGTGGTGTTCGATGCCGGCCTCGCACAGGGCCATCGAGCGCTTCATCTGGCGCAGCACCGCGTTCGGGTTGAAGCGCAGGCGCAGCTTGGTTTCGGACTGTTCGTAGGTGGCCGTGCGAAAGGCCGGGTGCTCCACGCGTTGCGGCAGCAGGTGATCCGCCTGCAGCGCGCAGACGCCTGCGATCGACGTGTCCAGGAAGTAGGCGGCCGACTTCAGGTGTTCGGCGCGCAGGCCCGGGCTGCCCGGGATCTCCGCGAGGTGGGGGTTGCGATCCCCTTCGCGGACCTGATCGAGCGCGCACATGAAGCGGCTGACGGAGCGTGCCAGCGTGGCGGACGCGTCCGGGCCCTCGGGCGGGCGCAGCACGCCACTGTCGACGATGCGGGACAGATCCGGCGCGGCGGGCTGGCGGCGCAGGCGCTCGCTGGGGAAGGAGCCCAGGTGCACCGGGCGGTCGTGGTGGGAAAAAAGGCGCATGAAAGGTCCTCGGCCGCGCGGGGCGGCGGCCGTTGCAGGGGATGTGGGAGGGGCTTGAGCGCTTACTCTTTGATGCCGCGCTCGCGCACGATGGCGCCGTAGCGCGCGCTGTCGCGCTGGATCAGGGCGCCGAATTGCGCCGGGCTCATGGGCGTGGCCTCGGCGCCGATCGCGGTGAACTGCTGGGCCACCTGGGGCTGGGCCAGCAGCTTGTTGATCTCGGCGTTCATGCGGTTGACGATGGCCGTTGGCGTGCCAGCGGGGGCGTAGATGCCGTGCGTGGTGCCGGCGTCGAAATCGGCCAGGCCCAATTCGCGGACGGTGGGCGTGTCCGGGAACAGGGGCGAGCGCTTGGTGCTGCCCACCGCCAGCAGGCGCAAGCGGCCACCACGCACGTGCTCCAGTGCGATACCGGGGTCGAAGAGGAATTGCGTGGTGCCGCCGAGCAGATCCTGCAGAGCCGGAGAGGCGCCGCGGTAGGGCGCGTGCACGACATTGATGCCGCTCTGGGCCCGCAGCATCTCGGTGGCCACGTGCGGTGCGCTGCCCGTGCCGGGTGAGCCGTAGGTGAGCTTGCCTGGGTGGGCCTTGGCATAGGCCAGCAACTCCTGGAAGTTGCGGAAGCTCTGGCGCGCATCCGACACCAGGAACAACTCGATGCGGGCGACGGCGGCCACCGGCATGAGGTCCTTCTCCGGGTTGATGGGTACGCGTGGCAGCGTGTGGATCGAGATCGACATCGAACTTCCCGAGGTCACGAGGAAGGTGTAGCCATCGTTGGGCGCGCGCGCCACGGCCTCTGCCGCGAGCATGCCGGTCACGCCCGATCGGTTCTCCACCACCACGGGCTGGCCCAGGGCCTGGATGAGGCCGGGCGCCAGGGCCCGCGCGGCCACGTCGGGCGAGCTGCCGGGTGGAAACCCCACGATGAAGCGGATGGGCTTGGCGGGCCAGTCCGCCTGCGCCGCGGCGGGGGCTGTCGCGCCCGCCCACAGCGCGGCCGCCAGGACGGTGGACTGGCCCAGCCGGTGCGCCAGTCGGGTCCAGGCGCCGGGCTTCTTGCGGTGGTCGATGTCGTTCATGTTGTTTGTCTCCTGTTGTCGTGGGGAAAAAGGCGCCGGTGCGGTCTCAGGCCGGCTGGGCGGCCAGTGGCCGGCTGGCGCGCGCGGCGTCCTCGAGAACCAGCAAGCCGTAGGCGGTGTTCGAGGCGGGCACGTGATAGAAGCGGTGCACCACCTCGACCTCGGGTTGGAGGGCGCCGCGCATGACCAGCCACATCACGCACTCCAGTCCTTCGGAGCCAGCCTCGCGCAGCAACTCCACGTGGTCGTGGGCGGCGGCCTTGTCGGGTTCGGTCACGAACTCGTCGAGCCAGCGCTGGTCGAACTCGGCGTTGATCAAACCCGCGCGTTCGCCCTGCAACTGGTGCGAGAGCCCGCCGGTGCCGATGACCGCGACACGCAGATCGCCGGGGAAGGACTCGACGGCGCGCCGGATGGCCTGGCCCAGCTTGAGGCAGCGCTGCCCGGTGGGCGGCGGGTACTGGATCACGTTCACGCACAGCGGGATGACGCGGCAGGGCCAGGACTCGGGCTGGCCGAACAGCACGGACAGCGGCACGGTCAGACCGTGGTCCACCGTCATCTGCGATGCGATGGTGATGTCGAATTCGTCCAGGATCAGCGACTCGGCCAGGTGCCACGACAGTTCGGGCGCGCCTTCCACGCGAGGCACCGGCCGGGGCCCATAGCCCTCGTCGTGGGGCTCGTAGTGCGAGGCCACGCCCAACGCGAAGGTGGGCGTGAGTTCCAGCGAGAAGCACGAGGCGTGGTCGTTGTAGACAACGATGCACACGTCGGGCCGCGTGCGCGCGACCCAGTCCCTGGCCGCCTGCATGCCGTCGAAGACGGGCTTCCAGTACGGATCCTGCGTCTTGCCGTGATCGACCGCGGCGCCGATCGCCGGCACGTGCGAGGTACCCACGCCACCGATGAGCTCAGCCATGGCAGGCCTCCCGGTTCTCGCGCCGGCTGCGCATGCCTTCGGCCGGGCGTCCGCCCGACACCATCATCTGGCGGAAGTCGTCCACCGTCATGCCGGTGCCCGACATGGCGGCGCCCACGTGCTGCATGCTCAGGCCGTCGAAGATGGCGAGCTTGAAGGTGTAGTAGATGTTGCCGCCCAGGCGCAGCAGACCGAGCCAGTCGCGCAACAGCACCGCGTCGCGCTGCGCGTCGGTCATGGGGAAACCCGCGAGATAGTCCGCAGGCGCCGCGCGGAACCGCTCGCGGTTGGCCGCGAGGTCCAGTGACTTGCAGAACATGTTGAGCCAGTAGCCCTTGCGTTGGTGCGCCCCGTCAAAGACGTAGGTGCCGGGGATGTCGTGGTAGTCGCGTGGTGTGGGGTTCATCAGGTCTGCTCCAGGGGAAGGCCGGCGTACTGCTCGGCCAGCGCCACTTGCGCGCTGGGGGACGATTTCAGGAACTCGAGTTCGTATTCCTGCGTGCGCTGGTCGAAGGCCGTGGTGGTGGGAAAGCGGTGCAGCAGGTTGGTGAGGTACCAGGACGTGCGCACCGAATGCCACACGCGCCGCAGCGCGGTGTCGCTGTAGCTGTCCAGCAGGTCGGAGCGGCCGTTCTTGTAGCGCGCCACCAGCGCGCGGCTGAGGTAATGCACGTCGGAGAAGGCCAGGTTGAGCCCCTTGGCGCCGGTGGGCGGCACGATGTGCGCCGCGTCGCCCGCCAGGAACAGGCGGCCGTAGCTCATGGGCTCGGCCACGTAGCTGCGCAGCGGCGCGATCGATTTCTCCACCGACGGGCCTTCCACGATCGCGGCGGCCAGGTCGGCGGGGTAGCGCGCCTTCAACTCTTCCCAGAAGCGCTCGTCGGACCAGTCCTCGATGGCGGTGTCCAGCGGCACCTGGATGTAGTAGCGGCTCATCGTCGGGCTGCGCATGGACGCCAGCGCGAAACCGCGCGGGTGGTTGGCGTAGACGATGTCGGGCAGCGGCGGGCGCGGCGTCAGGATGCCCAGCCAGCCGAAGGGGTAGACCTTCTCGAACTCCTTCAGCACCGTGGCCGGGATGGTGCGGCGCGACACGCCGTGAAAGCCGTCGCAGCCAGCGATGTAGTCGCATTCGATGGTGTCGGGCTGGCCATCGAGCTCGAAGCTCACGCGTGGCTGGTCGCCGTCAACGCCGTGCAGGGCGACGTTGGACGCGCCGAAGACGAGGCGCGCCTGCCGGCGATCGGCCGCGGCGAACAGGTCTTCCTGGATGCTTGTCTGGCCGTAGGCCACGAAGCGCTTGCCCACGTGGCGGCGCACGTCGATGAAGAAGCTGCTGCGGCCGGCCCACACGATCTTCATGCCGTCGTGCTCGTGGCCTTCGCGGTCCATGCGCTCGGCCAGGCCGTACTGGCGCAGCATGTCCACGGTGGTCTGCTCGAGCACGCCGGCGCGGATGCGCGACTGCACGTGCTGGCGGGTCTGGCGTTCCACCACGACGCTGTCGATGCCGTGCTGGTGAAGGATCTCGGAAAGCAGCATGCCCGCCGGGCCTGCCCCGACGATGGCGACTTGGGTTTTCATGAAAATCGAACGGTCCTGTTGGAAAGTCGGCGGATCGTAGGAACGCCCCCCGGCCCCAACAAGCCAGCGCGAAGCGATAGCAATCGGTTCGCCCTATCACCGTCACCGATCAAGCGATCCCACAATGGCGCGATGTACCTCGCGGAGCGCCCAGGTCCGCGCCAGCCATGGAGACGAAGCGATGCACCCCGTGATCGAGATGACGCCCATTGGCCGCGTGGCGGGTGGCCGGCGCGAAGCCACCAAGGACGGCTGGGGCCCGAACCGCTGCAGCCTGATGCTCGACCCCCGGCGCTTCGGCCCCGAAGCGCTGGCCGGCGTGGAGGCGCTGTCGCACCTGGAGGTGCTGTTTCACTTTCACGTGGCCGTTGACGAGCCGCTGGAAACCGGTGCCCGCCACCCGCGCGGTCGCACGGACTGGCCGAGCGTCGGCATATTCGCTCAGCGGGGGCGCATGCGCCCCAACCGCATCGGCGCGTCGTTCTGTCGCGTGCTGGGCGTGCGCGGCCTGGAGGTCGAGGTGGAAGGTCTGGACGCGGTGGACGGCACGCCCGTGCTGGACATCAAGCCCGTGTGGGCCGAGTACCTGCCGCGCGGCGAGTTGCGCCAGCCCGACTGGTCACATGAGCTGATGGCGAACTACTGGTAAGGCGCGCCGGCCCGGCGTCACTTCAGGAAATCGCGGATCGCGAACAGCGTCGCATCCGGGGTTTCGGTCATCTGGTGATGCCCCACGGGCAGCGTCACCACCTTGAAGGCCTTGCCGGCGGTCTTCGCGGTGTCGATGAGGGTCTTCGCTGCCTTGGCCTGCGTCATCTGGTCCTGTGCGCCCAGCACGAACAGCACGGGGCAGGTGAGGGCCTTCATCGCGGCCTCACCGTTGGCGTAGCTGTCGCAGGCCACGAAGCCGCGGTGAAAAACGTTGACCTTGGCGTTGCTGCGCAGCACGCGCCGGCCCAGGGCCATGCTGGCGCCATACACCCAGGTGCCCGGCCCGAGGGCCGAAGGCGGCGCGGCCAGCGTGCTGCGGCTGAACACGTTGATCATCTTCAGCGCCTTCTCGGGCTCGTTCAGCGAGGCCTCGATCAGCGCGGGCGACACCTTCATCGGGTAGGCCGTGCCCACCAGCACCGCGTGCGTGATGCGCTCCTTGAGCCGGCCCGCTGTTTCCAGCGCGATCAGCGAGCCCCAACTGTGGCCCACCAGCGCAGCGCGCTGCACGCCGGCCGCGTCGAGCAGGGCGGCGATGAAGTCGGCCGCGTCCTCGACACTGGCGGGCGCCTCGCCCTGGCTGCGCGCGTGGCCCGGCAGGTCCACGGCCAGCACGTTGAAGCCGTGGTGCGCCAGGTAGCGGCTCTGCAGGATCCACACGCTGTGGTCGTTGAGCACGCCGTGGATGAACACCACGGTGGGCTTGGCGGCGTCGAAGGGCTTGCCGCCGGTGTAGCAGTAGGTCTTGGCGCCGTTGACGGTGAGTTCCATCAGGCACCTGCCTTTTCTGCGGCCTTCAGCGCGCGTTTCAGGTCGTCGATGAGATCGTCGGCGTCCTCGAGCCCGATCGAGAGGCGGATGGTGCCCGGGCCGATGCCCGCGCCCGCCAGTGCCTCGTCGCTCATGCGGAAGTGCGTGGTGCTGGCGGGGTGGATCACGAGCGAGCGGCAGTCGCCCACGTTGGCCAGGTGGCTGAAAAGTTTGAGCGCCTCGATGAAGGCGCGGCCTTGCTCGCGGCTGCCTTTGATGTCGAAGCTGAACACGGAGCCCGCGCCGCGCGCGCCGAAGCGCAGCAGCTTCCCGGCCAGCGCGTGGCTGGGGTGCGTCTCGATCAGCGGGTGGCCGACGCGGCCCACCAGCGGGTGGCTGGCGAGGAACTGCACGATCTTCTCCGTGTTGGACATGTGCCGGTCCATGCGCAGCGACAGCGTCTCGATGCCCTGCAGGATCAGCCAGGCGCTGTGCGGGCTCATGCAGGCGCCGAAGTCGCGCAGGCCCTCGCGCCGCGCGCGCAGCAGGAAGGCGCCCACCGTGGATTCCTCGGTGAACACCATGTTGTGGAAACCCTCGTAGGGCGCGCTGAACTCGGGGAAGTGGCCCGCCGCGTCCCAGTCGAAGCTGCCGCCGTCGATCAACACCCCGCCGATGACCGTGCCGTGGCCGCTGAGGAACTTGGTGGCCGAGTGGTAGACGAGGTCGGCCCCCAGCTCCAGCGGCTTCACCAGGTAAGGCGTTGTGAGCGTTGAATCCACCAGCAACGGCACCCGGGCCTCGTGCGCGATCTGCGCCACCGTGGGCATGTCCAGCACGTCCAGGCCCGGGTTGCCCACGGTCTCGCCGAACAGCAGGCGGGTGTCGGGGCGGATGGCTGCGCGCCAGCCGTCGATGTCGCCCGGCTTGACGAAGGTCGTGTCGATGCCGAAGCGGCGCATGGTGTAGTGCAGCAGGTTCTGGCTGCCGCCGTACAGCGCGGTGCTGGCCACGATGTGCGAGCCCGCGCCCATGAGCGTGGCCACCGCCAGGTGCAGCGCGGCCTGGCCGCTGGCGGTGGCGATGGCGCCGATGCCGCCCTCCAGCGCGGCCATGCGCTGCTCGAACACCGCGTTGGTGGGGTTGCTGATGCGGCTGTACACGTGGCCCGCGCGCTCCAGGTTGAACAGCGCGGCGGCGTGCTCGCTCGATTCGAAAACGAACGAGGTGGTGAGGTGGATGGGCACGGCGCGCGCGCCGGTGGCGGGGTCGGGCGCGGCGCCCGCGTGCAGCGCGAGCGTGTCGAAGCCGGGGTCGGCGTGGCCTGCCATGGGGTCTTGTCTCCAGAAACGCTTGTTGGTGAAATTCGATCCGCCGCCGGGCCGCCCCAAGGCGGATCAGCCCCCTCGGGGGGCAGCGACCCGCGCAGCGGCGGAGCGTGGGGGCTCGATGATTGTGGGCTATATTGGCCCACCCGCCTTGAGCGGAAGCGACACATTCCCGAGGAGACCGATCATGAAAGTCAGCGACATCCTGCGCGTCAAGGGCGGCACGCTGTACACCACGTCGCCCGACGAGCGACTCGAAGTCGCCGTGCAGACCATGGCGCAGTACGACATCGGCTCGCTGGCCGTGATGGAGCACGGTGAGCTGGTGGGCATGCTGACCTTTCGCGAATTGATCGAAACCCTCGCCACCAACAACGGGCAGCTCGGCGGGCGCATCGTGCGCACGGTGATGGACGACCACCCGATGACCTGCACCCCCGAGACCGAGCTGGAGCAGGTGCGCCCCATGATGCTGGAGCGGCACACGCGCTACATGCCGGTGATGGATGCCCGCATGCTCATGGGCGTCATCAGCTTCTACGACGTGGCCAAGGCCGTGGTGGACAGCCAGAACTTCGAGAACAAGATGCTCAAGGCCTACATCCGCGACTGGCCCGAAGAAGAGACGCCCGCGGACCCGCCGCCGCAACTCAGGGCCGCTCGCTGAGGCCTCAGCCCGTCGCGGAGTGGATGTGCTCGCGAACGCGCGGGTAGATCTGTGAATTCCAGCGCCGGCCGCTGAACACCCCGTAGTGCCCCACGCCCGTCTGGATGTGGTGCGTCTTGCGATAAGGCCGGACGCCCGTGCACAGGTCCTGCGCCGCTACCGTCTGGCCGATGGCGCAGATGTCGTCGCGCTCGCCTTCCACCGTCATGAGCGCCGTGCGGCGAATGGCACCCGGGTTCACGCGCCGCCCGCGCCACATCAGCTCGCCGCGCGCCAGATCGAAGGTCTGGAACACCTTCTCCACCGTCTCCAGGTAGAACTCGGCCGGCAGGTCGTTCACCGCCAGGTACTCCTCGTAGAAGTCCTGAATGGTGCGGGCCTCGTCCACGCGGCCCTCCACCAGGTGCTCCGCCATGGTGCGGAAGGACTGCTGGTGCCGCTCGGGGTTCATGCTCATGAAGGCCGTGAGCTGCACGAAGCCCGGGTACACGCGGCGCATGTGCCCCGCGTGCGGCAGCGGCACGTGGCTGATGAGGTTTTTCGCGAACCACTCGATGGGCTTGCTGGTGGCCAGGCGGTTGACTTCGGTGGGGTTCACGCGGCAGTCCACCGGCCCGGCCATCAGCGTCAGGCTGGCGGGCGTGGCGGGGCGCTCGTCCTCGGCCATGAGCGCCGTGGCGGCCAGCGCGGCCACGCAGGGCTGGCAGACCGCGATCACGTGGTGGCCCGGCCCCACGGCGGCCGAGAACCGCATCATGTAGTCGATGTAGTCGTCCAACCCGAACGCGCCGTGGCGCAGGTGCACGTCGCGGGCGTTGTGCCAGTCGGTGATGTAGACGTCGTGGTCCTGCAGCAGGGTGCGCGCGGTCTCGCGCAGCAGGGTGGCGAAGTGGCCCGACAGCGGCGCGACCAGCAGCACCGGCGGGCCCGGCTCGGCCGTGCGCTTGGCGAAGTGCAGCAGGCTGCCGAAGGGCAGGGTGAGGGCGACCTTTTCGTCCACCACCACCGGTTCGCCGTTCACCAGCACCTCGCCGATGCCGTAGGGCGGGCGGCTGTGGGTGAGGCGCAGGCGCGAGACAAGGTCGCAGGCGGCGGCAATCTGGCGCAGCCAGGTGCGTTCGGTGCGCGGTACCCAGAAGGTGGAGGCCAGGGATTGGGCGACCAGCCGCAGCGGTGAGAGCAGGTCGGACTGGGTTTGGTAGGCCTGGTACAGCATGGGCGTCGTGCCTCTTGTGGAGGGATGCGCGGGGTGCAGGCAAGTCCCGGGCCAGCCGCGCGGTGCACCGGGGCGGTGCCTGCGGTGTTTCACCAGATGGCACAGGCTTTGCTGAGTGCGTGGGCACTCACCGGAGACGCCCCATGGCCAGCACCGCCGAACTCACCATCAGCAGCAAGAACTACGGCGCCTGGGCGCTGCGCGGCTGGCTCATGTGCAAGCTCGCGGGGCTCAAATTCACCCAAAAGGTGATTCCGCCGGACGATCCGTCGATGCGGGCGGAAATGCTGCTGCTGTCGGCGTCGATGCGGGTGCCGTCGCTGGTGCACGAAAAGGTGCACGTGTGGGACGTGTTGGCGATCGGCGAGTACCTCAACGAGATCAAGCCTAACGCCGGCCTGCTGCCGGCGGACCGCGCGGCGCGGGCGCATTGCCGGGCGATTTGCGGGGAGATGCATTCGGGGTTCACGGCGCTGCGCTCGTCGCTGCCGATGAACATCAAGGGGCACTTTCCGGGGTTCAAGCTCTGGAGCCGGGCGCAGTCGGACATTGATCGGATCGAGGCGATCTGGACGGAGTGCCTGTCTTCGTATGGCGGGCCGTACCTGTTCGGTGCCAAGCCCTGCATCGCGGATGCGATGTTCGCGCCGGTGGTGACGCGGTTCATCACCTATGAGGTGGCGCTGGATCCGGTTTGCGTGGCGTATTGCGACACGGTGATGGATCTGCCGGCGATGAAGGAATGGGTGGCTGCGGCTGAGGCGGAGCCGGACGAGATTGACGAGCTGGACGCTGAGTTCTGATTCGGGTCTTTGCTTCGGCTTCTGTCTTGGTCGGCGTTCTGTGGGTTGCGCTCGTGCCTCGGTTGGCGGGCCGAGGGCTTGGGCTGTGCCGCTGGGGGCTTCGATGCGCAGCCCTTCGCTTCGCGAAGGGTTCCCTCCGGTGCTCGGGTGACCGGCCCGCGGCATAACTCGCTGCATGCGCTTCGCGCATTCCGCTCAAACAGATGCCGCCAGTCAGTTCACGAAGCGCGCTGCGCGCGCGGGCCGGCCACCCTGCGCTCCTCGGCAGCGCATAGGCGCCCCCAGCGGCACAGCCCAAGCCCTCGGCCAGAGGCGGATGGGCGAGCGGGGCGGGATGCAGGTCTGGCGATTGAAAGGCCGGTTTTCGTCGAATAGGATGACGTCCTTCGGCCAGAAGCGGACGTCGCGCTTCATCCTTTCATTCTCAGCAGACGTTTCCCGATGGAGCCTCGGATGAATGTGTACCCCATGGCAGGTGCCTGCCTTCAAGGCGTCAATGAGCGCGATGTTCGTGCCGCGGCAGCTTCTCGCGGGCTGGTCGGAGCGGCCAACAACACGAAGTGGGATGAACTCATTTCCTTTTTTCGTGGCATGCCTGATTGGAGGCCGTCGTATCGCTGGAAGTCGATAGAGGGCCATGTTTCCGGCTGGGATGTTGAGTGGTTCTATCACCTGCCGTTTCCATTCAAAGGTGTGCAGTGGCTTGATATCGGATTGCGCCGACATCGGGCTGGTGGCGAGTGCGGCCTGTCAGAGGCTAGAGACATAAGCGATCGCATCGTTTCTGAGATTCATAAGATTGGCTTCGACTTCGAAACTCGGAATGATGTGGTGCGTGTTTGGGGCTATTTGCCTCGTTGCTACGAGGACTTCCCGCCGAAAGGCAGCTGAGCTAAGAGCGAATAAGTTGCGTCTTTGGCCGAGGAGGCTAGTGCAGGAAGGCGGCTTCCAACTGCGACTACTTCGGGCGTGTGCGCGTCTCAGCTAGCATGGCGGTCATCGGCCAGGAGCGGACACTCCCTGGCCAGTCAGAACTGGCCAATGTGACCGGTTGCAAGACCTAAATGACCAAGATTTATCTGTACGGTGGCGAGGCGACGTACGCCGGGCATTGCGATTTTGAGTGGCAGGCTCCAAGGCTCGGCGCCAGACATAAGCTCATCCTCTTCCTGGCGCAAGACGAAAACGAATCCCGCGAGGACATAGCAAGGTCGGAACTCGCCCGATTTGGGTTTACCGATTTCGACATGGGCACAGGGCGACCGATAGATGTTGAGTCGCTTAACGACCCACGCATGCATGCTTTCAGACGCCACTACGAAGGTGCGCTCGACGAAGGGTGTTCGCTTGTTTGGTACCCATAGCCGAGCCAGCAACTAAAGCTACATTCGGCCAAGAGCGGAAGTGCGATGAGCAACAAGCCTGTCAGGGAATTCGGCTTTGAACGCAGCGCGTTTAGCGATGAGTCGAGGACGAACCTAGCCGCTGCAGCGAGAAGGCACGAACGCATCATGCGGATACGCCGCTTCCATTCCCTTGATCGTGCCAACTTCTGGCGCATGCCGCGCTGGCTGTGGTTCCCGCTGGTGGCAGCGTTGGCACTGGTGTTTGTCTTGGCGCTTGCCGCAGTGCGGTTTGGAATTGCTTGATGCCTGCTTCGGGCCCTATGCGTGCATTCCCCAAAAGCTTCTGATCACAGTGCGTCATCTTGTTGGCGCACCAAGCATGTACGCGTCAGGCGTGGGGCTGTGCCCGGGGTGGCGCCTGTGCGGCGCCGAGGAGCGCAGGGGGCAGGCCGGCGCGCGCAGCGCGCTTCGTGAACTGACTCGCGGCATCTGTTTGAGCGGAATGCGCGAAGCGCATGCAGCGAGTTATGCCGCGCGGCCTGGCCCCGAGCACCGCAGGGAACCCCTCGCGCAGCGAGGGGCGCTGCAGTGAAGCCACCCCGGGCACAGCCCCTCGCCTGACACCCGCCAACCCGGCGGTGAGCAGACGCCCGCACCGTCCAACCCAGCGAGCAGGGCAATCAAACCCAAGGCGTCGGCTTCGGAATCTCACAAACCGGATCAACGTCAATGGTCTTGAAATCCGCCGGCGACACGATCTCCAAGTACTCCATGTCCGGCGAGTAGTCGAAGAGAAAGTGCCGCACCCCCGGCCGCTGGTGCACGCAGTCGCCGGCTTCCACCAGCGTCACCTGGTCCTCGTACATGAAGCGCGCCCAGCCCTTGAGCATGATCACGATCTGGAAGTCCGCCTCGTGCCGGTGCCAGCCCGTGCCTTCCTCGGGCGGCATGTTGGCCTTCACCAGGTGTGCGATCACCTTGCCGTGCGTGGCCTTGGCGATGCCCAGGTCACGGTAGAGGAAAAAATCGCGCAGGCCGCCGCCCTCGTAGGACGTGTCGGCGGGCTTGACGTGGGAGAACAGGGTTCCGGTCCGGTCCAGCATGGCGTGCTCCTTTCTGGGGCGTGACAGCAGTGAATTTGCTGCTATGCAGCATGAAGCACGAAGCGTTCCGGTCGGCACCCCGATCCGGGCCAGCCAAGCCCCTCGCCGATAATCGGCGCCCTATGAGCGGCAACACCCTAGGCACCCTGTTCCGGGTCACGAACTTCGGCGAATCCCACGGCCCGGCCATCGGCTGCGTCATCGACGGCTGCCCCCCCGGCATGGACCTGTCCGAAGCCGACATCCAGGGCGACCTGGACCGCCGCCGCCCCGGCACCAGCAAGTTCGTCACCCAGCGCAACGAGCCCGACGCGGTGGAAATCCTCAGCGGCGTGTACGAAGGCAAGACCACCGGCACCCCCATCTGCCTGCTCATCCGCAACACCGACCAGCGCAGCAAGGACTACAGCGAGATCGCCAAGACCTTCCGCCCCGGCCACGCCGACTACACCTACTGGCAGAAATACGGCATCCGCGATCCGCGTGGCGGTGGCCGTTCCTCCGCGCGCCTGACGGCACCCACCGTGGCCGCCGGCGCCGTGGCCAAGAAGTGGCTGGCGCACCAGTTCGGCACCACCTTCCGCGGCTGCATGGTGCAGGTGGGCGAGGTGGTGATCCCCTTCGAAAGCTGGGACCACGTGCCCGACAACCCCTTCTTCGCGCCCGTGGCCGATGTCTCCGCCATCGAGGACTACGTGAACGCCCTGCGCAAGCGCGGTGACTCCTGCGGTGCGCGCCTGCGCGTCACCGCCAGCGGCATGCCGGTGGGCCTGGGCGCGCCGCTGTACGACCGGCTCGACGCCGACATCGCCCACGCCATGATGGGCCTGAACGCGGTGAAGGGCGTGGAGATCGGCGCCGGCTTCGCCAGCGTGGCCGATTTCGGCAGCACGCACGGCGACAGCCTCACGCCCGAAGGCTTCGCGGCGAACAAGGCCGGCGGCGTGCTCGGTGGCATCAGCACCGGGCAAGACCTGGAGGTGCAGATCGCCATCAAGCCCACCAGCTCCATCCTGGTGCCGCGCGAGAGCATCGACGTCGATGGCAAGAGCACCGAGCTCATCACCAAGGGCCGCCACGACCCTTGCGTGGGCATCCGCGCCACGCCCATCGCCGAGGCGCTGCTGGCGCTGGTGGTGATGGACCACGCGCTGCTGCACCGCGCGCAGTGCGGCGACGTGCGCACCGACACGCCGGACATCGCCGCGCGTGGCCGTGGCTGAGCGCGGCAAGCTGCTTCCTTTCGCCGCACTGAGCGCGAGCTACTTCGCGCACATCGGCTTCTTCAACCCCTACCTGCCGCTCTGGCTGAAGGACCTGGGCTTCGGCCTGCTGGCCATCAGCGTGCTCACCTCGGTGCAATCGGCCACACGCCTGTTCGCGCCCTACGGCTGGGGCTGGCTGAGCGACCACACCGGCGAGCGCGTGCGCCTGCTGCGCATCGGTGCCGGCGTGGCGTTGTTGTTCTCGCTGGGCCTGTGGTTCGACTTGAGTGGCCCGGTGTTGTTCGTGGTGCTGCTGCTGATGTTCACCCACACCAGCGGCATGATGCCCATGAGCGAGGCCGTGCTGGCCCACCTGGTGAGTCGTGAGGGCCGCTTCGACGCGCGCCGCTATGGCCGCGTGCGGGTGTGGGGCTCGCTGGGCTTTCTGGTCACGGTGCTGGCGGCGGGCGCCTGGTTCCAGGCCTTCGGCATGGGCAGCTTCGCGGCCTGGACCTCGCTCAGCCTGGCCGCCGTGGCACTGAGCACCTGGCTGCTGCCCGACGCGCGCGAGCCCGCCACGCACCAGGCCAAGGCCGATCCGATCGGCCCCGTGCTGCGCCAGCCGCGCATGCGCTGGTTCTTCGCGGCGGTGTTCTTCCACGTGCTCGCGCACGTCTTCATCTACGTCTTCTTCTCGCTGCACCTGGACGCGCTGGGCTACCCCAAGTCGGCCATCGGCGCGTTCTGGGCGGCCTCGGTCGTGGTCGAGATCGGCTGGTTCCTCACCCAGGGGCGCTGGATGCCCGCCCTGTCTCTGCCCGGCTGGCTGGTGCTCGGCGGCGCGCTGATGGCGCTGCGCATGGTCATCACGGCGGGGCTGCCCTCGGTGTGGCCGCTGCTGGCGCTGGCGCAACTGCTGCACGCCATCACCTTCGCGGCGCACCACACGGTGTGCATCGCGTGGATCAGCGAACACTTCCCCGGTCGCCTGCGCGGGCGCGGGCAGGCGCTGTACGCGGTGCTGGGTTATGGCCTGTCGGGCGTTACCGGCGGTTTGCTGGGCGGCGTGGTGTCCAGCCGCTTCGGGCTGGCCAGCGTGTTCTGGCTCGCCGCGCTGTGCGGTCTGGTGGCGGCGGCTTGCGCGCTCAGGGTGCGGGCGTTGACGCGAGCCAGCGGCGGAAGGGGTTGAAGCCGGTCACCAGCCCGGTGGCCAGCAGCACCAGCGCGCCGCCGATGAAGATGCCGCTGGAGAGTTCTTCGCCCAGGAACAGGTGGCCCCAGGTGACGCCGAAGATGGGGATCATGAAGGCCGGGCTGATGGCGGCCACGGGCGAGACGTGGCGCAGGATGCGCAGGTGGATCCAGTGCGCCAGGCCCGAGGTGACCAGCCCCAGCACGGCCAGGGCGGCCAGCGCCTGCGGCGTGAAGCTGGCCTGCGGCCAGGCCCAGAGCGCGCCCGGCGCCAGGAACAGCGCCGCCGTGGCATGGATACCCGTGGCGATGGCCAGGGGCTCCATGCGCGTCGTGGCGCGCTTCATGAGCGGCGTGGAGCAGCCGTAGCAGGCCGAGGCGAAGATGCAGGCCAGCACCGCCGCGATGGTGGGGGCGTCAAGCTGCACCGGCCCGAGCTGCACCACCAGCCCCACGCCCACGAAGCCCAGCACGCAGCCGGCCACCTTGTGCGGCGTGAGCGTGTCTTCCTTCGTCCAGGCCGCGGCCAGGGTGCCGAACAGCACCGCCGTGGTGTTGAGCAGGGCGCTGTAGCCGGCGGGCAGGTACAGCAGCGCCCAGGCGTAGAGCAGGAAGGGCATCACCACCGTGAGCAGGCCCAGCAACATCAGTTCTCGCCAGTGGCGCCAGGGCCAGTGCTGGCGCAGCAGGCGCATCACCAGCGTCAGCGTGACCATGGCCAGCAGCACGCGCAGGCCCGCCAGCGGCAGGGGTGTGAGTGCCGGGCTGGCGATGCGCAGGAACAGGAAGGACGAGCCCCAGAGGGCCGACAGCCCCACCAACTGCGCGAAGTGGCGGGTCTTCACCGGGCGGCGGCCTTGCGGACCAGCCCCTCGATGGCGAGTTCGTAGCCCGCGACGCCGAAGCCCACCACGATGCCCGCCGCCACCGGCGAGATGTAGGAGTGGTGGCGGAAGGCCTCGCGCGCGTGCACGTTGGAGATGTGCACCTCCATCACCGGCAGCGGCGCCACGCCCGCGATGGCGTCGTGCAGCGCGACGGAGGTGTGGGTGTAGGCGCCGGGGTTCATCACCACGCCCAGCAGCTCGCCGGCCTTGAAGCGCCTGCCCGCCGCATGGATGGCGTCGATCAGCACGCCCTCGTGGTTGCTCTGAAGCGCCTCCAACGTGTGGCCCAGCCGCTCGGCGGTGGCGCGGCAATTGGCCTCCACGTCAGCCAGCGTGGCCGCGCCGTAGGTGCCGGGCTCGCGCGTGCCGAGCAGGTTCAGGTTGGGGCCGTTGAGCAGCAGGATGGCGGGCATGGGGGCGTCTCCCTGTGTTGTTCCGTCAACTTTAAACCAGTGGCACCGACAGCCGGGCGATCACGGCCCGCGTGTCCGGCCGCACGCCGCGCCACCACGCAAAGGCCTCGGCCGCCTGTTCCACCAGCATGCCCACGCCATCGGCCAGGGCCGTCACGCCGGCCTCGCGCGCCTGCCGCAGAAACGGCGTCAGGCCCTTGCCGTAGACCATGTCGTAGGCCAGCGCGCCGGGCGCGAACAGGCCGGCGGGCAAGGGCAGGGATTCACCACCCAGGCCGGTGGAGGTGGCGTTGACGACTACGTCGAAGGACTCGCCCGCGAGCTCGGCGTAACCACCGGTTTGCAGTGCGGCGTGCGCGGCAAAGTCGGTGCGCAGCGCATGCGCCTTGTCGGCCGTGCGGTTGGCCACGGCCAGCACGGCTGGCCCCTGCTGTGCGATGGGCAGCAGCGCGCCGCGCGTGGCACCGCCGGCGCCCAGCAGCAGCACGCGCCGGCCCCGCAGCGCATGACCCAGGTTGCGCTGCACGTCGTTGACGAGGCCGATGCCGTCGAAGTTCTCGGCGCGGATGCGATCGTCCGCTTCGAAGCGCAGGCAGTTGGCCGCGCCGGCCAGGCGCGCGGCCTCGCTCGGGTCGGTGGCGAGTTCGCAGGCCTGCAGTTTGAAAGGGAGGGTGACGTTCACCCCGCGCCCGCCCTGTTCGCGGAAGGCCCGCACCGTGGCCGCAAAGCCGTCCAGCGGTGCCTCGATGGCGGTGTAGGCGATGTCCTGCCCCGTGGCCTGGGCAAAGGCGGTGTGGATCTGCGGGGATTTGCTGTGCGAGATCGGGTGGCCGATGACGGCGTAGCGGTCGGTCATGAAGGCTTTCGGCAGGCAGGGTCTTGGGGCAAGCCCGGCATTGTCTCGCAGCGCCCGGCGGGACAATGCCGCCCCATGAACACCCCACGCCTCAAGATCGATTTCGTCTCCGACGTGTCCTGCCCCTGGTGCGCCATCGGCCTGGGCGGGCTGCAGCAGGCTCTGCGCCAGCTCGACGGCCAGGTCGCCGCCGACATCACCTTCCAGCCGTTTGAGCTCAACCCGAAGATGAGGTCCGAGGGCCAGGACATTGGCGAACACCTGACCGAGAAGTACGGCAGCACGCCCGAGCAGCAGGCGAAGATCCGCGAGACCATCGCCGCGCGCGGCGCCGAGGTGGGCTTCACCTTCAACCCGGCAGGCCGCGGTCGCATCTGGAACACCTTCGACGCGCACCGTCTGCTGCACTGGGCGGCCGAGGAGGGCGCCCCTGGCCAGCAAGCCGCCTTGAAGAAGGCGCTGCTGGCCGCCTGCCACACGCGCAGCGAGGCCATGGGCCACCACGACGTGCTGCTGGCCTGCGTGCGTGAGGCCGGGTTGGACGAAGCGCGCGCCCAGGCCATTCTGGCCAGCGACGAATTTGCCCAGGCCGTGCGCGAGCGCGAGCAGTTCTACCTGTCGCACGGCATCCATTCGGTGCCGGCGGTCATCATCAACGACCGCCACCTCATCTCCGGCGGCCAGCCGGCGGCGGTGTTCGAGCAGGCGCTGCGGCAGATCGCAGCGGAGCATGTGGAGTGAGCGGCCGGGCGCCGCTCAACTGACGGGCGAGCGCGCCTCGCCCGATCCGCCCGCCGTGGGCCCCGGCTCCATCGCCACCTCCGCGCGCAAGCGCGGCAGGTACTGCGGGTACTCGCGCTGAAGAAAGTCCACCAGCTTCTCGCGCACCTCGCAGCGCAAGTCCCAGCCCGCGCCGGCGGAGGCAGACGTCACCAGGCAACGCAGTTGCAGGGCGCGTTCGCCGGCCTCGGTGACCTGCAGCAGGCTGAAGCGCTTGTCCCAATGCGGTGAGGCCTCGCAGATGCGCTGCAGCTCCTCGCGCAGCGGCGCCAGCGGCGTGCGGTAGTCCACCCACAGGAAGACCGTGCCGATGAGCTCGGATGTGGTGCGTGTCCAGTTCTGGAAGGGCTTCTCGATCCAGTACTGCAGGGGCACCACCAGACGGCGCTGGTCCCAGATGCGCA
Organism: Hydrogenophaga intermedia; assembly: GCF_000723405.1. Taxonomy (GTDB): domain Bacteria; phylum Pseudomonadota; class Gammaproteobacteria; order Burkholderiales; family Burkholderiaceae_C; genus Hydrogenophaga; species Hydrogenophaga intermedia. Next base: position 3,537 of record NZ_CCAE010000063.1, on the reverse strand, counting down.
CCACCACGTAGGTGCCGGTGATCTCCTCGATCACGCCCCATTCGCCCTCCACGATGACCACGTCGTCCAGCCGGATCGGTTGGCTCAAGCCGATCTGCAGGCCCGCGATGAGGTTGCCCAGCACCGGACGCGCCGCAAAGCCGGCCACCAGGCCCGCCAGACCCGCGGAGGCCAGCAGGCTGGTGCCGATCTGGCGTGCCTGCGGAAAGGTCATCAGCATCAGCGACAGGCCGATCAGCAGCACGATGCCCTGCAGCGTGCGCGCGAGCACCCGCGTTTGCGTCTGGATGCGGCGCGCCTGCAGGTTGTCGGCGACGCTGGTGGGGTTGGCGGTGATGACGCCTTGCGCCACGCCCCGCACCGCGTTGGACACCAGCCAGGTCACCGCGCCGATGAGCAGCAGGGCCGCCAATTGCTGGGCCGTGGCCAGGCCGGGCGTGTCGGTGGGCGTGCCCTGCAGGACGGCGTGGATGGGCAGCAGCGGCAGGCCCCATTTGGCGGGCGCGCGAATGGCGCTGGCCACGCTGGCCGCCAGGGGTGCGTCGCGTGTGGCGCGACGCACGATGCGCTCACCGATGCGAAAGGCCAGGGCGGCGATCAGCACGCCGACGAGCATGCTGCCCAGCGACGGCAGCCAGGCCAGCAAGGGGGCGGGCAACCAGTTCAATGCGTCCATGCGTTGGCAGCGTAACCAGCGAACCAAATCGCACGCAAGCCTGGGTGCTTTGAAAACCGCAGCACACGCGTTGTGTGCCGCGGGCGTGGTGGCGTCAGCGGCCCAGTTGCGCCAGCGCGGCCTGCAGGCCCGCCAGGCCGCCCACGCGCTGGTCGTTGATGAAGACCTGCGGCATCTGACGCACCGAGGGGCCGCACTTCTCGTAGAAGGCGAGGCGCTCGGCCTCGTCGTCGATGCGGATTTCCTCGAAATCCATCGAACGGGACTTCAGCAGCATCTTGGCGGATTCGCACTGCGGGCAGGCGGACTTGGAATAGACGGTGATCTTGAGGCTCATGGTGGGCAAGTGTAGGGCCGGGCACGCGATGTGCTTTGTGACGGCAGGCCTGCGACGCTTGCAGCGGGCCGTTCCGTCGTTGGGCCAGGGGCTCATCTCTCCACACTACAAACGTCTTCAATTCCATGAATCAAACGAACAAGCGCTTTGCAAAGCGCAGCATTCTTGCCGGCGCCTTGTTGGGCCTGACCGCTCTTGGTGCACACGCCCAGAGCAACGTGCAGGTCTACGGCCTCATCGACATGAGCGTGGGCTCCACCAAGAACCCCGGCGGGCAGTCCATCACCGGCGTGGACAGCGGCAAGATGACCACGAGCTATTTCGGCTTCAGTGGCACCGAAGACCTGGGCGGCGGCCTGTCGGCGCAGTTCCGCCACGAGTCCTTCATGCGCGCGGACGTCGGCGAGGCCGGCCGCTTTGGCGGTGACCCCTTCTTCGCGCGCACGTCTTCCGTCAGCCTGGCGCACAAGGACTACGGCACGCTCAGCTTCGGCCGCAACACCACGCAGCTTTTCGTCTCCACGCTGATGTTCAACGCCTTCGGCGACTCCTTCGGCTACTCGCCGAGCATCCGCCACTACTTCGCCGGCGGCCAGGGCGCGGTCACGGGCGACACGGGCTGGAACGACGCGATCTCCTACGCCAGCCCGAGCCTGGGTGGCTTGCGCTTCGGTGCCAGTTCGGCCATGAAGGAAGGCAGCAACGGTGGCAACTGGAGCGCGGGCCTGAGCTACGCCGGCGGTCCGCTGGCCGTCACCGCCGTGCACCAGACCGTGAAGAAAGACGGTGCCACGCCGGTGCAGGACACCGAAACCACCCAGTTCGGTGCGTCCTGGGACTTCGGTGTGCTCAAGGCCTTCCTGCAGTACGGTGAGGTGAAGAACGAGACCACCAACAACAAGACCGACATCACCGGTCTGGGCGCGCGCGTGCCGCTGGGCGCGGGCGCCTTCGTCGCCCAGTACGGCACCATGGACCCGCGTGTGGGCGCCGAGCGCAAGACCCTGTCGCTGGGCTACCTGCACAACCTGTCGCGCCGCACCGAGCTGTATGGCGTGGTGATGAGCGACAAGGTCGATGGCCTGTCCAGCGGTGGCGGTTACTCGCTGGGCATTCGGCACCGCTTCTGATCGGGACCTTCAGGCCGCCGCCTGCGCCCTTCGCCAGGTCGCGGGCGGCTGCCCTGTCATGCGCTTGAAGGCGCGCGCGAAGGCCGCCTCCGATTCATAGCCCACGTCCTGCGCGATGGTGGCCACCTTGGCCTGGCCTTGCCGCAGCAGGCTGGCGCCCAACTGCATGCGCCAGTTGGCCAGGTACTGCATGGGCGCCTGGCCGGTGAGTTCCACGAAGCGCTCGTGCAGCGTCGATCGCGACAGGCCCACCTGGTGGCTCAGGTCCTCCACGCTCCAGGGCTCGGCGGGGCGCTCGTGCAGCAAGCGGATAGCCTGGCCCACGTGCCGGTCGCGCAGCGCGCCCAGCCAGCCGCTGCTACCCGCGGGCAGGCTGTCGAGGTAGCGGCGCGCCGCATCGACGAACACGAATTCGCTGGCCCGTTCCAGCACCGCGGCGCTGCCCGCGCGGTGCTCGCGCGATTCGGCCACGGCCTGGTCGAGCAGTTGGGTGGTCCAGGGGCCCAGATCACCCGCCCTCAGGTGCATCACCGGGGGCAGGGCGTTCACCAGCGGGTTGAAGGGCCGCGTGTCGCAGGCCACGAAGCCGCACACCACCACGGTGCGGGCGTCGTCCGCGGGGCCAGGGGATCCAGGGCGCAGCACGCCCCGGTGGTAGGCCACGGCGATGGGCTTGGGGTCGTCTCGTGTGGTGAAGCGCCAGTCGCTGTCGTCGGCCTGGGCGCGCAGGCCGGGCGCGCTGGACAGCACGTGCAGGTCCCCGCGCGGGAACATCACGATGTCGCCTTCGCTCATGCGCACAGGCGGCACGCCGTCCACCGCCGCCCAGCCTTCGCCCCGCAAGAACAGGTGGTAGGCGAGCACGTGGTCGGCGCCGGGCATGAGGGCGCTGGCCAGCAGCGGCGAAGCGGGCGTTTCGGCCGCCCAGTCGCCGTTGAAGCTGACGTAGTAGAAGACCGCGCCGCGCAGGCGCACGCTGCGAAGGACGTCGGACAAGGGGTCGTGGCTCACGGGGAACCTCCGCGCTGTGCGCCGTGGATGTGAGCCCGTTCCAGCGGCCGCGCCGGGCTCAAGGCGATTCGGCGGACGCGCGAGCAAATTTGCCCGACGCCGGGGAAAGCGTCAACGGGCGGGAATTCGAAGAATCACGCCCATCGGCACGAACCCGGCCCCCAACCCGCCGATACCCTGATCCGACCACCCCCAGACTGAGGAGCTTCCCCGTGAACGCCGTCATACCGCCCACCCCCCCCCCCCTTAACCCCCTCAAACAGCGCCCCCCCCGCGTCCGGTTCGTCCCCCGCCGCCCCAGGGCGGGCGAAGACCCCCGCGTTCGGCTTCTGCGACGACGCCGCCACCGGCGCGGCCGCCGCGACGCCGATGTTGGTGAGGAA
>NZ_CCAE010000062.1 GCF_000723405.1 Hydrogenophaga intermedia | reverse complement strand
GCACTTAGTTGTTTCACAATCAATCCCCAACCACCGACATATACACAGAGTAGCTCGTCGGCAGCGTCAAATGTGTATAAGAGACACGTCCTACAAAGACGCCGGCGTCGACATCGATGCGGGCGACGCCCTGGTCGAGCGCATCAAGCCGCTGGCGAAAAAGACCATGCGCGAGGGCGTACTGGCCGGCATCGGCGGCTTCGGCGCCCTGTTCGAGGTGCCCAAGCGCTACAAAGAGCCGGTGCTGGTGAGCGGCACCGACGGCGTGGGCACCAAGCTCAAGCTGGCCTTCGAGTGGAACATGCACGACACCGTGGGCATCGACCTGGTGGCCATGAGCGTGAACGACGTGCTGGTGCAGGGGGCCGAGCCCCTGTTCTTCCTGGACTACTTCGCCTGCGGCAAGCTCGACGTGGACACCGCCGCCGCTGTGGTCGGCGGCATCGCCAAGGGCTGCGAACTGTCCGGTTGCGCCCTCATCGGCGGCGAAACGGCCGAGATGCCCGGCATGTACCCCGCCGGGGAGTACGACCTGGCCGGCTTCTGCGTGGGCGCGGTCGAGAAGTCGAAGATCCTCACCGGCAAGAACGTGGCCGCGGGCGACGTGGTGCTGGGCTTGGCCTCGCATGGCGTGCACTCCAACGGTTTCTCGCTGGTGCGCAAGTGCATCGAGCGCGCGGGCGCGAACCTGCCCGCCACGCTGGATGGCCTGCCCTTTCGCGAGGCGGTGATGAAACCCACGCGCCTGTACGTGAAGAACGTGCTGGCCGCGCTGCAACAGCACCCCGTCAAGGCCCTGGCCCACATCACGGGCGGCGGCCTGCTGGAGAACATCCCCCGCGTGCTGCCCGGCGCCCTGGCCGCGCACCTCGTCAAAGGCAGTTGGCCGCAGACCGAGCTGTTCGCCTGGCTGCAGAAGACGGCGGGCATCGACGACATCGAGATGAACCGTACCTTCAACAACGGCATCGGCATGGTGGTGGTGATCGCCGCCGACCAGGCCGCGGCCTGTGCCGCCACGCTGCGCGGTCTGGGCGAATCGGTGCACGCCATCGGCCGCATCGCGCCGCGCGGCAACGGCGCGCCGGTGGTGGTGGCCTGACGGCCGCCCTGCCCGCCCTCAGGTGATGTCTTCGGACATCACCACCCGCACGCCGGGCGTCGCGGTCAGCGCCGATTCCAGCAGTGTGCGTGCGATCGCCTCGGCCGGCACCACGCGCCAGCGGCGCGGCAACACCGGCCGCACCGCCTCGCTGATGCGCACGAACAGCCGCTCGCGCGGCCGGTCCTCCACGCGCTCGCCGCCGATCAAGCCCGGTCTCACCAGCGTGAGCGAGGGATAACCCAGCGCCAGCAGGTCCCGCTCGACCTCGCCCTTGGTGCGCGAATAGAACACGCGCGAGCGCAGGTCCGCGCCCAGGGCCGAGTTGAAGGCGTAGGCCTGGGTGCCCTGGCGCAGCGCCAGTTCGGCCACACGCAGCGGCAGGTCGTGGTCCACCCGGTAGAAGGCCTCGCGCGAACCCGCGGTCTTGATGGTGGTGCCGATGGTGCAGATCACCGCGTTGACACCCCACCACTCCGCGTCTTCAGGCAGGCGCTCGAAGTCCACGACGGGGTTCAACAGCTTGGGGTGGGTGGGCAAGGCGCGCCGGGTGGGCGCCACCACCAGCCGAACCTGCGGGTGCGCCAGCGCCTGGCGCAGCGCGTGGCTGCCGACCAGGCCCGTGGCGCCCGCGATCATGAGTGTTTTCAAGAACGAGGCTCCGGTTCCGGGCCCGGCGGGCCACGGTTCCCGGTGAATGTTCGTTGCAGCTCTGGCCGCGCGTCAACAGCGCTTACACGCCGATACGGCGGAGGCGCTCAATTCATCGCGCGCCGAAGGGTCTGCAGCCGCTGCTCGATCGCGCTGCGCTCGAGCGCGTCGTCGGTGTGGTCGACGAAGGTTTCGAGGTCGTTTACCGCGAGGCGCAGGTCGCCGATCTCGGCCCAGGCCAGGCCGCGGTCGCGGAACTCAACCCAGGCCTCGGGCAGCAGCACGATGAGGCGGTCCTGCACGGCCACCAGACGCAGCCAGTCGGACTGCGTGCGGTGGATCTCCTTCAGGTTGCGCAGCAGGCGGGCGAGGATCTCGCGCGGCGTGGCGGCCTGCAGGTACAGGCCCACGGGCACGTCGAAGTCGTCGATCAGGCCGTTGCGGCGTTTGTACGGCTCCAGCCGCTCCGACAGATCCTCGCGGCTGAGCGACTGGCCGGTGAATGGGTCGATCACCACCTGCCCGTTGGGCAGGTTGATCTTGATCATGAAGTGCCCGGGGAAGTTGACGCCACGCGCCTTCAGCCCCATGCCCTGCGCGAGTTCCAGCCACAGCACCGCCAGCGAGATGGGAATGCCTCGGCGCGTGCGCAGCACGGCGTTCAGGTAGCTGTTGTCGGGGTCGTAGTAGTTGTTGACGTTGCCGCCGAACCCCATGTCGCGGAAGAAGAACTGGTTGAGCACGCGCAGGCGCTGCAGCGGGCCGGCGTCCTCCGGGCAGCGGCGCTTCACGCGCGCGAGCATCTGGTCCACGTCGCCCAACACCTGTTGCACGTCCAGGTCGGGGTACTCGTCCTGCGCCACCGAGGCGGCCGCTTCGAACAGCGGCAAGGCCTCGTCGTCACGCACGAGCGACGCGAAGTAGCTCAGGGGCGTGGGCGCGGTGAACTCGAACGTGAGCGGCATGGAAAAGGGTCGAGAGCGGGCGCGGGACGGTCTATTGTCGGACGAACTGCCGCAAGTTCAAGCCCGAGAGAACCAAGGCCCCGAAGTACAGCGCGCCAGCCCCCACGATACCCAACGCCAGCAGGCCGACACGCTGCAGTGCAGCACCTTCGAAACCCAGCCAGCCCACGCGGGCCGACAGCCAGGTGAGGTAGACCGCCAGCAGCACGCTGGCCGCCAGCACCTGCAGGCCGAATTTCGCCCAACCCGGGGCCGGTTTGTAGGCTCCGCGCCGGCGCAGCCCGATCAGCAGGAAGGCCGCGTTGACCAATGCCCCCAGGCCAATGGCCAACGCAAGCCCGGCGTGCGCCAGGTGCGGCACCAGCACCACGTTGAGCAGTTGGGTGAGCACCAGCACGCCGATGGCGATCTTCACCGGCGTGCGGATGTCTTGGCGGGCGTAGAACCCCGGCGCCAGCACCTTGATGGCCACCAGCCCGATCAGCCCCGCCCCGTAGCCCATCAGGGCCATGGAGGTCTGCTGCACGTCGGCCACGCCGAAGCGGCCGTAGTGGTACAGCACCGCCACCAGCGGCTGCGCAAAGGTCAGCAGCGCCACCGCGCTGGGCACCGCCAGCAGCACCACCAGACGCAGGCCCCAGTCGAGCAGGCCACTGTAGCGCTCGTTGTCGCCAGCAGCTTGTGCGGCCGACAATTGCGGCAACAGCACCACCCCCAGGGCCACGCCCAGCAAGGCCGTGGGGAACTCCATCAGGCGGTCGGCATAGGTGAGCCAGCTCACGCTGCCCACGGCCAGGTGCGAGGCGATCTGGGTGTTGATCAGCAGGGAAAGCTGGGCCACGCTGACGCCCAGCAGCGCGGGCAGCATGAGGGTGAGCACGCGGCGTGTGCCGGGATGCGCCCAGGCCGCCTTCAGCGAACCCCAGCCCAGCCGCACGCGCGGCCACAGGCCCAGGCGCCGCAGCGCCGGGATCTGCACGCCCAGCTGAAGGGCGCCGCCCAGCAGCACGCCGCCGGCCATGGCATAGATCGGCGGGATGCCCAGGCGCTCGAACCAGGGCGCGCCAAACCAGGCAGCGCCGATCATGGCCAGGTTGAGCAGCACCGGCGTGGCCGCCGGCACCGCGAAGCGCTTCCAGGTGTTCAGGATGCCGGCCGCCAGCGCCACGAAGGACATGAAGCCGATGTAAGGAAACATCCAACGCGTCATGACCACGGCGGCCTCGAAGCCTTCGGGCGACTGCTTCAGGCCGGCCGCCATGGCATACACCAGCAGCGGCGCGGCCAGCACGCCCAGCACGCAGGTGACCAGCAGGGCCCAGGCCAGCACGGTGGCGATCTGGTCGATCAGGCGGCGGGTGGCCTCGTCGCCCTCCTGCGCGCGTGTGCCGGCCAGAACGGGCACGAAGGCCTGGCTGAAGGCGCCTTCGGCGAACAGCCGGCGCAGCAGGTTGGGGATGCGGAAGGCGACGTTGAAGGCGTCCGTCAGGGCGCTGGCGCCGAAGGTGGCCGCCATGAGCAACTCGCGCACCAGCCCCGTGATGCGCGAGGCCAGGGTCAGCAGGGAGACGAGGGAAGCGGACTTGAACAGCGACACGGCGCACAGTGTAAGCGGCTCCTAACCGGCGCCCGACAGATCACCTGGGTGAGCGGGAGGCACCGGGCTATAATCGCGGGCTTTGCTGGCAACATCCACAAACACCTAAGGAATACACCATGGCCACCAAGCCGAAGAAAAAGAACCCCCGCCTGGCGTCCGGTCGCAAACGCGCCCGCCAGGACGTCAAGCTCAACGCCGCCAACAGCTCGCTGCGCTCCAAGTACCGCACCGCGGTGAAGAACGTCGAGAAGGCCGTCGTCGCCGGCGACAAGTCCAAGGCGACCGAGCTGTTCGCCAAGATGCAGGCCGTTGTCGACACCATCGCCGACAAGGGCATCTTCCACAAGAACAAGGCCGCTCGCGACAAGAGCCGCCTGTCCGCGAAGGTCAAGGGTCTGGCCGCCGCGGCCTGATCCCCACCACCAGCCGCCCGGGCCCCTCGGGGCCTGCCGTTTGAATCGGGTGCGCTGCCAGCAAAAGCAGAAAAGCCGTCGCAAGACGGCTTTTTTGTTGCCTGATCGTTTGTTGCCCGCTCGGGATCAGGCCTTCTTCGGGGGAGGTTCGGGCAGCAGGCAGGCCTCCGCCACCTGCAGGTTGTTGTCGCGCGCGAAGTTGAGGCAGAAATCCCAGGCCATGGGCTCGGCCTCGCGCAGATCACCGTTCACCACCACGCACTTGACGCCGTTGATGACGGTGGGCACGCACCAGGGGGAGTAGCTCAGGTGGCTGCCCGGCTGCACGCCGCCGGGGCGAAATCCGCTCATGACCCCGGCAAGGCGTTCGGCCCAATCGCTGGGGCGAAAGGTGCGTCCATCGCGGGTGATGCCCTGGATGAAAACTTGCTTGGGGGTGGGTGCGGCCATCGGGTGGAGGGTAAGCCTCGGATGGTGGGCTCGTGCAGGAATCGGGCCATCGCGACGACCGGGATCGCCGGCCGGGAGGGCAGCCAAGAATTCTATCTTATATAAGACTTGTGACGGCCCAGCGACCCCAGACCGGGGGCATGGCACCGATGCCCAGCCGTCATCGATCCGGCGCAAAACGTGTGCCTACAATCGCGCTTCAACGGCTCCACCCTGCCCCGCAGGCGTTGAGCCGATTTCTTTTCTGGCCCGCAATCGGAGAGTCCCCGCATGAACGCCGCGCTGAAACCCGTCGCCTCGCCCCACGTGATGAACACCTACGGTCGCCTGCCGATCGCGCTGTCGCACGGACGGGGCTGCCGCGTGTGGGACACCAACGGCAAGGAATACCTCGACGGGCTCGCCGGCATCGCCGTCAACACCCTGGGTCACGGCCACCCCAAGCTGGTGCCCGCCCTGCAGGACCAGATCGCCAAGCTGATCCACAGCAGCAACTACTACCACGTGCCCGATCAGGAACGCCTGGCGCAGATGCTGGTGGAGCGCTCGGGCCTCACGAACGTGTTTTTCTGCAGCACCGGCCTGGAGGCCAATGAGGCCGCGCTGAAGCTGGCGCGCAAGTATGGCCACGACAAGGGCATCGAGCGCCCCGAGATCGTGGTCTACGAGAAGGCCTTCCACGGCCGCTCCATCGCCACGCTGTCGGCCACCGGCAACCCCAAGGTGCAGGCCGGCTTCGGGCCACTGGTGGAGGGTTTCGTGCGCGTGCCTGCGAACGACATCGAGGCTTTGAAGAAGGCCACGGCCAACAACCCCAACGTGGTGGCCGTGTTCTTCGAGACCATCCAGGGCGAAGGCGGCATCAACCCGATGCGTGCGCAGTACCTGAAGGACGTGCGCGCCCTGTGCGACGAGCGCGACTGGCTGCTCATGATCGACGAGGTGCAGTGCGGCATGGGCCGCACCGGCAAGTGGTTCGCGCACCAGTGGGCCGGCATCGTGCCCGACGTGATGCCCCTGGCCAAAGGCCTGGGCTCGGGCGTGACCATCGGCGCGGTGGTGGCCGGCCCCAAGGCGGCCAACATCTTCCAGCCGGGCAACCACGGCACCACCTTCGGCGGCAACCCGCTGTCCATGCGCGCAGGCGTCGAGACCATCCGCATCATGGAAGAAGAAGGCCTGCTGGCCAACGCCGAGCGTGTGGGCGCGCACCTGCGCGCCGCGCTGGAAAAGGGCCTGGCCGGCGTGGACGGCGTGAAGGAAATCCGCGGCCAGGGCCTCATGCTGGGCATCGAACTCGCCAAGCCCTGCGGCGTGATCCTGCAGCGCGCGGCCGACGCGGGCCTGCTGCTGTCGGTCACCGCCGACAGCGTGATCCGCCTGGTGCCGCCGCTGATCCTCAGCACGGCCGAAGCCGATGAGATCGCCGCCATCCTGGTGCCCCTGATCAAGGCCTTCCTGGCGGAGTGAGCGCGCCCATGTCGACGACGATTCGCCACTACCTGCAGTTCAAGGACCTGAGCGCCGAGGAGTACGGCCACCTATTCGAGCGCGCCGCTTTCATCAAGCGCAAGTTCAAGGCCGTCGAGAAGTACCAGCCCTTCGCCGACCCCGACCGCACCCTGGCCCTGATCTTCGAGAAGGCGAGCACGCGCACGCGCGTGAGCTTCGAGGCCGGCATGTACCAGATGGGCGGCTCGGTGGTGCACCTCACCACGGGCGACAGCCAGCTCGGCCGCGCCGAGCCCATCGAGGACAGCGCGCGCGTGATCAGCCGCATGGTCGACCTGGTGATGATCCGCACCTTCGAGCAGGCCAAGATCGAACGCTTCGCCGCGCACTCGCGTGTGCCGGTCATCAACGGCCTGACCAACGAATTCCACCCCTGCCAGATCCTGGCCGACCTGTTCACGCTGGTGGAGTACCGGCCTGCACCGAGCGGCCAGCCGCTGGACGCGATCCGCGGCAAGGTGGTGGCCTGGGTGGGCGACGGCAACAACATGGCCAACACCTGGCTGCAAGCGGCCGAATTGCTGGGCTTCACGGTGCACGTGAGCACGCCCGGCGGTTACGAGGTCGACCCCGTGCTCGCGGGCATCAGCGACCGCAATTGCTACAAGGCCTTCAAGGACCCGCGCGAGGCCTGCCGAGGCGCCGATCTGGTGACCACCGACGTGTGGACCAGCATGGGCTTCGAGGCCGAGAACGAGGTCCGCCGCCAGGCCTTCGCGCAGTGGTGCGTGGACGAGGCCATGATGAAGCTGGCCAAGCTCGATGCCCTCTTCATGCACTGCCTGCCCGCGCACCGCGGCGAGGAAGTGGCCGCCGACGTCATCGACGGCCCGCAGAGCGTGGTGTGGGACGAGGCCGAGAACCGCATGCACGCGCAGAAGGCCCTGATGGAGTACCTGCTGCTCGGCCGCGTGGCCTGAGGCCATGTCCGCCTGCACGAGCTGCGGCGCCTGCTGCGCGTGCTTTCGCGTGGACTTCTCCATCCACGAGACGGAGGACATGGGCGGCAGCGTGCCGGGCGGCCTCGCGGTCGAGGTCAACCACAGCACCCTGCGCATGCGCGGCACCGACCACTCGCCGCCCCGCTGCGCGGCGCTGACGGGCAAGGTCGGCGTGAAGGCCACGTGCGGCATCTACGAGTGGCGACCCTCGCCCTGCCGGGAATTCGAGGAAGGCAGCGACGCCTGTAGCCGCGCCCGCGCACGGCACCACCTGCCGCCGCTCGGCGAAGCGGCTTGAACCCGGCCCGACATTTCAGGTCTGAAGTTTTCCGTCACCTGTTGGCAATAACCGACACCACGGGTATTTTTGCGGTGCTACCTTCGCCGCGCCATGAAAACCCTCTGGGACATTTCCCCTCCCGTTCACGCGGGCGCACCCGTCTTTCCCGGTGACACCGCGTATGCGCAGCAGTGGGTCGCGAGCATCGGCCCCGGTTGCCCGGTGAACGTCAGCGCGATCACGCTCTCGCCGCACGTGGGCTCGCACGCCGACGCGCCGCTGCACTATGACCCGGCGGGCGCGCCCATCGGCGAGGTGCCGCTGGAGACTTTCATCGGCCCGTGCCGCGTGATCCACGCCATCGGCGTTGGCCCCCTGGTGCGGCTCGAACACCTGGAGCACGCCATGAAGGATGTGCCGCCGCGCGTGCTCGTGCGCACCTACGCGCGCATGCCACAAGACACCTTCGACAACGACCTGCCCGCCTTCGCCCCCGAGACCGTGGAGCGCCTCGCCGACCTCGGTGTGGTGCTCATCGGCATCGACAGCGCCAGCATCGACCCCGCCAGCAGCAAGACGCTGGACAGCCACCAGGTGATCCGCCGCCGCGGCCTGCGCGTGCTGGAGAACCTGCTGCTCGACGACGTGCCCGAGGGCGACTACGAACTCATTGCCCTGCCCCTGAAGCTCACCACCGCCGACGCCTCACCCGTGCGCGCGGTGCTTCGTTCCCTGCCATGACCACCACACAGCAAGACTGCCGCGCGCTCGACGCGCAAGACCCGCTGCGCGCGCTGCGCGATCTGTTCGACGTTCCCGCGAACACCATCTACCTCGACGGCAATTCGCTCGGCGCCATGCCGCGCTCGGCGCCCGCGCGCGTGGCCGAGGTGGTCACCACCGAATGGGGCCGCGACCTGATCCGCAGCTGGAACAGCGCGGGCTGGTTCGAGATGCCACGCAAGGTCGGTGACCTGATAGCGCGGCTGATCGGCGCCGAGCCGGGCACCACCATCGCCACCGACAGCACCAGCGTGAACCTGTTCAAGGCGCTCAGCGCCGCGCTGCGCATCAGCGCCGAGACGAAGCCCGGCCGCTGGCGCATCGTGAGCGAGCGCAGCAACTTCCCCACCGACCTGTACATCGCCGAGGCCCTGTGCAAGGACAAGGGCTGGGAGCTGGTGCTGGTGGAGCCGCACGAGATCGCCGAGGCGTTGAAGGACGAGAAGCTGGCGATCCTGATGCTCACGCACGTGAACTACCGCACCGGCGCCATGCACGACATGGCCGCAGTGACCCAGGCCGCGCACGAGGCCGGCGTGCTGGTGGTGTGGGACCTGGCGCACAGCGCGGGCGCGGTGCCGGTGGACCTGACGGGCGCCGACGCCGACTTCGCCGTGGGCTGCGGCTACAAGTACCTCAACGGCGGCCCGGGCGCGCCGGCCTTCGTGTGGGTGAACCCGAAGCATGCCGACCGCTGCTGGCAGCCGCTGGCCGGCTGGTGGGGCCACGACAAGCCCTTCGCCTTCACGCCCGACTACCAGCCGGCCGCCGGCATCGTGCGCTACCAGTGCGGCACGCAGCCCATGATCAGCCTGGCCGCGCTGGAGTGCGGCGTGCAGAGCGTGCTGGCGGCCGAGCCCCTGGGTGGCATGGCCGCGTTGCGGCGCAAGTCGCTGGCGCTCACCGATCTCTTCATCGCACTGGTGGAAGAACGCTGCGCCGGGCACGGCCTGTCGCTGGTCACACCGCGCGAACACACCCGGCGCGGCTCGCAGGTCTGCCTGTCGAAAACGGAAGGCGCCTACGCCATCGTCCAGGCGCTCATCGCGCGCGGCGTCATCGGCGACTACCGCGCCGGCGACGGCGCGGGCCACCCCGACATCCTGCGCTTCGGCTTCACGCCGCTGTACGTGGGTTTCGAGGACGTGTGGAACGCCGTCGAACACCTGTGCCAGGTGCTGGAGACCGGCGAGTGGCAAGGCGCCGCATTCCAGCGCCAGCACGCGGTGACCTGAATGAGCGACTCCACCCAACGCCCCGAGGACGTGGTGCGCGAGGAGCGCGCCCAGCTCGACTTCAGCCGCGACATGAGCTACGGCGACTACCTGCAGCTCGACGCCATCCTCAACGCGCAGAAGCCGCTGTCGCCCGCGCACGACGAGATGCTGTTCATCGTGCAGCACCAGACCAGCGAGCTGTGGATGAAGCTGATGCTGCACGAGCTGCACGCGGCCATCGCCCACATCGCGCGCGACGAGTTGCAGCCAGCGTTCAAGATGCTCGCCCGCGTGAGCCGCATCATGGAGCAGCTGGTGCACGCCTGGGACGTGCTGGCCACCATGACGCCGCCCGAGTACAGCGCGCTGCGGCCCTACCTGGCGCAGTCCAGCGGCTTCCAGAGCCATCAGTACCGCTGCATCGAGTTCGCCATGGGCAACAAGAACGCCGCCATGCTCAAGCCGCACGCGCACCACCCCGAACGCGCGGCGACGGTGCAGGCGGCCTACGAAGCGCCCTCGCTCTACGACGAGTGCCTGCGCCTGCTCGCGCGCCGCGGCCTGCCCGTTCCCGCCAGCCACACCGAACGCGACTGGACCCAGCCCTATGAGGCCAGCGAAGCCGTGGAACAGGCCTGGCTCACGGTCTACCGCGACCCCAAGGCCCACTGGGACCTGTACCAGCTTGGCGAGGAGCTCACCGACCTGGAGGACAGCTTTCGCCTCTGGCGCTTCCGCCACGTCACCACGGTGGAGCGCGTGATCGGCTTCAAGCGCGGCACCGGGGGCACGGGCGGCGTGAGCTACCTGCGCAAGATGCTCGACGTGGTGCTGTTTCCCGAGATCTGGCGCCTGCGCACCGATCTCTGAGCGGCGTCACAGGAGCGGCCCGCGCAAGCTGTCCACAGGGCTGGGAGGCCCCTGCCAGGCGCGCTCGCACTCGGCGCGTGCGCGCCGAAAGGCCTCGTCGCCCAGGCCCGCGCGCAACTCCAGCATCAGGGGCCGCACCCAACGGGCAGCGGCGTCGCGCCCCACCAGGTGCGCCAGGGTGGTCCAGCCCATGGCGAGCATCTCGTAGGCCTGCGCGTGCTCGCCCCGTTCCACGTGCACGGCGGCCGCCTGGCTCACGGCGTCGAGGTAGTGGATGGCGTCGCGCACCTCCAGTGCGCCCCGGCGCGCCATGTCCAGACGCTCCAGCGCCTCGGCGCGCTCGCCCAGCGAGCGCGACAGGCGCGCCCCCAGCAGACCACGCCGCGCGGCCCCGGCACCCGAACTGTCGCCGATGGACGCCAGGTCCTGCCACAACTCGTCGGCCCGTCGGGGATCGTGGTTCATGAGGGCGGCCACGGCCGCCAGCCGGGCCGCCTCGGCGTCGCCAGACAGCCCCTGCGCGGAAAACAGGCTGGCTGCACGCAGGAAGCGCTGCGTGGCGCCTTCGGTGTCACCCACGGACAAGGACTCGCGGGCCTGGGCCAGCAAGGTGTCCGCCACGTCGTGCGCCCGCTCTCGGGCGTTCTCGGTCGTCCAGCCCACCGGGCCGGGCACGGTGTCGTCGTACGCACCCATGACCGCCTCCTTTGTCGTCCACCCATCGGCATGGGCGGATCCGGAAGCTTAGATCAGCTCGGGCGAATGTTGTTGCGTTTGATGACGTCGGCCATGGCGGCGGTGTCGGCTTTGATGCGCCGCGCCAGGCCCTCGGGCGAAGTGCCGGCCACGGCCCAGCCCTGGTTGAGGATCTTCTCGCGCACGTCGGGGCGGCGCACGATCTCGGTCAGCAGCGTGGCCAGGCGGTTCACGTGCGCCTTGGGCAGGCTGTTGGGTGCGGCCACCGCGTTCCAGATCTCGAGCGAAAAGTCCTTTACCCCCGCTTCGGCCAGGCTGGGCACGTCGGGCACCACGGCGCTGCGACCGGCTGAAGTAACCCCAATGGCGTGCAGCTTGCCGGCCCTGACCTGCGCCATGGCCAGGCCCGGCGGCAGCAGCGACATCTGGATCTGCCCGCCGACCATGGCGGCCATGACCTGCGGGTTGCCGGGGTAAGGCACGTGCACCGCGCCGAGGCCGGCTCGCGACTTGAGCAGCTCCATGCCCAGGTGCGCCACCGTGCCGATGCCCGGGGTGCCGTAGTTCCACTTGTCGCCGTTGCTGCGCGCGGCGTCGAGGAAGGCGCGCGGATCCGTCGGCGTGCCAGGGGCACCGGCCAACAGCAGCGGTGCCACGGCGATCAGCGAGACCGGCGTGAGATCGGTGAGCGGGTCGTAGGTGGTGGCGGGGTTGAGGATCTTGGCGATCGTCATGTTGCCGTTGATCATCAGGCCGATGGTGTGGTCGTCGTCGGCGCGCGCCACCTGCGCGGCAGCCACGTTGCCGCCAGCACCGGGGCGGTTCTCGATCACCACCGGCTGGCCCAGCAGGCCCTGCAGCGGGTCGGCCAGGGTGCGGGCCATCAGGTCGGGCGAGGAGCCACCGGGGAAGCCCACCACGATCTTGAGCGGGCGGCTGGGCCACGCCGGCTGGGCCCAAGCAAGGGGCACGGCGGTGGCGGCGGCCAGCGCGGCACCGGTGGCAATGGCTTGGCGGCGGTTGATGGGCTTCAGGGGCATGTCGGTCTCCGGTGGTGTTGTCAGGGGCTCGGGCGCCCGATCGAAGGTGGCTCGCCCGGGCCGGCATAGAGCCAGGGATTGTCCAACAAGCGCTCGCCCAGCACGGCCATGGCCCAGTCGCGGCCCAGGCGCAGCGCGCCGCTGGCGTGAAAGATGCGCCCGTTGCGGCGCGAGCGCTGCTGCACGCGGGCGTTGCGCGCCCAACGCGCCTGCGCGTAGCGGGCGAGCCGCTCGGGCCAATCGTCCCCCGCCGCGCCTTGCGCCAGGTGGCCCAGGGCCCAGGCGTCTTCCAGCGCCATGGCCGCGCCTTGAGCCAGATAGGGGCGCATGGGATGGGCGGCGTCGCCCAGCAGCGCCACCGGGCCCCGCGCCATATCGGCGGGGCCGCGCAGCGGATCGCGGTCGTGCAGCACCCAGCGCGTCCAACCGGGCACGGCCGCCAGCCAGTCGGCCAGCGGGGCGCTGATGGTGCCCAGGGCGGCCCGCAGCTCCGCGGCCTCCGCCGGCTGCGACCAATTGCTCGCGTCCGCAGCGCCGGGCTCGCCGTGCACCACGGCCACGAGGTTGATCGCCTCGCCCCGACGCACCGGGTAGTGCACCACGTGCAGTTGCCGGCCCAGCCACACACCGATCTGATTGGCGCGCATGGCCTCGGGCAAGGCCGCGGCCGGCACCAAGCCCCGGTACGCGAGGTGACCGGTACGCCGGGGCGGCGAGTGGTCGAATCCCGCGTGGCGTACGCGGCTCCAGAGGCCATCACAACCGATCAGGGCCTGGCCCGCCAGGTGATCGCCGCTGGCCAGCGTGAGCGACACGCCGCCTTCGCTGATCTGCCAGGACTCGACACGCGCCCCGAGCCGCCACGACACCTGCGCCTCGCCCGCCGCAGCGCCTTGCAGCAGCGCGTGCAGGTCGGCCCGGTGAATGCAGGCGTAGGCCTGCCCGTGGCGCGTCACGGTGGCCTTTCCCAGGCGCAGCTGACCGAGCGCGCGCCCGCTGCGCGCGTCGCGCACATGCAAGGCGTCGGGAAACGCCGCCGCCTCGCGCAGCGCCGGCAGCAGGCCCCAGTCGGCCAGCACGCGCACGGCGTTGGGGCCCAGTTGCAGGCCGGCGCCAATTTCGCCGAAGGCGGGCGCCTGTTCGAGCACGGTGACCGGATGACCCTGGCGCGCAAGAGCCAGGGCTGCAGCCAGACCACCGATGCCGGCGCCAGCCACGAGCAGGGGGAGGTTCATGGAGGGCGATGGTATCGGTGATGCATCGCGCGCTTCGTATGGGAGAAGGAACCACGCCTCGCCTGCGATGACTCATCGCCGCCGCTCCAAGCGCGTCACTGCCTCGGCGCCGATGACGCCCATCCACCACGCCCTCGATCCATGAAACGAACCACTTCCGGCACAGATGACTCGATATACATCAACGACTCTCGCCGGTTCGACTACTCAGGCCCTATTCAAACGGCCAGCGCTCAGTCCGAAAAACCTGGCGCCCCTGCCCCCGAGCAAACGCCGACCTACCCTTCGCCGGCCTCCGATCCATCGGCGGCGCATCGCCGCCGGCTCGACGACATCTACCAACTGGCCATGCGACTCAAGGCGAACCACGACGCTCTTTGCGCACAACAAACCCAACCACCCGAAGAGCAGCTGGATCTGAAAATCCTGGCGGCCGCGATGGAATACAACGCTGTCTGCGAGCAGTATCGACTCGAGGAGCAGCAATGGACACAGACGCAGTCCCATGTTTCCAACGCTGCGCCTGGCCCAACGTCCGACCCGTCACCCGACCACGAGGAATTGTCCAAGTGGGGGCCCGCGCGCACGATCGAAGTCTTCATGCGGGAGAACGCGGCGCTTCTGCAGCGCGAGCAGGACCAGCCCACCGTCGCCGCCTTCGCAATCATCACCGCATGCGATTCCGCGTCGCAGATCAATGGGACCACCCTGGAGAGGCTTCAGGCCCCGGGCTTCGCCGGCATGTTGAATGTGCTGCTGCAGCGCCAGCAGGCCCCGCTGACCGCCGCTGCGGGCCACCTGGCGCTCACCATGCTGCTGTACTACTGCGCCAACTCGCTGACGCTGCCGAAGATCTGCGTGGATGCAATAAGCCAGTCATTGAATGCGCTGCAAACCTACCCACGAGAGGACGAGTATCAGCTGAAGGGATCGACATGGGCCGGCCTGGCCCAGCAGCCGGGGCCGATCCAGGACGCCTTCGCTGCCTTGCTGAACCGCTCCATCAAGCGCCAGTGATCAGAGGATGCGGTTGAACCACGCCAGCGACAGTGCCGCCGCCACGATCGCCAGCGCCGCCGCCGCCAGCGCCAACAGGCCTGAGAGCTCGGTCTCCTTCTTCTCTACCGTGAGCCGTGAACTCAGCGACTGGTAGATCTGCTTGAGGTTTTCGGCCGTGCCGGCGTAGAAGTACTCGGCCTTGGTAGTGCGCGCCACGTCCTTGAGCGTGTCCTCGTCCAGGCGCACGCGCATGGACCAGCCCTCGAAGCCGATGACCTCGCCCTCCACCGTGCCCACGCCCACGGTGTACACGCGCACGCCACGGTCAGCCGCCATCTTCGCGGCCTCGGCCGTGTCCACGCCGGTGGTGCGCTGGCCGTCGGTGAGCAGGATGATGGCCGCCGAGCCATAGGAGCCGGGCTCCACGGGCTGGAAGGCCTTCTCCTCGGTGTTGCGCGGCTGGTCGAGCGAGCGGCCGCGCGGCGCGAACGGGTCGGTGTTGCGGCTGTAGGTCATGTCGGTCAGGCTGATGCGCTGGTCGGGGAACAGCTCGGACAGCGAGACCACGATGGCGCTGCCGATGGCGGTGGCGCGCTGCAGCTGGAACTTGTCGATGGCGGTGACCAGGTCCTCGCGGCTGAGCGTGACCGGCTGCACCACCTGCGCCGAGCCCGCGAAGGCCACGATGCCCACCTTCACGTGGCGCGGCAGTTCGGCCAGGAAGGCCTTGGCGGCGTTCTGCGAGGCCACCAGACGGTTGGGCTGCACGTCCTCGGCGCGCATGCTGCCCGACACGTCCATCGCCAGAATGATGGTTTGCTGCGTGGATGGCAGCGTGATGCTGGCCATGGGCCGCGCCGCGGCCAGCAGCATGGCCGCCAGCGACAGCAGCATCAGCACCGGTGGCACGTGGCGCCGCCAGCCCGGGCCCTTGCCCAGGGCCTCGCGCACGATGGACAGGTTGGCGTAGCGCAGTGCCGTGCGCTTGCGCCGGCGCAGCAGCCACACGTAGAGCAGCACCAGCAGCGGCAGGGCCAGCAGCAGCCACAGCAACTGCGGCCACAGGAAGGTGACGGGCGGCAGGTCGAATCCGTTCATGCTCGCACTCCTTCTCGGGTTCGGCGGGGCAGTTGCGTGGGCATGGGTCGCCCGCCCGCACCGTGGCGCACGCGACGCTCGCGCAGGTCCACGAAGCGCAGCACCGCGTCGGCCAGGTCCTCGTCGGTGGCGAGTTCGAGCGTGTCGACGCCGGCGCGCGCCAGGCTCTCGCGCAGTTGCGCCTCGCGCTGCGCGGCGATGCGCGCGAAGCGCTGGCGAAAGCCCTTGTCGTGCGTGTCGACGACGATCTGTTCGCCCGTTTCGGCATCGCGGATGGGGATCAGGCCCAGGTCGGGCAGGTCCAGCTCCAGCGGGTCGACCAGGCGCACGGCCACCACGTCGTGGCGACGCGCGAGTTCGCCCAGCGGCTTCTCCCAGCCGGGCTGGGTGATGAAGTCGGACACCACGAAGACGGTGCTGCGCTGGCGCACGGTGAAGACCGCGCTGCGCAGCAGATCGCCCAGGCGGGTGGCGGCCTCATTGGTGGGCACGGGTTCCTTCGTGGCCGGACGCGGCATCAGCATCTGCATGATCCGCAACACATGGTTGCGCCCACCGCGCGCGGGCAGCATCGCCTCCACGCGCGCGCGGCCGCGCGAGCCGTACACCATGGCACCCACCCGGTTGCCCTGGCCGGCGATGAGACGCGCCAGCACCGCGGTGAACTGCAGCAGCACGTCGCTCTTGCGCTGCTCGCCCGAGCCGAAGTCCACCGAAGGGCTGAGGTCGAGCAGGAACCAGGCCGCCATCTCGCGGTCCTCGGTGAACACGCGCACGTGCGGCTGCTGCAGCCGCGCGGTGACGTTCCAGTCGATGTGGCGCACGTCGTCGTGCAACTGGTACTCGCGCAGGTCGGCCAGGTCCAGGCCGCTGCCGCGCATGAGCGTGCGGTAGTGGCCCTGCAGCAGGCCGTCCAGGCGGCGCAGCACGGTCCATTCGAGCCGGCGCAACAGGGCGTCGGCGCGCTGCGCGGCCGGCGCCTTCACTGCCGCGTCGCTGGAGGCAGGAGGACTGCGACCGAACAGGCGCTTGAACATGTCAGGCCGCCCGCTTTTCCGCTTCCAGCGGGCGGGCCGGCGGCGGAATGTGTTTCATGATCCGTGCGATCAGCGCATCGCTCGTGAGGCCCTCGGACAGGCCCTCGTACGACAGCACCACGCGGTGGCGCAGCACGTCGGGCACCAGGTCGACCATGTCCTCGGGCAGCGCGTAGCTGCGTCCGCGCAGCATGGCCAGGGCGCGCGCGCCCTCCACCAGGCCGATGGTGGCGCGCGGGCTGGCGCCGAAGGTGATGAGCGTGGCCATGTCCTTGATGCCGTGCTTGTCGGGGTTGCGCGTGGCCGACACCAGGCGCACCGCGTACTGCACGAGCGACGGATCCACATACACCTCGCGGCACTGCGCCTGCAGCGCGGCAAGCTGGTCGGTGGTGGCCACCGCGTTCACCTGCACGGCGGGTCCGGTGACGCGCTCGACGATGACGTATTCCTCTTCGTCGGTGGGGTAGTCCACCAGCACCTTCATCATGAAACGGTCCACCTGGGCCTCGGGCAGCGGGTAGGTGCCCTCGGTCTCGATCGGGTTCTGCGTGGCCATCACCACGAAGGGGCGCGGCACCTTGTGCGATTCACCGGCGATGGTGACCTGCCGCTCCTGCATCACCTCCAGCAGCGCGCTCTGCACCTTGGCCGGCGCGCGGTTGATCTCGTCGGCCAGCAGCAGGTTGGCGAACACCGGGCCCAGCGAGGTGCCGAAGTCGCCCGTCTTCTGGTTGTAGATGCGCGTGCCCACCAGATCGGCGGGCACGAGGTCAGGTGTGAACTGGATGCGCTTGAAGCGGCCCTGCACGGCGTCGGCCAGCGTCTTCACCGTGAGTGTCTTGGCCAGGCCGGGCACGCCCTCCACCAGCAGGTGGCCCTGCGCGAGCAACGCCACCATCACGCGCTCGAGGAAACGGTCCTGGCCGACGACGACGCGTTTGACCTCGTACAGGATCTGCTCCATGAGCTGCGCGGTTTCGGGGGCGTTGGTGTCGCTCATGAAGGGCTCCGAAGGGTGGGTGAAGGGGATCAGAACGGGGGCAGGCCGGCGGCGCTGGCGGCGCTTTCGATGGGCACGGCAAAACCGATGCCCACGAAGGTGCGGGCGTTGGTGGGGTTGAGGATGCCGGTGACGATGCCGACCACCTCACCGTCCATGGTGACCAGTGGGCCGCCGGAATTGCCCGGGTTGGCCGCCGCGTCGAACTGGATCAGGTTGCCGATGACCTGTTTGCCCTCGGGCGACTTGAACTCGCGGTCGAAGCCGGAGATGACCCCCGCCGACACCGACGGACCGATGCCGAAGGGAAAACCGACCGCCACCACCTGGTCGCCGGCCACGAGGTCGCCGGTGGAGCGCATGGTGGCCGCGATCAAGTCGTCGGGAATGGTCTGGGCCTGCAGCACGGCCAAGTCGTTCTCGGGCTGCGCGCCGGTGACGGTGGCACCCGATTCGCTGCCATCGGCGAAGGTGATCTTGAGCCGGTCAGCCCCTTGCACCACGTGCAGGTTGGTCAGGATGATGCCTTTGTCGACGATGACCACCCCGGTGCCCACGCCCTGCTCGGACTCCTTGCCTTTGTCGTCCTTGCCGTAGGACAACACGCGCACCACGGCGGGGCGGATCTTCTCGGCCGCGCGCGCCGCCGGCGAGGGCATCACCTGCGTGGTGAGCGTGCGCAGCACAGCGGCGTCGATGTCCTTCTGCGTGAGCGGCGCGCCGCCGCCCGCCTGGCGCTGCCACACAGCCGCGATGAGCGCGACGCTCAGCAGGGCGATGGCCGCCCACATGACCCGCGGGTTGGCGGCACCCTGCGCCAAAGCGGTGCGCCAGCGGCGCGCCGGCCGTGGCTGGGCGGCAGGTTCGGCCACCACCGCCCCCGGCACCGCATCGACCGCTTGGGCCGGGCGGCGCGAGGGGCTGTACTTCGCTGTCTTTCGCATCGCGACCCCCGACGAAGATTCCGTGGGTCACATGATGCCGCGATGCGGTGACCGGCTCAAGCGGTCAACAATTGCCGCAGCACGTACGGGAGAATTCCCCTGGCGCGGTAGTAGTCCACCTCCACGGGGGTGTCAATGCGCAAGGTGACCGCGATCTCGCGCCGCTGGCCGTCGGGCCGGGTGATCACCAGCGTGGCGTCGCTCTGCGGTCGCAGACCCGGGTCGGGCACCACGTCGATCGTCTCGTCGCCGCGCAGCCCGAGCGATTCCCACGAATCCCCCGGCTTGAACTGCAGCGGCAGCACGCCCATGCCCACCAGGTTGCTGCGGTGGATGCGCTCGAAGCTGCGCGCCACCACGGCCTGGATGCCCAGCAGCTGCGTGCCCTTGGCCGCCCAGTCGCGGCTGGAGCCAGTGCCGTATTCCTCGCCCGCGAAGATGACCGTGGGCACGCCGGCCTGCACGTAGCGCATGGCGGCGTCGTAGATGGGCAGCTTCTCACCCGAAGGCTGGTGCAGCGTGAAGCCGCCCTCCTCGCGCGTGCCGTCGGGCAGCGGCGGGATCATGAGGTTCTTGATGCGCACGTTGGCGAAAGTGCCGCGCATCATCACCTCGTGGTGGCCGCGGCGCGCGCCGTAGCTGTTGAAGTCGGCCGGCAGCACCTTGTGCGCCTGCAGCCACAGACCCGCCGGCGACGAGGCCTTGATGTTGCCCGCCGGCGAGATGTGGTCGGTGGTGATGGAGTCGCCGAACAGCGCCATGATGCGCGCCCCATACACGCTCACCGGTCGCGCGCCGTCGGTGTCGTTCAGGGTGAAGCCCTGGAAGAACGGCGGCTCGGCGATGTAGGTGCTGGTGGGCCAGTCGTAGGTGGTGCCGCTCAGGCCGGGAATCTGCTCCCACAGCTCGCCGGGCTCGGTCTTCACGCGCGCGTAGTTGTCGCGGTAGGCCTTGCCGTTCATGGCGCTCTTCATCAGCGCGTGGATCTCGTCGCTGCTTGGCCAGATGTCGCCCAGGTACACGGCTTGCCCCTGGCGACCTTGGCCCACGGGCTGGGTCATGAGGTCCACCGTGACATTGCCCGCGATGGCGTAGGCCACCACCAGCGGCGGGCTGGCCAGAAAGTTGGCCTTGATGTTGGGGTGGATGCGCGCCTCGAAGTTGCGATTGCCGGAGAGCACCGCCGCGCACACCAGGTCGTTTTCGGTGATGACGGCGTTGAGCTCGGGCGTGAGGTCGCCTGCGTTGCCGATGCAGGTGGTGCAGCCGTAGCCCGCCAGCGCGAAGCCGAGCTTTTCCAGGTAGGGCAGCAGGCCGGTGTTGGTGAGGTATTCGGTGACGATGCGCGAGCCTGGCGCCAGCGAGGTCTTGATGTGCGGCTTCACCGTCAGGCCCTTCTCCACCGCCTTCTTCGCCAGCAGGCCGGCGGCCAGCAGCACGCCCGGGTTGCTCGTGTTGGTGCAACTGGTGATGGCGGCGATCAGCACGTCGCCGTTCTTCACGTCCACGCCCTGGCCGGTGGGGAAGGTCTGCGCCAGCTTGGTGGGCGGCTGCTTGAAGCCGCCCTGCTCCATGGGCGCGGCGAACAGCTCGGTGAAACGGCGCGACACGTCGCCCAGTTCGATGCGGTCTTGCGGGCGCTTGGGGCCCGCCAGGCTGGGCGCCACGGTGCCCAGGTCCAGCGTGACCACCTGCGAGTACTCGATGTCGCCGCGCTGCGGCACGCCGAACAGGCCCTGCGCCTTGAAGTAGGCCTCGAAAGCGTCGATCTCGGCCGCGCTGCGGCCCGTGCCGCGGAAATAGGTCAGCGTCTTCTCGTCCACCGGGAAGAAGCCCATGGTGGCACCGTACTCGGGCGCCATGTTGGCGATGGTGGCGCGGTCGGGCAGCGTGAGCGAGGCGGTGCCTTCGCCGAAGAACTCCACGAACTTGCCCACCACCTTGTGCTGGCGCAGGATCTCGGTGACCGTGAGCACCAGGTCGGTCGCGGTAACGCCGCCGCGCAGGCGGCCGGTGAGCTCGAAGCCCACCACGTCGGGCGTGAGGAAGTACACCGGCTGACCGAGCATGGCGGCCTCGGCCTCGATGCCGCCCACGCCCCAGCCCACCACGCCGATGCCGTTGATCATGGTGGTGTGGCTGTCGGTGCCCACCAGGGTGTCGGGGTAGTACAGCCCGCCCCGCAGGTGCACGCCGCGCGCCAGGTACTCCAGGTTCACCTGGTGCACGATGCCGAAGCCCGGCGGCACCACGCCGAAGGTGTCGAAGGCCTGCATGCCCCATTTCATGAAGCCATAGCGCTCCAGGTTGCGCTTGAACTCCAGCTTCATGTTCAGGTCCAGCGCGTCCTTGGTGCCGTAGTGGTCCACCATCACCGAGTGGTCCACCACCAGGTCCACCGGCACCAGCGGTTCGATGCGCCCGGGATCACGCCCCAGGCGCTGGGCCGTGCTGCGCATGGCGGCCAGATCGGCCAGCAGCGGCACGCCGGTGAAGTCCTGCAGCACCACCCGTGCCACGGTGAAGGGAATCTCGTCGGTGCGCGGCGCGTTGGGCTGCCAGTTGGCCAGCTGCGCCACATGCTCGCGCGTCACGCGCTCGCCGTCGCAGTGGCGCAGCACGCTTTCCAGCACGATGCGGATGGAGTGCGGCAGGCGCTTGACATTGGGGAATTCGCGCGCCAGCGCCGGCAATGAGTAGAGCCGGCCTGTCTTGCCGGCGCTGGGGGAGAAGGTCTTGACGGTCTGGGCGAAGGGGTGCGTGTAGCTCGTGGGGGCGTCCATGCGGTGGCTCCTGAAGATCGTGGCTGTTCTGAGTCGACGGCCATTCTGCGATCTTCTGGCGCCACCGCAAGGGCGGGGGCCGATTTGCCCCGTGGGCGCCTCCTGGAATCAGACCGATCAGACCGCCAGGCGCGCGGCCGGCGCGCGCCAGCCCAGGAACTCCAGGTCGGCCAGGGCCAGCACGGCCACCGCCAGCACCGTGAGGTAGGCCTGTCCCAGCGCTGTCACGCCGCTGTCACCGCCCCAGGCGATGGCCAGGCATCCGATGCCCCAGATCACGTTACCGATGATCAGCACCATCAGCGGGCCGCGCGCCGGCATCACCTGGCGTGCCAGGATCGTGGACAAGGCCACATAAGCCAGCAGCGCCCAGCCAGCGGCGGTGATCAGGCCCTCGGACAGGCCGAACCACGTGGCCAGCGACCCGGCGAAGGCCAGGTGCAGCACGGCGGCACCGGCCCCCGAGATGGCGTCCAACGCGAGCACGCGGCGCAGGTTGGTGGTGGACAGGTGCAGGTTCGAGAGGCTCATGGTGTAACTCCTGAGGGGTTGAACATGGCACCGATGGTGTCGGCCACCCCGCAGCGGGTCCATGACCTGCCAGGTCATGGCCACCGCCGCCGCCCGGCCTACCATGCGCCACATGCACGCCCACCACGCCACCCCCCTTCCGTTCGGCGACCACCTTCGCCACTGGCGCCAGCGCCGCCGCCTGAGCCAGCTTGAGCTCGCCCTGCAGGCCGAGGTGTCCACGCGCCACCTGAGCTGCGTGGAAACCGGCCGCGCCAGCCCCAGCCGCGAGATGGTGATGCGCCTGTCCGAACGCCTGCAGGTGCCGCCCCGCGAGCGCAACGCCTTGCTGGTGGCGGCCGGCTTCGCGCCCATGTACCGCGAACGCGCGCTCGACGACCCGGCAATGGCCGCGGCGCGCGCCGCCGTGCAGCGCATCCTGGACGCGCACGAGCCTTGGCCCGCGCTGGCGATGGACCGGCACTGGAACCTGGTGATGCACAACCGCCTGGTGCCCCTGCTGCTGCAGGGCATCGAGCCCGAGCTGCTGCAGCCGCCCGTGAACGTGCTGCGCCTGAGCCTGCACCCGCAAGGCCTGGCGCCGCGCATCCACAACCTGCCGCAGTGGCGCGAACACCTGCTGGAGCGCCTGCGCCAACAAATCGCCACCACGGGCGACAGCGGCCTGGCCGAACTGGCGGAGGAACTGCGCGGCCTGCCCCATCCGGAGGGCGACGGCCACCACGCCCTGCCGGGCGAGCACCTGGGCGTGCTCATGCCCTTCCGCTTCGAGACGCCGCTGGGCGTCCTGAACCTGGTGAGCACCACCACCGTGTTCGGCACAGCGGTGGACATCACCTTGCAGGAACTGGCGCTGGAGACCTTCTTCCCCGCCGACGAGGAAACGGCCGAGCGGCTGAGGGCGCTGGCGCAGATGGCCTGATCAGCAAACCTTGACGATCCAGGCGCACTCGGCCGTTCGATTGAGTTAGCAAAGGCGAGGGACCGGAACCGCCCATCCGGCGAGGCCACTCACGCGGAACCTCCACCGCCGGTCCCGCCCATGAACGCCGACGAACTCGCCACCCTCTGCCACCGCGCCAGCCTCGAACTCAGCCTGCCCGACCCGTACGCCCTGGGCAAGGGCCACACCGTCACCCTTGACGGCGTGCACATCGAAATCCAGCACAAGGCGCCGCGCCCGCACTTCCTGCTGCTGGCGGAGATCGCGAAATTTCCCGACACCCAGCGCGCCGCGGTGCACGAGCACCTGCTGGCGCTGCAGCTCAGCACCGCCGACCACCCCAACTTGCGTTTCGGCTTCCATCCCAGGCGGCACACCACACTGGTGTGCCTCACGTCCACGCCACTGCGAGGTGATGCCCGGCCCGAAGCGTGGTTGGCGCGCCTGATGCGCGACACCGTGCAGCAAGTGCTGGATTGGCGGCGCGAGCTGCGCGACACCACCGCCAGATTTGATTGCCAGCCGCATGCCGATGCCTTGCAGCACGCCGGCCTGCGAGCCTGAATTCCTTCTTGCCCTCTTCGCCCCCAAGCGCTTCCAACGGATCCCTCATGAACTCCAAAAAAGTCGGCTCGTCTTCAATTTCAGGCACGAACAACCCCCTGTACCGCCCCCCCGGCGGCGGTGCCCCCAAGAATGGGGTGCCCACCTCGCCGGCGAAACCCTGGACCATCGCTGACTATGATTTCTCGGGCGAGCCGCAAGGGTTGAGCGATGACACAAATCTAGGCACCACGTGCGAGCGTGAAGACACCTCCCAAACCAAGAGCAAGAGCAAGAGCGCTCCGTCGCAACTGCAATTTGATAGCGAGTCGTCCGTTGACGATGGCAGTCGCGAAGCGGATACAGCCAGCGAAGAGTCCGAGCCCGTCACCCCACCGGCCAACACGCCGCCGGGGCCTGCGCAGCCCACCGTGCAATTCTCCGAGGACCCCGCTATTGCCGCGCTGCAGAAGTCGACGCTGGCCGCCACCACCCAAGTGGTGCTGTACGCCACATGCCTCGCCATTCTGGACAACGCCCTCGCCGACCCGCAGTGCAAGCTGCCGCCCAACAGCTTCAGCTATCTGAGGGGCCTGTTCGGCGGCGCCATCAAGGAATGCGAAGCCCGCGCACAAGAGTTGACCCACGAGACCGAGCAGTTGCTGGCGCAGCACAGCCAGGAAGCCAAGGCGCTGGCCTCGCTGGCCGACGGTGACGCGTCGCCGGCCGCCGATGACACCTTTTCGGTGCGGTCCAGCCGGGCGGCGCCGGTGAATTTACGCCGAGCGCTGCGAGAAGTGAAACAACTGCCCACACAAGCCCAGCAGGATCAGATCATTGAGGGCTTGCGAGCAGCACTTGAAAAAGTGGGTCCGGTGTCGAAAGCGGACCTGGACAGAGAATTGCTTCAGATTCAATGGGATCTGGACAACCCCCACCTGAAGGGTGTGGATGCGGAACTGGGCGAGTTTCACAAGCAATTGCAGGAGAATGAGACCGAGCCCATCACGGAGAATTTCGACGCAGAGGTGAAGGCGCTGCAGCAACAGGGCAAAGAGCTGGACGAACTTCAATATTCCGTCGATAGTGATGTGGTCGACAAGCTTCTCGACCACGACTCAACAAGCTCGGCGAATTCTGAAAACAAGTCCGTCACCTTGGACGTCACGGAAAACATGTCCGCATCGACCGCATCGACCGAGAAGTCACCCTCTCAACTAGACGGCGAGCTTCTCGCATTGCTCGCAGAGCTTGAAAATCAAACGAAATCAGCCTCCACAAAACCGCAACTCCAGCAACCCACCAAGACCCCATTGAGCACGTCGGCGCAACTGCAGGAGTTGATCCAAAACCACAGTACTTTGACCGCCGACGAACTACAGTACGTGAACATCGAGACAACACAGTTTCAGAATTCGCTCGCCTCCGAAGAAGGCCGGCCGCTCACGGAACATGAATCAGCCGAGCGCGTGCTCTACGAAAACCAGCAACCAGAACCCTATCGTCAATACCTGAAGAACAAGCTCATTGACGACTATCTGGCCAAGCAACGCGCCATCATTGCGGACTCCGAGCGGGGAATCGCCTTGATGCTCGACAACCAGGATGGATCGGGTGCGGTCGAGAACGCGCGACAGCAACGGATAGACGCACTACTGAGCGGTGAGCGTCCAGTCAACCCATCTTGACCGGCCGCAAGCGGCTCATTTGGACTGCTACTTTGCACCGATGTAGGCCA
>NZ_CCAE010000061.1 GCF_000723405.1 Hydrogenophaga intermedia | reverse complement strand
GACAAGACCATGATGGTCTTCGGCGACGCCAAGAAGGTGGTGGAGGACATCACCAAGGCGGTGGAGTGAGGGCCTCCCCGGGACGAACGCCCGGGGCCGCTCACAGGCGCGTGCTGCCACGCGACAGCACGCGTGCGCAGGACCGGCTCATGGCCACGAAGGCCTGGGCCGCGGAGGAGAGCTGGGGTTCGCGGCGATGCACCACGCTGTTGACGTAGCGGGGCACCGCCTCGCGCAGCTTCAGGGTCACCAGTCCCTTGCCCATCAGGTCCTTCTCGATCATCACGGCGGGGATCATGCCCATCCAGTCCGTGCCGCGCACCAGCGCCACCATCTGCGTGATCGATTCGCAGGTGGCGGCCACGAGCGGCGTGGGAAAGCCGTGCTCGCGGTAGTAGCGCGCCACACTGCCACCCGGCCCGCCGGGCGAACCCAGCAGCACCCACTCCGTCTTCAGCAGCGCGGCCAGCGAATCCGCCTCCGCCAGGGGGTGGCCTTCGCGGGCGACCACCGTCAGGTCCGAACTGAACAACTCGACACTGGCCAGGTTGGAGGCTACGCCCGCTTCCGGCGTCGCGGTGATCGCGAGTTCGATCCGCCCCTGCTGCAGCGCCGATTCGAGGTGTTCGAACACCCCGCTGGTCAGGTTCAGGCGAACCTCGGGAAAGCGCTTGTGGAAATCGGGCACCACCAGGTGCAGCAGGGTCGCGGTGGGCGTGGGCCCCAGGCCGATGCTCAGGTTGGTGACGCGCGAACCGCGGAGCTGCTCGGCGTCCACGAGTATCTGGCGGGCCTCGCGGTCGATGAGTTGCGCGCGCTCGTAGATCTGCCGGCCTTCCGCCGTCAGCGCGATGCCATGCGTGGACCGCACGAATAGGCGCAGGTTCAGCGTCTGCTCCAGCGACTGGATGCTGGTCGTCAGGCCCGCTTGCGACACGTCCAGTTCGCGGGCCGCTCGCCGGAAGCTGCCGAATTCGACGATGGCCAGAAGGGTGCGCAGTTGCTGAAGCGTCATGTGATCAGGGTCCATCTCCGGGTCGGGCCCCGGCCATTATCGACACGCGACAAAGATTGCAGAATCGGGCATTCCCCTTCACCGGACAGCGCGCATGAGCATCACGCCAGACGACATCACGCCCCCCATGGCGCCCGACCGAGCCCAGGCCATCGCGCAGGCCTTCGACCTGCGCGCCCTGCCACCCGACTTCTTCACCAACCCCTACCCCGTGTACCGCGCGCTGCGCGAACACGACCCGCTGCGCCGCATGCCCGACGGTTCGGTCTTCCTCACGCGCTGGGCCGACCTGGCCGCCGTGTACCGCGACGCGGCCTCGTTCAGTTCCGACAAGCACGTGGAGTTCGCGCCCAAGTACGGCGCCGGCACGCCGCTGTTCGAGCACCACACCACCAGCCTGGTGTTCAACGACCCGCCGCTGCACACGCGCGTGCGCCGCCTGATCATGGGCGCGCTCACGCGCCGCGCCATCGCCGACATGGAGGCCGGCCTGGTCGAGCTGGTCGATCGGCTCCTCGACCACATCGCCGCGCACGAAGGCGGCGACCTGATCGAGGACTTCGCCGCCGCGATTCCGGTGGAGATCATCGGCAACCTGCTGGGTGTGCCGCACGCCGAGCGCGGGCCACTGCGCGACTGGTCGCTGGCCATCCTGGGCGCGCTGGAGCCCACCATCACCCCCGCGCAGGCCGAGCGCGGCCACCGCGCCGTGACCGAGATGTGCGACTACCTGCGCACCCTGGTGGCGGCACGGCGAGTGACCCCCGGCGACCCCGAGCGCGACGTGCTCACACGCCTGATCCAGGGCGAGGCCGATGGTGAGCAGCTCAGCGAAGTGGAGCTGCTGCAGAACTGCATCTTCCTGCTCAACGCGGGGCACGAGACCACCACCAACCTCATCGGCAACGCGCTCGTGGCGCTGCAGGAACACCCTGAGGTGCGCGAGCAACTGTTGCATCGCATGGACGGCGACGACGAGGTGACCGTGCTCGACCGCGCGGTAGACGAGTTCCTGCGATACGAGTCGTCGAACCAGCTTGGCAACCGCCGCGCGGTGAAGGACGTGAGCATCGGCGGTGTGGACCTGCCCGCGGGCACGCTGGTGACGCTGTGCATCGGCGCGGCCAACCGCGACCCGGCGCAGTTCGCCAACCCCGAGACGCTGGACATTGCGCGCGAACCGAACAAGCACCTGGCCTTTGGCTTCGGCATCCACCAGTGCGCGGGTCTGAGCCTGGCGCGGCTGGAGGGCCGCATCGCCATCGGCCGCTTCCTGCGGCGGTTTCCGAGGTATCGGCTGACAGCCGCGCCCACGCGCGGCGGGCGGGCGCGGTTCCGGGGGTTTCTGGCGGCGCCGTTTTCGGTGGGGTGAGCGCGCCTCAGCGCAGCATCATCGGCTCCGGCAGCGCCTCCGCCACCGTCATTCCCGCCCAGCGGCTTTGGTCCCACAGCCGCGCTGTCGGGCCCTGGCGCGCCAGCAGCAGGCGCTCCATCAAGGGCCCCAGCGCCGTCTGCGCCGGGTCGATGAGCAGCACGTAGCGCTCGCCCTCCTCGTCCAGCCGCCCCAGCCAGTCGAGAGCGACCAGCGCGGCCACGGGCTCCTCCAGTTGCAGCGCCTCCACGCGCAGCGAGGCCGCCAGCGCCTCCAGGCTTTGTCCGCGCGGCGCATCGGCACGCGCTGCGCTCAACTGCGCCAGCACCTCCAGCGCGAGCTGAAAGCTCCAGCCCGGCGAATCGCCGCGCCGCGCCACGCCCCGCAGCAGGCTGGGCAGGTAGGCCGCGATCACCGCGCCCAGCAGCACGATCACCCACGCCAGGTAGATCCACACCAGCAGGATGGGCGCCGTGGCGAAGGTGCCGTACAGCACGGAGAAGGTGGGCACCTGCTTGAGGTACCAGGCCAGCAGTTCCTTGGCCAGCTCCAGCGCCACGGCGGCGAAGAAGCCGCCGGCCAGGGCATGGCTCCAGCGAACGCGCGTGTTGGGCACGTAGCGGTAGAGCGCCGCCAGGCCGCCCGTCACCAGCATCAGTTGCGCCGAGTCGAGCAGCAAGCCCAAGGGCGGCGGCAGCGCGGCCACGCTGCGCGCGTTGCCGATGGCGTAGGTGGTGGCCGCCGTGCTGACCGTCAGCAGCAGCGGCCCCAGCGTGAGCACGGCCCAGTACACCAGGACGCGCTGCGTCACCGGGCGCGGCTGGCGCACACGCCAGATGTCGTTGAGCTTGCGGTCGATGGTGAGGATGAGCGCCAGCGCCGTGATCAGCAGCGCCAATGCGCCGGCACCGCCCATCTGCGTGGCCTTGGCCGCGAACTGGTTGAGGTACATGAGCACCGGGCGCGCAATGCTTTCGGGCACCAGGCTTTCGACCAGGTTGCGCTGCAGGGTGCGCTGCAGCCGGTCGAACATGGGAAAGGCGCTGAAGATGGCCAGCGCCACCGTGAACAGGGGCACTAGCGAGATGGTGGTGGTGAAGGTGAGGCTGCTGGCGGTGATGCCGAGCCGGTCTTCCCCGAAGCGCTCGCGCAGGGTGATGGCCGTGTTGCGCCACGGAAAACGCAACGCGGCGCTCCAGATGTCGCGCGCCAGTTCGCGCAGGGTGTCGAGCCGCTCGGACAAGGTCATCCCGGTATCATGCCAGCCTCGTTTTTCGTCGGGCCGCCATGTCTTCCCCTGCTTTCGCCACGGCCTCGCGCGTGGCCTTCACCCGCCGCCTCGCGGTGGCCTGTCTCGTCGGCCTGATCGTGCTGGGCCTGGCCTGGGAACTGTGGCTCGCCCCGCTGCGCGAGGGCGGCTCCTGGTGGGCCCTGAAGGTGTTGCCGCTGACCCTGCCGCTGGCCGGCCTGCTCAAGAACCGCATGTACACCTACCGCTGGCTGAGCCTGCTGGTGTGGCTGTACTTCACCGAGGGCGTGGTGCGCGCCACCAGCGGCGAAAGTGCGATGTCCACCACCCTGGCCGCCGTGCAGACCCTGCTGTGCGTGCTGCTGTTCGTGGCCTGCGCCCTGCACGTGCGCCTGCGCCTGCGCGCCGCCGGCCCCGAGGCTGTGGCGGCCGACGTGGCCGCCGCCAACGAGGCGGCAGCACGCGCGCTGGCCGACAAGCGATGAACACCGCCCTGCTGCTGGCCTTGCGCGAGGCCGTGGGCGCCGCCCAGGTGCTCACCCGCGACACCCACGACCTGGCTGCTTACGAGCGCGATTGGCGCCAGCGCGCCCACGGCCGGTCTCTGGCCGTGGTGCGCCCGGGCAGCACCGCCGAAGTGGCCGCCGTGGTGCGCGCCTGCGCGGCACACAGCGCGAGCCTGGTGCCCCAGGGCGGCAACACCGGCCTGGTGGTGGGCTCGGTGCCCGACGACTCCGGCACGCAGGTGGTGCTGAGCCTGCAGCGCCTGAACGCCGTGCGCGCCATCGACCGCGCCAACCTGACCATGACCGTGGAGGCCGGCTGCGTGCTGCAGGCCGTGCAGCAGGCGGCCGAGGCCGAGGGCCTGCTGTTCCCGCTGAGCCTGGCCGCCGAGGGCAGTTGCACCATCGGCGGCAACCTGGCCACCAACGCGGGCGGCACGCAGGTGCTGCGCTACGGCAACGCGCGTGAGCTGTGCCTGGGCCTGGAGGTGGTGACGCCCCAGGGTGAGGTGTGGAACGGGCTCACCGGCCTGCGCAAGGACAACACGGGCTACGACCTGCGCGACCTCTTCGTGGGCAGCGAGGGCACGCTGGGCGTCATCACGGCGGCCACGCTCAAGCTCTATCCGCAACCGGCGGCCACGCTCACGGCCTGGGCCGCGGTGCCCACGCTGCAGGCGGCGGTGGACCTGCTGGGCCTGGCGCAGCAGCGCCTGGCGGCCGGGCTCACCGGTTTCGAGGTGATGGGACAGTTCGCACTCTCGCTGGTGGACCGGCACATGCCGCAGCTGCGTGTGCCGCTGTGGCAGAACTCTCCGTACTGCGTTCTGCTGGAAAACAGCGACAGCGAAAGCGAGGACCATGCGCGCGCGCAGTTCGAGGGCCTGCTGGAGACGGCCATCGAGCAGGGCCTGGTAAGCGACGCCGTGGTGGCCGAGTCCATCGCGCAAGCCCATGCCCTGTGGCACATCCGCGAAAGCATCCCGCTGGCGCAGGCGCAGGAAGGCCTGAACATCAAGCACGACATCAGCATCCCGGTGTCGCGCATCCCCGCCTTCTGCGACGAGGCCGACGCCTTGCTGCAGCGCGAGATTCCGGGCGTGCGCCTGGTCAACTTCGGCCACCTGGGCGACGGCAACCTCCATTACAACGTCCAGGCGCCGGCCGGCGGAGATGCCAAAAAATTCCTCCAGATGGAGGAAACGCGGGTCAACCAACTGGTGTTCGACACGGTGGCTCGCTACGATGGCTCGATCAGCGCCGAGCACGGCGTGGGCAGCCTGAAGGCGGAGCACCTCACGCACTTCAAGGACCCGGTCGCGCTCGCGCTGATGCGCCGCATCAAGCAAGCCCTCGATCCGCACAACCGCCTCAATCCCGGCCGGGTACTCAAATGAATCACCCCCGCCACGCTTCGCGTGACCCCCTCCAGGGGGCGACGCCGGCGGCCCGGCAAAGCCGGTTCCGCGGCGTCCTGGGTTGGGGTGCTGGCACGCTCGCCGGCTTGCTCTTCGCCATTGCCGCGCAGGCGGCCGACGTGGCCCAGCGCCAGGCCTGGCGCGAGCAGGCCATTGCCCTGGAGCATGGCGAGGGCGTGCCCCGCGACACGGTGGCGGCCATGGGCCTGTATTGCCAGGCTGCGCTCGCGGGCGACGCGGCCTCCGCCTACAACCTCGGCTGGATCCACGCCAACGGCCGTGGCGTGCCGCGCAGCGACGGCCTGGCCGCCCACTGGTTCGCGCGCGCCGCGCTGTTGGGCGACGACAAGGCCGAGGCCATGTTCAAGCGCCTGGGCGTGCCGGCCGACAAGCCCGACTGCGTGCGCGTGGTGGAAGAGCGCGAAGCACGCGTCGCCGCCGCGCAGGCCGAGGACAAGCGCCTGGCCGAAGAAAAGCTGGCGATGTCCACCGCCTACCGCGCCCACGTGGACACGGCCGAGCAGCAACGCATCATGAAGATCGTGTACAAGCTCGCGCCGCGCTACGGGCTGGAGCCCGGTCTGGTCTACGCGGTCATCCGCGCCGAGTCCAACTTCAACGTGCACGCCGTGTCCGACAAGAACGCGCAGGGGCTGATGCAGCTCATCCCCGAGACGGCGGCGCGTTTCGCGGTGACCCAGCCGTTCGACGCCGAGCAGAACATCCGCGGCGGTATGTCCTACCTGCGCTGGCTGCTGTCGTACTTCCGCGGCCAGGTGCCGCTGGCCGTGGCGGCCTACAACGCGGGCGAAGGCGCGGTGGACCGGCACGGCGGCATTCCCCCCTTCGCCGAAACGCGCGACTACGTGCGCCGCATCCAGCGCTTCTACGCGCTCACCGAGCACCCGTTCGACGCGGCGCTGACCTCCCCTTCGCCCCTGCTGCTGCAGCCGGTATCGGCCAGGCGCTGAAGGCGGCGGCGCGGGCCGGTGCACAATGCCGGCGCCATCTCTTTTCGGCTCCCCGCGCCACCGCCATGACCTCCCCCCGCCCCGTCCGCTCCCAGTACGAAGACTTCATGCGCCACGTGTTCACCACGGGTGTGCCCAAGACCGACCGCACCGGCACCGGCACCGTCAGCGTGTTCGGGCACCAGATGCGCTTCGACCTGAACGAGGGCTTCCCGCTGGTGACGACCAAGAAGGTCTTCACCAAGGCCATCATCGTGGAGCTGCTGTGGTTTCTGCGCGGCGACAGCAACGTCAAGTGGCTGCAGGAACGCGGCTGCACCATCTGGGACGAATGGGCGCGCGAGGACGGCGACCTGGGCCCCGTGTACGGCGTGCAGTGGCGCAACTGGCCCGCGCCCGACGGGCGCCACATCGACCAGATCGCCGAGGTGGTGAAGCAACTCAAGACCAACCCGGACTCGCGCCGCATCATCGTGAGCGCCTGGAACGTGGCCGACCTGAACCAGATGGCGCTGATGCCCTGCCACGCGTTCTTCCAGTTCTACGTGGCCGACGGCAAGCTGAGCTGCCAGCTCTACCAGCGCAGCGCCGACATCTTCCTCGGCGTGCCCTTCAACATCGCCAGCTACGCCCTGCTCACGCACATGCTCGCGCAGCAGTGCGACCTGAAGGTGGGCGAGTTCATCTGGACGGGCGGCGACTGCCACATCTACAGCAACCACCGCGAGCAGGTGCAGGAGCAGCTCTCGCGCACGCCCTTCCCCTACCCGACGCTGCGCATCAAGCGCCGCCCGGCCTCGATCTTCGACTACGAGCCCGAGGACTTCGAGATCCTGGACTACCAGCACCACGCGGTGATCAAGGCGCCGGTGGCCGTCTGATCGCCATGCCCCGGCTCAACCTCATCTACGCGCGCGCCGCCAACGGCGTGATCGGCAAGGACAACGCCCTGCCCTGGCACCTGCCCGAGGACATGGCGCACTTCAAGCGCCAGACCATGGGTTGCCCGGTGGTGATGGGCCGCAAGACCTGGGATTCGCTGCCGCCGCGCTTTCGGCCGCTGCCGGGGCGGCGCAACGTGGTGCTCACGCGCGACCCGCAATGGCAGGCCGAGGGCGCGAGCCGCGCGGGCTCCATCGACGAGGCATTGGCGCTGTGCGCCGACGCGGCCGAGGTCTGGGTGATCGGCGGTGCCGAGGTGTACCGACAGGCCTTGCCGCAAGCGCAGCGCGTGGTGGTGACCGAGATCGCGCGCGATTTCGAGGGCGACGCCTTCATGCCGGCGCTGGGCCCGGAATGGACGGAGACCTCGCGCGAAGCGCACGTCTCCGTCAACGGGCTGCCGTTCGCTTTCGTCGGCCACGAGCGCGCGCGGTAACACGCCTTCTCGCGGCGCCTCAACCGCCGCGAAGCCGCCTCCCCGCCCGGCGGGCATCGGCTTTCTTCTTCCAGATCAGAACACCCGTGACGCTGAGCAAGGCCACCCCCAGGCCGGCGAGCATGACGAAGGCCTGGAACGGCCAACCCCACAGCGCCGCCATGTGCAGGCCGCCGATCCAGCTGGTGACGGTGTCGCCGCTGGCGGCGCCGGTCGGCAGCCACACGGTGCGCAGCTCGCCGGTGTTCGCGTCGAAGGCGACGAGGGTACGGCCGACGCGCTCGCGCACGTCCCGGCTGCTGCGCACGTAGTAGCTGAACAGGGCTTTGCGCGCGTCGTAGAAGAGCAGGTCTTCGCGCTCGACCTGGAATCCGTTCGCGCGCGCCTGCTGCGCCATCAGTTCGCGGCCGGTGCGGATGGCGCGGGCCCAGTCCATGCCGGGCGTGGGCTGCGGCGCGGCCCTCGCGGGCACGGCCCTGGCGGTGGGCTGAAAGGACAGCCAGGGGCGCATCACTGCGTCATAAGCCGGCGTGAGGTTGAAGGCCACGCTGCTCCAGGCGAAGACGAAGAGCATGGCCCATAGCCACAGCCCGCCCGCGCGATGCAGGTCCAACACGCGCTTGTGGCCGCCCGCGCTCCAGCGCACCCACCACGCGGGCCACCAGCGCCGCCACCAGGAAGGCCGCGGCGCCACGGCGGGTGCCGATGCGCGGGCCTCACGCGCGCGGGCGGGCAGCGTCAGCCAGAAGCCCAGGAAGCAGTCGATCGTCCAGAGCACCGAGACGAACCCGAAGGTCACGGTGCCGAACAGGCCCAGCGCCAGCGAGTGATGCAGCCGGTACACGAAAGGCATCACGTGCTTCGCTCCCCAGCGCGCTTCGCCCGTCACGCGGTCGCCCAGCACGTCGCCGGTGAACGGGTTCACCTGCACCTGCAGCATCGCGGGTGCATCCGCCGCGGCGCCGGGCCGGGGCACCACGTAGAACACGGCCGCCCGTCCCGGCGGCTGGCTCAGCGGCAGGTGGTTCACCCAGCGGTCGGGGTAGGCCGCCTGCACGCGCTCGCGCAGCACGACCGGATCCAGCGGCACCTGTTGAGGCACCTGTTGCGACGACGCCCGCGGCACCGTCAACAACCCGGGAGCGAACCAGGCGTCCAGTTCTTCGTACCAGGCCAGCAGTGCGCCCGAGAGGCCGGCGACGAGCAGGAAGCCCGCCGCCACCAGGCCGATCCAGCGATGCAGCCAGTTGATCGCCGCACGCAGGCGCATCCTCAGAAGTCGATGGTGGCCGACAGGTTAACGGTGCGCGGCGCCGACAGCACGATGCCGCCCGAGCCGGCGCTGCCTTCCCAGTAGCCGCGGTTGGCCACGTTGAGCACGTTCGCGCGCAGCGTGACGGGCCGCCCGACCCCCTGCAGCGCATAACGCGCGCCCACGTCCCAACGCGCCCAACCGGGCAGGCGCAAGGTGTTCTGCGCGTTCACGTACTGCGAGCCGGTCAGCAGCACGCGCGTGCTCAGGGTGAGGCCTGGCAGGAAACCGGTGTCCCACTCCAGGCCGGCGTTGCCGAACCAACGCGGCGCGACGATCGCGTCCTTGCCGTCGTTGGCGCCTCCCTGGGTGCGCACCTGCTTGGCCTGCAGGTAGGTCACGCCGCCCAGCACGCGCACGCCGCGCGCCACCTCGCCAAAGGCGCTGAACTCCAGGCCGCGGTTGCGCTGCTCGCCGTCCATCACGTAGCGCTGCGTCGCGGGCGTGCTGCCGGGCACGGTGATCGCGTTGGGCTGTTCGATCTCGAACAAGGCCAGCGAGCCGATGACCCGCCCGAAATCGCGCTTGATGCCAAGCTCCTTCTGCTTCGTCTTGACCGGCGGGAAGGCTTCGCCCGCGTTCTCGGCGTCGGGCGGCGCGGTCACGCCGGCGCTCAGGCCTTCGATGTAGTTGGCGTAGACGGAGGTGTGGTCCCAGGGCTTGACCACCAGCCCCAGCGCCGGCGAGTTGGTGGAGCGCTCATAGCCGCTGATGCGTGGGTTCGCCGGTGCCGTGCCGGCGTAGTTGTCGACCGAGACCTTCTGGTGGCGCAGGCCGAGGATCAGTTGCACCGCGCCGTCGTGCCAGGAGATGCTGTCCGACAGGCCGACCGAACTCAACCGCGTGTCGGAGGCCAGGCGCATATCGAAGAAGCCCGCGAAGGGAGCGCCGGTGGCCATCGGGTCGGCGACCACGGCAGGGTTGTAGAGATTGGAGGCGGCGCCAGCCCACTGCGCGTAGCCGTAGCCGGCGTCGATGTCCATCGACGAGGCGGCGAGGTTCAGCTCGTGGCGGGCGGTCAGCGCGTCGAACTTGAGGCGCGTGCCCAGCAGGTAGGAGCTGGATCTGGAGTATTCCGGGTAACTCACCGCCGAGGTGGTGAGGTTGCCCGCGCTGTTGAGGATGCGCGATTCGGTGCGGTAGTTGGTGTGGCGGTGGTCGCGCGCGCCGGCGGCGCCGTAGAGCATCAAGCTGTCGGAGAGGTCGTATTCCACCTGCGCCACCTGATAGTCGTCGGTGTACTTGCGGCGCTCCCACGACTGGGCGAAGCGTTCGCCGGCCTTGGGCGCGGCGGGGATGGTGGTGAGGGCCGGGGCCAGGCGGTAGCCCACGGCCGCGCCGGTGACGTCGTCCGACTGGTAACCCAGGTCCAGCGAGGCGCGCAGGCGCTCGCCCCGGTAGTCGAGCCCGACGGCGCCCGCCGTGAGCCGGGCCGACTGGCCCGAGGTGGCGGCGTCGCCGTCGCGGTAGACGCCGTTGATGCGCACGCCGAACTGGTTCTGGTCGCCCCAGCGGCGGCCGAGGTCGATGTGGCCACCCCACTGCGAGTCGCTGGCGTAGCTGGCGGTGAACCGGGTGATGGGCGCGTCGGTGGCGCGCTTGGGCACCACGTTGACGGCGCCGCCGACGCCGCCGCTGGGCGCCATGCCGGTGAGCAGCGCGCCGGGGCCCTTGAGCACCTCGATGCGCTCCACAGTTTCCAGCGACAGCGTGCCGTAGGGCAGCACGCCGTACAGGCCGTTGAGCGAGATGTCGCGGTTGGCCAGGCCGAAGCCGCGCAGGAAGAAGTTGTCGCCGCCACCGACGCTGGTGTTGCGCCCGCGCGAGCTCATGCGCACGGCGGGGTCGTTGTCCAGGATGTCGGCGATGGTGGCGGGCTGCTGGTTCTGGATCAGCTCGCTGGTGTAGCTGGACACATTGAACGGGGTGTCCATCACGTCGCGATTGCCCAGCAACCCCAGGCGGGCGCCACGCGCCACCTGCCCACCGGCGTAAGCGGGGGGCAGCGCGTCCGGGAAGTCACCGCGCGCGCTCACGGTGACGGTGGGCAGCGTGGTCGATGCGGCGGCCGGCGGCGTGGCCGGGGCCGGGGCCGGGGCAGCGCGCAGCACGAAGCCGCCGCCCGCGCCCGGCACCGCTTCCAGCCCGGAGCCGGCGAGCAGCGCGGCCAGGCCGTCGCGCACGCCGTAGCTGCCCGCGAGCCCGCGGCTGGCCTTGCCGGCGGTGAGAGCGCCGTCGATGGACAGTGTGATGCCCGCCCGGGCCGCGAAGGCGTTCAGGGCCTGGTCCAGCGTGCCCGCTGGAATGTCGTGGCGCGCAACAGCGTGCTCGCCCGCCACGGACTGGGCCACGCTCAGGCTCGGCAGGGCCGAAGCCGTGGCCGTCAGACAGGCCAGCACGACGGCACGCGCCAGCGGCGATGGGAGGAAGCCTTGGGGCAAACGATGACGAGGGTGACGGGCGCGGCGCGGTTGCATGGGTTTCCTTGGGTGAGGGTGGCGGTGGGCGGCCCCTTGCCCGTGTTTGCACGAGGCCTCACCCTGCTTCCCGAACGAAACGGAAAAAGTGCTACGGCTGACGCAGAAAAAATGCGCGCGGCCGTCGCGGCGGTTCAAAGTGAGCGCGCGCGCACCGTGACCCAATAGCGCGTGACCCGGTCCACGCGCACGGGCAGGGCCAAGGCCAGGGTGGACAGGGCCAGTTCGGTGTCGTCCAGCGGATAGACGCCCGAGACGATCAGGTCGCGCACGGCCGGGTCGCAGCGCAGCGTGCCGGGGCGGTGGCGCCCCAGCTCGGCCAGAAAGTCCTCCAGCCGCAGGCGCTCGGCGATGAGCAGGCCACGCGTCCAGGCCGAGTCCGTGGCGGCCGAGACCACGGCGCGCTCCACTGCCTGCGCGGAGAACCAGGCCCGCTGCCCGGCGTCGAGCCGCAGCGCGGGCGCACCAGCGGCACCGGGCCGGATCTCCACCGCGCCGTGCTCCACCGCCGCGAGCGAGCGGCCATCGAGCTGGCGCACGGTGAAGCGCGTGCCGATGGCGCGCACCGCACCTTGGTCCGTGTGCACGGTGAAGGGCCGCATTGACGGATCCGCCGCCGTAGCGATGAACACCTCGCCCGAGCGCAGCAGCACGTCGCGCGCGTGTGGCGTGAAGCGCAGGTCGATCGCGCTGGCGGTGTTGAGCACAAGCCGTGTGCCATCGGGCAAGGCCATCTCGCGACGCTCGCCCGTGCCCGTGCGGTGCGCGGCCACCACCGATCGCCAATCAGGCCGCGCGCCGACCGCGTAGACGACCGCACCCACCCCTGCGACCACCCCGAGCGAGCGCAACAGCTTGCGGCGCGAGGCGGACTCGCGCGCGGCGCCGGCAGCGCGCAGGGCCTGACCCGCCCCGGGCTGGCCGAGCGACTGCAAGCGCCCCCCGGTTTGCTGCACCTGTGCCCAGGCCTCGGCATGGCTTGGGTCCTGAGCCAGCCACCGCTCGAAGCCGGTCAGTTCGTCGTCGCGCACTTCACCGGACCACAGCGTCACCTGCCATTCCAGCGCGCGTTGCAGCACGGCTTGCGGGGACGGGGATCTCATCGCCAGCTCAGGTGTCCAGTGCCAGGTGCAGCGCCTGCGCGGCACGCAGCATGTACTTGCGCACCGTGGCGAAGGAGATGCCCATGGCGTTGGCGATCTGCGAATAGGTCAGTCCGTCGACCTGGGACTGAAGGAAGACCTCACGCACCTTCGCGGGCAGCCC
This sequence comes from Hydrogenophaga intermedia, assembly GCF_000723405.1. Lineage (GTDB taxonomy): Bacteria > Pseudomonadota > Gammaproteobacteria > Burkholderiales > Burkholderiaceae_C > Hydrogenophaga > Hydrogenophaga intermedia. The sequence goes on along the minus strand of NZ_CCAE010000061.1, from coordinate 12,774 downwards.
GGTCAGCGCTGCGTCGATGCGCAGCAGTTCCTCGATCACGATCGCCCGCTGTTCGGCCGAGGGAGCGAGCGGCTCGGGCAGGCAGGACAGCGACTCGAGATAGGCCACCTCCAGACAGCGCCGGCGGTGCAGGTCAACCACCAGGCCCTTGGCGATCTGCGTCAGGTGCGCGCGCGACTGCTCGGGCTCGGGCGTGCGCCCCGACACCAGCAGGCGCACGAAGGTGTCGTGCGCCAGGTCCGCGGCGTCGTGGCCACAGCCCAGGCGGCGGCGCAGCCAGCCATGCAGCCACCCGTGGTGGTCGCTGTAGAGCGCGTGGATCTTCAGGGTCGTGTCGCCGGCCGGCATGGGAGATGTCCTGTCCGCAGGATTCGGGAGCGATCTTTATTGAGAACAATTCTCATTCTATCCGCCTCCATCACGGCCAGCACCCGCCGGGAAGGACAATGCGCGGCACGGCACCCCCTTCACCCTCTGCGAACCACGATGAAACTCGCCACCTGGAACATCAACTCCCTCTCCGTGCGCCTGCCCCAGGTGCTGGACTGGCTGGCCGCCAACCCGGTCGACGCCCTCGGCCTGCAGGAACTCAAGTTGGTCGACGAGAAATTTCCGTACGACGCCTTGAAGGACGCCGGCTACCACGCGGCGGTGTTCGGGCAAAAGACGTACAACGGTGTGGCGATCCTCAGCCGCACGCCCGTCACGGACGTGGTGCGCAACATCCCGCAGCACACCGACGACCAGTCGCGCGTGATCGCGGGAACGCTGGACACGCCGGACGGCCCCTTGCGCCTGGTCAACTGCTACTTCGTCAACGGCCAGGCGCCGGGCACCGAGAAGTTCGCCTACAAGATGCGCTGGCTGGAGGCCTTACACCGCTGGCTGCAGGAAGAGCTGAAGGTGCACCCGCGCCTGGTGCTGCTGGGCGACTTCAACGTCGCCCCCGAAGACCGCGACTCGTTCGACCCCGTGGGCCTGAAGGACACGATCCACCACACGGTGGAAGAGCGCCAGCATTTCCAGGCGCTGCTGCAGCTCGGATTGACGGACGCCTACCGGATGTTCGAGCAGCCGGAAAAGAGCTACTCGTGGTGGGACTACCGCATGCTCGGCTTCCAGAAGAACCGCGGCCTGCGCATCGACCACATCCTGGTGAGCGAGGCGCTGCGCGGCGCCGTGACGGCCTGCCAGATCGACCGCCAGCCCCGCAAGAACCCGCAGCCCAGCGACCACGCGCCGGTGGTGGTGACGCTGGGCGGCTGAGCCGCTTCACTCCATCCCGAGTTCCTGGATCTTGCGGGTTATGGTGTTGCGCCCGATGCCCAGCTTGTGGGCCGCTTCGATGCGGCGGCCGCGCGTATTGGCCAGCGCGGTCTGGATAAGCCGGGTTTCAAAGCGGCGCGTGAGCACGTCCCACACGTCGGTGCGGCCGGTTTCCAGCAGGGCCATGGCTTCGGCCTGCAGGCCAGCCTCCCAGGCGGGGGCTGTCATCTCCAAGGGCGGCAGCGTCGGTGAGGCCAGGGGCGGTGCGGAAAGCGGCGCCGCCGTCACCATGGGTGCCACGGCGGGGGGCTCCGCCAGCGGCATGGGGTCGGCCTGGCGTGGCGTCACGGGCGCGCTGGCGGTTTCGCTCGCCCCACCGGACGCACCGACGGCATTGAGCACCTCGGGGGGCAGATCCTTCACCTCGATCACCTGCGCCGGCGCCATCACGGTCAGCCAGTGGCAGAGGTTTTCGAGCTGACGCACGTTGCCGGGGAAGTCGAAGCCGCCCAGCAACTTGAGCGCGGACTCGGCGATGCGCTTGGGCTCCACACCGAGCTGTTTGGCGCTTTGCTGCAGGAAGAAGCGGGTGAGCATGGGGACGTCTTCGCGGCGCTCGCGCAGCGCGGGCAGGCGCAGGCGGATCACGTTGAGGCGGTGGAAGAGGTCCTCGCGGAACACGCCTTCCTTCACGCGCTGCTCGAGGTTCTGGTGCGTGGCCGCGATGACGCGCACGTTGGCGCGCACGGCGCTGTGGCCCCCCACGCGGTAGAAGTGCCCGTCGGACAGCACGCGCAGCAGGCGCGTCTGCAGGTCGAAGGGCATGTCCCCGATTTCGTCGAGAAACAGCGTGCCGCCGTCGGCCTGTTCGAAGCGGCCGCGGCGCATGGTCTGCGCGCCGGTGAAGGCGCCGCGCTCGTGGCCGAACAGCTCGCTTTCCAGCAGGTCCTTCGGAATGGCCGCGGTGTTGATGGCGACGAAGGGGCCGTCCGCGCGCGGCGAGTGCTTGTGCAGCGCGCGCGCCACCAGCTCCTTGCCCGAGCCCGACTCACCCGTGATCAGCACGGTGACTTGGCTCTGGCTGAGGCGGCCGATGGCGCGGAACACGTCCTGCATGGCCGGGGCCTGGCCCAGCATCTCGGGCGCCGCGCTCAGCCGCTCTTCCGACACTTCCTCGCGCTGGCTTTCATCCACCGCGCGGCGAATCAGCTCCACCGCCTTGGTCAGGTCGAAGGGCTTGGGCAGGTATTCGAAGGCGCCGCCCTGGAAGGCCGCAACCGCGCTATCCAGATCGGAGAAGGCCGTCATGATGATGACGGGCAGCGTGGGGAAGCGTTCCTTGACCTTCTCGAGCAAGTCCAGCCCCGAACCGCCGGGCATGCGGATGTCGCTCACCAGGATCTGCGGGCCGTCGGCATCGTTCGGCTCGTTCAGCGCCTTGAGCACCTCGGGCGCGCTCGTGAAACTGCGGGTGGGCAGGTTCTCGCGGAGCAAAGCCTTCTCGAGAACGAAGCGGATGGACTGGTCGTCATCCACTATCCAGATCGGCTTCATGTATCAGGGGTCCCTTCAGTCGCGCGTGCGTGGTTGCAATCGGTCAGGGCAGCGGGATCAGGATCTTGAAATCCGTCTCCCCCGGCACGCTCTCGCACTCGATCAGGCCATGGTGCTGCTGCACGAAGGTCTGCGCCAGCGTAAGCCCCAGTCCGGAGCCACCGTCGCGACCCGACACCAGCGGGAAGAAGATGCGGTCCTTGATCGAGTCCGGCACACCGGGCCCGTTGTCGATGACATGCAATTCCAGTGCCAGCCGGTAGCGCTGCTTGCCGAAAGTGAGCTGGCGGCCCACGCGCGTGCGCAAGGTGATGCGCGCGTCGCCCGCCTCGATGCGCTCGGCCAGCGCCTGCGCCGCGTTGTGGGTGATGTTGAGCACGGCCTGTATCAATTGCTCACGATCGCCGCGGAATTCGGGGATGGAGGTGTCGTAATCGCGGACCACCTTCAGGCCCCTGGGGAACTCGGCCAGGATGAGGGAGCGCACGCGCTCGCAGACCTCGTGGATATTCACGTCGCCCACGACGTGCGGTCGACGGTGCGGCGCCAGCAGCCGATCGACCAGCGACTGCAGGCGGTCGGCCTCGTGGATGATGACCTGCGTGTACTCGATCAGCTCCTTGGCTTGCAGCTCCATCTGCAGCAACTGCGCGGCGCCGCGAATGCCACCCAGGGGGTTCTTGATCTCGTGCGCCAGGTTGCGGATCAGCTCCTTGTTGGCCTGCGCTTGATCGAGCAGGCGCGCCTCACGCTCCTGGCGGGTCTGCTGCTCCTGCGGCAGCATCTCCACCACCACCTCACCCGCGTTCTCGTTCTGGGCCACCACCACGTGTACCGGTAAAGAGTCGTGGTTGAGGCGGCGCAGGTGGGCGTCGTAGCGCAGGGCCGCAAACTCGTTGTCGCGCGCGCCTTGCAGCGCGTTGTCAAGCAGCACGGGTTCGGTGAAACAGTCCTGCAGGTTCGCGCCGGTGATGCTGCGGCGGGACATGCCCAGCGCGTCTTCGAGCACCGCATTGGCGTACAGCACCTTGCCCTGGTGATCGACCACCGCGACCAGCGTGGCCAGCAGGTCGAGCGCCTGGAAACGCGGGCTCACCGCGGGCTCCTTGCGAGCGCCGCCGCGCCGTGCAACGAGGTTGAAGAGGGAGGAGGCGTCGGGCTTTTTCAAGCCGCCCATTGTGCGGCAGTTGGGCGGCGCCAGCCCCGGGAACGCTCAGTTGGCCGCGGGGCCCAGGCGCTGCAGCTCGCGCCGGATGCCGGCCACGTCGTTCTCGGCCCGGCCGACCGCGGCCTTGAGTTCGGCCACGCGGTCGAGGTAGCGCTGGTGGTTGCGCCCTTCGATGCCCTGCTTCTCGGGTTCCCCGTTGGCGTAGGCTTTCTGCGCCTCGGCAAGCCGTTCTTCGGCGCGGCGCAGTTCGGTCTCCAGGATGGCCCGGGCGTCCGCATCGCGCGCGCGTTGCGCGGCGCTGTCCACGCGCGGCGCGGTGTTGCTGCTGGCGCTGCTGCTGCGTGGTGCGGCGCCGGGGCTGGGGCGCGTGCCCTCGATGACGGTGACGTTGCCGCCCTGCAGCGGCGTGCAGCCCCGCTGCTTGGCCACGGCGGGGTTGTTCGTGTACTCGTTGCCGCAGCGGTAGATGGCGTCCTGGGCCAGGGCCGGCGCGGCCATCAGGGCCGCCAGCATCAGCGGCAGTCGGGGCATCGGGCGAAACAGGGACACGGACACAGGACCTCCAGCAACGTTCGGCGCGGGGCAGTATGACGCAATTGCCTGACGAAAGTGCCAAGGGCGCACCCGCATCGACGTGCGCCCAAAAAAAAGGGACGGCCGGAGCCGTCCCTGCTGTATGGGCAGGCCCGCCTGCGCGGGCCGGCGATCACAGGCTGTAGTACATGTCGTACTCGACCGGGTGCGGCGCCATGCGGAAGCGGGTCACCTCGCCCATCTTGAGCTCGATGTAGGCGTCGAGCATGGAGTCGGTGAACACACCGCCCTTCGTCAGGAACGCGCGGTCCTTGTCGAGGTACTCCAGGGCCTGGTCCAGGCTGTGGCACACGGTGGGGACCAACTTGTCCTCCTCGGGTGGCAGGTGGTACAGGTCCTTGGTGGCGGCTTCGCCCGGGTGGATCTTGTTCTCCACGCCGTCCAGGCCGGCCATCATCAGAGCCGAGAAGGCCAGGTACGGGTTGGCCGAAGGATCGGGGAAACGCGCCTCGATGCGGCGGCCCTTGGGGTTGGCCACGTACGGGATGCGGATGGAGGCCGAGCGGTTGCGCGAGCTGTAGGCCAGCTTCACCGGAGCCTCGAAACCGGGCACCAGGCGCTTGTAGCTGTTGGTGCCGGGGTTGGTGATGGCGTTGAGCGCACGGGCGTGCTTGATGATGCCGCCGATGTAGAACAGCGCGAAGTCGCTCAGGCCGGCGTAGCCGTCACCGGCGAACAGGTTCTTGCCGTCTTTCCAGATGGACTGGTGCACGTGCATGCCCGAGCCGTTGTCACCGGCGTAGGGCTTGGGCATGAAGGTCGCGGTCTTGCCGTAGGCGTTGGCCACGTTCCACACCACGTACTTGAGCACCTGCGTCCAGTCGGCGCGCTCGACGAGCGTGCTGAACTTGGTGCCGATCTCGTTCTGGCCGGCGCCCGCCACTTCGTGGTGGAACACCTCGACAGGAATGCCCAGCGATTCGAGGATCAGGGACATCTCGGCGCGCATGTCCTGCGTGCTGTCGACCGGGGGCACGGGAAAGTAGCCGCCCTTGACGGTGGGGCGGTGGCCGCGGTTGCCGCCTTCGAGCTTGGCGCCACTGTTCCAGGGGGCTTCGTATTCTTCGATTTCGAACCCGACGCGGCCAGGCTCATTGCTCCAGCGCACGCCGTCGAAGATGAAGAACTCGGGCTCCGGTCCGAAGAAGGCGGTGTCACCCAGGCCGGACGCCTTGAGGTAGGCCTCGGCGCGGCGGGCGATGGAGCGCGGGTCGCGGTCATAGGCCTTGCCGTCGCTGGGCTCCACCACGTCGCACTGCAGGAACAGCGTGGTTTCTTCGAAGAAGGGGTCGATGTTGGCGGTGTTCGGGTCGGGCATGAGCTGCATGTCCGAGGCCTCGATGCCCTTCCAGCCAGCGATGGACGAGCCGTCGAAGGCGTGGCCCGAGGTGAATTTGTCCTCGCCGAACGCCGAAATCGGCACGGTGACGTGTTGCTCCTTGCCTCGGGTGTCGGTGAAACGGAAGTCGACGAATTTGACTTCGTTGTCCTTCACCATTTGCATCACGTCTGCGACGGTCTTGGCCATCAATTGCTCCTGTGTCTGGAAGGGTGGGTTGAAAAAGTAATACGGGGAAGTGGCATGCAGTTTCCATGCCATGCACCACTGGCTGGCGGCCTGCGCGCACCGCCTTGGCACGGCCTCTGCGGCCCGATACGCACCATTCTGGTGCGACCATGCACCACATTCAGGAATCTCATGGACGCACCAATTCGGGGCCCATCTCGGCACCCTGCGCACGAAGGCCGGCGAGCAATTCGGAGAAAGCCGCCTCGACGGCCGCCGCCGCCCCCTTGACGCCCAACTCGATGTGGCGTCCATAAGTAGGGTGGTCGACACTGGGCAGGCTGAACACCTTGACCGCGTGCGCGGCCTCGATCCGCTCCATCAGCGGCGTCAGCGTCGCCTCCATGGAGCCCATCACGATCACGGAGTGCTCACGCCAGGCGCCTTCCTGGTGCAGGTGGACGTAGTGCTGGTCGAGCACCCAGGCCAGCATGGGCCAGGCCATCACGGGAAAGCCGGGCACGAAGTGCACGTCGGCGCCACCCGGCCCGCGGCAGCTGAAGCCAGGGATCTTGTTGTAGGGATTGGGAATGAGTGTGGCGCCCACCGGGAAGACGCCCATGTTGTAGCGGTGCACGTTGTCCGGGCGCTCAGGCTCGAACGGCACGCCCTGCTCGGCCGCCACATCGCGCATGCGCTCTTCGATGAGCCGCGCGGCCTCGGGGTGCAGGGCGAGTTCGACGCCCAGGGCAGCGGCCGCGCACTGGCGGGTGTGGTCGTCGGGCGTGGCGCCAATGCCGCCGCAGCAGAACACCGGCTCGCTGCCGGCAAATGCCGCCTGCAGGGTGGCGGTGATGCGCGAGCGGTCGTCGCCCACCACCTGAGCCCAGGACAGCGACAGCCCGCGCTCGGCCAGCAGCTCGGCCACCTTGGGCAGGTGCTTGTCCTGCCGTTTGCCCGACAGGATCTCGTCGCCGACGATGATCAACCCGAAACCGGTGCTCATGGCGCGGGCGAGGTGGGTGGCAGGGGCAACGGATCGGGAGCGGGCGGGGTCGGCGGATGCAGCGTGGGCTCAGCCGGGAGCACCTCAACCGGCACCACGGCGCGCATGCGTTCCAGCACCGCCAGCGCATAGTGCGCAAACCACAGCGAGGCGAACGCGAACACCAGGGTGTAGACCCAGATTGCCACTGGCACCAGCAACGGCGCCAGGGCAATGAACATCGCGCCGGAGGCCCACAGGAGGCTGGGCGCGGCGCCCAGGTATCCGCACAGCACGCCCATCGCCAGCAGGGTGCTGCGGTGATCCCGCATGATCTGGCGGCGCTCGTCGGCGCTGGCGTGCGTGGCCAGGGCATCGAAGGCGAACACGCGGTAGGTGAGCCAACCCCAGATCAGCGGCGGCAGGATGAGCACCAGGGGCGGCACCAGCCACAGCGGCATGGACAGCACCAGCACCACCACCGCCAGCAGCGTGGAGCCCAGCGACCACAACACGCTCACGATGAAGGAGCCGCCGCGCCGCTTGTCCAATTGCGGAAAGCGGCGCTGGCCCACCAGATCGACCATGGCCGGCGTCATGAACGCCGCCACCAGCAGCAGGCACAGCAGCACAATGACCGGCGTGGCGAGCACCAGCACGATCAGGGGCGCGAACACGGCGCGCAGCGAGCCCAGGCCCAGGCCCTCGAGCCAGCCAAGAAATGCTTGCACGAGATGGAAGGCCTCGAACCAGGCCATCACGGAGGCGACCGCGCCATCCCAGAAGAAATAGCCCAGGGCGAAGGACAGCGCCACCATCAGCACCAGAGGCAGGAAGGACAGCGCGATCACGCGCGGGTGCATGCAGTAAGCCACCGCGCGCCAGAAAGCATCGAACATCGCTCGCATGGCGCGAAGAATACCCGCAAGCGCCGGCAACCCGGCCGCTAGGATGTCGCCCATGGATCGCATCGATGTTCATGGTGTGCGGCTGGAAGTCGCGCAGATTCCCGGCAATCCCGCCCTCGCCCCTCTGGTTTTCCTGCACGAAGGTCTGGGCAGCGTGGCCATGTGGACCCAACGGGGCCTCTTCTGGCCCGAAGCGCTGTGTCAGGCCAGTGGACGCGCCGGCTGGCTGTTCTCGCGTCGCGGCTACGGCCAGTCCGACCCCGTGACCGATGTGCGCGGCGCACCGCGTCAGGCAGGCTTCTGGCACATCGGGCGCCACGAACCCGACTACATGCACCGCGAGGCTTTCGAGGTGCTACCGCTGCTGTTGTCCCGGCTGGATATCCGCGAGCCGGTGCTCGTAGGCCACTCCGATGGCGCCACCATCGCCCTGCTCCACGCGAGCCGGCATCCCGTGGCAGGCTGCGTGGCCATCGCCCCACATGCTTTCGTCGAGGATGTGTCGATCCGTTCCATCGCCCAGGCGCGCGACCAGTACCTGGCCACGCACGACGACCCGCGTGGCTTGCGACAGCGTCTGGCCCGGTACCACCGCGACGTGGACAACGCCTTCTGGCAATGGAACGACATCTGGCTCAGCCCGGCCTTCCGCGACTTCGACATCCTGGGCGCCTGCGCCGACATCCGCGCCCCGCTGCTGCTGGTGCAAGGCGAGCAGGACGAATACGGCACGCTGCAACAGTTACACCGTGTGCGGGAACAAGTGCCGCACGCCGACATACTGACCCTGAACGACTGCGGGCACAGCCCGCACCGTGACAAACCACACGAAATCACCGAGGCACTCGATCGCTGGTTCCGGTCTTCCATCACGACATGAGCCCGGGCTACCTCATCTGATGGACAGACGCTCCCGCCCGCCCCCGCACAATCGGGCACGCCGTATGCCGGTCGCGGCCTGCGGGCCACAGACGGGCACCCAAATCCCCAACGAAATCACGGGCCGTCACGCTTTGGTCAGGACGTGCAGACGGCAGCCCGACCGAATCTATACACTTTGATACATCTTGGTCACGCACTTCCCGACCGCATGAGCATCTGGACCCATCCCTGGCTGATCGCCGCTCTCGTGCCCGCCCTGCTGGCCGTGGGCGCGTTGCTGCATCGGTTCTGGGCAGAGCGGCAAGCGCGGCAGAAGCGCCGCCTGCCCAAGCACTGGCCTCTGGCGGGTCGCCCCTTGGCCAACAGTGAGGAGGCTCGCGTGTGGCACTGGTTGTCGCGCGCCTTTTATGACCACCACGTCATGATCAAGCTGCCGGTGACGCGCTTCACGCTGCCCCGCCAGCGCGAAGAAGGCATGGAGTGGTACCGACTGCTGGGTGGCGTGTACTGCACCTTCACCGTGTGCAAATCCGACGGGCGCGTCATCGGCTGCCTCGACGTGCCGGGCCCGGCGGGCATTCCCCGCAGCACCCGCGCCCTCAAGCACTCGCTGCTCAGCCAGATCGGCCTGCCCTATTGGGTAGTGCGCTCCAACAGCCTGCCCACCGTGGCCGAGATTCGCGCCGAGTTCCTGGGTGAATCCGAACTCAACCGCGCCATGCGCGAACGCGAGATGGAAGAGCGCGCCATCATTGCCGCTCAGAGCAACTTGCGAAGCGCCCTTAACCGCCAGCGCAGCACCCGATCGCACAGCGACTTCAACCCGCTGTCCAGTTGGCCCAACAGCGCGCCCGACGCGCGCAGCAGCGACTACCACTCGCAGTGGCAGGACAACAACTCGTTCCTGATGCCGCTGGACAGCCGCAAGGGCGACCTGCTCTGAGCGAACTCGGGACCGGATCCCGGGTCTGCCGGAGAGACAATTCCCGGATTTGCCCGTCCCGTGACCCAAGGCCTCCTGCAGCGGCTCAAAGCCTGGCTGCCCTCCCCTGACACGATCCGCAGCCAGCGCTGGCTGCGCTGGCTGGCGCCTTTCATGTCCCACCCCCGCCTGTGGCACCTCAGCCGCAAAGGCGTGGCCATGGGAGTGGCGCTGGGCGTGTTCTTCGGCTTGCTGATCCCGATCGCCCAGATGCCCGCGGCGGGCGTCGCGGCGGTGGTGTTGCGCGCCAACCTGCCAGCGGCGATGGCGAGCACCTTCGTCACCAACCCAGTCACTTTCGGGCCGGTTTACTACGCGGCGTACCGGCTCGGCAAAGTGGTCCTGGGAGAGGACGCTGCGCCCCATGGACAAGCCCTGGACGAGGATCGTCTGGTGGAGGAACTGACCTCCACCCCCGAAGAAGCGCCCGCGTCACTCAGTCTCGTCGAACGCCTGCGGCACTGGCTGGCGCAGATCGGCCGCGTCGGCAAACCGCTGTTCACGGGTCTGGTCATTCTGGCCATCGCCTGCGGCCTGGCGGTGTATGTGCTGACCGACGCCTTGTGGCGCCTGCGCGTGCGCTGGAATCGCCGTCGGCGCCTGGCACAGAGAACATCGGCGGGCCCCGCGCCCGCCGATGGAAAAAATGGTGGAGCTGGGGGGAATTGAACCCCCGTCCGCAAGCCTTCTTCGAACAGTTCTACATGCGTAGCCATCTGTTTTGAATCTCACCAGCCGGATCGCGCAGTGGCACGCTACCCGGTCAGCCAGCAGCCTTGGATCTCATCCCGCGCCAAGCTGCCCGGCGCGGGACCAGTCGATGTGAATGACCTTGCTGCTTCAGGCCTTGCGGCCTTCGGCACAGCCCATCGACGAGCTGTTGCAAGGATCGGGGAGGTTAGGCCCCGAGTACGCTCGTCTTAAGCGGCCAGAGCCTCTTTGTAGACGGGAGCGTTTGCTGCTTCAGTATTGGCAGTTGGTTTGTTTCTGCGGATTTACGAGGTGACAGAACCTCGGCATGCCCTGCTGCGCGTCCGAACCCACGTCGAAACCGGTGCAGCCCCAGGAACACTCGATTTTAGGGCAGATCGATGAGATTCAAGACGTCCAGCGGCGCATTGATCAGAGCATCCGCCCCCCAGCTCGCGACATCGGCCCCGGGACCAAGGTAGCCGTAGCGCGCGGCCACCGTGCGCATGCCCGCAGCGCGTCCTGCCTGGATGTCGCGCTCATCGTCCCCCACGTACAAGCAGCGCGCGGGGTCCACACGCAGCCGCCTGGCCGCCTCCAACAAGGGCGCGGGATGGGGCTTCGGGTGGGGCGTGGTGTCGCCACAGACGATGGCGCCTGCGGAATCGAAGAGCGTCAAGGCGCGCGCGAGCGGATGCGTGAGGCGCTCGGCCTTGTTCGTCACCACGCCCCAGGGCATGCGCGAACCGTTCAATGCATCCACCAAGGCCGGCACCCCGTCGAAGGGGAGCGTGAGCTCCAGCATGCGCGCCTCGTACGCATCGATGAATGCTTCGCGCAGAGCGGCATAGTCTTCGTGGTCAGGCGCCATGTCGAAGGCCACCCGCAGCATGCCGCGCGCGCCCGAGCCGGCTTGCGCACGGTACAACTCCAACGGCAAAGGGGGCAAGCCGCGCGCCAGACGCAGGCTCTCGGCCGCACCGCCAAGATCGGGCGCGCTGTCGAGCAGCGTGCCGTCGAGGTCAAACAGAACGGCCTGCAAGCCGCTGAAACGCCGCTCCACGGCTCAGACCTTCCGCGTGCCGAACAGGTAGTTCACGCTGGTGTCGCTGCTGAGCCAGTAGCGCCGCGTGAGCGGGTTGTATTCCATGCCGCGTGTGTGCTGCAGGTCCAGCCCCGCGGCGCGGCAATGGGCCGCGAGTTCGCTCGGCCGGATGAAGCGGGCGTACTCATGCGTGCCGCGGGGCAACAGGCCCAGCACGTACTCGGCACCCAGAATGGCGAACAGGAAGGCCTTGGAGTTGCGGTTGAGCGTGGAAAAGAAGACATGGCCGCCCGGCTTGACCAGAGCGGCACAGGCGCGGACCACGGACGAAGGATCGGGCACGTGCTCCAGCATTTCCATGCAGGTCACCACGTCGAACCCTTCGGGCTCTTCGCGCGCCAACTCCTCCACGCTGATCTCCTGGTAGCGCACGCCCGTGGTACCCGCCTCCAGCGCGTGCAACTGGGCCACGCGCAGTGCCTTCGAGGCGAGATCGATGCCGAGCACATCGGCACCCAGCCGCGCCATACCGTCCGAGAGAACACCACCGCCACAGCCAACATCGAGCACCCGTTTGCCCGTCAGGCCGGCAATCCCGTCGATCCATGCCATTCGCAACGGATTGATCTGATGCAGGGGACGGAATTCGCCATCGGGGTCCCACCAGCGATGTGCGAGATCGGAAAACTTGGCCAGCTCGGCCGGATCGGCATTGATTTGCGCAGTCATTGGGCGATTATCAAGAAGACAACAAAAAACCGCGCCGAAGCGCGGTTCTTTGAGTGAAACCGAGATGATCAGTTCTTGCGGGTGCCGACCACTTCGACTTCCACGCGACGGTTCTTCGAGCGACCTTCGCGGGTGGCGTTGTCGGCCACCGGCTGGGTCAGACCCTTGCCTTCGGTGTAGATGCGGTTGCTTTCAATGCCCTTGCTCACCAGGTAAGCCTTGACGGCTTCGGCGCGGCGCACCGACAGGGCCTGGTTGTAGGCAGCGGCACCGGTCGAGTCCGTGTGACCAACAGCGATCACCACTTCGAGGTTGATGCCTTGAACCTTGCCAGCCAGGTCGTCCAGCTTGGCGCGGCCTTCAGGCTTGAGCACGGCCTTGTCGAAATCGAAGAAAGCATCGGCGGCGTACGTGACCTTGGTGGCGGCAGCAACCGGAGCAGCGGCGGGGGCCGGGGCCGGGGC
>NZ_CCAE010000060.1 GCF_000723405.1 Hydrogenophaga intermedia | reverse complement strand
GCCCCATCCCCCGCATGCTGCCCCAATTCCGCATACAGACTTCCCACCCCGGCATGCCCGCCCAGCTGCTCCGCCCCCACACCCCGCCCGCCCTCCCCGACCAGGCCGAGCGCCTGGCCCGCGCCGAGCGCCAGGCCGCCGTGGTGCAGGCCCTGGCTCCCTTGCTGCCCGCGCACGCCCTGCTGTGGCACGCCGAGGACACCATCCCCTACGAGTGCGACGGCCTCACCGCCTACCGTGAGCGCCCGATGGTCGTGGCCCTGCCGGAGACCGAGGCCCAGGTGGCCGCCGTACTCAAGGCCTGCCACGCGCTGGACGTGCCGGTGGTGGCGCGCGGCGCCGGCACCGGCCTCTCCGGCGGGGCCATGCCGCACGCCCGGGGCGTGGTGCTTTCGCTGGCCAAGTTCAACCGCATCCTGCGCGTCGACCCGCGCTCGCGCACCGCCACCGTGCAGGCCGGCGTGCGCAACCTGGCCATCAGCGAAGCCGCCGCGCCGCATGGCCTGTACTACGCGCCCGACCCGAGCAGCCAGATCGCCTGCACCATCGGCGGCAACGTGGCCGAGAACTCGGGCGGCGTGCACTGCCTCAAGTACGGCCTGACGATTCACAACGTGCTGCAGGTGCGCGGCTTCACCATCGAAGGCGAGCCCATCACGTTCGGCGGCGAGGCGCTCGATGCGCCTGGCCTGGACCTGCTGTCCCTGGTGGTGGGCAGCGAGGGCATGCTGGCCGTCACCGTCGAAGTCGTCGTGAGGCTGGTGCCCAAGCCGCAGCTCGCGCGCTGCATCATGGCCAGCTTCGACGACGTGCGAAAGGCCGGTGACGCCGTCGCCGCCGTGATCGCCGCCGGCATCATCCCGGCAGGGCTGGAGATGATGGACAAGCCCATGACGGCCGCCGTCGAGGACTTCGTTCGTGCGGGCTACGACCTGTCCGCCGAGGCCATCCTGTTGTGCGAGAGCGACGGCACGCCGGAGGAAGTGGCCGAGGAAATCGAGCGCATGAGCGCCGTGCTGCGTGGCTGCGGCGCCACCGCCATCGCCGTCAGCCGCGACGAAGCCGAGCGCCTGCGCTTCTGGAGCGGCCGCAAGAACGCCTTCCCGGCCAGCGGGCGCATCAGCCCCGACTACATGTGCATGGATTCGACCATCCCGCGCAAGCGCCTGGCCGACATACTGCTCGCCATCCAGGCCATGGAAACCACCTACGGCCTGCGCTGCGCCAACGTCTTCCACGCGGGCGACGGCAACCTGCACCCCTTGATCCTGTTCGACGCCAACGACCCCGACCAGCTCCAGCGCTGCGAGCGCTTCGGCGCCGACATCCTGGAGACCAGCGTCGCCATGGGTGGCACCGTCACCGGCGAGCACGGGGTGGGCGTCGAAAAGCTCAACAGCATGTGTGTTCAATTCAGCACAGAAGAGAACGAGCAGATGTTCGGCATCAAACGGGCCTTTGATGCCAAAGGCTTACTCAACCCCGGCAAAGTCATCCCGACCTTGCAACGTTGTGCGGAATACGGGCGCCTGCTGGTGCGCGGCGGGCAACTGCCGCACCCGGATCTCCCCCGCTTTTAGGGCGCTATTTCGCGCGGTACCCCCCTGGGGCTGGGGTACATTGCCTGCAATGAGCGCCCGCCTTTCGCCCACCGATGCGCCCCTGGCCCGCCGCGACGGCGAGGCCGGTGCCAGCGAACGCGAGCGGGCGATGGCGCTGGAGCTGCGCACGCTGCGCGCCGAGAACGAGTACCTGCGCCAGCGCTACGCGCAGCAGCTCAGCGGCCTGAGCCCCGCCACCGACGCCAGCCAGAAGCATTTCCACGCCGACCTGCCCCTGCAGCTGACGTCGGCGCTGGACGCCGAGCGCGAGGGCCGCCCCGCCCTGGCCAAACTTGAATACGAGGCCTTGTTCGGCGCGCTCGCCAGCGTGTTTCCCATCGGCGTCTTTCGCACCGACGAAGCCGGGCTGCTTACCCACATCGACAGCCAGCTCCAGCAGATCTTCGGCCTGCGCAGCGAGGACTTTCCCAACTTCGGCTGGCTTGGCCGCGTGCACCCCGACGACCTGGAGCGCGTGCAGGCGAACTGGGTGCGCGGCATCTCGCGCGGTGAAAGCCTCAACGTCGAGTTCCGCATCGTCAAGCCGGGCAATGAAACCGTGCACGTGCTGGTGCGCAACGCCCCTCTGCGCGACGCCAGCGGCCGCGTCGTCAGCCAGCTCGGCTTCGTGCAGGACATCACACCGCTGCGCGTGCTCGAGGCCGAGGCACGCATCAAGGACGAACTCAACCGTCAGATCATCGCCAGCAGCCCCGATTGCACCAAGGTGCTCGACCTCGAAGGTCGCGTGGTTCAGATGACCGAACAGGGCTGCCGCCTGGTCGAGGTGGACGATTTCGAGGAAGTGCGCCTGAGCGACTGGACCACGTGGTGGCCCGAGGAAGGCGGCACGCTGGCGCGCGACGCCGTGGCCGCCGCGCGCCAGGGCAAGGGTTCGCGCTTCGTGGCCTTCGGCAACACCTTCAAGGGCACGCCCAAGTGGTGGGACACCGCGCTCACGCCCATCTGCGACGCGCAGGGCCAGCCGGCCATGCTGCTCGCCGTCTCGCGCGACATCACCGAGCTGCACCAGCAACAGGACGAGATCCGCCGCTTCAACGCCGAGCTGGAAAAGCGCGTGAAGGAGCGCACCGAGGAACTGGCCGATGCCAAGGAGCGCGTGAGCATGGCCCTGGCCGAAGCCCAGTCGCTCTACAACCAGGCGCCCTGCGGCTACCACTCGTTCGACGCCAATGGCACGCTGGTGCTCATCAACCGCACCGAGCTGGATTGGCTGGGCTACGAGCGCCACGAAGTCATCGGCAAGCTCAACGTGCGCGACATGCTGCCGCCCGGTGATCAGGCGCCGGTGCTGGAGCGCCTGGCCCGCCTCGTGGCCGGCGAGAAGCTCGACCCGATCGAGACGGTCGTGCGCCGCCGCGACGGCAGCACCTTCTCGGCGCTCGTCAGCAGCACGGCCGTGCGCGACAGCAAGGGGCGCTTCCTGCGCTCCAACAACACGCTGATCGACATCACCGCCTCGAAAGCGGCGCAGCAGGCGCTGGCCGCGCAGGGACGGTTCATGCAGACGATCAGCGACCACGCGCCGGTGCAGATCGCCTTCTTCGATCGCGACCTGATCTGCCGCTTTGCCAACGCCAGCTACTCCCGCTGGTGCGATGGACAGCAAGGCGAGGGCGTGGTCGGCCGCCATCTCGGCGACATCGCCGACCGACAGGTCTACGAGTCCGTGCGTGAGCGCCTGGATGCCGCGCTGGCGGGCGAGCCACAGCGATTCGAAGGCGAGCGCCGCTTCCCCGGCGGCGAGCCGTACTACGCGAGCATCGAATACATCCCCTTCCAGGTGGACGGCGAGGTACAAGGTCTGATCATCCAGATGATCGACATCACCGACCGCAAGGCCTCGGAGGACCGCGTCTCCCAGGCCAACCAACGGCTCGCCCGCGCGCTGGAACAGGCCAACGCCCTGTACAACCGCGCGCCCTGCGGCTACCACTCGCTCGACATCGACGGCGTGTTCGTTTCGATCAACGACACCGAGCTGGAATGGCTGGGCTACACGCGCGACGAGGTGGTGGGCAAGCTCAACTTCCGCGACATGATCCCGCCGCACCAGGTGCCGCTGCTGGAAGCGCGCATGGGGCGCATGCTGCAGGACGATGCCCTCGACGGCGTGGAGTACGAGATGCAGCGGCGCGACGGCACGCGCTTCTACGCGCTGCTGTCCTCAGCCGCCGTGCGCGACGCTCAGGGTGGCTTCCTGCGCAGCAACACCACAGTGGTGGACATCACGCGCCGGCGCGCCGCCGAAGACGCGCTGCGCCAGCAGCAGTACTTCCTGCAGTCCATCACCGACCGCGTCCCGGGGCTCATCGCCTACCTCGACGCGGACCTGCACTTCCGCTTCGCCAACGCCGAGCACCTGCGGGTCTACGGCATGGACCCGCAGCGCATCGTGGGCCAGCACCTGAGCCGCTGCGTGGCGCCCGACATCTGGGCCGACATCGAGCCACGCATGGCCGGCGCGCTGGCCGGCACCTCGCAGCACTTCGAGGCCTGGCGCCGCATGCCCGACGGCACGCCGATCTTCATGAGTGCGAACTACCTGCCCGACCACGGGCCGGACGGCAAGGTCCGCGGCGTGTTCGTGCAGATCATCGACATCACCGACCGCAAGCGCATCGAGGAGCGCGTCAGCCACCTCAACGAGGAACTTGAGCAGCGCATCCAGGAACGCTCGGCCGAACTGCTGGAAAGCGAGCAGCGCTTCCGCCTGATGGTGGACAACCTGCGCGACTACTGCATCTTCTTCCTTGACGCCAACGGCTTCATCACCGACTGGACCGACAGCGCCCAGCGCATGGACGGCTATTCGCCGGTGCAGATGCTGGGCCGCCACTACGGCGTGCTGTTCGACCCGGTGGATGAAGCCGCCGGCCGCGCCGACGCCGAACGCATGCTGCGCCTGGCCGCCTCGCGCGGCCAGCACGACGTGCAGAGCTGGCAGTTGCGCAAGGACGGCTCGCGCTACTGGTCGCACTCGGTGCTGATCGCGCTGCGCGACCAGCGCGGCGACCTCAAGGGCTTCGCCAAGATCAACCGCGACATGACGGACGCCAAGCAGCTCGACGACCTCATGCGCAACATCAACGACGAGTTGGAGAAGCGCGTCGTCGAACGCACCGAACAACTGCTGGCGGCCAACCGCGACCTCGAATCCTTCTCCTATTCGGTCTCGCACGACCTGCGCTCGCCGCTGCGCCACATCTCCAGCTTCGTGAGCTTGCTGGAAGAACACCTGGGCCTGCAGCGCGACGAAACCACCACGCGCTACCTCGCCACCATCGGCAACTCGGCGCGCCACATGAGCCAGCTCATCGATGGCCTGCTGGCGTTCTCGCGCCTGGGCCGCGCGGCGGTGAACATCGCGCCGGTCGATTTCAACCACCTCGTCAGCGCCGTGGTCGCGCAGATCGCGCACGACACCGACGGCCGCGTGGTCGACTGGCAGATCGCGGCGGACCTGCCCATCGTGCACGGCGACGCGCTGCTGCTGCGCGAGGTCTGGGCCAACCTGCTGGGCAACGCCTTCAAGTACTCGCGGCCGCGCGAGCGCGCCATCATCGACGTGAGCTGGCACCTGGACCCGGTGCGCGGTTACACCTTCTCCGTGCGCGACAACGGTGTCGGCTTCGACACCAAGTACGCCCAGAAGCTCTTCGGCGTTTTCCAGCGGCTGCACCGCGCGTCGGAATTCGAAGGTACGGGCATCGGCCTGGCCCTCACCCGTCGTATCGTCGAACGCCACGGCGGCAGCATCTGGGCGGAAAGCCGCCTGGGTGAAGGCAGCGTCTTTCACTTCACTCTCCCGATCGATGGCCCGCGAGCCGCCGATCCCACCGATTCCATGCCGGCACCCCTGGAACCATGAACAAGACCGCCGATGCCATCCTCCTCGTCGAGGACAACCCCGACGACGCCGAGCTCACCAAGCTCGCGCTTTCACGCCACGGCCTCGACGGCCGGGTGACGCACGTCTCCGACGGCATGCAGGCGCTGGACTACCTGTTCCGACGCAACCAGTTCGTCAACCGGCCGGGCAGCAATCCGGTGCTGGTGCTGCTCGACCTGAAGATGCCGCTGCTCGACGGCATCGGCGTGCTGCGCGAGATCAAGAGTTCGGACGTGCTGCACAACATCCCGGTGGTGGTGCTCACCTCGTCCACCGAGCCGAGCGACCTGCTGCGCGCCTACGACGCCGGCACCAACGCCTACATCGCCAAGCCGACCGAGTTCTCGCAGTTCCTCAGCGCCATGAAGCACGTGTGCGAGTTCTGGGTGAACATCAACCAGACCGCGCCGCCACTGGCCACGGCCGGAGTGCGCAGCACGGGCTTTGGAGAGCTGCTGTAACGGTGGCTCACCACGGGTCCACCGTGCGCACGGCGGGCTCATCGCGCAGCTTGGCGCCCTCCAGCCCGCGCAGCAGCCAGGCCCGCGTGTCCGCCGGGTCGATCACGGCGTCGATCTCCAGCGTGGTGGCCATCGGGATCGCCGCACCCTGTGCGATCTGGCGCGCGAGCAGTTCGTCGAACAGGGCCTGGCGCTGCGGGCCTTCAGGCACGGCCTCCAGCTCCTTGCGGTAGCCCAGGCGCACCGCGCCTTCCAGCCCCATGGCGCCGAACTCGGCGCCTGGCCAGGCCACGGTGAAGCCCGGGGCGTGAAAGCCCCCGGCCGTCATGCCCATGGCCCCCAGGCCGAAGCCCTTGCGCAACACCACGCTGAAAAAGGGCACGCGCAGCGCCGCTGCCACGACGAACAGACGGCTGACGTGGCGCACCTGCGCGCGCGCCTCCACCTCGGGGCCGACCATGAAGCCTGGCGTGTCCACCAGGCTCAGCAGGGGCAAGCCATGCGCGTCGCACCAGCGCATGAAGCGCGCCCCTTTGTCGGCCGCGTCGGGGTCGATGGCGCCGCCCAGGTGCTGTGGGTTGTTCACCAGCACGCCCACGGCGCGACCATCGAAGCGCGCGAGTGCCGTGTGGATGCCCAGGCCAAAGCCCTCGCGCAACCAGACCACGCTGCCCTCGTCGGCCACGCCTTGCAGCACGGCGCGGCTGTCGTAGCTGCGCGAGCGACTGGCGGGCAAGGCCGCACGCAGCCGCTCTGGCGGCGTCGACGGCACCGGCGCGACGCGCCCCTGGAAGAAAGCCAGGCACCGCTGCGCCGCCGCCACGGCCTGCGCCTCGTCGTCCACGAGCAGGTCGATCACGCCGTTGGCGTGCTGCACCTCGGCCGGTCCGATCGCTTCGGGCGCAAAGCGTCCCAGGCCTCCGCCCTCCACCATGGCCGGGCCACCCATGCCGATGTTGCTGCCGCGCGTGGCGATGATCAGGTCGCAGCAACCCAGCAGGGCCGCGTTGCCCGCGAAACAGCGGCCGGCCGCAATGCCGATGGTGGGCACGCGGCCCGACAGGCGCGCCATGGCCGCGAAGGTGCCGACGTGCAGGCCCGCCACGATGGGCATGTCCGTATCGCCGGGGCGCCCGCCCCCGCCTTCGGCGAACAGCACCACCGGCAGGCGCTGGTCCAGCGCGATGCCCAGCAGGCGGTCGGTCTTCTGGTGGTTGCGCATGCCCTGCGTGCCGGCCAGCACGGTGGCGTCGTAGGCCAGCACCACGGTGCGGGCGCGCTCGGGGCCGAACAGCGCGCCATTGACGGCGCCAATGCCCGTGACCATGCCGTCGGCCGGCGTCTGGGCAATCAGCTCGGCTTCGCTGCGGCGTGTGGCCTGCGCGGCCACCGCCAAGGCGCCGTATTCGATGAAGCTGTCGGCGTCGCACAGGTCGGCCAGGTTCTCGCGCGCGGTGCGCAAGCCCAGCGCGTGGCGGCGCGTCACGGCCTCGGGGCGGGCGGCGTCCTCCGTGAATGCCAGCCGTTCGCGCAGACGACGCAGGTCATCCCGTTCAGCGGTTGGGGTGTGGAGCGGCGTGGCGTCGGTGCCTCGAGATGGCGCTGGCGCCGCCAGGGATTCGATGCGCCAGAGCGGATCGCCCGGGCTCAGGGCATCACCCGCGGCCACCAGGCACTCCGCCAGACGCCCGTCGTGGTCGGCCGGGAGTTCGTGCTCCATCTTCATGGCCTCGACCACCAGCAGCGGCTGGCCCTGCCGAACCGCATCGCCCGGCTGCGCCAGCCACTGGACGACCTGGGCCTGCAGCGGCGAACGCAAGGGTTAGAAGGGGTAGGAGCGGGCCGAGGGGCCGCTCAGTAGATGTCGGAGTCGCACCACTGCGACGAGGGGCCGAAATCGTTCTGCTTGCTGGGCACGTTGAGGTTGAGCACGAATACCACCTCGCCGCCGAAGCGGCCCACGCCCAGGGTCTTCATGAGCT
Source organism: Hydrogenophaga intermedia (assembly GCF_000723405.1). GTDB lineage: Bacteria > Pseudomonadota > Gammaproteobacteria > Burkholderiales > Burkholderiaceae_C > Hydrogenophaga > Hydrogenophaga intermedia. The sequence goes on along the minus strand of NZ_CCAE010000060.1, from coordinate 19,387 downwards.
GCTGCTCCTGCTCGGGCCGCTCCATGCGCAGGAAGCAAATGGCCTGCTTGGTGCCTTCGTGCATGGCCGTCAGGATATCCAGGCGCGAAATGCGCCCGAATTCGCTGCACAACTGGTGCAGGGCCGATTTCAGGCTCGATACGTCGCTGTGTTGCCGGAGTTCTGCGAGTGCGCTCACCTTGCGGGCTCCCCCATCCTCTCGGATGTCAGTGGTGGACATGGCTTGCATGGAGTGTGTCCGGGACTAGGGCTGCACCAAAGACAATGGGTCGGATCGTAGAGCAGAGGCTACAAAAAGTCACAAGTCAGTTACAAAAATCCGTCACCACGCGGCGTGGCGTGAGGTAGTTCACAGGCGGTTGCCGGTGGCGCGGAACGCCCGAGAGGCTCTCGTCACGCCAAGCCCGCTATCCTAAGGCCATCATGCGCGCTGATCGACCCCCCAATGTGCAAGTTTCCGACGCCGCCCGGCTGCCTGAAGCGCGCGAGGCGTTCGACCGCATGGCCCACCTCGCCGCGCGCGAGGGCCGCAGTGCAGCTGCCCTGCTGCTGGAACGCTCGGATACAGGTGTTCGCCTGCTGGGCCGCGCCGGCCTGGACGCCCCCATGGAGGAGCTGGCCCTCGACATCGTCAAAACCCTGGGGCCACAGGAGGTCTGGGTGGGCGACACCAGCCGGGAAGCGCGTTGGGTGCCACTCGACCTGGGCCGGGGCCGCCGCGCGATCCACCACCTGCACTGGCTGCCCCTGAGCCGCGCGCCGGGCGCTTTTCTGCTGCTGCTAGACCACCAGGCGCGAGACGAGCGCCGCAACGAGATCGGTATCGGCCTGGTCAGCGAGATGGCGGCCGACCTCGTGCTGGCCATGCGCCACCAGCGCGAGCTGGTGACAGCGCAGGTGGCCCTGCACCGCCGCCACCAGGGGCAAATCGAACTCGTGGAGCGCACGGCGGGCCTGGGCAGTTGGTCGGTGGAAACCGATGGCGAGCGTGTGGACTGCTCGGCCGGTCTGCTGAGCCTCCTGGGGATTGATACCGAAGCGCCACCGCGCACGCTGGAGGACCTGCTGGCGCACCACGCGCCCGAATGGCGCCAGGGGCTGCGCCAGCGCCTGGAGCGCTGCGCCGCCAGCGCCGAGCCCTTCGACGAGGAGGTGCAGGTGCTGATCGAGTCGAACGGGGCCAAATGGGTGCGCACCGTGGGCGCGGCCGTGACGGACGAGAACGGCCACCCGGTGCGCGTGCAGGTGACCGTGCACGACATCTCGGCCACCAAGCAGGCCCAGCAGGAGACGCTGCGCCTGGCCATGCGCCTGACGACCACGCTGGCCAGCATCACCGAGGCTTTCGTGACGCTGGATCGGCAGTGCTGCTTCACCTATCTGAATCAGGAAAGCGAGCGATTGCTGCAGAAGACCACGGCCGACCTGCTGGGCGTGGAGGTCTGGCACGGCTTCACGCCCGCGCTGGCGCAACGGCTCAAGGAGCACCTGGGCCGCGCCCTGCAAACCAACCGGCGCGTCGAGCTGGAGGACTGGTTCGCCTCGTTGGGCAAATGGCTGGAGGTGCGGGCCTACCCCTTCGCCGAAGGCCTGGCCGTGTACTTCCGCGACGTGACCGAGCGGCGCCGTTCGCAGGAGCAGCTCATGCTGCTGGAGACCAGCGTGGCGCGGCTCAACGACATCGTGCTGATCGCCGAGACGGGCGCGCAGGAGCGGCGCGGCGAACCCAAGATCGTGTTCGTCAACGACGCCTTCGAGCTGCATACGGGCTATTCGCGCGCCGAGGTGTTGGGCCAGTCGCCCGGCATGCTGCTCGACCTGGACCCGGCGGTGTCCAAGCTGCGCGAGATCTCGCGCGGCCTGCGCGACACGCAGAAGGCGCGCACCGAACTGATGGTGCGGCGCAAGAACGGCGCGCTGTTCTGGGTGGAGCTGGAGGTGGTGTCGGTGCAGCCCAGCGCCGACGAAGTGACGCACTGGGTGGCCGTGGGGCGCGACATCACGCAACGCAAGACCGCCGAGGACATGATCCGCCACCTGGCGTTCTACGACCCGCTGACCGACCTGCCCAACCGTCAGTTGCTGCTCGACAAATTGCAGCAGGCGCTGAGCGTCAGTGCGCGCAGCGGTCAGCACGGCGCGCTGTTGTTCATTGACCTGGACAACTTCAAGATCCTCAACGACACCCTGGGCCACCAGATGGGCGACCAGTTGCTCAAGAAGGTGGCGCAGCGCCTGACCGCCAGCGTGCGCAAGACCGACCTGGTCGCGCGCCTGGGCGGCGACGAATTCGTGGTGATGGCCGACGACCTGAGCCCCAGCCCGGTGGCGGCGGCGCACAAGGCACGCGTGCTGGCCAACAAGGTGTTGCAGACCCTGCGCGAGCCCTTCGCACTCACCGGCCACCAGCACTTCGCCACGCCCAGCATCGGCGTCACCATCTTCCACGGCACGCAGGCCGACGTGGGCGAGCTGCTCAAGCAGGCCGACCTGGCGATGTACCAGGCCAAGTCCATGGGCCGCAACACGCTGTGCTTCTTCGACCCGTCGCTGCAGGCCGAAATGAGCGAGAACGCGCGCACCGCATCCGACCTGCGCGACGGTTTGCGCCGGCGCGAGTTCGTGGTGCACTACCAGCCGCAGGTGGACAAGGCCGGCATGATCATCGGCGTGGAGGCGCTGCTGCGCTGGAACCACCCCGAGCGCGGGCTGCTCTCACCCATCGCCTTCATTCCCGTGGCCGAGGACACCGGCCTGATCCTGCCGTTGGGCCTGTGGGCGCTGGAGACCGCCTGCGGGCAACTGGCGGCGTGGTCGAAGCGGCCGGAAACGGCAAACCTCAGCATCGCTGTGAATGTGAGCGTGCGCCAGTTCCGCCACCCTGATTTCGTGGATTCGGTGATGGCCTGCATCCGCGCGAGCGGCGTCAAGCCGCAGCGCCTGAAGCTGGAGCTGACCGAGAGCCTGCTGGCCGATCGCATGGAGATCACCATCGAGAAGATGGGCATGCTCAAGTCGCTGGGGGTGACGCTGTCGCTGGACGATTTCGGCATGGGTTACTCGTCGTTGTCGCTGTTGAAGCGGCTGCCGCTGGACCAATTGAAGATCGACCGAGCCTTTGTGGCCGACGTGTTGACGGACCCGAACGACGCGGCGATCTCGCGCGCCATCATCGCGCTGGCGCAGTCGCTGAGTCTGCAGGTGGTGGCCGAGGGGGTGGAGACGATCGAGCAGCGGGACTTTCTGGCGTACCAGGGGTGTGACCAGTTTCAGGGGCACCTGTTTGCCAAGCCTCTGCCGATCGAGGCTTTGGATGCCTTGCTGTCCAACCCCGTGTCGGGGATGGTTGTGGTGGGCTGAACGAGTGCCAACGAGGTCATCGGTGATTGGGTGTCCGGCGTAGCGAAATAAAGGAGGAGCCAAGGGCGCAGCCCTTGGCGGGGGACATTCGCGGAGCCGGACACCCAAGCGCCGATGACCGGAGCCACCGGAGAAAACAGCTCAAACGTTGAGCAGCAGAAACCTCCGCTCCCAAGGACTCACCACATCGAAGTACTCCCGGTATTCCGTGTCCTTGATCGCCGCATACGTCTGGATGAAGTGCTCGCCAAACAGCTCCACCAGCGGCGCGCACTGCATGAGCTTCTCCACCGCGTCGTCCAGGTGGCGCGGCAGTTGGTGCGGTTGCTCGTAAGCGCTGCCCGACAGCGGCTCGGTGGGTTTCAGGCCCTGCTTCATGCCCAGGTACCCACAGGCCAGACTCACCGCCAGCGCCAGGTAGGGGTTCACGTCCACCCCCGCCAGCCGGTTCTCCACCCGCCGCGCCTGCGGCACCGAATGCGGCACGCGCAGGCCGCAGGTGCGGTTGTCGTAACCCCAGCTCAGGTTGATGGGCGCCGAGGTGTAGCGCGACAGGCGCCGGTACGAATTGACGTAGGGTGCGAAGAAGGCAATGGCCGCCGGCAGGTAGGTCTGCAGGCCGCCGATGAAATGGAAGAAGCGCTCCGAGGCCTCGCCGTCCGCGCGGCTGAAGATGTTCCTGCCATCGTCCATGCCCACCACGCTCTGGTGAATGTGCATGGCGCTGCCGGGCTGGCCCTGCATGGGCTTGGCCATGAAAGTGGCGTACATCTGGTGGCGGATCGCCACCTCGCGGATGGTGCGCTTGAACAGGAACACCTGGTCGGCCAGCGGCAGCGGGTCGCCGTGGTCGAGGTTGATCTCCATCTGCGCCGTGCCCATCTCGTGGATCAGGGTGTCGAGCTGGATGCCCTCGGCCTCGCACCAGTCGTACATCACGTCGAAGATGTCGTCGTACTCGTTGATCGCGTCCATGGAGAAGCTCTGCATGCCCGCCTCGGTTCGGCGCGTGCGGCCCACCGGCGCCTTGAGCGGGATGTCCTCGTCCGGCTCGACCTGCACCAGGTAGAACTCCATCTCGGGCGCCACCACGGGCTTCCAGCCCTCGTCGGCATAGAGCTTGAGGATGCGGCGCAGCACGTTGCGCGGCGACAGGTCCACGGACTTGCCGTCGAAGGAAAAACAGTCGTGGATGATCTGCGCCGTGGGCTCCTTGGCCCAGGGCACGGGGCGCAGCGTGGTCGCATCGGGCAGCAGGTGCATGTCGGGGTCGGCCACCGAGGTGTAGTCCTTCTCGGGGTAGTCGCCGGTCACCGTCATGGTCAGCACGGCCTCGGGCAGGCGCAGGCCCACGGCCGGGTCGTACTTGTGGCGCGGCACGATCTTGCCGCGCGCCTGGCCGGCCATGTCAGGGATCAGGCACTCCACTTCGGTGATGCGGTGATCGTCGAGCCACTGCTGGATGCGTTGCGGGTCGCTGCTCGTCGGGGTGTCGGCCATGGGGGCGTCGTGGGTGGAAAAGGATGGCCGCGACTGTACGCCGGGCCCCGCCGCAGCGGGCGGGCCGCTTCTCACGCGCTGAACAGCGCCACGTTGCCGCCAGCGGCCGTGGTGTTGATGGTCAATGTCTGCTCGGCGCAGAAACGCGGCAGGTAGTGCGGCCCACCGGCCTTGGGGCCGGTACCCGACAGGCCCTCGCCGCCGAAGGGCTGCACGCCCACGACGGCACCGATGGTGTTGCGGTTCACGTACACGTTACCCGCGCGCGCCTGCGCGGCCAGGGCCAGGGCGCGGCTGTCGATGCGGGTCTGCAGGCCCAGGGTGAGGCCGTAGCCCAGGGCGTTGACCTGGGCGATCACGTCCTTCGGGTCGCCGCGCCAGCGCAGCACCTGCAGCACGGGGCCGAAGATCTCCTGCGAGGCCTCGGCGACGTGGCGAATTTCGAACAACTGCGGCGCCACCGTGTGCGTGGTGGCGTCCTCTCCCTCGGGCAGCAGCGCCCTTGCCGTGGTGCGCAGGCGCGCCAGGTGCCGCGCCACGCCGTCGAAGGCCTCGGCGTCGATCAAGGGGCCGACGTCGGTGGCCAGATCGGTCGGATCGCCCACCACCAGCGCCTGCGCGGCGCCACGCACCATCTCGATAACCCCGTCGGCGATGGATTCGTGCACGCACAGCAGGCGCAGCGCCGAGCAGCGCTGGCCCGCGCTGCGAAAGGCGCTCTGCACCACGGCGTCGGCCACCTGCTCGGGCAGCGCGCTGCTGTCCACCAGCATGGCATTCACGCCGCCGGTCTCGGCGATCAGGGGCACGATGGGCCCGTCCTTGGCCGCGAGCGCGCGCTGGATGGCCTTGGCCACGGGCGTGGAGCCGGTGAAAACCACGCCGGCCACGGCGGGCTCGGCCACCAGCGCGGCGCCCACGGTCTCGCCCGGGCCGTGCAACAGTTGCAGCACCTCGGCCGGCACGCCGGCCGCGTGCAGCAGGCGCACGGCCTCTCGCGCTATGGCGGGCGTCTGTTCGGCGGGTTTGGCCAGCACTGTGTTGCCTGTGACGAGCGCCGCCGCCACCTGCCCCGTGAAGATCGCCAGCGGGAAATTCCAGGGGCTGATGCAGACCCAGGCACCTCGCCCGTGCAGGCGCAAGGTGTTGCGCTCACCGGTGGGGCCGGGCAATTCCACGGGGGCCAGCAGGCGCTCGGCTTCGGTGGCGTAGTAGCGCAGGAAGTCGATGGCCTCGCGCACCTCGGCGATGGCGTCGGGCCAGGTCTTGCGCGCCTCGGCCACCAGCAGGGCGCACAGCGGCGGCAGTTGCGCCTGCATCGCGTCGGCGGCGCGGCGCAGGACCGCGGCGCGCTCGGCCACCGGGCGGTGGTTCCAGGCGTCGAAGGCCTCGGCGGCGCGACGGGCGGCCGCCGAGGCCTCGCCTGCCGAAGCCTCGGGCACGCGCGGCACGGCCACCTGGCGCCAAGCAGCGAACAGCCGCTCGCGGTGCTCGGCCACGGCGGGGTCCAGGCCCTCGCTGTTGGGCCGCTGCGCACCATACAGGCGCGCCGGCAAGGCGAACGCGGGTTTACCGTCCTCGCTCGCGCAGCGCTCCATCGGCGATTCGAGCAGCGCCTCCATGCCCACCGATTCGTCCGCGAGCTGGTGCACGAAGGAGGAATTGGCGCCGTTCTCCAGCAGCCGGCGCACCAGATAGGCCAGCAAATCACGGTGCGCGCCCACGGGGGCGTAGACGCGGCAACCCACGTCCACGTCTCGCAGCACCTCGCGGTACACGCCCTCGCCCATGCCGTGCAGGCGCTGCAGTTCGAAGCGCGTGCTGCCACGTTGGCGCGCCATCTGCAGCACGGCGGCGATGGTGCCAGCGTTGTGCGTGGCGAACTGCGCGAAGACCACGTCGTCCGCATCGAGCAGGGCGCGCGCGCAGGCCAGGTAGCTCACGTCGGTGCGGTGCTTGCGCGTGAACACGGGGTAGCCGGGCAGGCCCAGCTCCTGCGCGCGCTTGATCTCGCTGTCCCAATAGGCACCCTTCACCAGCCGGCACATCAGCCGCACACCATGGCGGCGGCCGATGGCGGCCACCTCGTCGATGAGCTCGACCGCGCGCGTCTGGTAGGCCTGCAAGGCCAGGCCCAGGCCTTCCCACAGCGGGTACTCGCGCGCCACGCGCGCGGCCAGGGCCTCGAAGACGTCGAGCGAGAGCTCCAGTCGCTCCACCTCTTCGGCGTCGATGGTGAGGTTGAGCGAGGCCTGCGCGGCGCGCTCGCACAGGGCCCACACACGCGGCACCAACTCACGCATCACGCGCTCGTGCTGCGCGGGTTCGTAGCGCGGGTGCAGGGCGCTGAGCTTGATGGACAGGCCATCGTTGAGCGAGGGGTGACGCATCGGATCGGCGTGGCGCGCGATCGCCTCCAGCGCCTGGCGGTAACTTTGCAGGTAGTGGGCCGCGTCGGCCTCGGTGCGCGCGCCCTCGCCCAGCATGTCAAAGCTGTGGCGCAACGTCGGGTGCGCGCGCCGGCCGGCCTCGGCGCGGCGCAGCGCGTCCTCGATGTCCTCGCCCAGCACGAACTGGCGCCCCAGCAACTGCACGGCGCGCAGCGTGGCCGCCACCACCGAACGCGCGCCCAGCCGCGCGACCAGGCCCGGCGCCGAGCCCTCGGCGGGCAGCCAGCGCTTGCTCAGCGCGATGGCCGCCGAGGACAGGCGCGCGATCACCGCGTCGGACGCGCCCTCGAAATCCGCCCGGCCCAACTGGTCGGCGGTGAGCGCGATGGCGGTTTCCGTGTCGGGCACGCGCAGCAGCGCCTCGGCCAGGCGCATCAACGCCAGGCCTTCGTGGCTGCTGATGGGGTATTCGGTGAGCAGGCGCTCCATGGCCCAGAAGGGCGGCGGGTTCTCGCGCACGGCACACACCCAGGGCTCGGCGCTGGCGCGCACGGCCGGCCAGTCGAGCGCGCCGTCCAGTGCGCTCCGGCGCTCGGCCAGCACGGCGGGCTCGGCGCGGTAGGGGTCGGGCAGGCGATCGGTGCGGGGCAGCGGGTCCTGGGGGATCGGGTGAAGCATGGCGATTCCGGCATATGGGATGGTGAATTCCCGCATCGTGACCGCCATTCAGATGAATTTTTCGCTATTTTTATCCGCTTCAAAGAGAATAATTCAGCATGAGCGACACGCCCGACCTCGACCGCATCGACCTGAAGATCCTGCGCCTGCTGCAGGCCGACGGCCGCCTGCCCAACCTCAAGCTGGCCGAAGCCGTGGGCCTGTCGGCCACCGCCGTGCTCGCCCGCACCCAGCGCCTGCAGCGCGAGGGCGTCATCCAGGGCTACGAGGCAAGGCTCGACCCGCACAAGCTCGGTCGCGGCCTGCTGGTGTTCGTGGAGGTGCTGCTCGACCGCACCACGCCCAACGTGTTCGACCAGTTCCGGGCCGCCGTGCAGGTGCACGACGAGATCCTGGAATGCCACATGGTGGCCGGTGGCTTCGACTACTTGCTCAAGACCCGCATGGCCGACATGGCGGCCTACCGCGCCTTCGCCGGCCAGGTGCTGTGGCAGATGCCCGGCGTGCGCGAAACGCGCACCTACGCGGTGATGGAAGAGGTGAAGACCAGCACGCGGCTGCCCTTGTGAACAGATCACTTGGATCCTCGTGGCGCGCGCCGCAGAATGCGTCGTCCCCCCCTACCAGGAAGCCCCGCCATGCACCATCGCCTCACATGGATGCCCGCCGCCCTGCTCGCGCTGCCCTTGGCCGTGGCCGCCCAGACCACGAAGCCCGGCTTGTGGGAAATGACGAACAAGATCGGCGGCAACGCCAAGATGGACGCTGCCATGGCCCAGATGCAGCAGCAAATGGCGTCCATGAGCCCCGCCCAACGCAAGCAGATGCAGGACATGCTCGCCAGACAAGGCATGGCCATGCCGGGCCCCGCGCCGGGTGGTGGCATGAGCATGAAGGTCTGCATTACCCCCGAGATGGCCGCGCGCAACGAGGCCCCGCCCGTGGCCGAAGGCGATTGCCAGCACGAGGTGGTGTCGCGCAGCGCGCAGGCCATGAAGCTTCGTTTCACCTGCGCCAAGCCGCCCTCCAGCGGCGAGGGGACGGTCAGCTTCCAGGGCGACAGCGGCTACACCACCGTGATGGACGTGACCACGCAGGTGGACGGCAAGCCCGAGAAGATGCGCGTGGAAGGCCAGGGCCGCTGGCTGGCGGCCGCCTGCGGCAGCGTCAAGCCACTGGGGAAGTAACGGGCGAGAGCTTCGGCTCGCGCGCGCCGAACACCGCTCGACCCACGCGCACCATCGTGGCGCCCGCGGCCACCGCCGCCTCCAGGTCCTCGCTCATGCCCATGGACAGTGTGTCCAGCGCGTGGCCGCGCGCGCGCAGGTCGTCGTAGGCCTCACGCGCGCGCAGGAACAACGCGCGCTGAGCCTCGAAGTCGGGCGCAGGTTCGGGAATGCACATGAGGCCGCGCAAGCGCAACCCCGGCAACGCGGCCACCGCGTCGGCCAATGCAGGCAGTTCGGCGGGTGTCACACCGGCTTTGTTGGGCCCGCCGTCCACGTTCACCTGCAGGCACACATTGAGCGGGGGTAGATCGGCCGGGCGCTGCTCGCTCAGGCGCTGCGCAATCTTGAGACGATCAATCGATTGCACCCAATCGAATTGCGCGGCAACGAGCCGCGTCTTGTTGCTCTGCACCGGGCCGATGCAGTGCCATTCGATGGCCGAACGCGGCAGCGACTCGGCCACCAGCGCGATCTTCTCGACGCCTTCCTGCACATAGTTTTCGCCGAAAGCCGTCTGGCCGGCGGCATGGGCCTGACGGACGGCGTCGGGCCCGAAGGTCTTTGAAACCGCCAGCAAAGTAACCTCAGCGCTGTCTCGCGAAGACCCTTCGCAAGCGCGCCACAGGCGCTCCTTCACTTGCTGGAGATTGCCTGCGATCGTCGTCATAATCGTTTGCAAAGCCCCTCAAATACACGGAAAAACCCGGGATGGACATCACCCAACTGCTGGCTTTCAGCGTCAAGAACAAGGCTTCCGATCTTCACTTGTCCGCCGGTTTGCCGCCCATGATACGGGTGCATGGCGACGTGCGCCGCATCAACGTCGACGCGCTGGACCACAAGGCTGTTCACGCCATGGTGTACGACATCATGAACGACAGCCAGCGCAAGCAGTACGAGGAGTTCATGGAATGCGACTTCTCGTTCGAGATCGAGGGTCTGGCGCGTTTCCGCGTCAACGCCTTCAACCAGAACCGCGGCGCCGGCGCCGTGTTCCGCACCATCCCGAGCAAGATCCTCACGCTGGAGCAACTCAACGCGCCCAAGATCTTCGCCGACCTGGCCCTGCGCCCGCGCGGCCTGGTGCTGGTCACCGGCCCCACGGGCTCGGGCAAGTCCACCACGCTGGCCGGCATGGTCAACCACCTCAACGAAACCGAGTACGGCCACATCCTCACCGTGGAAGACCCGGTGGAATTCGTGCACGAATCCAAGAAGTGCCTGGTCAACCAGCGAGAGGTGGGCCCGCACACGCTGAGCTTCTCCAACGCGCTGCGCTCGGCCCTGCGTGAAGACCCGGACGCCATCCTCGTGGGCGAGATGCGCGACCTGGAGACCATCCGCCTGGCCATGACGGCGGCCGAGACCGGCCACCTGGTGTTCGGCACCCTGCACACCTCCAGCGCAGCCAAGACCATCGACCGGATCATCGACGTCTTCCCGGCGGAAGAAAAAGACATGGTGCGCGCCATGCTGTCCGAGTCGCTGGTGGCGGTGATCTCGCAGACCCTGTGCAAGCTCAAGGACGGCAGTGGCCGTGTGGCGGCGCACGAGATCATGCTGGGCACCAGCGCCATCCGCAACCTCATCCGCGAGGCCAAGGTGGCGCAGATGTACTCCGCCATCCAGACCGGCAACAGCGTGGGCATGCAGACGCTGGACCAGAACCTCACCGACCTGGTGCGCCGCAACGTCATCAGCCCGGCCGAGGCACGCGGCAAGGCCAAGATTCCCGAGAACTTCCCAGGCTGATCCGGCACGGGCAAAGGGGCAACAGATGGAACGCGATCAGGCATCCAAGTTCATCAACGACCTGCTGCGGCTCATGCTCAGCCGGGGCGGCAGCGACCTGTTCATCACGGCCGACTTCCCGCCGGCCATCAAGGTGGACGGCGCCGTCACCAAGGTCTCGCCGCAGCCGCTGACGGCGGGCCACACCCTGGCGTTGGCGCGCGCCATCATGAACGACAAGCAGGCCGCCGAGTTCGAGCGCACCAAGGAGTGCAACTTCGCGATCTCGCCGCCGGCCATCGGGCGCTTCCGCTGCAACGCCTTCATCCAGCAAGGCAAGGTGGGCCTGGTGCTGCGGACCATCCCCGCCGTGCTGCCCACGATCGACAAGCTGGGCCTGCCCCAGGTGCTGAAGGACGTGGCCATGTCCAAGCGCGGCCTGTGCATCCTGGTGGGTGCCACGGGCTCGGGCAAGTCCACCTCGCTCGCGGCCATGGTCGATTGGCGCAACGAGCACTCTTACGGCCATATCGTCACCGTGGAAGACCCGATCGAGTTCGTGCACCCGCACAAGAACTGTGTGGTGACGCAGCGCGAAGTGGGCCTGGACACCGAGAGCTGGGAGGCCGCGCTGAAGAACACCCTGCGGCAGGCACCCGACGTCATCCTCATGGGCGAAATTCGCGACCGCGAGACCATGGAGCACGCGATCCAGTTCGCCGAGACCGGCCACCTGTGCCTGGCCACGCTGCACGCCAACAGCGCCAACCAGGCGCTGGACCGCATCATCAACTTCTTCCCCGAAGAGCGCCGCGCGCAACTGCTGATGGACCTGTCGCTGAACCTGCGCTCGCTGGTCTCGCAACGGCTGGTGCCGCGCCAAGACAACAAGGGCCGATTCGCCGCGGTCGAGATCCTGCTCAATTCGCCCCTCATTTCCGACCTGATCTTCAAGGGCGAAGTCGCCGAGATCAAGGAAGTGATGAAGAAGAGCACCCAGATGGGCATGCAGACCTTCGACCAGGCCCTGTTCGAGGCCTTCGAAAGCAACCTCATCACCTACGAGGACGCGCTGCGCAACGCCGACTCGCTCAATGACCTGCGCCTGCAGGTCAAGCTCAACAGCCAGCGCGCGAAGACGCTGGACCTTGCCGCCGGCACCGAGCACTTGACGATTGTTTGACCTCCCGCGCCGCGCCTGCGGCGCGTCACCCCCCAGGGGGCGACACCTGAGGCCCGGCAAAGCCGGTTCCTCGGTGTCTCTGGGTACCATCGCGGCGTTCCATCCATCCCTGCAGGAGACCCCGCCTTGAACCCCAAGACCTACGAACCCACCCCGTCGCGCCGCGTCGCCTTCCTCGGCCTGGGCGTGATGGGCAGCCCCATGGCGGGCCACCTGACCAAGGCCGGCCACCAGGTCACCGTCTACAACCGCACCGCCACCAAGGCCGAGGCCTGGGCGAAGCAGCACGGCGGCGCCTTCAAGGCCACCCCGCGCGAGGCGGCAGCCGGCGCCGACATCGTGTTCTGCTGCGTGGGCAACGACGCCGACCTGCGCTCCGTGGTGCTGGGCGCCGACGGCGCGCTCGCCGGCATGAAGCCCGGCGCCATCTTCGTGGACCACACCACCGCTTCTGCCGACGTGGCGCGCGAACTCTATGCGGCAGCCAAGGCGCTGGGCATCGCATTCGTGGACGCCCCCGTGTCGGGCGGCCAGGCGGGCGCCGAAAACGGCCTGCTCACCGTCATGTGCGGTGGCGACCAGCCAGCGTTCGACGCGGTGAAACCCGTGGCCATGGCCTTCTCGCGCGCCTTCACGCTCATGGGCGCACCGGGCGCGGGCCAGCTCACCAAGATGGTCAACCAGATCTGCATCGCGGGGCTGGTGCAGGGCCTGTCCGAAGCCATCGCCTTCGGGCAGAAAGCCGGCCTGGACATGAACCTCGTGCTCGAGGTCATCGGCAAGGGCGCGGCGCAAAGCTGGCAGATGGACAACCGCGGCAAGACCATGGTGGCCGGCGAATTCAACTTTGGCTTCGCCGTGGACTGGATGCGCAAGGACCTGGGCCTGGTGCTGGACGAGGCCAAGCGCAACGGCGCACGCTTGCCGGTGACGGCGCTGGTGGACCAGTTCTACGCCGACGTGCAGGCCATGGGCGGGCAGCGGTACGACACGTCCAGCCTGATCAAGCGGCTGAAGTGAGCCCGCACCGGCGCCACTCAATCGCCGGACTTGCCGCGCTTCCTTGAGTCGGCGGCATAGTGCCCAGCCTCGGCGGGCTGGCCCCCGGTCTCGACACGGATGGTGCGCCGGTACGCCTGCCACTCTTCTGGCGACAGGGCCGGCTGGCCGTCCTCCTGCACGTCCAGGCCGTCCACTTCCTGCGACGTGTGCGCTCGCTCATCGTAGGTCTCGCGCAGGAGCGGCTGAACCTGCAGCAACGGCACCGTCTTGGGCAGCACGATGTCCACGTCCGTGGCCACAAGCTGGATGTTCATGAACAGCGGGCAGGGCCGGTAGCGATCGGTCTCGACGATGCCTTCATAGGGTGAATACAGAAAGCTGCCCCGCATGTTGCTGGGCGGGCGCACCAGCACGCTCCAGCCCGGGGCGGTGCTGCACAGCAGGCCGGTCCAGACCTGCACCAGGCCGGGCAGTTGCAAGCGCGTGAGGAAGGGGGGCGACAGGTCCACCAGGTCCTCGGGCGCGTGCGTGTTCCAGTAGTCGGCGAACCCTGGCAGCTCGGAGCGCACCAGGGGCTGCCAATGGCCGTCTTCCTTGACGAAGACGTCGGAGCCATTCCAGCGGAGGCAGACCTCCTCCGCCGGAAAGGCATACCAACCGAAAGAAGAGGCCATTCGCATGGCCTCGCAATGGCGGTAAGCCATTGTGGGCATCAGGCCCAGAGCGGCCTTGTCGGCCCGCATGGGCGGGATGGCAGCCGGATAGATGCGGTGGAACCTGATGGTGGGGGTCGGTTGCATGTCCGGCTGCATGGGCATGTTGCAGGGCCTTCTCTAGAGGATTCAGCGTTGATTCGCCACCGGCATTTTCCCTCGGGCGTGCGCCGCAACAGCCGGTGTGGTGATGCAGCCCCCCCCAATGAGAGCTGACCGATTGGCCGGCTGAGCCTGAGGCGCGCGGGAATCTCCCTGGGACAACTGTTTGCGCACATGCGCGGCGACGGCCAGCGTGGTGATGCAGCCCCCGCCAATGAGTGCGGACCGGTTGGCAGACTGGGTCTGAGGTGCGCGGGAATCCCTCTGGGTAGGTTGCTTTCGCGCGTGCGCCGCGACAGCCGGTGTGGTAATGCAACCACCGCCGATGAGGGCCTGGGCCGAGGCACGGATTGGGGATGAGCTTTTTGTGATGTTCATCAGAATCTCCGAAAAATTTGAAGGAAGTGGATAGACTGGCTCGCTAGCGAGCCGGGTCGATCAGACCATCAAGGGGAGTGCCGTGCAATTTGTTGTGCTGTCCAACCGTCACTTGCATGCCTGCCGAGCAATGCCGGCCGTGGTGCTTTCGGCCACCTTCGCTCTTGCCGTCGCGTCTGGGAACAAGCCATGAGCGCCACCGACTTCAGCTTTTCGGGTCCCCGGGTCGAGGAACGCCCCCTGATGGCGATGGACTTGGCCGATGGCAGCTCCAGCGTGCGAGACGGCGGCGGTCCGCTCGTGAACCGGCTGCAGCGCTGGGCGGGGGATGCGTATTGGCAACTGCTGTCCCACCACAAGGGCCACATCGTCCAGCAGACGAGCCACGGGCTGACGATGGAGTTCGCCGACGCTCGCCACTGCGTACAGGCGGCGTTTGCCCTGAACCAGTTGGCCGAAACCCTGAACGCGCGCGCCAGCGAACCCGAACAGCTACGCCTGCGCACTGGCGCCCATCTGGCCGGCTATGGCCGCGGCCAACGGACCCCTCTGGAACAGGACGTGCAACTGACATCGGAGCTGACCGCCATGGCCGAGCCTGGCGAAGTCCTGGTCACCGCGGAGTTGCGCGACCGACTCGCCGATGGCCTGGACGCCGACCTGGAAGACATGGGCCATTGGGTGGAATCGTTCGCCCAGCCCGTGCGCCTGTTCCGGGCCCATCCTCGGCATGAACGTGTGGCCGAGCGCCTGCCCGCCGGCAGCCGGGATCTTCGCCCTGGCTTGGCCGTCATCCCCTTCAAGGCGGGCGTGCACGAGTCCAAGCGCTGGATGATCGGCGAGCTGATCGCCGACGGCGTGATCGCACGCCTGTCCCATAGCCTCGGCCTGCGGGTGATCGCCCGGCAATCCACCACGGCGCTTCGCGACAGTGATGGACTCCAACAGATCGAGCATCACCTGGGAGCCACCTTTGTCCTGTCGGGCAGCTACTGCATTCGCAACGGCCGGTTGATCGTGACCGCAGAACTGGCGGAGGCGCGCAGCCACGCGCTGTTGTGGACGGGACAGTTGCAGCATGCTCTGGACGATCTGCTCCAAGAGCAGAGCGAACTGCTGCACGAACTGGCGCACACGGTGGCGCAGGCGCTGGGCACGGCACACGTCAGCCAGGCCCTGGCGCGCCCTTTGCCGAGCCTGGACAGCAGCTTTCTCATGCTGGCCGGCATCTCGATGGTGCACAGCCACTCGGCCAAGGCCTTCGAGCGCGGCCGCGAGGCCTTGACTGCGCTGACCGAACGCCACCCCGGGCATGCTTTGCCCCGCGCGTGGTTGGCCATGTGGCACGCCTTGAACGTGGTCAAGGGCAGCAGCGCCCATGCCGCCCGCGACATCAAGCAGGCGCGCGAGCAGACGCAGCGCGCGCTGGAGGCCGAGCCCCGCAATGCGATGGCCCAGGCGGTCGAGGGCTACATCCAGTACCAGTTGCTGGGCAACCTCAAACTGGCGCATAGTCACTTGACCTCGGCTGTCGAAGCAAATCCCAGCGAACCCATGGCCTGGCTGTTCAAAAGCCTCTTTTCCGCCATGTGGGGCTCAAGCTCCCTCGCGGTGACCGAGGCCTACGTCGCGCGCTCGCTCTCGCCCGTCGACCCCTTGCAATACTTCTTCGACCTGTTCACAGGCAATGCCTTGCTGGCCGACCGCCAACTGGAGCATGCCATTACTTGCGGTCGTAAATCCCTGAGGGCCCACAAGCACCATGTCCCCACGCTGCGCGTCCTGCTGACTGCTCACGCAGAGTTGGGACAGATTGACGAAGGACGGGCCGTCGTCGCTCAACTGCGGGCCGAGGCACCGGAGCTGACGGTGTCCTCGTACCTCGGCATGGGCAGCCAGGAAAGCCCCTTGCGTCAGCGCATGGCCAGCGCCATGCGGATACTGGGCCTCCCGGAAGCGTGATCGGCTGAATCGCTGGCCTCGCCACCTCTGATCGGCTCAAGCGGCAAGCTCTCCGAGCAATCGAACTTCAGCCGGCCGGCTTCTAAATTACTCCAAGTTTGATGGGGCCATAGGCCGTGTTACCCATCATCTGTATCGCGTTATTACCATTCGCGGCGCTCAATGCAGGACTCGCTCTCTAGCGGGCAGAACGCAGCAACTGATACATCTGCACCTGCGAATGTGCCATAGGGCGAACGTAGGGACGATCGTTGAACGGCGGCGGTGGGGCAATATGTGCGACCGAACGCATCCCTCCCTTACTGGCTATGAATGCCAACAGCGAGTCAACCCAGCAAAGATCCAATGGGAATGCCACCGCCTTCTCAGAATGAAAGCTGATAAACGCTCTTTCTATGGAAATGTCATCGAGTTTGCAAACGATCGCAGCAGGAATATTTATCGCGCTACAAATACCGCGGGCGTCTGTACTAGAGACCCACAAACCGCTGCTCATATCCGAAAGCCATATCTCTACGTAGTTGTCGATAATGATTTCAGAGAGTTCAACCACATACGAGTCGTGCACGAGGAGAATCGAATACCGGTCTTTTGTCTCACAGATCCTTGCCACCGATTGATATCTTGCAGAAAAATCCTGAAGACATCTGGACGTGAGGAGATATTCAAGCTGCCGGTTGTATATCATTTGAGCCACTCCTTCATCACGCCCCATTGCTCATTCGTCACGTTAATTGGCTTGTAGTCGATCGAGGCCAGATACTGCATTTCTTTTGCAAACGCTCCTTTCAACTGCCCCGATGAATTAACAAGTTCCTCCTTTGACCGAGAAGGAACATGCCCTGCGAGGTGCTCTGCGCCAACTGGACGTGGAAGTTCTGGCGCAGCGCGGTAGGGGCTTGAACCTCACCCGCCGTCGCCACGTTCAGCGCGAACCCCGCCTTGGGGCTGTTGGCCCAGACGAGCTGACCGTTGGTCCCGTGGACCGCGTTGACTGCGAAGGCCGCACCAGTGCTCGGCGGGCTGCTGAGCAGCAGCCCGCTGAGCACGGGCAAGCCAAGCTGTCCTGCCGCTTCACCTCATTTCCGCTTCCTGCCGTCAGCGCGGAACACTGAACATGCCATCTGCTAACTCGCCAGACTCGGTGTTCAGCACATAGAAGCTCTCGGGAGGATGCTCTTTCGTGCCCACCAGCACACCAAACTGCACGATAGGAGGGTCGATCGACTCGCCGGGACGCCCGATGGGCATGATCTTGTGAGTGATCGTTCGTGTGAATGGCAGCCCAATGACGTAGCTCGCGCTTCGCTCTGGCGCACCTGCAAAGCGCACTTGACAACGCAGGCTGCCGTCTGCGTTGAAGATGGCGGCGTGGTTGGGAAACGGAAAGATGTCGCTACCGTCGGGATGGGTGTAGCTGCCGGGCTTGAATATGACGAGCACGCCGCTGCGATCCGGAAGGAGATATGCGAACTCCTTCAAAGGGAGAGAGATTACTTCTCCCGTATCGAGCAGCAGACGTGTTTCAACCGTACGGGTGGGCCGCTTCAGTCCATCCAAGACGGACCAATAGATGTCCGCAGACTGATCTCCGCCGTCGATGATCCAGTCGGCTCGTTGACCATCAGCAGACTCGATCACCTTAATCACCAGCTTTATGGTCTGCCTCACGGGAGTTTCCTCAAACTACTCAGTTGAACAATGAATCTGGATGGATCGTCCCTGGGACCAACAAGCACACCGAACTGCACGATGGGTGGAACGATCGGTTCGCCGGGACGCCCGATGGGCATGATCTTGTGAGTGATCGTGCGCGTGAATGGCAGCCCAATGACGTAGCTCGCGCTTCGCTCTGGCGCACCTGCAAAGTGGACTTGAAAACGCAGGCTGCCGTCTGCGTTGAAGATGGCAGCGTTGTTGGGGCGGGGGAAAACGTCGCTTCCATTAGGATGGGTGTAGCTGCCGGGCCTGAAGATGACTAGCACGCCAGTGCGGTCGGGAAGAAGCCAGGCCAACTCACAGAACGGCAAGGGGACGTAAGTGCCATCGTCCCGGATCAACGCGGTTTCAACCTCTTTTTTCGGCGGCTTTAAGGCCTTCACCGCCGCCCAGCGCAACTCACCAGCTTCGTTACTTCCATCAATGACCACTTGCGCTCGTTCGCCGTCGGCACCTTGCTTGACCAGCAGCGTTTTTGAGACCTTCAGTCCGTTCACTTCAGCTCCCTGAGAGACATTGGATCAATGACGAACCTGGACGGCGAAGAGTGTGGCGCGTTGTCCATGAACTGCACTTGATGGCCACCGCCGGGCAGGATTTTGCTGACTTGCCTGTCATACATCGGCCCCACCGTTCCTTCTCGAAGACCAACACCCGGGCTGACTGTGAACTCGACGACATAGACGGGGGCTCCGCTTTGACCTTTCCATTCGCTGCTGATTGCGAGATTGGATCGAACATCACCAATGCCATTGATGGGATCGCGCGTCCTCACCCGACCCACCCAGACCACTCACCCGGCGCTCCACTTCGATGTGGCGCTCGCTGATCCGCTGGTCCTGCGCGGCACCCAGCACGGTGGTGCCGGCCCCGTCGATGTCCACGTCCTGCTCGGCGCGGATGCGCGTGCCCTCGGTGTAGACGCCCGCGCCGCCGAGCAGGGTCACGTTGCGTCCGCTCAGCTCGCCAGGGATCGCCTGGCTCTCGCGCAGCGTGAAGTCCTCGGTGACGGTCTTGCGGTTGAAGCGGTCGCCGTGGCGCACGCGGTGGTGCTCGTCCACGCTCAGGCTGCGCTCACCGGCTTCGAGCAGCAGGGCGCCGGCGGCGCGGGCGTCGATGTCGCCCTGGGCATCGATGCCCACGGCGCGCCCGAGCAGGTGGCGCTCGGCCAACATCGTCACGTCGCCATTGGCCTGGATCGTGGTGCCGATGTCCTCGCGCCGCTCGGTTCTCTGGCGGTGGTCGGCGCTCCAGTGGATGTCGTCCGTGCCCCCGGTGCTCACGGTGGGCAGCAGCAGGTCGCGCTCAGCGAGAAGGACGGTGGGGCCGCTGCCTTCGTTCCTGATCTGGGCCGCCTGCAGGATCATGTCCTGCCCGGCCTGGGCGATGAGCACGCCGGC
This sequence comes from Hydrogenophaga intermedia, assembly GCF_000723405.1. Taxonomy (GTDB): domain Bacteria; phylum Pseudomonadota; class Gammaproteobacteria; order Burkholderiales; family Burkholderiaceae_C; genus Hydrogenophaga; species Hydrogenophaga intermedia. Next base: position 40 of record NZ_CCAE010000060.1, on the reverse strand, counting down.
CTCGCCGTTCACCACCAGGCGGGCCCGGCGATCGAGCACG
>NZ_CCAE010000059.1 GCF_000723405.1 Hydrogenophaga intermedia | reverse complement strand
GCCCCACGAAGGGTTTGCCACCACCCGCTGCCCTTCGTCCCTCTTTCCCAGCGCCTTGTCGAACATGCTCCGCCGGCTGCTTCCGCCCCGTTCGATCGCCGCCTTGATGCTCATCGCGGTGGGTACGCCTTCCGCCTTCGGCTGGTCGATCCCCATCAACCAGGCCAGCCGCCGGGTCTACCTGCATGTGGGCAATGGCGCGCCCGCCGGCAACAGCAGCGCCACCAGCGGACCCATCAACCTCGTCCGGGTGAGCGTGCCCGCCAACCAGTTGGGCAATGGCGTGGCCCAGGCCATGACGAGCAACAGCACGCAGTCCAACAGCCTGCAGGGCGACAACTACCTGACCTGCCCGACGCCGTCCAGCCAGCTGCTGATCGGCGCCTCCTACCAGCGCAACAACAACGGTGCGCCAGCCAGTGCCACGCTGCGTGTGAGCTCGCCCGCCGTGCTCACCAATGCCAACGGAGACACCATCCCCATCTCCGAAATCAGCTGGACCGTGGGCGCGCCGGGCAGCGGCGCGCCCAACGTGATCCCCGCCGGCACCTTCAGCGGCAGCTCGCAGTTCCTGGCCACCATTCCGGCCAATACCTACATCGAGAACTGCCACAGTTTCCGCTACGCCAACAGCGCGATGCGCGCGGCGGGCACGTATGCGGCGCGCGTCACCTACACGGTCACCAGCCCATGAAACGCGCCGCCTGCCTCCTGGCCGCAGTGGCGGCCATGGCCACCACCGCGGCCCGGGCCGAGACGCACCGGCTCGACGACTCACTCACCCACACCGTGCCCCCCCATGTGCAGATGCAGTGGCGCCCATTGCAGGCCGCGGCCGACGGCTCGGGGGCGGTCGAGGCCTGGGTGCGGGTCAACGTGCGCCTCGACACGCGCGCCTTCGTGCAACGCAGCGGGCGCGTCTACCTGGCGCTGGAGCGCGACCAGTCCTCGCCCGTGGAAGCGGTGTGGACCTCGCAGGGCCGGCTGCAGCCGGGCCGCGTGGTCAGCGGCGAGCGCACGCTGGTGTTCGCCGGCGTGATCCCGGGTGCCACGCTGGACGACCAGTTGAACATGCGCCTGCGCGCGCAGACCGACTGGCAGAGCGATCAACGCCGGCTGAACTTCCATTTCGAATTCGATGCAGACTGAACCGCTCCGACGCCTTGGCGTCCTCATCGTGACGCTCGGGGCCTTGGCCTTGGGCGTCACCGCACCCGCTGCGCACGCGCAGGGCTTCTCGGCCTACGTCACGCCACCGCGCTTCGAGCTGCGCGTGCAGCCCGGGACGACCCTGCGTCAGGTGTTCGAGCTGCAGCAGACGGGCAACGCACGCGGCCAGTACCGCGTCTACACCAACGACTGGATCTTCCAGCCCGACCAGACGGTGGATTTCGTCGACGCGCTGACGCCCGAGAGCTGCCGGCCCTGGGTGGCGATCGAGCGACGCGAATTCGCCGTGGAGCCGGGCGCGCGCTACCGCTACCGCTTCGAGATCACGCCCCCGGCTGACACCCCTGCGCGTGAATGCCGCTTCGCGATCATGGTGGAAGGGCGCGACCCCACCGTCGGCGGCAACGTGCAGGCCGCCGGCCGCATCGGCATCGTCGTCTACGCGGCCGTGGGCGACGCCGCGCCACGCCTGGAACTGGCCGACACCCGCGTGGAGACCTTGAACGGCCACGCCACGCCCGTGCTGCTGGTGCGCAACACCGGCAACGCGCATGGCCGGCTCGGCGGCTTCGTGGAAGGCACGGACGATGCCGGACAGCGCATCGAGTTCGGCCCGGCCGACCTGCCCATCCTGCCCGGCGAGACGCGGCGCGTGCCGCTCGTGGCCCTGGGCGAGGGCAAACAGGCCGCGCCCACGGTGCGGTTTCCGGTGCGCATCCAGGGCAAGCTCGAGTGGGGGCGCAACACGCTGGCGCTGGACGCGCGCTTCGCCCCATGACCTTCGCGCGGGCGCGCCCGCGAAGCCACGCCCTGCTGGCAGCGCTTCTTCTGGCCTGGCCGGGGCTGGCGCCGGCACAAACGGCCGCACCAACGGCCGCAGCAACGTCCACGCATGCGCCGACACCCACGCCAGCCCCCGCCCCCTACGTGGACCGCGAAATCGAAGGCCTGCCCCCCCAGGAGGTGGATGACGCTCCCGCGCTCGACTACGACGCCAGCGGCTGGCCGCGCTACCTGCGCCTGGAAGCCCGGCTCGCCAGCGATCCTTTCGATCGGCGCGGCGGCAGCTACCTGGGCTACGGCGGCTATGGCCAGCTGGAAACACCCAACCATGGCGCGCTGTCCTTCGACGGCCAGTACAGCCCGCGCAGCGGCGGCGGCACGCTCACCCTGCGCCAGCGCGGCGTGCCGTTGGGCGACGGCTGGGTCGGCAACCACGAACTGGGCCTCATCAACTCGCTGGCGCCCAGTCTCACGCGGCTGCCCTCGCGCGTGTACGTGCCCTCCAGCTACCTGCGCGGCCTCAGCGGCGAATGGGAGCGGCCCGACGCCGGCTGGCAGTGGCAGCTCAGCAGCGGTCAGCCGGGCCGCCTGGGCATCCTGCCCGACACGCGCTTCATCACCACGCCGGGGCGGCGGCACACGCTGGGCGCGCAATGGCGCCCCAGCAGCAGCGACGGCTGGGGCGTGGCCCTGCAGCACGAGCGGGCCGAGGGCGTGCGCCCCTTTGGCCTGCCCGACAGCGCGCCCTTGCTGGACGCCGACGCCACGCGCCTGGCGCTGCGCCATGACGCGGGCGCGCTGCGCTGGCAAGCGCAGTGGCTCAGCGACCGCTCCAGCGCAATCGCCGGTTCGCGCCAGGGCGGCTGGGCCGACGTGGAATGGGACAGCGACAGCGGCGCCTGGTCGCACGGCGTGGGCGCCTACCGGCTCGACACCGGCCTGAGCTGGGCCGGCCAGCCCATGGCCAGCGACCTCGAAGGCCTGTACCTGCGCACGCGCTACCTGCAGCGGCGCTGGTCGGCCGACGGCTCGCTCGACTGGTTGCGCAGCATCAGCCGTCGCGACAGCCGCGGCTTCTACGGCACCGGCAGCCTGCGTTGGCGCGTGGGCCGCGACAGCCAGGCCAGCGTGGGCCTGGCCGTGCGCGATCTGGACGGGCGCGACTGGAGCGCCTACGGCGACTGGCGCTGGACCAACGACCTGGGCGCCAGCGGCCTGCGCCTGGAAGCGGAAGGCGGCGACAGCCGGCGCCGCCTGACGCGCTTGGTGCACGACCAGGAATGGCCCGTGAGCACGGGCTGGGCCCTGTCCAGCAGCCTGGGCATCGCGCGCCAAGGCGAACAGGCCGGTCGCGGCCTCACCGGCAACCAGTGGACGGCCGCACTCAACGCCAGCGTGCCCGTGGGCCAACGCGCCGGCCTGCGCGGCAGCCTCAGCACCGAACAGGGCCCTGGCAGCGCCCAACGCAGCTCCATCAACCTCAACGCCAACTGGCGCCTGAACAACCGCTGGGAGCTGGAAGGCAGCTGGGTCTGGAACCGCGGCCAGTTCCCGGTGGTGGCCTCGCTGGACCCGCTGACGCCACCCGTGGTCGTCGACCAGACGCTGTCGGGCCGCTCGTTCTACCTGTTGCTGCGCTACCAGCGCCAGGCCGGCAGCCGCGACTTTCCCCTGGGCGGTCAGGCCGGTCAGGGCGGCGGGCGGCTCGAGGGCGTGGTGTTCTTCGACGGCAACCGCAACGGCGTGCAAGAGGCCAATGAACTCGGCGTACCCAACGCCACGGTGTTCCTGGACAACCGCTACGCGATGCGCACCGACAGCCAGGGGCGCTTCGAATTCCCGCTGGTCGCCAGCGGCACGCACACGGTGACGCTGCGCGCCGACAGCCTGCCGCTGCCCTGGAACGTTGTCGGCGACGGTTCACTGCCGACCGAAGTGCAGTTGCGCCAGACCACGCGGCTGAGCCTGTCGGTGCAGCGCGCCGAGTAACCGCGCAGCGTACGCCGGCGGTGGTCGCAAGCGGCGCCAAGCCCACGTTCGCCCTGCGGGTTCGGTTCAAGTCCTCGGTCAAAAGGTCGATAAAGGCGGCATGTGTCCGACCGCCCTTCGTGTTGCTTGCGCCCTGCTCGTGCTGGCCGCGCCCCTGAGCGCCCGGCCCGAGTCGAGCCTTGCCACGGGCGCCAATGCCTCGGCCAGCGCCTCGGTGAACTTCCGCATCGTGATACCACCGATGACCCGCGTGATGGACAACCGCCACCCGGCCACTCTGTGGGCGGCGGGCGGCGCCCCCGAGGCGCACCAGGAGCTGGTGGTGCTGACGACCCTGCCTCAGGGCTTTTGCGCCCGTCTGCGGTTGACCTCGCCCGAGGTTCGCGAATGGACGCTGAGCACCCGGGCGCCGGGCGTGAGCGTGCAGCGCACGGGCGAGGGTTATCGCGTCTGTACGCCGCGCCATGGCCGCCACACACTGGCCCTGCACCACGAATTCGCGCTGCGCGACCCTGCCGACGCCCAGACCCCCATGCCCTGGCCCGTGCAGACCGAGCTCAGCGCACTCTGAGCACCGACCTGGGGCGCTGCCCCGAAGGCAAAAGGCAGCGGCAGCACCGCTTGGGTACGCGAGAGGACGGCGCGAGCAACCCCGCCCGCCGAGGGCCAATCGAGCGTGAGGTTGCCCCGATTGGACCCTTCGTGGTCGCTGGTCCACGAAACACCGTTTCGGGATGTAAGCCTCGCACCGACAGCCTGAGGCCACGACGCAGGATTTTTGCTGCACTGCGCCAATTTGTTCTGCACTTATCGTTCCCCGCGCGTCGGCGCGGTCTGGGCCGGGGCCGTCCAGACGAACGGTTGGCGCATTTCATGATGCGGTCCCACGCGCTGCGCAATGGCCTGCAGCAGTTCCGGCAGGTGGACGAAGCTGTGGCGCCGCACGCCCTGATCGGCGATGCCGCGCAGGATGCGTCGAACCCGTTTCAACCAGGGGGTCTCGTCGAACGGCCCATGAACCACCACGCGCGGGCGCCGCGCCAGCCAGGCCTTCACCTCGGGGTGCCGGTACGCCGCGTGGTTGTCGACGATCAGGTGCAGGCGAACGGACTCTGGCGCCCGCCGATCGACCAGATGCAGGAACCTGAGCCACTTCTGGTGGCGCAACGGGTCGGGTGACGTCGGGATCACCGCTCGCTCCAGCGCCCCGAGCGCGGCGGACAGGCTGGCCGTGCCCAAGTCGTCATGGACCCAGGCGCCCGCGCGCGCGGGCCGGGCGTCATCGCAACCCAGCACCAGCGCGCGCTCGAACGGGCCCACGAACAGCCCCAAGACATCGACCCGTCGGCCCTCGAAGCGGGGTGGATCGTGTGAGACCGCAGCGCCGTCCAATACGTGCGGCTGAATGCCGTTGCGCTGCCACACGCGGCGCACGGTCGTCGCGCTGATGCCCAGGTGCGCGGCCAGGCTGCGCGTGCTCCAGTTCCCGCCCGAGGCCGGTTGCTCGTTCTGCGTCGTGCGCAGGACGTACCACTCGACCGCGGCGGTCACGCTCGGTGCGCGCCCCGAGCGCGCGGCGTCCTGCATCAGTGCCTGCACACCGCCTTCGATGAAGCGCCTGCGCCACAAGGCCACCTGCCGCCGATCGAGTTTCACCTCGTCGGCGATCTCCTTGTTCTGCCAGCCCTGTGCCGCCAGCAGGATCACGCTGGCGCGCTGCTGCACGCGGGCCTCCACCCGCCGCCCCTTGGCCAGCGCGCGAAGTTCACGCTCGGTTTGCGCGTCCGTCTCTATCGGCTCCGCCACTCGCATCGCTTCCATCTCCCGAAAGACCGCTCCGCCCGAAATCATAAGTGCAATCAATTTCGGCGCACCCGCGCAGTGTCCGGCAGACCGTTCGTTCCGACAAGTTTTCCATCGCATGCATCGCGTGGCTTAACTCAAGCTTCGTTACATGTGGCCCTGGCACGCGCTCCAAGAATGAATCGGTCGGCGCGGGCTGCATGCCCGCGTTTCCGTTTCCAACGAACGCCGGGAGTCCATGTATGTCGTGCTTCAGCCGCTACACGTCCTTGCGCGCCATGCCGGTGCACTTCGCGCACTTGCATGGGGCCCGTCCATCGAACATCACCATCCGCGGGGGGCCGTGACATGGCCCGCGCCAGCGCCCACACGCTCGAGAGGATCAAGGCCAGGGTCGAACGGCCCTCGCCTTCACCCTCGCACGCCGAAGACCATGCCGGCACCGTCGTCCCTCTCTACAACGAGCACGACCTCGCCCACAGCCTGGCCCCCTGGGCCAACCTCGCCCAGCGCGAGCAACAGGCCAAGGCCTGGCTGGTGCTCACCGACCTGTGCGTACTCGCCGTCTGCTTCGTCGCCGGGCGCCTGCCCGCGTGGCTGCGCGACGAGGTGAGCTTCTCGCAGGCCATGAACGTCTGGTGGGCCGCCAACGGCCACCTGCGCCTCACGCTGTTCGCCGGCATCGCCATCGCCATGGTCACCTGGATGTGGGCCGTGCAGAGCCACTACAGCACCCACCGCCGCAAGCCCTGGTGGGACGAAACCCGCCAGTTGATCCAGGTCATCGCGCTCGCGGCCTTGCTCGACGCCATGGTGATCTACCTCGCCAAGTGGCCGCTCTCTCGCCTGTGGACGGGCGCCACCTGGGCCCTCGTGCTCGTGTGCCTGCCGCTGGCCCGCCTGGCCGTGCGCACGGTGCTGCTGCGCGCGGGCCTGCTCACCCAGCCCTACGTGCTCATCGGCCACCCCGACGACGTGGAGAAGGCCGCCGCCGCGCTGGCCAGCGACCCCTTGCTGGGCTACAAGCCCGTGGCCGTGGTCTGCCCCGATCCCGGCGCGCGACTGGTCCAGCTCGGTGGCGGGCACATGGTCGCGCCCACGGCACTCACGCCCGGCGTGCGCGAATTCCTCGCGCGGCCCGGCCCGCACCAGCTGGTGGGCGTGCTCGGCATCCGCGACAACAACTGGCTGCGCGAACTCGCCGAGGAACTCATGCTCACGCGCGACGACCTCGTCATGGTGCCCGCGCTCGGCGGTCTGCCCATCTACGGCATGGAGGTCTCGCACTTCTTCAGCCACGACGTGCTGCTGCTGCGCACCCGCAACAACCTCAACCGTCGCGGCCCGCAATTGCTCAAGCGCGCGCTCGACGTGGTGGGCTCTGCCGCGCTGTTGGTGCTGCTGTCGCCGCTGCTGGCCTGGGTCGCGTGGCGCATCAAGCGCGACGACGCGGGCCCCGTCTTCTTCGTGCAGAAGCGCGTGGGCGTGGACGGCCAACTGTTCGACTTCATCAAGTTCCGCAGCATGGTGATGGACGCCGACGCCGCGCTGGAGCGCTGGAAGACCGAGAACGAGAAGCTCTACGTGCAGTACCTGGCCAGCAACTTCAAGCTCGCCAACGACCCGCGCATCACGCCCATCGGCCGCCTCATCCGCCGCACCAGCATCGACGAGCTGCCCCAGCTCATCAACGTCCTGCGCGGCGACATGAGCCTGGTCGGCCCGCGCCCGTTGCTGCCGCGCGAGCTGGACGACTACGGCAAGAGCATCGCCGCCTACGGCAAGGCCCGCCCCGGCATCACCGGCCTGTGGCAGATCAGCGGCCGCAGCGCCAGCACTTTTCAACACCGCATCAACATGGACCTCTGGTACGTGCGCAACTGGTCACTCTGGTACGACCTGGTGATCATGCTTCGCACCGTGCGGGTGGTCCTCAAACAGGAGGGAGCCTGCTGATGAACACACCCGACACCATCTACGTCGCCGGCCACAAGGGCATGGTCGGCTCGGCCATCGAGCGCCAACTGCTCGCGGCCGGGCACCCCGCCAGCCGCATCCTCACGCGCACGCACGCCGAACTCAACCTGGTGGACCAGGCCGCCGTTCGCGCCTTCTTCGCGCGGCACAAGCCGCAGCAGGTGTACCTCGCGGCGGCCAAGGTCGGCGGCATCCACGCCAACAACGTCTTCCCCGCCGACTTCATCTATCACAACCTCATGATCGCGGCCAACGTGATCGAGGCGGCCTTCTGCAACGGCGTGCAGAAGCTGCTGTTCCTCGGCTCCAGCTGCATCTACCCGCGGCTTGCCGAGCAGCCCATGAGCGAACAGGCCCTGCTCACCGGCCCGCTGGAGGCCACCAACGAGCCCTACGCGGTGGCCAAGATCGCCGGCATCAAGCTGTGCGAGAGCTACAACCGCCAGTTCGGTGCCAGCCACGGCGTGGACTACCGCAGCGTGATGCCCACCAACCTCTATGGCCCGGGCGACAACTACCACCCCGAGAACAGCCACGTCATCCCCGCGCTGATCCGCCGCTTCCACGAGGCGAAGGAGAACGACGCGCCCGAGGTCGCCATCTGGGGCAGCGGCAAGCCGCTGCGCGAGTTCCTGTACGTGGACGACATGGCCGCCGCTTGCGTGCACGTGATGAACCTGCCCAAGGCGCACTACGAGCAGCACACGCAGCCGATGCTCAGCCACATCAACGTGGGCTCGGGTTCGGACATGACCATCGCCGAGCTCGCGCACAGCATCGCGCGCGTCACCGGCTACAGCGGCCGCATCGGCTTCGACGCCAGCAAGCCCGACGGCGCGCCCCGCAAGTTGATGGACAGCAGCCGCCTGCGCAGCCTGGGCTGGCAGGCCAAGGTCGATCTGCCCCGCGGACTGGCCCTGACCTACCAGGACTTCCTCAAGCACACCGCCCAACGTCCTTCACCCGTCGCCGCGCTATGACCACCAATCCCACCCCCAACGCCCGCCCCAAGGTCGCCCTCATCACCGGTGTCACCGGGCAGGACGGCTCCTACCTCGCCGAACTGCTGCTCGACAAGGGCTATGTCGTGCACGGCATCAAGCGCCGCAGCAGCCAGTTCAACACCCAGCGCGTGGACCACATCTACCAGGACCCGCACATCGAGAACGCGCGCTTCAAGCTGCACTACGGCGACCTGAGCGACACCAGCAACCTGATCCGCATCGTGCAGGAAACCCAGCCCGACGAGATCTACAACCTGGGCGCGCAGAGCCACGTGGCGGTGAGCTTCGACAGCCCCGAGTACACCGCCGACGTGGACGGCATGGGCACGCTGCGCCTGCTCGAGGCCATCCGCATCCTGGGCCTGGAGAAGAAGACGCGCTTCTACCAGGCCAGCACCTCCGAGCTGTATGGCCTGGTGCAGGAGATCCCGCAAAAGGAGAGCACGCCCTTCTACCCGCGCAGCCCCTACGCGGTGGCCAAGCTCTACGCGTACTGGATCGTCGTGAACTACCGCGAGGCCTACGGCATGTACGCCTGCAACGGCATCCTCTTCAACCACGAGAGCCCGCGCCGCGGCGAGACCTTCGTCACCCGCAAGATCACGCGCGGCCTGGCCAACATCGCCCAGGGCCTGGAGGACTGCCTCTACATGGGCAACCTCGACTCGCTGCGCGACTGGGGCCACGCCAAGGACTACGTGCGCATGCAGTGGATGATGCTGCAGCAGGAGCAGCCCGAGGACTTCGTCATCGCCACGGGCGTGCAGTACAGCGTGCGCCAGTTCATCGACATGAGCGCGCGCGAACTGGGCATCACCCTGCGCTTCGAGGGCAAGGGCGTGGACGAGCGGGCCGTCGTGCAGTCCGTCGAGGGCGAGCACGCGCCGGCGCTCAAACCCGGCCAGGTGGTCGTGAAGGTGGACCCCCGTTACTTCCGCCCCACCGAGGTGGAAACCCTGCTCGGCGACCCCGCCAAGGCCAAGGCCGCACTGGGCTGGGTGCCGCAGATCGCCCTGCAGGAAATGGTGACGGAGATGGTGGTCGCCGACCTGGAAGAGGCCCGGCGCCACGCCCTGCTCAAGAACCACGGCTACGCGGTTGCCGTGTCCAGCGAGCACTGAGCACCAGAGGCCCACGCCATGTCGATCACCCTGCGCGCCGCCGCCTTGCGCCATTCGCCACTCGCCCGCCGCATGGCCTCGGGCGCGGGCGCCTACGGCTATGCGCAGGCGGTCAGCATCGGCACGCAGCTGGTGTCATTGCCGCTGTTCCTGCACTACTGGGACATGGCCACCTACGGCTACTGGCTGGCGCTGACCGCGCTGCCCTTCTACCTGTCGATGGCCGACGCGGGCATCTCCCACGCAGCGTGCAACCGCATGATCGGCCTCATCACGCAGGGCCAGAAGGCGCGCGCCGCCGAGGTGTTCCAGAGCGCACTGGCCTTCCTGCTGGCGGTGTCGTTGCTGGCGCTGCTTGTCGTGGGCGGCACGCTGTGGCTGCTGCCGTCCGCCACGCTGGCCGCGCCGCAGTGGAAGGCGGTGCTCATGCTGCTGTCCGTCAGCGTGGTGCTGGCGCTCTTCTGCAGCCTGGCCGAGGTGGTCTACAAGGCCACCGGCGGCTACGCGGCGGGCACCTACCTCGTCACCACCGGCCGGCTGTGCGACTGGACGGGCGGCCTGATCGGCCTGGCGCTCACGCAAAGCTTCATCGGCGTGGCCGCGTCGATGCTGCTGGCCCGCGTGGGCTACACGCTGCTGAGCCTGTGGCTGAGCCAGCACCGCACCGATTTCCTTCGCTGGGGCGTGCGGCAAGCCCGATGGCGCGACATCCGTGACACGGCCAAGCCGGGCGCGCTGTTCTTCTCGCTCTCGCTCACCAATGCGCTGAGCCTGCAAGGCTTCACCCTGCTGGTGGCGGCCACATTGGGCCCGGCCGCCACCGCCGTGTTCAACACCTACCGCACCATCGCGCGGGTGGTGGTACAGGTCACCAACGCGCTGAGCAACCCGCTCTGGCCGGAACTCACCGCGCTCAAGGGCCAGCAGGGCGACGGCCCGTTCTGGCAGCTCTACCGCCGCGCCAAGCGCCTGGGCCTGCTCATCGCCACCGCGGGCGCGCTGCTGGTGTTCCTGGCCGCGCCCTGGCTGCTGGAGGTGTGGACGCACGGCCAGATTCCCTTCACCGCCACCACCATGGCGCTGTTCCTGCTCTACGCGGCCACGTGCTCGGCCACGCAGGTGCCGCGCGTGGTGCTCATGTCCATCAACCGCCACGCCGGCCTGGCCGCGCAGAGCCTGCTGGCCGCCGCGGTCGCGCTGGTGGTGGCCTGGCTGGTGTGGCCCCGCGCGGGCATGACGGGCGTGGTGGGTGCCATGGTGCTGGGCGAGGCACTGGTCTGGCTCACCGCCACGCGCGCCGTGCACCGACTGCGCACGCACCACCCGCAACCCACGGGGGTCGCCGCATGATCGTCGACCTGAACCACGCCCCGCCGCCGGACACCGCGCACGAGGTGGTGATCGTCGGTGGCGGCACCGTGGCGCTGCTGCTGGCGGTGCTGCTGGAGCGCCAGGGCCAGCGCGTGCTGGTGCTCGAGTCGGGCGGCGGCGGTTTCGAAACGCCCTCGCAGGCGCTCAACGACGCCACCGTCATTGGCCGCGCCCACAACGGCATCGCCGTGGCCCGCGGGCGCGCCCTGGGTGGCACATCCAACCTCTGGGGCGGGCAACTCACCGGCTTCGTGCCGTCCGACTTCGAGGCCCGCGCGGGTGTGTCCGACGCGCCCTGGCCCATCACCTACGACGAGTTGCTGCCCTGGTACGAGGCCGTGGCCAGGGAGTTGCGCCTGGCCGACGCGCTCGACGAGCACACCCCTCAAGCGAAGAAGCTGTTCGGCGACGGCTTCCCCGACATCCCCGGCTTCACGCTGTTCCTCACGCGCTGGCTCAAGGAGCCTGCGCTGGCCCGCTTCTTCGGAGAACGCCTGCGCCAATCGCCCCGGCTCACCGTGCTGCTGCACGCCCACGCCACCGGCCTGGACCTGGCAGCCGACGGCGAGCGCATCGCCGCGGTGCGCGTGGCGCGGCCCGACGGCAGCGCCACCACCGTCCACGGCGACCGGATCGTGCTGGCCAACGGCACCATCGAGATCGCCCGCCTGCTGCTGGCCTGCGCGGCGCAACAGCCCCAGGCGCCCTGGGCGGGCAACCCCTGGGTCGGTGCCGGCTTCCAGGACCACCTGGAGTTGCGCGGCGGCCGCGTGCACCCGCTGGACAAGCCCCGCTTCCTGCGCACGTTCCAGAACATCGTGCTGGGCGGCCACAAGTACCAGCCCAAGCTGCGGTTGAACACCGGTGCCACGAGCCCGGACCCTTCGCTCAACGTCACGGGCTATTTCGCCTTCGAGTCCAGCGTCGCCGAGCACCTGCAGCACCTGAAGGTGATGGCCCGCTCGCTGATGCGCGGCGCCGTGCCGCGCCAGGGCCTGGGCGACGTGCTGCGCCACGTGCGTGGCATGGGCAGCGCCTGGGTGCCGATGGTCGTGCAGTACCTGCGGCACCACCGCATTCACAACCCGGCCGACCGAGGCGTCTGGCTCGTGATGCACGCCGAGCAGGTGCCGCGCGACGACAGCCGCATCACGCTCGACCCCCAGCGCCGGGACCGCTTCGGCATGCCGCTGGCCGCGCTGGACTGGCGCATCGGCGGCCAGGCCGAGGTGCGCGCCATGGCCGCCTTCGTGCGCCGGGCGAGCGACGGCCTGCAAGCCGCCGGCCTGGCCCGCGTGGAGATCGACCCGCTGCTCGATGGCGAAGACCCGCGCGCGCTGGACCAGGCCACCGACACCTACCACCAGTGCGGCGGCGCGCGCATGGGCCACCACCCGCGCGACGGCGTGGTCGACAGCGAGCTGCGCGTGTTCGGCACGAGCAACCTGTACGTCGCCGGTGCCGCCGTGTTCCGCACCTCCAGTTACGCCAACCCCACCTTCACCGCGCTGGCGCTCACGGCCCGCCTGGCCGAGCGCCTGCGCACATCGACCCCCTCATGGACACCAACGGAACCGATCTGCTGACCCACCGGCTGGGCTTCGGCTGTGGTCGCCTCAACGGAGGCGGCGACAAGGCCACGTCCGTGCGCCTCGTCCACACCGCGCTGGACCTGGGCATCCGCTACTTCGACACAGCGCCCCCCTACGGCCTGGGCGCGTCCGAATCCGTGCTGGGCGAAGCGCTCAAGGGCCGGCAGGAAGTGGTGACTGTGGCCACCAAGGCCGGGCTGGCCCGACCGGCCTCGCCGGGCTTGAAGCAGAAGGCCCGCGCGGTGGTCAAGCCCATCGCCCGCTGGATTCCCGGCCTGCGCCAGGCGGTGCTCAAGGGCATGGCGCGGCGCGCGGCGCCCGCCAACTTCGATTTCGATTTCATCGCCCGCTCGTTCGAGAGCAGCCTGCGGCAACTGCAACGCGGCCGGGTGGATTTCCTGCTGATGCACGAAGCCCAGCCGCACGACCCGCTCGGCCCCTTGCAGTCGCTGCTGGAGCGCTACATGGCCACGGGCCAACTGGGCGCCTACGGCAGCTCCACCGGCGAGCCGGCGAACCAGCTCGTGCGCTTCGGCTCCGTGCGGCAGTACCGATGCCCCGCGCCGGGCGCCGACTGGACGACGGTGAATCCCGCCGACGTGCTGCACGGTGCCTTGCGCTTCGTGGCGCCCGCCATCGGACCGGCGATGGCGCGCGACGGCCAGCTGCGGGACCAACTGGCCAGCCTGCTGCCCGCCGGCACCGACCCGGCCGACGCCACCGGCGCGCTGGCCCTGGCCTACGCCCTGGCCCGCTTCGACAGCCGCCTGCTCATCTCCACCCACCAGCCGCAACGCCTGGTCAGCACCGTCGAACAACTGCGCTGCATCACAGCGTCGGCCGGGTGGCCCGCCGCCATGTCCAGTCTTCACGCCGCCTTCAAGCGGGCACCCGCTTCATGAACGCCTTGCTGCGCTTCGTCTCGCTGTGGCTGCTCGGCCTGGCCGTCTACGTGGGCGGCTGGTACATCGAAGGGCCCGCGTTCCAGGCCGTGCAGATGGGGGCGGTCGCGCTGTTCCTCGGCGCCGCAGGCCTGGCCTTGATGGCCGGCGGCACGCGCCGCCTCGAACTGAGCGCCGCGGAGGCCATCGTGGGCGCCGCGTTCCTGTTCGCCATGCTGGTGGCCTTCATCCGCGGCAACCCCATGTCCACCGCGTACGGCGCCATGTTCCTGGTGGTGCTGGCGTCCGCCGCCGTGCTGGCGCGGCAAGACGCAGCGGCCAGCATCGACGCCGTGTTCCGCCGCGCCTACATCGCGCTCATCGCCTCCGTGCTCGCGACACAGCCCGCCGAGTACCTGGCGTCGGTGGCGGGCACCGTCGAGTACAGCGTCGGTCTGGTGCGCTTCGCGCCGCTGGGCATGCACCCCAACCTCAGCGGGCTGGTGTACGGCGGCGGCGCACTGCTGTTCTTCCAGCACTGCCTGGCCACGCCGCGCCTGCACCACAAGCTGTTCGCGCTGCTGATGTCGGGGCTGTGCCTGAGCATCGTGCTCGCCGCGTCCGCGCGGGCCAGCCTGCTCGCCCTGGGGCTGACCGGTGCCATCGCCGTGGTCCTCATCGCCTGGCGCGGCTCCCGCCGGGCCCGCATGGCCCTGGTGCTGGGGGCCATTGCGCTGCTGGTCGTCGCCGCGGTCAAGGCGGGCGCCATCGCCGACTACCTCACCGTCATCCTGGACCTGGACTCGCCCACCCGCGGCACGGAGTCGGGCGCCACGGGCCGCGAAGTCATCTGGCGCGAGGGCGTCCTGCTGGTGTTCTCCGACCCCCTGCTGTTCTTCACCGGCCGGGGCGTGCGCGCCGCCGGGCCCGAGGTGATCGGTTTCCCGGTGGAGAGCTCCTACATCAACCTCGCGCTCGAGCACGGCGTGGTGTTCGGTCTGCTGATCGCGCTGTGCTTCGTCGTCACCGCCTGGCGCGCGCTGGCCCGCAGCTTCGCCACCGGGGTGATGGACCCCGTCCTTTTCCTCAGCGGCCTGATGCTGGTGTTCGTGCTGTTCCAGTCGGTCTTCAACCGCTACCTGGTCGCGGTCGGCAACCCCTTCTCGCTGCTGGTGCTGTTGCTGCTGCTGCGCCTGAACCTGAGCCCGCCCCGACCCCGGTCGGCCCACTTCCCCCTGACCAGCGCCGCCGTGGGCCACCACGCGGCCCCGCAAGCATGACCTACGTCTTCTGGCACTCCTACCTGATGTTCCACCAGGCCCCGTACATCCGGGCGCTGGCGGAGCTGCCCGGCAACACCGTGCACTGGTGCGTGACGGAGGACGTGCCCGCCTACTACCGCGGGCGCGGCTACCCGCTGCCCGACACCGGCCAGGTGCGCGCGCACATCGCGCCCACGCCCGAACAGATCGCCGAACTGGCGCGGCTGCCCGGCTCGGTGCAGGTGTTCTTCGGCCTGCGTGGCTTCGCGCTGCCGCTGGCCGCTTTCAAGGCCAGCCTGCGCGCGCCGGTGCACCGCTTCCTGATGACGGAGAACCGCTACGAGCCCGGCGCGCGCCTGTTGCCGCGCTGGCTGCTCTACACCTGGGACGCGCTGCGCTACAGGCGCCACCTGCGCGGCCTGTTCTGCATCGGCCACTCGGGCCGCTACGGCGGCACGCGCTTCTTCTCGGCCTGCGGCTACCCCCGGGACCGCATCGTGCCCTTCCTGCACGTGGTGGATGGCGCGCCCTTGCCGCCAGCGCCGCCGTCACGCGACGGGCACAAGGAGATCCTGTACGTGGGCCAGCTGATCCCACGCAAGCGGGTCGATCTGCTGCTGCAGGCCTTCAGCCAACTCGACGAGCCCTCGGCACGCCTGCGCCTCATCGGCAAGGGCCCGGAAGAACAGAACCTGCAGGCGCTCGCGCGCCAACTCGGCATCGCCGATCGCGTGACGTTCGTGCCGGGCCTGCCGAACGCCGGCATCGCCGGGGCCATGGCCGCCGCCGACGCGCTGGTGCTGCCCAGCCGTTTCGATGGCTGGGGCGCGGTAGTCAACGAGGCCCTGATGGTGGGCACACCGGTGGTCTGCAGCAACCGCTGCGGGGCCAGCGACGTGATCGACCCCGGGCGCAACGGCTTCGTGTTCGAGGCCGGCAGCGCAAGTGCCCTGCTGGCGAGCCTGCGCCGCGTCTGCCGGGACTTCCAAGGAGACCGCGCGGCCCTGGCGAGCACCGAGTCCATCCGACTGGGCGGGCCCGTGGCGGCCGCGCGCTTCCAGCACCACGCCCTGCGCCTGCTGGCCCGGCCGGCGGCGCGGCGGCCCACCGCGCCACTGGAGCGTGCGATGCACCAAGGGGAACAGCAGCCATGAGCCTCGCCCGGCCGCACGAAGAGGCTCGCACCCCAGCCCGCGCGGGCGAAGGTACCCCAGTGAATCCCAGGGTCTCGGACACCATGCGCCTGGCGCGCATTCTCTGCATCCTGCTGCTGGTGTACGCGCACGCCCAGCCGTACCAGCCCGGCGTGCCCGAGTCCCTGCTGTCGCCCATGGGCCTGATCCACTACCTGCGGCAGCTGCTGGGCCACACCAGCGTGCCCCTGCTGAGCCTGCTATCGGGCTACCTGCTGGCACGCGCGCTGAGCCAGCGCCCCTACGCGCAAGCGCTCAGCCACCGGTTCTTCTCCCTCATCGTGCCCCTGGTGCTGTGGAACCTGATCTACCTCGCCAAGGAAACCCTGGAGTCGGGCTTCACGGCCGTGCCCGCTGTTCAGGAATGGCCGAACGCGGTGCTGGCCCTCACCGCCCAGCCGGCCATGGCACCGCTCTATTTCCTGCGCGACGCCTTCGTCTGCGCCCTGATCTCGCCCGCCCTCATCTTCCTGGCGCGTCGGCTGCCGCGCACGGCAACGGCCGCGCTCTTGCTGAACGCCCTGCTGGGCCTGGACGGCGTGCTGTTCCTCAACGGGGCCATTCCCCTTTTCTACTTCGTGGGCTGCCTCTGGTGGGTGCATCAGGCACCGATCCCGGCGCAGGCCATGCCGCGCGAACCCGTGCTGGCCGCGGGGTTGGCCATGGTCCTGCTGGCGGCCGCGCCCTTCTTTCTGCCACCGGCCTGGGGTGCGTCCGATCCGCGCAGCGTGACCTACGCCATGCTGGACATCGCGCTTCGTGCGGCGGGCTGTGTGGTCTTCTGGGCGGCCGCGTCGAGGCTGTTGGACACCCGCGCTGGCGATGTCCTGCTGAGGTTCGAGCCCATCGCGTTCTTCATTTTCTGCACCCACGGCATGGCCACCGGCCTGTGGTGGATGGCCATCGAGCGCACGGGCCACGCCGACACCCCGCCGGTCTTTCTCGCCCACTTCGCCCTTTCGCCCCTGCTGGCGCTGCTGGTGTGCGTCCCTGCGGTCTGGGCGCTTCGCCGGCTGGCGCCCAGGGTGCTGTCGGTCCTCATGGGCGGGCGCGCCCCGAACCGGCAGCAGATGGCCCGCATGACCCGCCCCCTGGCACCCGCGCCGTTGGCGCGCACCCAAGGCTTGATCCCATGAACGTCGGCATCCTCACCTTCCACTTCAGCGACAACTACGGCGCCGCGCTGCAGGCCTACGCCCTGCGCCGCTGGTTGACCGAGCACGGCCACCGCGCGCACTTCATCGACTACCGACCCGCGCACAT
The DNA here is from genome assembly GCF_000723405.1 of Hydrogenophaga intermedia. Lineage (GTDB taxonomy): Bacteria > Pseudomonadota > Gammaproteobacteria > Burkholderiales > Burkholderiaceae_C > Hydrogenophaga > Hydrogenophaga intermedia. Next base: position 10,655 of record NZ_CCAE010000059.1, on the reverse strand, counting down.
CGAGCACGGCGGCCGGCTCAGCCTGCCGACCTCGCCCGAGAAGCTCAAGGCCAACCTGAAGGTGGTCTACCTCGCGCTGTCGTCGTTCCTCCACCAGCACTTCGGCAACCGCGACCAACGCGACAAGTTCGCGCACTTCCGCGAGCGCTTCCTCGACGTCGCCAGCGACGCCGCGCCCACGGACAACGGCGCGTCCCTCGCCGCCGCGCAGGCCTTCGACCTGATCGTGGCGGGCAGCGACCAGATCTGGAGCCCGTCGCAGCACTTCGGTTTCGACCCGAACTACTTCCTGGCCTTCGCCGACGCCTTTCGCGCCCGAAAGATCTCCTACGCCGCCAGCTTCGGCCGGGACCGCGTGTCCTCGTCCGAGGCCGAGCAACTGCCCCGCCTGCTGCACCACTTCGACGCCATCTCGGTGCGCGAGGCCTCCGGCGTCACGCTGGTGGAGCAAGCCACCGGGCAACGACCGGCCAACGTACCCGACCCTACCTTGCTGCACGACAACTACACCGAACTCACCGATCGCGCACCCATCGCGCCAGACGAGCCCTACGTCTTCTGCTACGGGCTGCGCTCGCCCGACAACATCCGCCAGACCGCCGAGCTGGTGTCGCGGCAATTGAACTGCCGCATCCTGTCGCCGCACAACCCGCACCGGCGCTGGGCGGAGATCGGCAACACCGTGTACCCCGACCCCGGCGAGTGGGTCGGCCTGGTCAAGAACGCGCGCTTCGTGGTGACCAACTCCTTTCACGGCACCGTGTTCGCGTTGCTGTTCCGCAAACCCTTCATCGTCGCGGGGCTCACGGGCGACAAGGCCGCCGCCAACGCCCGCGCCATCAATCTGCTGCGCGCCGTGCGCCTGGAGAACCGCTTCGCGCCCAGCTTCTCGGAACACAACACCCAGGCGCTGATGAACAGCCCGATCGACTGGGCCAACGTGGACCCGCGGCTGGGCGACCTGCGCCAGGCGGGCAGCGACTTTCTGAGCGCGCAACTGAGGGCCGTAACCCCATGAGCGATTCCCTGAGTGATTTCGGCGCCCTGCGCTACCGCAACGACTTCAGCGCCGCCGACAAACTGCGCCGCCTGGTGTGGGAAGTGGTCTGGCTGCTGGCGTTCCGGCCCACGCCGCGCTGGGCACTGCACGGCTGGCGGCGCTTCCTGCTGCGCGCCTTTGGGGCGCGTATCGGCGCGGGCTGCCGCATCGCGCCCTCGTGCCGCGTGTGGGCGCCGTGGAACCTCGTCATGGGCGAGTTGTCTGCGCTGGGCGATGGCGTGGACTGCTACAGCATGGGCCGCATCACCATCGGCTCCAAGGTCGCCGTCAGCCAGCGCAGCTTTCTGTGCGCCGGCTCGCACGACATCCGCTCCCTGTCGCGGCCACTGACCACCGGGCCCATCGTGATCGGGGACCACGCCTGGGTGGCGGCCGAGAGCTTCGTGCACCCCAACGTGGTCATCGGCGAAGGCGCCGTCATCGGCGCGCGCTCGGTGGTGACGCAGGACATGCCGGCCTGGTCGGTCTGCGTCGGGCATCCGTGCCGAAAGATCAGGCACCGCGTGCTGACCGAACGCCGAGGGGGCCCCGATGCTTAGCCGGATCGCCAAGGTGGCGGGCATCTTCAGCGAGGCCCTGCGCGACGCGGTGCTGTTCCTGCGCTTCAACTCGTACTCGCCCTTCGTGGACAGGTCCAAGCGCGCGTTCTACAAAATCATCATCGAGGCCCACACCATCGAGAAGGGCCTGTCCCTGCAGCAGCCGCGGCTGCTGTTCGGCAAGGACAAGGTCCGCTTCGTGATGGCCGCGCTCTCGCGCTACGACATCGGGTACTCGCCGGTGCCCGCCCACATGTCGCTGGGTGCGCTGGAGGCCTACCTGAACTATCACGCCCAGGCGGGCGCGAGCGACCCGCTGCTCGACGAGATCAGGGCCTACCTGAAGCAATGGGAAGCGCGCCTGCCCAAGCCGTGGAAGGGCGGCACGCGCGAGTACTCCTTCAACGGTCAGGCCGCCGGCGACCTGCAGCACCTGATCGCCAGCCGCTCGAGCGTGCGCACCTTGCGCAACGCGCCGATCGACCCCGATCGCATCGTCGAAGCAATCTCGCTCGCGCAGCAGGCGCCCTCCCAGTGCAACCGCCAGGCCACGCGGGTGCACACCTACCAGGACCCGGCGCGCATTCGCGAACTGCTCGCGTTGCAGGGCGGATCGCGCGGCTTCGCCGAGAGCGTGGGCAACCTGTTCGTGGTGAGTTCCGACATCTGCGCCTGGGGCGGCCCCGGCCAGCGCAACCAGGCCTACGTGGATGGCGCGCTGTTTGCCATGTGCCTGCTGCTGGCCTGCCGGTCGATGGGCTGGGGCGCCTGCCCGCTGAACCTCGCCATCGACCACAGGACCGAATCGGCCATCCGCCGCGCGGGCGGCATCCCTGACGGCGAGCGGCTGATTCTGATGATCGCCTTCGGCGAGCCCAGCGCGCCGGACACCAGGGTGGCCTTCTCGCCCCGGCGCCCACCGGCCGAGATCGCCACCCTTCACGCCTGAGGAGGATTCCCCATGAGCATCACCGCCATCATCCTGACCTACAACGAAGCCCTCCACATCGCGCGCGCCATCCGCTCCATTCAGCCGTTCGTGGACCAGATCTGCGTGGTGGATTCCGGCTCCACGGACGGCACCACCGACATCGCGCAACGGCTGGGGGCCGAGGTCTGCACACACGCCTTCGTGAACCAGGCCCGGCAGTTCCAGTGGGCCCTGGACACGCTCGACATCCGCGGCGAGTGGGTGCTGCGCCTGGACGCCGACGAAATCATCGAGCCCGACCTCGCGCAGGAGATCGCCGAGAAGCTGCCCGCGCTGCCGGCCGACGTGGTGGGCGTGAACCTCAAGCGCAAGCACATCTTCATGGACCGCTGGGTACGCCACGGCGGGCGCTACCCGCTGGTGATGCTGCGCCTGTGGCGCCACGGGCACGGCCGCATGGAGAACCGCTGGATGGACGAGCACATGGTGGTGTGGGGCGGCCGCACCGTCACCTTCGACGGCGGCTTCGCCGACCACAACCTCAACGACCTGGCCTACTTCATCGACAAGCACAACAAGTACGCCACGCGCGAGGCCATCGAGGTGCTCAACCAGCGCCTGGGCCTGTTCGCGCGCGACGAGGCGCTCAACGCGCACAGCGCCTCGTTCCAGGCCTCGTCCAAACGCTGGCTGAAGGAGCGCGTCTACAACCGCATCCCCTTCACCGTCAGCGCCGCCTTGTACTTCGTGTGGCGCTACGTCTTCCAGCTCGGTTTCCTGGACGGCCGCAGCGGCCTCGTCTACCACTTCCTGCAGGGCTACTGGTACCGCTTCCTGGTGGGCGCGCAGGTGATGGAGCTGGAGCAGGCCGTGGCGCACCTGCGCGACAAGGCGGCCATCTGCGCCGAGCTGAGCCGCCTGACCGGGCACAAGCTGGTGGCGCAGAGCGAGGCCAGCGACGCCCACACGGCCTCGGACGTGAACGCGGGCCAGTTGGTCCACCGCCTCTGACACGCAAGAAGAAAGGATCCCGCATGCGCACCGACACCGCCTTCCGATGGACTTCGTGGCTGCTGGCGGCCACCTGCCTCACCGCGGCAAGCCTGGCGCGCGCCAACGACGGCCTGATCTGCCAGGACCCCTCGACACCCGAAGGCGCCGCGCAGGTGGGCGCCACGCAAGCGCTGTTCCGCGACTGCCCCCGGCTCGACGACGTGGACTTCACCACGGGCCGGGCCGACGGGCGCAAGTACTACGCCGGGCTCTACTTCACCAAGGTGAAGGACCGCAGCCTCTACGAGCAGGTCGAGGACGGCGTCGTCATGCAGCGCGGCGGCGTGCTCGCCACCGCGAAGATGAATTCCTACCCCGGGCGATTCCCGCTGTTAAGCGGCAACCGGCCGTTCTACGTCGAGGCCCAGGTGGCGATCTCGTCCAACCACCGCGACAACTTCCCCGCGGTCTGGCTGCTGCCGATCGAGCACAACCTGCGCATGGAAGACGTCTACGAAGGCGACCCGAAAAGCTTCGAGCGCTGGTTCGAGCTTGACATCGACGAAGGCGGCTTCGGGCCCGGCGGGCACCACACCGCCATCTCCTGGACCGGCATCCACCCCAACTACCAGAAGATCCAGAACCCCAACCCGACCTCGAAGGTGCCGCTGGACCGCACACAGCCGAACGTGTTCGGCGTGTCGTACTCGCCCGACGACCTGACCGTGCGCTGGTGGCTGAACGGCCAGCAGGTGCTGGAAGCGTCGCACCCCTATGTGCCCGAGATCGCGCGGCGGCAGAACTTCTACCTGATCGTCTCGGCGCAAAGCCACAAGAACCTCAGCCACTACCAGATGAAGCTGATGGGCGTGCGCGCCTTCGTGGGCGAGGCCAGGGCAGGGGGGGGCACGCGATGAAGCTGCTCATCTACGGCATCAACTTCGCGCCCGAGCTGACCGGCATCGGCAAGTACACGGGCGAGATGGCGCGCTGGCTGGCCGAGGCCGGACACGAGGTGCGCGTGATCACCGCGCCGCCCTACTACCCGGACTGGACCGTGGGCGAGGGGTACAGCGCGCGGCGCTACCGCCGCGAGCAGTGGCACGGCGTGCAGGTGATCCGCACGCCGCTGTGGGTGCCGCACCAGCCGGGCGGCGCCAAGCGCCTGCTGCACCTGGCCAGCTTCGCGCTCGCCAGCCTGCCGGCGCTGGCCGCGCAGTGGCGCTGGAAGCCCGACGTGGTGTGGGTGGTGGAGCCGCCCCTGATGTGCGCCCCCGCCGCCGCCGCCTTCGCCGCCCTGCGGGGCGCGGGGAGTTGGCTGCACATCCAGGACTACGAGGTGGACGCGGCCTTCGACCTGGGCCTGATCAAGGGCCGCACGCTGCGCCGCTGGGTGCAGCGGGCCGAGGGCTGGCTGATGCGCCGCTTCGACCGCGTGTCCACCATCTCCGGCCGCATGGTGGACCGCGCCCTCGACAAAGGCGTGGCGCCCGGGCGGGTGCTGCACTTTCCCAACTGGGTGGACATCGGCGGCATCACGCCGCTGGACGCGCCCAGCGACTACCGGGCCGAGCTGGGCCTGGCGCCCGACGCCGTGGTGGCCCTGTACTCCGGCAACATGGGCAACAAGCAGGGGCTGGAGGTGCTCGCCGATGCGGCGCGGCTGCTGCGCGACGAGCCACGCATCCAGCTGGTGTTCGGCGGCAAGGGCTCGGGCCGGGCCGATCTGCAGGCGCGCTGCGCGGGCCTGGACAACGTGCGCTTCCTGGACCTGCAGCCGTTGGAGCGCCTCAACCACTGGCTGGGCCTGGCCGACGTGCACCTGCTGCCGCAGCGGGCCGACGCGGCGGACCTGGTGATGCCTTCCAAGCTCACCGGCATGCTGGCCAGCGGTCGCGCCGTGCTGGCCACCGCCCTGCCCGGCACCGAGCTGTGCCGGGTGGTGGAACAGGACGCCGCCTGCGGCCTGGTGGTGCCACCGGAAAACCCTGCCGCCCTGGCCGAGGCGCTGCGCGCGCTGGCGGCCGACCCCACCCGTCGCGCCGAACTGGGCGCGAACGGCCGCCGCTACGCCGAGGCCGAGCTGAGCCGGGACGCGGTGCTGCACCGGTTCGAAGCGCAGTTGCTGGCACTGGCACAGACGCGATCGATGAACGCTGGTTTTGACCCGTCCACGGGTCAGAAAGGAGAAGCCTCATGAACACGACACCCATCCTGAAGGCCCTGCCTTGCGCCCTGGGCCTGCTGGTCCTGGTCGCGGCGCTGCCACTGCGCGCCCAGACCACCGCCCCGGCGAATGCCGTGGCCACACCCACCGCCGCCGCGCCCAGCGCCACGGCCCCGATCGGTGCCGCGCCGGGCACCGAGGGCGCCGTCGTGGTGCCCGGCGCGCCGCCCGCGGCGAACGCGGACTATCGCCTGTCGCCCAACGACCTGCTGAGCTTCGACGTGTTCGGCGTGCCGGACATGAAGCGCGACGTGCGCGTGGACGCCTCGGGGCAGCTTTCGCTGCCGCTCATTGGCGCCGTGCAGGTGGCGGGGCTCACGGCGCAGGCCGCGGAAGACCTGATCGCCGCCCGCTACGAGGAGAAGTACCTGATGGACCCGCAGGTCTCGCTGTTCATCAAGGAGTTCACCACGCAGCGCATCGCCATCGAGGGCGCGGTGACGCGGCCAGGCATCTACCCGGTGACGGGGCAGCTCACCCTCCTGCGCGCCCTGGCCCTGTCCGGCGGCTTCGCGCCCTACGCCGACGTCAAGCAGATCGTGGTCTACCGCCACGGCGCCAACGGCGCGCGCGAACAGTTCACCTACGACCTCGATCAGGTGCGCGCCGGCCAGCAGAAGGACCCCGACATCCGCGCCGACGACGTCATCGTGGTCCAGCGCAATGCCCGCCGCACGGCGCTGCGGGATTCACTCTTCAGCGACATCCTGAGCACGCTGAACCCGTTCAACTGATGGAAGGGCACCGCCATGGCTTCCCATGACCAACACCCACTGCCCGCAGGCCCCGGGCCCAGCGCGCTGGCCCTGCGCCGCGAGGCCGCGCTGTCCGAGCTGATGGCGACCCAGGTCGAGGCCGGGGCGCGGACCGACGACCGCATCGACCTCAAGACGATCTGGCGCGCCCTGGCGCGCCGCAAGCGGACCATCCTGGGCGTCACCGCGCTGTGCACCCTGGCGGCCGGCGTGTACACGCTGCAGATGACGCCGCAGTACAAGAGCTCGGCGCTGCTGCAGATCGACCGCGCGGCGCAGAAGGTGGTGGGCTTCAATGCCGAGGTCGAGGTGGACGAAGGGCCGCTGGCTGACCAGTTGCAGTTGCGCACGCAGATCGAGCTGATGAAGAGCCGCAGCCTGGCCGAGCGGGTGATCGACGAGCTGGGCCTGTACAAGCCCGATGCGCCGGCCACGCCCGCCGCGCCGCCCGCGCAGGTAAAGGCCAGCGGCGACGGGCCGACCGACCAGGCGCTGGCCTTCCTCGGCAACGCGTGGTTGCGGCTGCGCGCGCTGGTGGCCTCCCCGGCGCCCGGCGACGAAGGCACGCTCAGCCGCGCGGCCACGGTGGCGCGCTTCCAGCAGTCGCTCAGCGTGGAGCCCATCCGCAACTCGCGCCTGGTGCAGATCCAGGTGCTCAACCCCGACCCGCAACTGGCCGCCACCATCGCCAACGCGATGTCCCAGGCCTTCATCGCCACCAACATCGAGCGCAAGCTGCACTCCTCCATCTACGCGCGCCAGTACCTGGAGGAGCAGATCCGCCAGACCAAGGCCAAGCTGGAAGAGAGCGAGCGGGTCATCAACGCCTACGCCAAGGACAACGAGATCCTGAACCTGGGCGACAAGGGCAGCGCGGCGATCCAGACCTTCGTGGACTTCTCCACCGCGCTGGCCAAGGCCGAGCAGGACCGCATCCGCGCGGAGACGCTCTACAACCAGGTGAAGCTCAACCCCGAAAGCGCGCCCCAGGCCGTGACCAACGAGGCCATCCGCGCCTACAAGGAGCAGCGCGCCCGGCTGGAAGCCGAGTACGCGAAGAACCGCTCCACCTTCAAGCCGGAGTACCCCGCGATGGTGGCGGCGCGCGCGCAGATCGCCGAGCTGGACGCGCGCATCAAGACCGAGGTGAACAACATCCTGGCCAGCATCGAAGGCCAGTACGTGGCCGCCAAGCGCACCGAAGACCAGTTGCGCAGCAAGGTGGCCGGCAGCCGCAGCGAGGTGCTCAGCGTGCAGGACCGCAGCGTGGACATGAACCTGCTGAGCCGCGAGCTCGACACCAACCGGCAGGTGTACGACAGCCTGCTGCAGCGCCTGAAGGAAGTGAACGTGATGGCGGGCATCACCGCCAACAACGTGAGCATCGTCGACGAGGCGTCACCGCCGCTGTTCCCGGCCAACCCCAACATCAAGCTCAACCTCGGCCTGGGGGTGGTGCTGGGCCTGTTCCTGGGCATGCTGGCCGCCTTGCTGCGCGAGCAGATGGACGATTCGTTGAAGAACGCCAACGACATCGAGGCCCGGTACCAGTTGCCCCTGCTGGGCCTGATTCCCTTCACCCGGCCCGAGCGCGGCCGCAAGGACGCCGTGGCGCTGCTGGCCCACCACGAGCCGCGCAGCACATTCGCCGAGTCCTACCGCTCCATGCGCACGGCGCTGCAGTTCAGCACGGCCGACGGCGCGCCTCAGCGCTTCATGGTGACGAGCTGCGGCAAGAGCGAAGGCAAGAGCACCACGGCGCTGGCGCTGGCGATCAACTTCGCGCAACTGGGCCAGCAGGTGCTGCTGATCGACGCCGACATGCGCAAGGGCGGCCTGCACAAGATGCTTGGCGTGGTCAACGACCGCGGCCTGTCCAACCTGTTGAGCGGCGACCGCGACCTCGACGCCTCGGTGCGCCACACCACGGTCGACAAGCTGGCCCTGATCACCGCCGGCCCGGTGCCGCCCAACCCGGTGGAGCTGCTGGCGGGCCCGCGCCTGGGCCAGTTGCTGGAGAAGGCGCAGGCCCTGGGCTACGAGCAGATCGTGATCGACGGCCCGCCCCTGCTGGGCATCGCCGACGCGATCGTGCTGGGCAACCAGATCCAGAACATCGTGCTGGCCATCAAGGCCGGCGGCACGCGCAAGGAGAGCATCAAGGACGCCCTGCGCCGCCTGCGCAACGCCGGCCTCTCGCCGATGGGCGTGGTGTTCACGCACGCGCGCAACGAGCACACCAGCGACTACGCCTACGCGGCCTACTACGGCCACGGCTACTCGCACGGCGAGCGGCCCGCGCCACCGCCCGCCCGGCCCGAACCGCCGCAAGGCGCCGTGCCACTACCGGCCGGCACCCGCGTCGAGCCCACGCTGGACCCCTACTCCGCGACGTGAACGCGGCAAGCGACATGAGCCCGCCCGAATGGAGACGCCTGCTGCTGACACTGCTGGAGTTCGAGCGAGCCCCCGGGCGCTACCCCGTGGCGCTGCGCGAGCCGCGCCCGCTGTTCGAGCACATTCACCGCGTGATGCTGCTGGCCAGCGACCGCCCGGTGCAGGACCTGCCCGCCGCCGCCGCGCATGCGCCCGGCCTGCGCCGCGCGGCACGCTTCTTCGTGCGCACGGTGATGCTGCGCCCGGGCGCCGACCCCTTCACGCTGCTGGGTCTGCAGCCGGATTTCGAAGCGGCGCAACTGCGCGAGCACTACCGGCTGATGATCCGCCTGACGCACCCGGACTTCGCCGCCGCCGGTGAAAGCTGGCCCGCCGACGCGGCCATGCGGGTCAACCTGGCCAAGGACCTGCTGGCCACGCCCGAGAAGCGGGCCGAATGGGCCGCCGCGCTGCGGACGCCGGCTCACCTGCGCTGGGCCCAACGGCCCGGCGCACGCCCGCGGCCTTTGCTGGCCGCACCACTGGTCCCCCGGCCGTCGCTGCCGCATGAGCCACCGCCCAGGGGCGGGTGGCCCGCCGGTGCGCGGCTGGTGCTGCTGGGCATGGGCGCGGCGGTGTTGGCGGGCGCGTACCTGCTCATGGGCGCCAGGGACGACGACGGCGCGCGCACGGCGCAGCCCGAGGCGTCGGCACCGGACAACAGCGCCGAGCGGGAGGCGCGACCGCCATGATCGACCTGCACTGCCACATCCTGCCGGGCATCGACGACGGGGCGAAGACGCTGGACGATTCGCTGGCGATGGCACGCATCGCGGTGGCCGACGGCATCCACACCCTGGCCTGCACGCCGCACATCTACCCGGGCATGTACATGAACGACGGCCCGGGTATCGCCCATGCACGCGATCGCCTGCAGGCCGAACTCGACCGCCAGGGCATACCGCTGAAGCTGGTGGTGGGGGCGGACGTGCACCTGGTGCCGGGCCTGATCGAGGGCATCCGCAGCGGGCGGGTGCCGACGTTGAACGGCTCGCGCTATTTCCTGCTGGAGCCGTCGCACACCACGCCGCCGCCGCGGCTGGAGGAGCAGGTGTTCGAGCTGATCGTGGCGGGCTACACGCCCATCGTCACGCACCCCGAGCGGCTGGCCTGGGTGGAAAGCCACTACCCGGTGTTCAAGCGCCTGATCGCGCAGGGCGCATGGATGCAGGTGACGGCGGGGGCGCTGACGGGCGTCTTCGGCCGGCGCGCCCGCTACTGGGGCGAGCGCTTCATCGGCGAAGGCCACACGCACCTGCTGGCCACCGACGCGCACACGACGGGGCGGCGCCTGCCGCGGCTGACGGAAGGGCTGGAGGTGGCGCGGCGCCTGGTGGGCGAGCGCGAGGCCAGCCGTTTGGTGAACGAGCGGCCGAACGCGGTGCTGAACAACCTGCTGCCGCGGGACGTCGAACGGCGCGAAGTGGCAGCACGTCCTTCTTTGATTGGTCGGTGGTGGTCTGGGCGGGTGGCGTCGTCGCGCTGACGGTGTTGCATGACGTCTTGTGCCCTGCTTGCCACTGTGGTTGGCGGTGTCAGGGGCGGGCACCACGGAGCGCCAGCAAAAAAACGGACTTCCCTTCTCGCGTGCTAACCAGCTCCGCTGGCCGAGGGCCCGGGGTACGGTGCGGCGGGCGCCTGTGCGCTGGCGAGGAGCGCAGGGTGAGTGGCCCGCGCGCGCAGCGCGCTTCGTGAACTGATTGGCGGCATCTGT
>NZ_CCAE010000058.1 GCF_000723405.1 Hydrogenophaga intermedia | reverse complement strand
GGTGGTGCGGGGGGTGGCGCGGGAGGTGGCCTGGCGGCGGGCGGCGTGGCCGTGGGTGTCGTGGCCGCGGACCAGTCCGGCGCCTGACCCGCGCTGGTGCATCATCGGGCCTCCTTCCATCCAGCAACGGAGACACCATGAATCTCGCCAAAGTCGTCGGTATCGTCCTCATCGTGGCGGGGGCCATCGGCCTCGTCATGGGCAGCTTCAGCTACACCAAGGACACCGAGGCCGTGAAGCTCGGCCCCGTCGAGCTCTCGGTGAAGCAGAAGGAAACCATCAACGTGCCCGTGTGGGCCGGCATCGGCGCCATCGCCGTGGGCGTGGTGCTGCTGGTCATGGGCGGCCGCAAGGGCTGATGCGGCGCCTGGCGGGGGTGGCGGCCGGCGCGCTGCTGGCCGGTGCCGCCGTGGCATCGTGGGCCGATGAGGCGGTGTACGCCGCGCGCGTGACGCGCGTGTTCGATGCCGACACCGTGTGGGTGCAACCCGCCGCTGGCGGGCGCTGGCGCAAGCTGAGGCTGGACGGCCTGGACGCTCCCGAGATCTGTCAGGCCATGGGCGTGGCCGCGCGCGATGCCCTGGCGGCGCGGCTGCTGGAGCAAGCCGTGACTGTGCGCGAGCGCGCGCACGACAGCTACGGCCGAGGGCTGGTGGTCATCGAGCGCGAAGGCGAGGACGTGAACGCCTGGCTGGTGCGAACCGGCTGGGCCTGGGCCTCGCGCTGGCGCGGCCGGGGTGCCTACGTGAAGCACGAAGACCAGGCGCGGACGGCGCGACAGGGCCTGTGGGTGAAGGGCGGTGCGCCAGAGGCACCACGCGATTTCCGCCGCCGCCACGGCCCTTGCGAGCCGCCCTGGCCCGCGCCGGCTTCAGTGGCCCGCTGATCCGTGGCGTGAACCGCAGACCGGGCAGGCCGGGTCGCGCTTGAGCGCGATCTCGTGGAAGGCCAGTTCGCGCCCGTCCAGCATGAGCAGGCGACCGGTGAGCCGCGAACCCAGGCCCGAGAGAATCTTGAGTGCTTCGGCCGCCTGCAGGGTGCCCACGATGCCCACCAGCGGCGCGAACACACCCATGGTGGCGCAGCGAACCTCTTCCACGTCCGCGTCGGGCGGGAACACGCAGGCATAGCAGGGCGCCTCAGGCTGGCGCGGATCGAACACGCCGAGCTGGCCGTCGAGGCGGATGGCCGCGCCCGAGACCAGCGGCTTGCGGTGGCGCACGCAGGCGCGGTTGACCATCTGCCGCGTGGCGAAGTTGTCGCAGCCGTCGATCACCACGTCGGCCGTCGGCACCAACGCGTCCAGCAAGGCGTCGTCGGCGCGCTGTCGGATGGCGTTCACCTGCACGTCGGGGTTGATGGCGGCGATGGCTTCGCGCACCGAGTCGGCCTTGGGCCAACCCACGCGCGCCAGGTTGTGCGCGATCTGGCGCTGCAGGTTGGTTTCGTCCACCGTGTCATCATCGACCACGGTGATGCGGCCCACGCCCGCGCTGCCCAGGTACAGCGCCACCGGTGAGCCCAGGCCGCCCGCGCCGATGAGCAGCGCGTGCGAGGCCAGCAGGCGTTCCTGGCCTTCGACACCGAGTTCGTCGAGCAGGATGTGGCGCGAGTAGCGCAGCAGTTGGGCGTCGTTCACGCGGTCTCGCGCGAGGGGAGGGGCGGGCCGGCGCGCGGCCCGCCAGGGCTCAGTTTTCCTTCTTCTCTTCGGTGCGGACGGTCTGCGACTTGCTGACCATCACTGGCTGGCCCTTGAGTTGGTTCAAGGCCTGCATGAGCTGGAAGTCCTTCTCGCTGCCGAACTCGGGCACCAGGCGCTGGCCGGGGTTCTTGCGGGCTTCCTCTTCCAGCTTCTTGCGCGCGGCTTCGCGCGCTTCCTCGCGCTTTTGCTCGGCGTCGCGCTGCGCATCCGTCATGGGACCGTGCGGCGAACTGCCCAGGCTGTTGTTCAGGTCGGCCTCGCGCGTGCGCAGGGCGGCGAACAGGTTGCCATCGGCGGTTTCGTCCACCATCACATCGGGCACGATGCCTTTGCCCTGGATGGACACGCCCGAGGGAGTGTAGTAACGCGCGGTGGTGAGCTTCAGGCCGGTGTCGGGCCCCAGCGGGCGCACCGTCTGCACCGAGCCCTTGCCGAAGGTCTGGCTGCCCATGACAGCGGCGCGCTTGTGGTCCTGCAGGGCGCCGGCCACGATCTCGCTGGCCGAGGCCGAGCCTTCGTTGACCAGCACCACCATCGGCACTCGCTTGTAGAAGCCCTTGGTGTTCTCGGTCAGGCGACGGATCGGGTCGTTGCCGCCGCGGCGCAAGTAGTGCTGCGGAATGGCTTTGTAGATGAACTGGCTCTCGGCGAGTTGGCCGTTGGTGGACACCACGGTCACGTTCTCGGGCAGGAACACGGCCGACAGGCCCACGGCCGCGTCGAGCAGGCCGCCTGGGTCGTTGCGCAGGTCGAGCACCAGACCTTTCATGTTCGGATCGGCGCGGTAGAGGTCTTCCAGCTTGCGCGTGAAGTCCTCGATGGTGCGTTCCTGGAACTGCGAGACGCGCACCCACGAATAGCCTGTCTCGATCGTGCGCGACTTGACGCTCACGGTCTTGATCTCTTCGCGCGTGATGGTGACGGTGAAGCTGCGGTCCTCGTCCTTGCGCAGAATGGTCAGCAGTACCTTGGTGCGCGGCTCGCCGCGCATGAGCTTGACGGCCTGGTTGATGTCCAGACCCTTGACGGCGGTGTCGTCGATGCGGGTGATCAGGTCGCCGCTCTTGAGGCCGGCGCGAAAGGCGGGCGAGTCTTCGATGGGCGAGACCACCTTGACCAGGCCGTCTTCCATGGTGATCTCGATGCCCACGCCCACGAAGCGGCCGCTGGTGCCTTCGCGGAATTCCTTGAAGGACTTCTTGTCGAAATACTGGGAATGCGGGTCGAGGCTGGCGACCATGCCCGAGATGGCGTCGGAGATCAGCTTCTTCTCGTCCACTGGCTCCACATAGTCCGTCTTGACCATGCCGAACACGGCCGCCAGTTGCTGGAGTTCTTCGAGCGGCAAGGGGCTGAGCGTGTTGCGCGCCACCGCCTGTAGCTGCACCGTGGTGAGTGCGCCCGCCACCGCGCCGATGGCCACCCAGCCAACGGTTCTGAGCCTGGATCCGACCCGCTTCGTCATGGAATCACCTTTGCAAACTGCCCGACACGGGCCCTTGGCCCTGCGGCGGGCCAATATACACCTTGGAGAATGGGTCCTCGCGAGGGTTCCCCGCCGGCCGGCGGCGGTTTTGCACGCCCCGGCGGGTCGGGGCGCGCAGGCTCAGGCTTTACCCTGATTCGCCACGGCGGCGGCGGCCTTGGCGGCGGCTTCGGCATCGCCCAGGTAGTAGTGGCGGATCGGCTTGAGCTGGGCGTCCAGTTCGTACACCAGCGGAATGCCGTTGGGGATGTTCAGGCCCACGATGTCGGCGTCGGAGATGCCGTCGAGGTACTTCACCAGGGCGCGGATGCTGTTGCCGTGCGCGGACACCACCACGCGCTTGCCCGACTGGATGGCCGGCGCCAGCGCCTCGTTCCAGAACGGCATGACGCGCGCCACGGTGTCCTTCAGGCATTCGGTCAGCGGCACCTCCTCGGGCTTGAGGCGGGCGTAGCGGCGGTCGCTGCGCTCGCTGCGCGGGTCGCTCGGTTCCAGTGCCGGAGGCGGGGTGTCGTAGCTGCGGCGCCAGACCAGCACCTGCTCGTCGCCATATTGGGCGGCCATGTCGGCCTTGTTCAAACCCTGCAGGGCGCCGTAGTGGCGTTCGTTCAGCCGCCAGTTCTTGACCACGGGCAACCAGGTGCGGTCCATGCCGTCCAGCACGTGCCACAGGGTATGGATGGCGCGCTTGAGCACGCTGGTGTACGCGATGTCGAAGTCGTAGCCGTCGGCCTTGAGCAGGCGGGCGGCTTCCTCGGCCTGCGCCACGCCGGTGGGCGTGAGGTCCACGTCGGTCCAGCCGGTGAAGCGGTTTTCGAGGTTCCAGGTGGATTCGCCGTGGCGGATCAGGACGAGCTTGTGCATGGCGGAGTGCGGGGCGGCGGGCGCCGAAAAGGTCGGAAACCGCGCATTTTAGAATCGCGGCCTTTCCCTCCAAGGTATCACCGTGAGCTTCTTCATCGAGAACTGGGTCCTGATCGCCGTGGCGTTCGTTTCGGGCGCCCTGCTGGTGTGGCCGGCCGTCAAGTCCGGCGGCCGCACCGGCACCCTCAACGCCAACGACGCCGTCGCGCTCATGAACCGCCAGAAAGCGGTCGTGATCGACATGTCCGACGCCAAGGAATTCGCCGAGGGTCATATCGTCGGCGCGAAGAACCTGCCGCTGGACGAGCTGGAGGCCAAGCTGCCCGGCGCCGTCAAGAACAAGGCCCTGCCGGTCATCTTCGTCTGCCCCAACGGCGCCCGCGCCAACCGGGCGGTGGCGGTGGCCAAGAAGCTGGGCTACGAGAATGCCCAATCCCTGACCGGCGGCATGGGTGCCTGGCGCACCGCAGGCCTTCCGGTGGAGAAAGCCTGATCATTCAGGTTTTGCGTCCTCGAGCACCCGAATGTCCAAGGTCACCATCTATTCCAGCGATTACTGCCCTTACTGCCACCGCGCCAAGGCCCTTCTTCAGGCCCGTGGCGTGACGGACTACGAGGAGATCGTGGTGGATGGCCGGCCCGACCTGCGGGCCCGCATGACGCAACTGGCCGGGCGCACCAGCGTGCCGCAGATCTTCATCGGCGACACCCACGTGGGCGGCAGCGACGACCTGCACGCGCTGGACGCGCGCGGCGGCCTGGTGCCGCTGCTGCAGGCGGGCTGAGGCGCTGTCAATCTGTCATTGGCGGCTGACATAATCCGCCGTTGCGCCCGCTGAGGGTCTTCCCCGGCGGGCTTTTTCATTTCCCGACACACCCGAGACGCACCATGGCCGACACCGACACGCCCGTTTTCCAGATCCAGCGCATCTACCTGAAAGAGGCCTCGCTGGAGCAGCCCAACTCGCCGGCCATCCTGCTGGAGCAGGAGCAACCCACGGTGGACATCCAGCTCGGCGTGGACGCCCAGCCCGTGGCCGATGGCGTGTTCGAGGTGCGCGTCACCGCCACTGTCACCACCAAGATCAAGGACAAGACGGTGTTCCTGGTCGAGGCCCGGCAGGCCGGCATCTTCGAAATCCGCAACCTGCCCGACGAGCAGATGGGTCCGATCATGGGCATCGCCTGCCCGCAGATCGTCTACCCCTACCTGCGCGGCAACGTGGCCGACCTGATCCAGCGCGCCGGCTTCCCGCCCGTGCACCTGGCCGAAATCAACTTCCAGGCCATGTACGAGCAGCAGCAGGCCGGCCAGGACACGGCCGAGGCGCCGCGCATCATCACCTGATTCCGGCGGATGGGTTTCGCCTCTCCCTCGCACACCGTGGTGCTGGGCGCCGGCGCCTGGGGTACGGCGCTGGCCATTTCGGCTGCGCGGCACGGCTCCACCCGCGTGAGCCTGTGGGCGCGAGACCCGGCGCAGGCCATCGCCATCGACCGCGAGCGCGAGAACCGGCGCTACCTGTCGGGCCTGGCCCTGCCGGAGGACCTGCGCGTCGTCTCCGGTGAGGCCGCTCCCTGGGTGGCAGAGGCCAATCTGGTCATCGTGGCCACACCCATGGCCGCGCTGCGCGGCTGGTTGAGCGAATTGCGCGGCCTGACGGTGCCCGTGGCCTGGCTCTGCAAGGGTTTCGAACGCGCGGCCTCGCCCGATGAACCCGGCCTCCTGGGGCACGAGATCGCCGCCGCCGTGGCGCCCGACGTGAGCACCGGCGTGCTCAGCGGCCCCAGCTTCGCTCAAGAGGTGGCGCGCGGCCAGCCCACCGCCCTGGTGGCAGCAAGTGCCCACGCCGAGGTGCGCGACGCCCTGGTGTCCGCCTTCCACGGCCCCACGCTGCGCGTCTACGCCAATGACGACGTGGCCGGCGTCGAGGTGGGGGGCGCAGTGAAGAACGTGCTGGCCATTGCCACCGGCCTGTGCGATGGGCTCAACCTGGGCCTGAACGCCCGCGCCGCGCTCATCACGCGCGGTCTGGCCGAGATGACGCGCCTGGGCCTGGCCCTGGGCGCGCGCGCCGAGACCTTCATGGGGCTGTCGGGTCTGGGCGACCTGGTGCTCACCGCCACGGGCGACCTGTCGCGCAACCGGCAGGTGGGCCGCCTGCTGGCGAAGGGGCAGACGCTGGACGAGGCGGTGGCCTCGCTGGGCCACGTGGCCGAGGGCGTGTACAGCGCGCGCACCGTGGCGCAGCGCGCGAGCCGACTCGGCGTGGACATGCCCATCACCGACGCGGTGGTGGAACTGCTCGAAGGCCGGCTGCGGCCCGACGAGGCGGTGGCCGCGCTGATGGGGCGCGACCCCAAGACCGAAGGCCTCTAGGCGCCCGAGCGCCTCGGCGTCTGGGCGTCGGGCTCAGACCTCCAGGTTGTCGATCAGGCGCGTCTTGCCCAGCCGCGCCGCCCCCAGAACCACCAGCGCATCGCCCGGCTTCGGCGGCTGCAGGTCCTCGCGGCGGCGAACGCTCAGGTAGTCGGGCTGCCAGCCGCGCGCGGCCAGGGCTTGCATCGCGCGCTGTTCCAGGCCGGGCAACTGGCGCTCCAGGCCGTCGGCCGCGGCCAGCGCGTCGCGCGCCAGGCCGCGCAGCGCCAGCGAGAGCTGCACGGCCTCGGCGCGCTCGGCCTCGCTCAGGTACATGTTGCGCGAGCTCAGTGCCAGGCCATCGGCCGCGCGTTCTGTCGGGGCGCCCACGATGTCGATCGGCAGGGCGAACTGCTTCACCATGCGCCGCATGATCAGTTGCTGCTGGTAGTCCTTGAGCCCGAACATCGCGGTGCGGCGGCCCTTGGCTTCGCTGAACACGCACTGGAAGAGCTTCATCACCACCGTGCACACGCCGGTGAAGAAGCCGGGGCGGAAGTGGCCTTCGAGGATGTCGGCGAGCTCGGCGGGCGGGTGCACCTTGAAGCCCTGTGGCTCGGGGTACATCTCGCGCTCGCTGGGGGCGAACACCACGTCGCAGCCCGCGGCCTGCAGCTTCTCGCAGTCGGCCTCCAGCGTGCGCGGGTAGGTGTCAAAGTCTTCGTGTGGCGCGAACTGCAGGCGGTTGACGAAGATGCTCGCGACGGTGACGTCGCCCAGGGGCTTGGCGGTCTTGACCAGCGCCAGGTGGCCGGCGTGCAGGTTGCCCATGGTGGCGACCAGGGCGGGGGAGTCGTGAGGACGCAGCGCGTCGCGCAGGTCGGCGATGGTGTGAACGAGTTTCATGAAAACGATCGAAAGAAGCCGGGCGGGCGCGGGTTCACCAGGCGTGGACCGCGTCCTCGGGGAAAGCGCCGTCCTTCACGGCGCGCACATAGTTCGCCATGGCGTCGCGCACCGAGCCCGCGCCATCCATGAAGTTGCGCACGAACTTCGGGTTCTTGCCCAGGTTCACGCCCAGCATGTCGTGCATCACCAGCACCTGGCCGGCGGTGCCCTTGCCCGCGCCGATGCCGATGGTGTGGCAGCGCGGCAGTTGCTGCGTGATCTCGGTGGCCAGCGCGGCGGGCACCATCTCCAGCACCAGCATGGTGGCGCCGGCGTCCTGCAGTTCGAGGGCGTGGCGCTTGAGCGTGAGCGCGGCCTGGTCGTCGCGGCCCTGCACACGGTAGCCGCCGAGCGCGTGCACCGTCTGTGGCGTAAGGCCCAGGTGCGCGCACACCGGAATGCCGCGCTCGACGAGGAAGCGCACGGTGTCGGCCGTCCAGCCGCCGCCTTCGAGCTTGATCATGTGCGCGCCCGCGTGCACCAGTTGCGCGGCGCTGCGCATGGCCTGCTCCTTCGACTCGTGGTACGCGCCGAAAGGCAGATCGCCCAGCAGCCAGGCCGTGCCCTGCACGCGGCGCAGGCCGCGCGCCACGCTCTCGACGTGGTAGGCCATGGTTTCGAGCGTGACGCCCGCGGTACTGGCCAGGCCTTGGCAGACCATGCCGAGCGAGTCACCGACCAGAATGCATTCGACGCCGGCCGCGTCCGCCACCGCCGCGAAGGTGGCGTCGTAGGCGGTCAGCATGGTGATCTTTTCGCCGCGCTCGCGCAGCTCATTCAGGCGGGGCAGGCTCACGGGTTTGCGGGCGGGCAGGGGAGAGGCCGCCGGCAGCGTGCCGTAAGGTGTGGCGGGGGTGGGGTTGCTCATGTCGTGGTCCGGCGCGGGCCGGGCGGTGAACGAGAATGCGGGGGACTATAGTGCATTGCACCATGCGGATGCGCTCCGGGCAGACGACCCTTTCCCCACGATGAAACACCTCAGCGAATACACCTCCGCCGACATCGCCGCGCTGGCCGCGCAGGACGTCGCGCGCGCCCTGGCCGAAGACGTGGCCACGGGCGATCTCACCGCCGCGCTGGTCGACGCGCAGCGCCCGGCCCGTGCCCGCGTGCTCGCACGTGAAAGTGCCGTGCTCTGCGGCGCGCCCTGGGTGGAAGCCGCCGTGCGCGCGCTTGACCCGCAGGCGGTGATCACGTGGCACGTGGCCGAAGGCGCGCGTTGCGAGCCTGACCAGACCGTGCTCACCATCGAAGGTCGCGCGCAGCCGCTGCTGACGGCCGAGCGCACGGCGCTGAACTTCCTGCAACTGCTCTCGGCCGTGGCCACGCAGACGGCGACCTACGTGGCCGCCGTGGCCGGTACGCGCGCGGCCATTGTGGACACGCGCAAGACACTGCCGGGCCTGCGCCTGGCACAGAAATACGCCGTCACCGTCGGTGGCGGCGTGAACCACCGCATCGGCCTGTTCGACGCGGTGCTGATCAAGGAGAACCACATCGCCGCCGCGGGCGGCGTGGCCCAGGTGCTGCAGCGCGTGCGCGACACCGCGCCGGCCGCGCGCTTCGTCGAGATCGAGGTGGAGACGCTGGAGCAGCTCGATGAAGCATTGAGCCACGGCGCCACCATGGTGCTGCTGGACAACATGGACCTGACCACGCTGCGCGAAGCCGTGCGACGCAACGCCGGCCGCGCCATCCTCGAGATCTCGGGCGGCGTGAATCTGTCCACCGTGCGGGCGCTTGCAGAAACCGGCGTCGACCGCATCTCCATCGGGGCCCTGACGAAGGACGTGAAGGCCATCGATTACTCCATGCGCTTCGAGGCGCTGTGAGGTGAAGCCATGAGCAATGCCGCAGACATCATCGACGTCGAATACGAACAACCCGCCTGCCCCACGCAGCACGCCTGGGCGCGCGTGCCGGTGGAGCCCGGGCCGAAGCAGCGCGCCGAACTGAAGGAGCGCATCAAGGCGCTGCTGAAGGAGCGCAACGCGGTCATGGTCTCGCACTACTACGTGCACCCCGACCTGCAGGACCTGGCCATCGAGACCGGCGGCATCGTGAGCGATTCGCTGGAGATGGCGCGCTTCGGGCGCGACCACCCGGCGACCACGCTGGTGGTCTCGGGTGTGCGCTTCATGGGCGAGACGGCGAAGATCCTGAGCCCGGAGAAAACCGTGCTCATGCCCGACCTGGACGCCAACTGCTCCCTCGACCTGGGCTGCCCCATCGACGAGTTCAGCGCCTTCTGCGACGCCCATCCCGACCGCACCGTGGTGGTCTACGCCAACACCAGCGCGGCCGTGAAAGCGCGCTCCGACTGGTTGGTCACCAGCAGCTGCGCGCTCGACATCGTGCGCGCGCTCAAGGACAAGGGCCACAAGATCCTGTGGGCGCCCGACAAGCATCTGGGCGGCTACATCCAGCGCGAGACCGGTGCCGACATGCTGATGTGGAACGGTTCGTGCATCGTGCACGACGAGTTCAAGGCCTTCGAGCTGGAAGCGCTGAAGAAGGAACACCCCAAGGCCAAGGTGCTGGTGCACCCGGAGAGCCCGGCCGACGTGGTGGCGCTGGCCGACGCGGTGGGCTCCACCTCGGCCATCCTGAAGGCCGCCAAGGAGTTCGACGCGACCGAGTTCATCGTCGCCACCGACAAGGGCATGATGCACATGCTGCGCCAGCAGAACCCCGGCAAGGTGTTCGTCGAGGCGCCCACGGCCGGCAACAGCGCCACCTGCAAGAGCTGCGCGCACTGCCCCTGGATGGCCATGAACGGCCTGGCGGGCGTGGCGCAGGTGCTGGAGAAGGGCCTCAACCAGATCCACGTGGACCCGGCGCTGATCCCGCGCGCGCGCCAGCCCATCGACCGCATGCTGGCCTTCACGGCCGCGCACAAGGCCGGTCAGGACGCAGGCGCGCTGGTGCCTGACATCGGTGCAGCGTAGACGGGACGCCCCCCTGCGCCGCTCACGCGGAGAACACGTTACCGGGGCGGGGGCACCAGAATCGTGGGCTTCGCTTCCGGCAGCATCTCAGGGTAGTCCCGGCTGAAATGCAGGCCGCGGCTTTCGCGGCGCAGCATGGCCGACATCACGATCAGGTCGGCCACCTGCACCAGGTTGCGCAGCTCCAGCAGGTCGCGCGTAACGTGGAAGCGTGCGTAGAACTCGTGGATCTCGCGCTGCAGCAGGGTGATGCGGTGCGCCGCGCGCTCCAGGCGCTTGTCGGTGCGCACGATGCCCACGTAGTCCCACATGAAGCGGCGCAGCTCGTCCCAGTTGTGTGAGATGACGACCATCTCGTCAGCGTCGGTCACGCGGCTGTCGTCCCACAGCGGCAGCGCGGGTGGCTCGCCCGCCTGGTGCGCGCGGATGGCGCCGGCCGCCGCCTGCGCGAACACCATGCACTCCACCAGCGAATTGCTGGCCAGCCGGTTGGCGCCGTGCAGGCCCGTGCAGGTGGTCTCGCCCACCGCGTACAGGCCGGCGATCTCGGTGTGGCCTTCGAGGTCGGTGACCACGCCGCCGCAGGTGTAGTGCGCGGCCGGCACCACGGGGATGGGCTCCTTCGTGATGTCGATGCCCAGTTCGGCGCAGCGCGCCAGGATGTTGGGGAAGTGCTCGCGCAGGAACTCGGGGCTCTGGTGCGAGATGTCCAGGTGCACGCAGTCCAGGCCATGCTTCTTCATCTCGAAGTCGATGGCGCGCGCCACCACGTCGCGCGGCGCCAGTTCGGCGCGCGGGTCGTGGTCGGGCATGAAGCGGTGGCCGCCCAGCTCACCCAGGTGTGGCGGCAGCTTGAGGATGCCGCCTTCGCCGCGCACGGCCTCGGTGATGAGGAAGCTCTTGGCGTGCGGGTGGTACAGGCAGGTGGGGTGGAACTGGATGAACTCCATGTTCGCCACCTGGCAGCCCGCGCGCCAGGCGGCGGCGATGCCGTCGCCCGTGGCCGTGTCGGGGTTGGTGGTGTACAGGTACACCTTGCCCGCGCCGCCGGTGGCAAGCACGGTGTGGCGGGCCGAGAAGGTGACCACTTCGTCGCGCACGGTATCGAGCACGTAGGCGCCGAAGCAGCGGCGTTCGCCCCCCTGGCCGCTCAAGTGGCGCTCGGTGATCAGGTCCACCAGCATGTGGTGTTCGAACACCTGGATGTTGGGCGTGGCCTTCACGCGCTCGACCAGCGTGGCCTGCACGGCGGCACCGGTGGCGTCGGCCGCGTGCACGATGCGCCGGTGGCTGTGGCCGCCTTCGCGGGTGAGGTGCAGCTCACCATCGGCGGTGGAGAAGGGCACGCCCAGCTCACGCAGCCAGGCGATGGCGGCGGGCGCGTTCTCCACCGTGAACTCGGTGGCCTCGCGATCGCTCAGGCCGGCGCCGGCCACCAGGGTGTCTTCCACGTGGGAGGCGTAGCTGTCGCCCTCGGCCAGCACGGCCGCGATGCCGCCCTGCGCCCAGTTGCTGGAACCGTCGAGCAGCGCGCGCTTGGTGATGACGGCCACGCGGTGCGTGGCGCTCAGGTGCAGGGCGGTCGACAGCCCTGCCAAGCCACTGCCAATGACCAGGACGTCAAAGTGTTGGTTCATGTTCTGTTGGAGGACGGAGTACGAGCCGCCGCCGGGCCGCCCCAAGGCGGCTCAGCCCCCTCGGGGGGCAGCGACCCGCGCAGCGGCGGAGCGTGGGGGCTCATGTTGCTGGGGTGTAGGCGAGCCGCACGTAGATCGGTGCGAAGGCCTCGGCCTGGGTGAGCTCGATCAGGGTTTCCTTGGCGAGCTCGAGCATGGCGATGAAGGTGACGACCACCACCGGCACGCCCCGGGAGGTGTCGAAAAGATCGCCGAACTCGACGAACTGTCGGCCCTGCAGGTGGCGCAGCACGATGCTCATGTGCTCGCGCACGGAGAGCTCCTCGCGGCTGATCTTGTGGTGCTGCACCAGCTTGGCGCGCTTGAGGATGTCGCGCCAGGCGCTTTGCAGGTCGAGCATCTCCACGTCGGGAAAACGCGGCTGCAGTGCCTGCTCCACATAGATCTGCGCCCGCAGGAAGTCGCGGCCGTACTGGGGCACCTCGGACAGGCGCTGCGCGGCCAGCTTCATCTGCTCGTACTCGAGCAGGCGGCGCACGAGTTCGGCGCGCGGGTCCTCGGCTTCCTCGCCCTCGGCCGTCTTCTTGGGCGGCAGCAGCATGCGCGACTTGATCTCGATCAGCATCGCGGCCATCAGCAGGTATTCGGCGGCGAGCTCGAGGTTGGTGGCGCGGATCTCCTCGACGTAGGTCAGGTACTGGCGCGTCACCGCCGCCATGGGGATGTCGAGGATGTTGAAGTTCTGCTTGCGGATGAGGTAGAGCAGCAGGTCCAGCGGGCCCTCGAAGGCCTCGAGGAAGACGCGCAGCGCGTCGGGCGGGATGTACAGGTCCTGCGGCAGCTTGAACAGCGGCTCGCCATAGAGCCGCGCCAGCGCCACGTTGTCGATGACCGTGGGCAGCACCTCGTCAAGGCCTTGCGGGGCCTCGTCGAGGGACGGCGTCGGCTCGGTCATGCCCGCGGGCTCACTGGAAATCGGAATTCGTCTGGTAGACGTAGGGCTTCTGCGGCACGCGGGCCTGTCGGGCCTCGGCCGCGAACTCGCGGTCGATGGTCTTGTCCCAGAGCAGGTTGCGGCCTTTGCGCTGCTCCGCCTCCAGGCCGGGCTTGGCGGCCTTGAGCTGCTCGATGAACTCGGTGGTGTCGGATTGGTAGTCGGGGCGGCGGAAGAAGGACATGGTGGAGGAGGTGTCCGGATCGGGGAAACCGGCGATTTTACCGACCGGGCTGACCTGGCGCGCGGCGAGGCGAGGCCGAAAGCCTGGCGGTTACCGATCGCTACGCGGTCCCCGGGGCCTCGACCTACACTGCCAGTCCATTCTGGAGACCCGTATGACCCGACCGAACACCCGCAGCGCCTGGTGGCGCCTGGGCCGCCTCATCACCGGCGTGCTGGCCGCCGTGGGCTTCGTGGGCGCCTGCGACCTGCAGAATATCGCCGAGCTGGAGCCCGGCGTGTCCACCGAGGCCGACGTGCGTGAGAAGTTCGGCCAGCCCGAGGCCGTGTGGGACGGCGACGAGGGCGCCCAGATCTACGAGTACAACCGCCAGCCCGAGGGCGTGGTGAACTACATGATCACCATCGGTGCCGATGGCGTGCTGGTGAAGGTGTCGCAGGTGCTCACCGAAGAGAACTTTGCCAAGGTGCAGCCAGGCATGCCGCTGGAGCAGGTGCGCCGCCTGCTGGGCAAGCCGCGCAAGGTGCAGACCTTTGCGCTCAACGGCGAGACGCACCAGGACTGGCGTTTCCAGGCCAAGGGCCAGACCGAGCCGATGATCTTCAGCGTGGCCTTCGACAAGGACCTGCGGGTGATCAAGTCCGGGACGATGCCCGACCCGGACCTGCGGAAGAACTGAGCCGGTTCAGCGAACTCTCATGCCCGGCTGCGCGCCGGGCGACGGCTCCAGCACGAAGATGCCGGGTTGCGCCTTCTCGTCGGCGTGGCTCGCCGCCAGCACCATGCCCTCGCTCACGCCGAACTTCATCTTGCGCGGCGCCAGGTTGGCCACCAACACGGTGAGCTTGCCCTTCAACTGCTCGGGCTGGTAGGCGCTGGCGATGCCGCTGAAGACATTGCGGGTTTTGCCCTCGCCCACGTCGAGCGTGAGGCGCAGCAGCTTGGTCGAGCCCTCCACGCGCTCGCAGTCCACGATCTTCGCGATGCGCAGGTCGATCTTCGCGAAGTCGTCGATGGTGATGGTGTCGGCCAGGGCCTCACCGCCCGGCAAGGGTGCGGCTTCCACCGGCGCGGGCGGCAACTCGAACAGCGCGTCCAGCTGCTTCGGGTCCACCCGCTGCATCAGGTGCTGGTAGGGCTGGATGCCGTGGCCCGCGCCGAGCAGGCGGCCGGCGTCGGCCCACTGCATCGGCGACACCTGCAGGAAGCCTTCGACCCGCGCGGCCAGCGCGGGCAGTACGGGCTTGAGGTAGAGCGCGAGCAGGCGGAAGGCCTCGATGCAGGTGCTGCACACGTCGTGCAGGCGCGCGTCCTGGCCTTCCTGTTTGGCCAGTTCCCAGGGCTTGTTCTGGTCCACGTAGGCGTTCACCTGGTCGGCCAGGGCCATTACCTCGCGCAGCGCCTTGCCGTACTCGCGCGTGTCGAACAGCGTGGCGATGGCCGGTGCCTTGGCCTGCAGCGCCTGCAGCAGCGCCTCGCCATCGGCCGAGGCCGTGCCGAGTTTGCCCTCGAAGCGCTTGGCGATGAAGCCGGCCGCGCGGCTGGCGATGTTGATGAACTTGCCGATCAGGTCGCTGTTGACGCGCAACTGGAAGTCGTCCTGGTTGAAGTCCACGTCCTCGTTGCGCGCCGTGAGCTTGGCCGCGAGGTAGTAGCGCAGCCACTCGGGGTTCATGCCCAGGCTCAGGTACTTCAGCGGGTCCAGGCCGGTGCCGCGGCTTTTGCTCATCTTCTCGCCGTTGTTCACGGTGAGGAAGCCGTGCACGAACACCGCGTTGGGCGTCTTGCGGCCGCTGAAGTGCAGCATCGCTGGCCAGAACAGCGTGTGGAAGGTGATGATGTCCTTGCCGATGAAGTGGTACTGCTCGGTGGACGGGGCGGCCATGAAGGCGTCGAAGTCGATGCCTTGCTTGCCCAGCCAGTTCTTGAGCGAGGCGAGGTAGCCCACGGGCGCGTCCAGCCACACATAGAAGTACTTGCCCGGCGCGTCGGGGATTTCGATGCCGAAGTACGGCGCGTCGCGCGAGATGTCCCAGTCGCCCAGCTTGGTCTGGCCCTTGTCGTCGGGCGCGATCCACTCGCTGATCTTGTTCAGCACCTCGGGCTGCACGGCGCCGCTGTTCGTCCATTGCTTGAGGAAGTCCAGACAGCGCGGGTCGGACAGCTTGAAGAAGAAGTGCTCGGAGTTCTTGAGCAGCGGCTTGGCGCCCGACAGCGCCGAGTAGGGGTTGATCAGGTCCGTGGGGCTGTAGACCTTGCCGCAGACCTCGCAGTTGTCGCCGTACTGGTCCTTGGCGTGGCAGTTGGGGCACTCGCCCTTGATGAAGCGGTCGGGCAGGAACATGTTCTTCTCGGGGTCGAAGAACTGCTCGATGGTGCGCGTCTCGATCAGGCCAGCGGCCTTGAGGTCTTTGTAGATGGCCTGCGCGAGCTCGTGGTTCTCGGGCGCGTCGGTGCTGTGCCAGTTGTCGAAGGCGATGTGAAAGCCGTCGAGGTAGGGCTTGCGGCCGGCGGCGATGTCGGCCACGAACTGCTGCGGCGTTTTGCCCGCCTTGTCGGCCGCGATCATGATCGGCGCCCCGTGCGCGTCGTCGGCGCAGACGAAGTGCACCGCGTGTCCCTGCATGCGCTGAAATCGCACCCAGATGTCGGCCTGGATGTATTCCATGATGTGGCCGATGTGGAAGTGGCCGTTGGCGTAGGGGAGGGCGGTGGTGACGAAAAGCTGACGGGGCATGGCGGTGTCCACGACGAAACCGCCCATTTTATGAGGGGCGGGAACCGCGTCGTGTGGCCGGGGCACTGAGGCGGTCCCTTGCCTGGCTCCCTGGAGGCCCCTCATGCGCGAACTTCACCATCACCTCGACCAGTACCTCGCCTCGCTGGGTCTCGCCCTCGCGCAGAGCGGCGATCACGACAGCCTCGTCTTCCACACGCGTGACGACGTATGGATGGGCGCCAGCCACATGGCCGATGGGCGCCTGCGCCTGTTCGCCTGCCCCGGCCATGCGTCCGCGGATTGGTTGCAGGACTTGCGTGAGGACAGCCTGGCCGAAAGGTCCGACTTTGTGCGCGACCCGTTCGACCAACTGGAACGCGATGTGGTGGTGCGTTGGTGGAGCGGAGCCGTCGAGTGGTCTGTCGCCGTGGAGCGCTTGAGCGGCGCCGTGACCTTGTCCTTGTTGATGGCCGATGGACCGCGCCAACCCGACGACTGGGCCCGGTGCCTGGAGCGGTTCGAACAGCAGTTCGAGGTCTGGCGGGACCGCTTGCAAGACGAAGCGCCTCCGCTGGCGCAGGACGCCGCCCACTTCACCAGGCTGCTGAGCGCAGGACACCTGTTGCCGGCGTGATGCCGGGGCGCGCGGTGCCCCTCTCGTTGGTTCTCCGGGTTCACGGAATTCTTTTCTCTCGACTACGTCATTTCCATGTTCAAAACCAGTACCAAAAAAAAGAAGCCGGTGGAAACCTCTTCAGCGATTCCACCAGTTCGCCCGAACCGATCGAATGTCCCCACGGGAAACGTGGTGCCGGTCGAGATCAATTGGGCACCGAAGCCTCTGAAGTCCCCCCGGAAATCGCACAAACCCACACGAGGCCTCATTCAAAGGCCGCACCAGGCGGTGGCGTCCGGGCCGGCTTCCCTGCGCGCCACGCACCTCAAGCCCGGCAACTGGGACCGGTTGGGGGCCCTGCTCAAGCCGATCACCGACCGCAACACGGTCCCACTCATGGCGACGGGCACGTCCATCAAGGCGGCGCATTTCATGGACCTGCAGCAGCCGGATCTGCTGGACTGGCAGACGATGATCGAGACGCTCGTGCTGCACGGCGAAGCCGATGCCGCTCGCAGACTCCTGGCGATGTGCACCGACACCACCCTCTTCGCCTTGCTGACGGATTTGTCGCCCGATTGCCTGGGCGCGATGGCGGCGAACGACGATTTTGTCGCCAGGAAGTTGTTCATTGATCTGCTCTACGGCACGGCGACGAAGGCCGCCGATGCCCGGCACTTTGCGTTGGTCTCCCGGCTCCTGACCCACCTGCCTCCAAAGGAGCGTGCGCGACTGATCTTGAAGTTTCCGGATGCCACGCGTGTGCCAGCGGCACCGGTAGGTGGCAAACCGTCTCTTGAACTGGCCAAGGGCGATATCGATGAGGAGACGTGGTTCATGGTCAGGTTGGCCCTTGAGGAGACAGTGGCCGAACAGCAGCGTCGTCAGGACGATACCGATCCGCCGCCCATGCTGAAGGTCACCGCAGACGCCATCTCCACGGCGCAGCCACAGATGGCCAGCTGGAATCTATCCAACGGGTTTTCCCAGGCGATCGGGACTCTGTTGGGTGCGAATCAGTACGTGAAGGCCTGCGATCTGCTGCTGATGTGCTCGCCGCTGGCCCGGGCCTACGTGTTCCAGGCGTTGATGGCGTCCTCGGAGCCGGCCGCCAGTTGCTTCAATCAACTGGCGAGCATTGAAGTGCCCGAGGTTCGCGCGCTGTTGGAGCAAGCCGTCGCGGGGTGTCTTGGTGGTGTCGCCGGATTCTCGGCGAAGGACGCGCAGAAGTTGGATGAGACGCTGATGCGCTTGCGCACCTGCCAGAAATCGTGGGCCAATGCCAAGGCCGGTCAGGCGAACCGCTTCTGGCGAGCGTATGACGGCTGTTCGCCGGAAGAGCGGAAAAGACTGGACAACATGGTGCCTCCGCACTGGCTGGGCCTGA
Source organism: Hydrogenophaga intermedia (assembly GCF_000723405.1). GTDB lineage: Bacteria > Pseudomonadota > Gammaproteobacteria > Burkholderiales > Burkholderiaceae_C > Hydrogenophaga > Hydrogenophaga intermedia. The sequence goes on along the minus strand of NZ_CCAE010000058.1, from coordinate 10,910 downwards.
AAGCCGTTGCGCTGGATCTTTCGACGCCCGCCGCCCGCCTGCGGGATGAAATCACTGCCGCGTTCAAGAGCAGCGTTGATGCCGGCCTGCTGGCCTGCGAGGCGGCGATGAAAGAGTGCGAGCAATGGAAGGAGGATCGCCCATGGGTTCTGCTGACGCGCGGCATCGTGACGCAGGCGCTGAAACTGTGGGCGGGCGAGAAAGTGGCATCGAAAGAAGGCCTGGAGGTGGACAACCCCTTGACGCCGGAACAGGACATGCGAGTGGCCGCCTTGAACGAGCGGTCGTGGATCGGGCCGCTGACGAGCCGGGACCTGAGGAGCGTGTCGGCGGTGCCGGACGTCTGTGACATGCTGCTGCAGGCGGCGGTGGAGCAGGCCATCAACGCCGAATCCGCCGCCGAGCGCCGCAACTACGTGCAAGGCCTTGGCCACCTGTGCCGGCAATTGCACAAGCGCGACACCCCGATGGAGCGTCACCTGGCGTGCCGACTGAACGAGTACCTTCGCCAGGGGCTGAATGCCCTGTTGACCGGAACCGGTGATCGCGACGAACACGAGTTCCTCGAAGCCCAGTTGCGGAAACTGCCACCCTTGATCGAGGATGTGTTCCTCGCCGCATCCGACGTGTCGGACCTGGTGCAGCTCGGACATGAAGGCGCCGCGAACGAGTACCTTGACCTGGTGGAGCGGACGCTGACCGAGCAGATGGGGGCTAACGGATGGCAGTGGAGCCATCACCGCTGGACGGCGATCGCAGGCGACAACGGGCTCCAAATGCGCCAGCGTTGGGTCGCGGAGCAAGCCATCGAGGTGTTGAAGTCCTGTTCGAATGCCGACAAGCGCCCGCTGCTGCCGATGCTGGAGCAGTGGCTGGCCAACGAGGCCCTGCCCCTGAAGGATTGCGACCAGGCGACGCTGGACGCCATCAAGGCATGCGCCGGGCAGGCATGGGCAGCGAAATCTGCTCTCAAGGTGTGGTCCGCAGCGTGCGGAACCCTGGCGCAGACGCGGGAGTGGATGCAGGACCTCTACCGGTTGAGCCAGCGACTGCCGGATGATGAGAGGCGGGTCATCCTGGAGCGCCTGGGCGGCGAGGCATTCGCGCAGTGGCTGGACGCCGTGCAGCAAAGCGGGGAGCAGCAGCGGGTGGCACTGGAAGAAGCCCTGGCACAGGTGCTGGGCAGCGAGCATCTCAACGCCGATGTTGGCGATTGGATGGTCAAAGTGCTCGGCCACCCCAGCGGTCCCGGGCTTCCCTACACAAAAACTTCCGCGGATCAACTGATTCAAGCGCCCGAGGCCAGCCTGCTGCAAGCCGCCCTGGCGCGCCTGATCCTGTCGCCCGACTGCAATGCCCAAGTGGTGAACAGGGTGCTCACCGCAATGGGACCTCGCATCGATCTGCTGCCGGTGCTGTTGTGCCCACTCCCCCAGCCAGGGCATCCGGGGCGCCCGGACACCTCAGGGATCGATCGCCTGTTGAGGCTATGCGACATCCTGTCGCAAGACCCACACGTGATGAAGTCCCTGTCTTCTCTGAAGGTGAAATGGTCCCTTGCCTGGCAGGCCGCGCTGTACCTGGGCGGGCTCATGGCCGAGCGTCGCGCCCAGGGCGGTGGGTTCACGCTCGACGCGGAGGTGATTTCGACTGTGGGCCTGCTGCCCGCATTCGACGGTGCTCGATGGCGTCCTGGGGAACTGCTTTTCAAGCCCCTGTGGGAACACGCTGTGGTGAACGGGTTGAACTGTCCCGTGGCATTCAGCGCCTGGTACCTGCAGCAAGAAGTGATTGGCGGGCAAGTGCACACCATGCACCTGTTCCACCTGCAAAAAGCGCAGGCCCTTCTTCACTGGATGCCGATATCGCCCCTTCCGTCTGGCGAGCCGACGGATGAACGGCTGGGCGCGCTGCGGTGCCGTCTGATGCTGGCCTGGTGCGACGGCTATCGGTTCATGAAGGCAACGGCCCCTTCTCTCAACCCGGCGTTCGCCGACGCCATGCGGGATGAGCATGCCATCGGGCCAGGACCCATGGCGACCGCCATGGTGGCGGCCGTCGAACTGTCCGCCCGCCGGACGGGTACAGGCGGGGGAACGGGACAGTTCCTGGACGCCGATGCGCTGCGGGACCTGGCCATTGGGTGGCACCGGGTGTTGGAGAAGGACGAGAACTGGCTCTCGTCACTGCCCAAGGACATCAGGGTTTGGGTCCAGTCGTTCGCGGACACCGCTTTTGTCAGGGTCGACAGCGGCGACCAGATACGTGCTGCTCTGGTGGACCGCTTGCGCGAACAATGGCCTGCGCTGCCGCCCGACAGCGATGCCTGGCGCGAGCGCTTCGGGCAATATGCCCGCAGCGCGGGCAAGGGCGGCTGAGCCCCTTGCATGGCGGTGGCGGCCCCGCGGCGGTAGACTTCCGCCGCCGCAGAGCGCCCGCCCCCGCAGTCCCCCGCGGTGTGGCGGCCATCCCCACACCCCTGGAGCCATCCCCCCATGCCCGTCGACCAACAGGCCCTGATGCAGGCGCTGCAAGCCGTGCAAGACCCGAACACCGGGCGCGATTTCGTCACCACCAAGGCGCTCAAGGGCCTGCAGGTGAATGAGGGCGACGTGTCTTTCGAAGTCGAACTCGGCTACCCGGCCAAGAGCCAGATGCCCGCGCTGCGCAAGGCGCTGATCGCGGCGGCCAAGACGGTGCCGGGCGTGGAGAACGTGTCGGTCAACCTGCAGACCAAGGTCATCGCGCACGCGGTGCAGCGCGGTGTGCAGCTCATGCCCAACGTCAAGAACATCATCGCCGTGGCCTCGGGCAAGGGCGGCGTGGGCAAAAGCACCACGGCCGTGAACCTGGCGCTGGCCCTGGCGGCCGAGGGCGCCTCGGTTGGCGTGCTCGACGCGGACATCTACGGCCCCAGCCAGCCCATGATGCTGGGCATCGAGGGCCGGCCCGAGAGCATCGACGGCACCACGATGGAGCCGCTGGAAAACTACGGCGTGCAGGTCATCTCCATCGGTTTCCTCATCGACCGCGACGAGGCCATGATCTGGCGCGGTCCCATGGCCACGCAGGCGCTGGAACAGCTGCTGCGCCAGACCAACTGGAAGGATCTCGATTACCTGATCGTCGACATGCCGCCCGGCACTGGCGACATCCAGCTCACCCTCTCGCAGCGGGTGCCCATCACGGGCGCCGTCATCGTCACCACGCCGCAGGACATCGCCCTGCTCGACGCGCGCAAGGGCATCAAGATGTTCGAGAAGGTGGGCGTGCCCATTCTGGGCATCGTGGAGAACATGGCCGTGCACGTGTGTGAGAAGTGCGGCCACGTGGAGCACATCTTCGGTGCCGACGGCGGCAAGAACATGGCGGCCGAGTACGGCATGGACTACCTGGGCGCGCTGCCGCTGAACATGAGCATCCGCGTGCAGGCCGACGGCGGTCGGCCCACCGTGGTGGCCGACCCCGAGGGCGAGATCGCGGGGCTGTACAAGTCGGTCGCGCGGCAGGTGGCGATCAAGATCGCATCCAAGGCCAAGGACTTCTCCTCGAAGTTTCCGAGCATCAAGATCTCCAGCGACACCTGAGCGCGTCGCTGATGCGCCCGTCGTGGGACGGGCGCGGCGAATACCGCCTGGGTGGTATGGCCCCGGGCGCGGCCTTGCGGTGTCATCGGCGCTTCCAGAGGAGGCCACGATGAAGGCAGCACCCACCCACCGACTGCAGCGCATGTCGCGCACCGACCTGGCGCTGGCCCTGCAGTGGGCCACGCGCGAGGGCTGGAACCCCGGCCTGCACGACACCGACCTGTTCCACGCGATCGACCCGCGCGGCCACTTCATGGCCTGGATCGGCGAGCAGCCCGTGGCTTGCATCAGCGGCCTGCGCCACGGCGTGGGCTATGGCTTCATCGGCCTGTACATCGTGGAGCCCAGCTTTCGTGGCAAGGGCCTGGGGCTGGCGGTGTGGAACGCGGCGCTGGAGCACTTGAAGGGCTGCGTGGTGGGACTGGACGGGGTGCCGGAGCAGCAGGACAACTACGCGCGCAGCGGCTTCGACCTGGCCTGGCGCAACCGGCGCTACAGCGGGCTCGGCCTGGGCCCGCGCCCGCCGCACCCGCGCATCGTGCGCCTGGCGGGTATGCCGTTCGACAGCCTGGCCGCCTACGACCGCCTCTTTCACCCCGAGCCGCGCCCGGCGTTCCTGCAGACCTGGATCCGTCAGCGCCGGGGCACGGCGCTGGGTTGGTTGCAGGACGGCGAGCTGCGCGGCTACGGCGTGCGGCGCGCCTGCGTGCACGGCCACAAGATCGGCCCGCTGTGCGCCGATTCCCCGGCGATCGCCGAGGGCCTGCTGCAGGCCCTGTGCGCGGGCGTTGGCTCGCAAGAGACCGTGCACCTGGACGTGCCCGAACCCAACCGCGAGGCGCTGGCGCTGGCCGAGCGGCAAGGCTTCGTGCCGGGCTTTCCCACGGCGCGCATGTACCGCGGGCCCCGGCCGCACGTGGATCTGGCGCGGCAGTACGCGCTGACCGCACTGGAGATCGGCTAGAAGCGTGCGGCCCCCACGCTCCGCCGCTGCGCGGGTCGCTGCCCCCCGAGGGGGCTGATCCGCCTTGGGGCGGCCCGGCGGCGGATCGCGCTCAGCCCGCCGCCTTCTCCCGCTCCCGCAGGCGAAAGCGCTGGATCTTGCCGGTGGCGGTCTTGGGGAGTTCGTCCAGGAACTCGATGAAGCGCGGGTACTTGTAGGGCGCCAGTCGCTCCTTCACGAAGCCCTGCAGGTCGGCTGCGCTGGCCTGCTGGCCGGGCTTGAGCACCACATAGGCCTTGGTCTTGGTCAGGCCGTCGCTGTCTTCCTTGCCGATGACGGCAGCCTCCAGCACGGCGGGGTGCTGCACCAGCGTGGCCTCCACCTCGAAGGGGCTCACGTAGATGCCGCTGACCTTGAGCATGTCGTCGTTGCGGCCGGCGTAGGTGTAGGTTCCGTTGGCGTTGCGCAGGTACTTGTCGCCGCTCTTGGTCCAGCTGCCCTGGAAGGTGTCGCGGCTCTTGGTGCGGTTGTTCCAGTACATCAGGGCGGCGCTGGGGCCCTTGATGTACAGGTCGCCGATGTCGGAGGAGCCGTCGGCGTTCTCGGCCACGGGGCGGCCGTCCTCGCCGCGCAGCTCCACCTCGTAACCCGGTACGGGGCGGCCGGTGCTGCCGTAGTGCACGTCGCCGGGCACGTTGGACAGGAAGATGTGCAGCATCTCGGTGGAGCCGATGCCGTCAATGATCTCGACGCCGAAGTGGCGGGTCCAGCGCTCGCCGATGTCCTGCGGCAGCGCCTCGCCGGCCGAAGAGCACAGGCGCAGCGCCACCGCGCCCTTCGCGGGCAGATCGGGGCTGGCGAGCATGCCGCCATAGCCCGTGGGCGCGCCGCAGAAGATCGTGGGTTTGTGTTCCGTCATGCGCTTGAAGCAGGCTTGCGGCGTGGGCCGCTCGGCCATCAGCACCACGCTGGCGCCCACGCTCAGCGGAAAGCTCAGCGCATTGCCCAGGCCGTAGGCGAAGAAGAGCTTGGCGGCGGAGAAGACCACGTCGTCCTCGCGCATCTTCAGCACGCCCTTGCCGTAGAGCTCGGCCGTCCAGTACAGGTTGCCCTGGGTGTGCACCGTGCCCTTGGGCGCGCCGGTGGAGCCGCTGGAGTAGAGCCAGAAGGCGGGTTCCTCGGCGTGCGTGTCGCAGGGGTCGGCGGGGCGGGCGCGCGCCAGCAAGTCGGCGAAGTCGTGGGCCCCGGCGGGCAGCTTGTCGGCGCGCGAGACGATCAGGTGCTTGACGTCGTGCGTGCGCAGGGCCAAGGCCTCTTCGATCACCGGCACGAGCGCACCCGAGACGATGGCGGCCTGCGCGCGGCTGTCGCCCAGCATGTAGGCGATGTCCTTGGCCGGCAGCAGGGTGTTCACGGCCACGGGCACCACGCCTGCGTACAGCGCGCCCAGGAAGGCCACCACCCAGTCGCTGCTGTCGTGCGCGAGCAGCAGCACACGCTCTTCGCGGCGCAGGCCCAGGGCCTGCAGCGCGCCCGCACAGCGGCGCACGGCCTCGTCGAGTTGGCCGTAGCTGAGCGTTCCCCGGTCGTCGATGAGCGCGGTCTTGGCCGCGCGGGCGGCGTTGGCCGAGAGCAGGTGGCGGGCGAAGTTGAAGCGCGCCGGTGGCGCGGCCACGGTGTCTGTGCTCATGGCTTGTCTCCTCGGGATCGTGCAATCAATACGTCAGCGGGGTGGTGCTTGCGGCCAAGGCATCCAGAGCGGCCGTGCTCGCCTGAACCGCGCTGCGGCGGTGGTAGAAGCCCAGCGCCCGCAGGCCGCCCAGCTCTTCGCCGCCACCCGCGCGGCCGGGGCCGCCGTGCAGGGACTGCGGCATCACGTTGCCGTGCCCGGTGTGCAGGCTGGCCACGTCGGGCGAGATGGCGTGCACGCGGCCGTGGCTGTCGGCCAACTCCAGCGCGGCGCGCGCGGTGAAGGCCGGGTCGGCGCTGTAGACCGAGGCCACGAGCGAGCCCTGGCCGCGGCGGATGAGTTCGAAGGCCTGGGCCTCGTTGTCGTAGGGCATGAGCGTGGACACGGGGCCGAAGACCTCCACGTCGTGCAGCACGCGCGCGCCCACCGGGTCGCTGGTGCCCAGCAGCACGGGCATGGCGCAGGCGGCCACGGCGGGGTCGGCGTCCACCAGCGCCTGGTTGCGGCCGTCGTACAGCGGCTGGGCTTCGGCCAGCAGTTGCGCCAGGCCTTCGCGCACGCCGTCGAACTGCGCGCGGCTCACCAGCGCGCCCATGCGCACGGCCTCGTTGCGCGGGTTGCCCACGCTCACCTTCGACAACTTCGCGCCAATGGCCTGCGCGGCGGCGTCGTACAGCGCGCGCGGCACGAAGGCGCGGCGGATGGCGGTGCACTTCTGTCCGCTCTTGACGGTCATCTCGCGCACCACCTCGCTCACGAAGAGCGTGAACGCTTCGCTGTCGGCGGTGGCGTTCGGGTCGAGCAGGGCGCTGTTGAGGCTGTCCGCCTCGATGTTGCAGCGCACCGAGCGCTCGGCGATGGCCTTGTGCCCGCGGATCTGCGCCGCCGTGCCGGCCGAGCCGGTGAGGGACAGCACGTCGAAGGGCTGCAGCGCGTCCAGCAGGCCGGCGGAGGAGCCGCAGATGACCGACAGCGCGCCGGCCGGCAGCACGCCGGCTTCCACCACGTCCTGCACCATGCGCTGGGTGAGCCAGGCGGTGGGCGTGCCGGGCTTCACCACCACGGGCACGCCCGACAGCAGCGCGGGCGCGGCCTTCTCCCACAGGCCCCAGCTCGGGAAGTTGAAGGCGTTGATGAACAGCGCCAGGCCGCGCGTGGGCGTGAGGATGTGCTGGCTCTGGAAGGCCGGGTCCTTGCCCAGGCGGATGCGCTCGCCGTCGAGCAGGGCGCGCGCGTCGCCGAGTTTCTCGCCCCATTTGGCGTACTGGCCGATGGTGAAGATGCCGCCGTCGATGTCCACGGCCGAGTCGCGCGTGACGGTGCCCGAGTTGGCGGTGGCGATGGCGTAGTAGTCGTCGCGCTTGGCCTGCAGCACCTGGCCGATGGCGGTGAGCAGGCCGGCGCGCTCGCGGTAACTGAGTGCACGCAGCGCGGTGCCGCCTTGCTCGCGCGCGAAGGCGAAGGCGCTGGCCAGGTCCAGGCCCTCGCGGCTCACGCGCACGAGTTCGGTGCCCAGGGTGTTGCCGTCGGCCGACAGCGCGACCCGGCCGCCGAAGCGATCCCCCATGCCCGTATTCAGGGGCACCACCCGGACCGGCGGCCCCCAACTGCCGCCCGAGCGGGTGAAGACGAAGGCGGCACCGCTGACGGGCAGGACGCTGCTTTCCTGTGGAGCCCCGACGGCCAGGGTGTCGCCCTCGCTCGACAGTGCCACGCTGGCGCCGAACTGGTCGCCCTGATGGGCCGCGCTGGCCTCCAGCAAGGCCTGCTGTCGCCACGTGGTGCCATCGCGCACGAACACGTACACCGCGCCACTTGTGCTGTTGCTGGCGCCGGCCCCGGGGGCGCCGATGGCCAGGTAGTGGCCGTTTGCGGACAGCGCCAGGGCGCTGCCGAAGAGGTCTTGGTCGGCCGGGTCGGACGCCTTGAGGTAGCCGACGGCCGAAGCCAGGTTGCCGCTCGCGCCCAACTCCGCTGCGTCGACACAGTCCTGGTGCTTGCAGACCTGCAGCCGGTAGCGCGCGTTCACCCGCTCTGGCAGGAAGACCTCGTGGTCGTGCAGCGTGCTGTTGGCCGGCAGCTCGGCGATCGGCGAGTAGCCCGATGCGCCATCGGGGTCTTCGAGCAGGCGGTAGCCGGTCTCGTCGGGGGTGTCGTCCCACGAGAAGCGGAACGACCTGATGGCGGTGGGCGTGAGGGTGAAGGCCGGCGGGGCGCCAGAGGTGGTGGTGGCGGGCACGTGCACGCTGGTGTTCGTGGGGGCGGCTGCGGAGCCTCCTCCACAGGCGGCGAGGGCGCTGGCGGCCAGGAGCAGGAACAAGCGGATGGTGTGGGTGAAGGCGGATGTCACGGGTGGCGGGCGGCGATTGAGGATGGCCGCGATTGGATATCCGACCACCACCCGCCATCCATACGACCTAGGCAGTAGTTCTGCTCACATCAAAGAAGCGAGAGCTTTCGCCGCCGGTATGCCAACCCCTGACACGCGCCGGGATATCTCCCTGGGGGTATGTCGGCGGATGACGTAGAGTCGTCGTGCCGTATGCAAGTCGCCCGTATGCAAGACGCCCATTGCCCTCCGGGCCCGCCCGGCAACGGCCCGTGATCGAGGTCGATGTCGTGATGCGGGGCGAGCCCGTGCAGGGGCCGATGGCGCGCTTGCTGTTCTTCGGCGCGCGCACGCAGCAGGAGCTGCCGTACTTTGGCCCGCTGCCAAGCCTGCCCAAGGACTTCATCGACACCAACTTCGCCTTCAGCCGCAAGCCCGGTCAACCGAAGAAGTACGTGCAGGACGCCATGCGCGAGCGGGCCGCCGATTTGGCCGTGCTGCTCAAGGACCCGAACGCACACTTCTACGTCTGCGGCCTGAAGAGCATGGAAGAGGGCGTGGTGCTGGCGCTGCGCGACATCGCCACGGGCGCGGGACTGGGTTGGGAATCGGTGGGCAGCACGCTGCAGCGTGAGGGGCGGCTGCACCTCGAGACCTACTGAGGCCCCAAGTCGGTGCTCTGTGTGGCGCGGGCGCTGCGCTCAGAACAGGTACACCGCGCCGCTTGCTGATTTGCTGTTGTCGCTTGGATTTCCGCCGATTCCGGTGGCAGCGCTGGATTCCTGGTCGGCGCCGATGGCCAGGGTCTGGCCGTCGGCCGAGAGGGCCAGGCTGATGCCGAAGCGGTCGTTTTGATCGATAACGGATGCCTTGAGGTAGGCCTGCTGCTGCCAGGCTTCGCCGCTGCGCGTGAAGACATAGACTGCGCCGCTTTCCGGGCCGCTGTTGTCGAGCGGGTCGGTGCTGGCGCTGTTCTCGCCATCGGCGCCGATGGCCAGGGTCTGGCCGTCGGCCGAGAGGGCCAGGCTGGTGCCGAAGCGGTCGTGTTGATCGGTAACGGATGCCTTGAGGTAGGCCCGCTGCTGCCAGGCTTCGCCGCTGCGCGTGAAGATGTAGACGGCACCGTTATCGGAGCCGCGGTTGTCGAGCGGATCGGTGTTGGCGCTGTTCTCGCCATCGGCGCCGATGGCCAGGGTCTGGCCGTCGGCCGAGAGGGTCAGGCTGGTGCCGAAGCGGTCGTGTTGATCGGTAACGGATGCCTTGAGGTAGGCTTGCTGCTGCCATGCCACGCCGCTGCGCGTGAAGACGTAGACGGCACCGTTGCCCGAGCCGCTGTCGTCGAGCGGATCGGTGCTGGCGCCGTCATCACCATCGGCGCCGATGGCCAGGGTCTGGCCGTCGGCCGAGAGGGCCAGGCTGGCGCCGAAGCGGTCGTTTTGATCGGGAACGGATGCCTTCAGGTAGGCCTGCTGCTGCCATGCGTCGCCACTGCGCGTGAAGAGGTAGACGGCTCCGTTGTCCCAGCCGCTGTCGTCGAGCGGGTTGGTGCTGGTGCTGCGCTCCCTGGGGGCGCCAATGGCCAAGGTCTGGCCGTCGGCCGAGAGGGCCAGGCTGGTGCCGAAGCGGTCGCTTTGATCGGTGTTGGAAGCCTTGAGGTAGGCCTGCTGCTGCCATGCGTCGCCGCTGTGCGTGAAGACGTAGACGGCACCGTTGTCCCAGCCGCTGTTGTCGAGCGGGTTGGTGCTGGCGCTGTCCTCACTGTCGGCGCCGATGGCCAGGGTCTGGCCGTCGGCCGAGAGAGCCAGGCTGGTGCCGAAGCGGTCGCCTTGATCGGTGTTGGAAGCCTTGATATAGGCCCGCTGCTGCCATGCGTCGCCGCTGCGTGTAAAGAGGTAGACGGCACCGTTGTCCGAGCCGTTGTTGTCGAGCGGGTTGGTGCTGGCGCTGCGCTCGCTTGGGGCGCCGATGGCCAGGGTCTGGCCGTCGGCCGAGAGTGCCAAGCTCGTGCCGAAGCGGTCGCCTTGATCGGTGTTGGAAGCCTTCACGTACCCGATTGCCGGTGCCACCTGTCCCGCCACGTGCACAGCCGCTGAATCTGCGCAGCCCGCGGAGTTGCAGGCTTGCAGGATGTAGCTGGCATTGAGGCGCTCGGGCAGGAAGACCTCAAGGTCGTGTTGCGTTGTGTCGGCCGGCAGCGCAGCCACCTGGATGTAGCCCGATGTACCGTCGGGATTCTCCAGCAAGCGGTATTCGGTTTCACCCGGCCCGTCGGCCCAGTTGAAGCGCAGTGTCTTGATGGCCGTGGGCGACACGGTGGGTGTGGTGGGTGTGGTGGGTGTGGTGGGTGTGGTGGGTGTGGTG
>NZ_CCAE010000057.1 GCF_000723405.1 Hydrogenophaga intermedia | reverse complement strand
GCCCAGCGCCCCTCCCCCCGTCAGCCTCCCGCCCGAGGCGCCGCATTCCGCGCGCCCGGCCGTGGGCCTCACGCTGCTCGCCCTGCTGGTGGCCGCCGCCGCGCTGGTCATGGCCGGCATGCTCTGGCAGCGCCTGAACACCACCCAGGCCGAACTCGCCCGGCGCGCGCACGAGGTCGAGCTGCAGGTGGTTGAGGCGCGCACCGTGGCCTCGCAGGCCGAGGCCCAGGTGCAGGAACTGCAGGCGCGCCTGGGCGTGGCCGAGGTGCGCCTGTCCGAGGTCAGTTTGCAGCGCAGCCAGCTTGAGGAACTGATGCTCTCGCTCTCGCGCTCGCGCGACGACAACCTCATCCAGGACCTCGAGGCTTCCCTGCGCCTGGCCCTGCAGCAGTCGCAGCTCACCGGTAGCGCGCAGCCGCTGGTGTCGGCCCTGCAGGCGGCCGACCAGCGCATCCAGCGCGCCGCGCAGCCGCGCCTGAACCCGGTGCAGCGAGCCATCGCGCGCGATGTCGACCGCATCCGCGCCGCCGCGCTGGCTGACATCCCCAACCTGGCCCTGCAGATCGACGAACTCGTGCGTCAGGTCGACACCTGGCCGACGCAAAACGCCGTGGGTGTGGAGCGCGCGGCACCGCGTCCGCCGCGCCGTGCCGCAGCGCCGGCGGGCCCGGCCGCTTCGGCCAGGCCCGCGGCGGGCGTCGCCCCCGGGGCCGAGTCCACGCCCTCGGAGGGCGAAGCGGCCCCGGACAGCTCACCCTGGCAAGCCTTCGCCGAGCGCTGGAACCGCTGGTGGCGCGAGGCCTTCGTGCGGGTCGTGCAGGGCTCGCGTGACCTGGTGCACGTCAGCCGCATCGACCACCCCGACGCCGCACTGCTCGCACCCGAGCAGGCCTTCTTCCTGCGCGAGAACATCAAGCTCAAGCTGCTCAACGCGCGCCTGGCCCTGCTGGCCCGCCAGATGAACGCCGCCCGCGCCGACGTGGTTGTCGTCGAAGGCTTGCTCAAGCAATACTTCGACGGCAATTCACCCGCCATCGCCAGTGCCCTGGGCAGCCTGGGCCGCCTGCGCCGCGACCTGGTGTCGCAGGACCTGCCTCGACCCGACGACACGCTTGCGGCCCTGGCCGCGGCCGCCGGGGGCCGTTGATGCGTGCTCGCGCGCGGCAAAGGGGCGCCATGCGCAGCGTGTTCTGGCTGCTCGGCCTGGCCGCGCTGGCTGTGGCGATGGCCATGCTGGTCGGCGACAACCGCGGCACCGTCACCCTGTTCTGGCCGCCCTGGCGCTTCGACGTCTCCTTCAACTTCGCGCTGTTCGTGCTCATTGGCGGCTTTGCGCTGCTGTACGCCGCGCTACGCGCGCTGGCCCTGCTGCGCGACCTGCCGCTGCAGGCGCGGCGCTGGCGCAGCCAGCAGATGGAGCGTGCCGTGGTGGGCTGGGTGCTCGACGCGCTGTCGAACCAGCTCGCGGGCCGCTTCGTGCGCGCGCAGTCGGCGGCCCGCAACGCGCTCGACCACCTCGACGGTGCCACCAGCGGCGACTGGCCCCGGCGCGAGCAGTTGCGCGCGCTGGCCCACCTGCTGGCCGCCGAGAGCGCCCACTCATTGCAGAACCGCGCGCAGCGCGACGAGCACCTGCAGACTGCGCTGAACCCCACGGTGGCGCGTACCGCGCCCGAGGTGCTGGAAGGCGCGCTGCTGCGCGCCACGCGCTGGGCTGTGGAGGACCGCGATGCGAGCGCCGCGCGCGCACGCCTGGCCGAACTGCCACAGGGTGCGCAACGCCGTGTGCAGGCCCTTCGTCTGAAGCTGCGCGTGGCGCGTCTGGGCGACGCGACGGGCGAGGCCCTCGAAACCGCCCGCTTGCTGGCCAAGCACCGCGCTTTCTCTCCCGAGGCCGCTCGCAGCCTGCTGCTGGGTCTTGCGCTTGACGCCCTGCGGGGTGCGCACGATCTCGCGCAATTGCAGCGTGTGTGGGATGGGCTCGACGCGGCCGAGCGCGCGATACCCGAGCTGGCGCTCGCCGCTGCCGATCGCGCGCACGCGCTGTTGCAGCTCGACGCCATCGACGGGCATGACGCCCCCGAGGGGGGGCAAGGCGAAGACGTCGCCGCGCGGGTGCGCGACTGGCTGGCGCCCTTGTGGGAAGACTTCGGCTCGCTCGACGAACGCCACCAGGCGCGCCTGGCGCTCGCGCTCGAACCCGACCTGCCGCACCTGGACGCCGCAGGCCTGGCGCGCCTGGAACTGCTGCAGCGCCAATGGCCGCAGAACCCACACCTGCAGTACCTGGCGGGCCAGGCCTGCCTGCACCGCCAGTTGTGGGGCAAGGCGGCTCAGTTGCTGGGCCTGGCGCGCACCGGCCTGCGCGACGCCACGCTGTGCCGGCGCACCTGGCGCTCGCTGGCCCGTCTGGCCGAGGAGCGCGGCGACAGCGAGGCCGCCCAGGAGGCCTGGCGGCAGGCGGCACAGATCGACTGACGGGGTGTCGGTCAGCGGCCAAGCGGGTTCGCGGACGGACAAATGACAGACAAAGAAAAAGGCCAGCGCTTGTGCGCTGGCCTTTTTCTTTGGGGTGACACCACCAGGTGGCGCGGGGAGCCGCGCCACTCGCTCAGCGCTGCTCGAACGGCAGCGTCATGTCGCGCAGGTCCTTGCGGGTCTCGACCAGCACCAGCGGGCCTTCGTCGAGGGCCACGGGCGGCTTGGGCTCGCGCGGCACGCGCACGGGCGCGGGCTCGGCCGCGATGGCGGCCTGCACCTGGGCCACCTTCTCGGCGTCGGAGTTGACCCATTCCAGGCCACTGGAGGCCGCCACGGCGCGCAGGTCGTCGATACCGAGCGTGTAGGCCTGCACCTTGGGCATGCCTGCCGGCGTAGCCACAGGGGCAGGCGCGGGCGCTGTCACCGGGGCGGCGGCGACCGGGGCCGCCGGCACGGGAGCGGCGATGGGCGCCGGCGTCTGAGCAACCGGCGCGGCCGCAGGGGCGCTGGGCATGGTGAAGTAGCTGCGGACCGGCGGCGTGTCCTCGGCGGCCTCGCCTTCCATGGCCATGGGCACGGTGTCGCCGGCCTCGGCGGGTGCCTCGGCAGCGTCCTCGCGGGGACCACGCTCGCGGCGGTCGCGGCCATAGCGGTCGCGGGTGCGGCGCTCGCGCGGGGCGCGCTGGGCGTTGTCGGCGTCGCCCTGCTCGGGGCTGGTGGCGACAGCGTCGGCCGGCACGGCGGTTTCGTCGTCACCGCGCGGCGCGTCCTGGTTCTCGGGGCGGCGGCGCTGTTCGCCGTCGCGGCCCTCACGGCCCTCGCGGCCATCACGACCGCGGCCACGGCGCGGCTCGCGACGGGCCTGCGCCTCGGCGTTGTCGGCCGTGTCGGTGGCTGGCACCGCGTTGGCGTTCAGTTCAGCGTTCTCGGCAGCGGGTGCCTCGCGGCGCTCGCCCCGGCGGTCGCGGCGGTTTTCTCCCTGGCCGCGCGCGCCTTCGCCTCGGCTCTCACCGCGGTTGTCACCTCGGCCTTCGCCACGGTTGTCCTGGCGGGGCTCGTTGCGGCGGTTCTCGCCGTTGCGGCCACCACCCTGGCGCTGGCCTTCGGCGGCCTGTGCCTCACGTGGCTGGCCATCGCGCTGGCCACGGCCTTCGCGGTTGTCGCGGCCTTCCCGGCCTTCGCCGCGGCCACCTCGGCCACCGCGGCCCCGGCCGCCGTCACGCCCACCGTCGCGGCGGGCCTCGCCTTTGCCGGCTTCCTTGCCAGCGGGCGTCGCCGGTGCGGGCGCGGGGCTGGGCGTCGCGGCGGGGGCACCGCCGAACAGCTTCTTGAGGAAACCGAAGAAGCCCGCCTCGGCCGGCGCGGCGACCGGCTTGGCCACAGGCGCCGCCACCGGGGCCACGGGAGCGGGCGTCGGCTTGGGCACGGCCACGGGCGCCGGCGCGTCGGGCAGGACGCCCTTGATCACGGGCTCCTGCTTGTTGGTGCGCTCCTGGCTGCGGCGCGTGAAGCTGGCCACGTCGTCCACTTCCTCGGCCAGCTTGTAGCTGGAGTCGAGGTTGTCCAGGCGCGGGTCGTCGTGCTTCAGGCGCTCGAGCTTGTAGTTGGGCGTATCGAGCGACTTGTTGGGCACCAGCAGCACGTTGATGCGCTGCTTGAGCTCGATCTTGGTGATCTCTGTCCGCTTCTCGTTGAGCAGGAAGCTGGCCACCTCGACGGGCACCTGCACCAGCACGGCGGCCGTGCTGTCCTTGAGCGACTCTTCCTGGATGACGCGCAGGATCTGCAGCGCCGAGGATTCGGTGTCGCGGATGTGGCCGGAGCCACCGCAGCGCGGGCAGGGGATGGACGCGCCTTCGCTGAGCATGGGCTTGAGGCGCTGGCGGCTCATTTCGAGCAGGCCGAATTTGCTGATGGAGCCGAACTGCACGCGCGCGCGGTCCTGGCGCAGCGCGTCGCGCAGGCGGTTTTCCACCTCGCGCCGGTTCTTGCTCTCCTCCATGTCGATGAAGTCGATGACGATCAGACCGCCGAGGTCGCGCAGGCGGGCCTGGCGCGCCACTTCGTCGGCGGCCTCCAGGTTGGTGCGCGTGGCGGTTTCCTCGATGTCGCCGCCCTTGATGGCGCGCGCCGAGTTCACGTCCACGGCCACCAGCGCCTCGGTCTGGTCGATGACGATGGCGCCGCCGCTGGGCAGTTGCACGATGCGGCTGTAGGCGGTCTCGATCTGGTGCTCGATCTGGAAGCGGCTGAACAGCGGCGCGTCGTCGCGGTAGCGCTTCACGCGGTGCCCGTGCTCGGGCATCACGTGGCTCATGAACTGATGCGCCTGGTCGTAGATGTCATCGGTGTCGATGAGGATCTCGCCGATGTCGCTGTTGAAGTAGTCGCGGATCGCGCGGATCACCAGGCTCGACTCCTGGTAGATCAGGAACGCGCCCTTGCCAGCCCCGGCGGCGCCGTCGATGGCGGTCCAGAGCTTGAGCAGGTAGTTCAGGTCCCACTGCAATTCGGCGGCGTCGCGGCCGATGCCGGCCGTGCGCGCGATGATGCTCATGCCGTTGGGGTACTCGAGCTGGTCGAGTGCGGCCTTGAGTTCGGCGCGTTCCTCGCCCTCGATGCGGCGCGAGACGCCGCCGCCGCGCGGGTTGTTGGGCATCAGCACCACGTAGCGGCCGGCCAGGCTGATGAACGTGGTGAGGGCCGCGCCCTTGTTGCCGCGCTCTTCCTTCTCGACCTGGACGATGAGTTCCTGGCCTTCCTTGATCACGTCCTGGATGCGCGCCTGGGACGGCGAGACGTTGCCCTGGAAGAACTGGCGGGCGATTTCCTTGAACGGCAGGAAGCCGTGGCGGTCTTCGCCGTAGTCGACGAAACAGGCTTCCAGCGAGGGCTCGACGCGCGTGACGACGGCCTTGTAGATGTTGCCCTTGCGCTGTTCGCGCCCCTCGATCTCGATTTCGTAGTCGAGCAGTTTCTGCCCGTCCACGATCGCCAGGCGGCGCTCTTCGGCCTGCGTGGCGTTGATCAGCATGCGTTTCATGATGCGTTTTCCCTTCGTTGGCACACGGCGGCGCCGGGCTGATTTGCCCGCGCCGCCCGCAAGGCCAGGAAGCCGCACACGCAACGAACGGTGGAGGAATTGCCGGAGAGCCGTGACCGGGCAATGGCGCGCGCGCTCGGGCGCTGCGACGGGGTGCCGGGTCGGGCATGGGCGCGTGGAGTCGAGGGCAGGGCCGCTAGGGGTCCAGGGCTGTCGGTGACAGCATCGGGCCTCGGTGGCTGCTGGGTCGTCTCCTCGTCCAGGCCGTTTGCTGTCGGGGCCTGGACGATTGGGGTATTCCGTTGTCGGTTCGCTGTGGGTCTGCGGATTCCACCGCGGCGTCCTCCGGCTCGGGCCGACCGGGATGCGCAAAGTCAGCATCGGGATCGGGCGCGAGGGCCGGGTGCCGTGGCTGGCCACCTCCGCCCGCCGGGCTCCCGGCACATCCGGGTCGGCCGCTTCGGTGTTTGCTGCCTTAAACTCAAGACAAATCAAACACTTACAGCACACAACGGGCGTCGCGCATTATAGACACGTCCCCCGCGTCCGTGGTGGATCCATGAAAGCCCCAATCGACACCCCGCCCGCCGTCCGCCTCATCACTGTGGACGAGGAATCCGACGGCCAGCGGCTGGACAACTTCCTGATGCGCCAGCTCAAGGGTGTGCCCAAGACGCACATCTACCGCGTGATCCGCTCGGGCGAGGTGCGGCGCAACAAGGCCCGCGCCAGCGCCGATGAGCGCGTGGCCACCGGCGACGTGCTGCGCATCCCGCCGGTCCGCGTCTCCCATCGGGCCGAGGAAAAGGCCGAACGACCCGCGCCCGCGCGCGAATTCCCTGTGGTGCACGAAGACGAAGGATTGCTCGCCATCGACAAGCCCGCCGGCGTGGCCGTGCACGGCGGCAGCGGCGTGAGTTTCGGTGTCATCGAGCAATTGCGCCAATCGCGACCGAGCGCGCGCCTGCTCGAATTGGTGCACCGGCTGGACCGCGAAACCAGCGGCCTGTTGCTCATTGCGAAAAAGAAGAGCGTGCTCAAGGCGGTGCAGGACCAGTTCCGCGAACGCGAAACCGGCAAGACTTATCTGGCGCTGGTGCTGGGCGATTGGCCCGAATCGAGCAAAGTGATCGATGTGCCGCTGCACAAGTACCTGCTGGCCGACGGCGAGCGGCGCGTGCGCACCACCTCGGCCGACGACCCCGATGGCATGCGGGCGATCACTCTCGTCAGAGTGGCCCGCCGATGGCCGAACTCGCCGGACGGGCGGGGGCCGCTGAGCCTGTTGGAGGTAACGATCAAGACCGGGCGCACGCACCAGATCCGCGTTCATTTGGCCAGTGCCGGCCACCCCATCGCCGGCGACGACAAATACGGTGATTTCGAGCGCAACCGCGAATTGGCGCGGGCCGGCCTCAAACGCATGTTCCTGCACGCTTGGCGTCTGCGGTTGACGCATCCGCAAACCCAATCGCCGCTGCAATTGCAAACCGAATTGCCCTCCGAACTGCAACGTTTCGTCGATTCGCTTTGAAAACGGAATAGAATTTGCCCGGCATCGCTCGATGCCCCCGAATCATTTTTCAAAGCGACAAGGATTACCGATATGGCAACGTATTCCGAACTGATGGCGCAGGCGCAATCATTGATGGCACAGGCCGAACAGGCCCGCAAGAACGAGCTGTCCAACGTGATCGCCGACATCAAGGCCAAGATGAAGCAGTACGGCATCACCGTGGCCGATCTGGGCGGCGCCGCTTCGGCGGGTGGCCGCAAGGCGGGCAAGTCCAAGTCGGTCGCGGCGCCCAAGTATCGCGGCCCCAATGGCGAATTGTGGGCGGGCGGTCCGGGTCGCAAGCCGCAATGGGTGCGCGACGCGCTGGCCGCCGGCAAGGATCTGGACGCCTACAAGATCTGAGCGTCAGGCCCCGCTGAAGCCCGCCGCCCGGCGGGCTTTTTCTTGGGCGCGCCTCGTTATGCTCGCCCCCATGCAAGAGATTCTGGTGGTCTGCATGGGCAACATCTGCCGCTCGCCCATGGCCAGTGCGGTGTTGCAGGCCGAGGTGGAGCGCCGCGGCCTGCAGGGACGCGTGGCGGTGGAGTCGGCCGGCGTCTACGGCGGCCATGCCGGGGAGCGCGCCGACAGCCGCGCGCGCCAGCTGGCCAAGGCGCGCGGCTACGCGGCCATCGAGACCGAGCGCGCGCGGGCGGTGAGCGAGGAAGACTTCGGGCGCTTCGACGCCATCCTCGCCATGGACGAGGGCAATCTGGCGCAACTGCGGCGCCGCTGCCCGCCCGCACAGGCGCACAAGCTGCACCTGTTCCTGGACTACGCGGGCCTGGGCTTTCAGGAAGTGCCCGACCCGTACTACGGTCCGCTGCAGGGCTTCGAGAACGTGATGGCGATGTGCGAGCGCGCCGCGCCGCGTGTGATCGAGCGCCTCACGGGCGCTGCCGGGGTGGCGCCGCCTCAGACCTTGTAGTAGCCGCGGTACCAGCGCACGAAGCGCTCGATGCCCTCGGCCAGCGGCGTGGCCGGGGCGAAGCCCACCCAGTCGTGCAGGGCGGTCGTGCTGGCGTAGGTGGCGGGCACGTCGCCGGGCTGCATGGGCAGCAGGCGCTTGGTGGCCTCGCGGCCGGTGGCGCGCTCGATGCAGGCGATGAATTCCATCAGTTGCACCGGGTCGTGGTTGCCGATGTTGAACACGCGGTAGGGCGCGCCGCCTTCGGTTGCGGGCGTGGCGGGCTTGTCCAGCACGCGCAACACGCCTTCGACAATGTCGTCGATCCAGGTGAAGTCGCGCTTCATGTCGCCGTGGTTGAACACGTCGATGGGGCGGCCTTCGAGCACGGCCTTGGTGAAAGAGAAGTAGGCCATGTCGGGTCGGCCCCAGGGCCCGTACACGGTGAAGAAGCGCAGGCCGGTGGCGGGCAGCCGGTAGAGGTGGCTGTAGGTGTGGGCCATCAGCTCGTTGGCTTTCTTGGTGGCGGCGTACAGACTCACCGGGTGGTCCACCGGGTCGCTCTCCTCGAAAGGCATCTTCGTGTTGCCGCCGTACACGCTGGAGCTGGACGCGTAGACCAGGTGCCCCACGCCCTGCGCGCGGCAGCCTTCCAGCACGTGACCGAAGCCGGTGAGGTTGCTCTCGAGGTAGGCGTGCGGGTGGGTGATGGAGTAGCGCACACCGGCCTGCGCTGCCAGGTGCACCACGCCGTCGAAGCGCTCGCGCGCGAACAGCGCCTCCATGCCCGCGCGGTCGGCCAGGTCGAGCCGCTCGAAGCGAAAGCCCGGCTGCCCCTGCAACTGGCCGAGCCGGGCCTGCTTGAGTGCCGGGTCGTAGTAATCGTTGAGGTTGTCGATGCCGGTGACCGTGTCACCGCGAGCCAGCAGGCGCTGCGCGGTGTGCATGCCGATGAAGCCGGCCGCGCCGGTGAGCAGGATGTGCATCCCGCGATCGTAGTGCAGGTAGGTGGCGGATCAATCCGCCCAGAGAACCGGCCTGCCAGTGGTCTCCCAGTTCTCGTAGTTGCGCGCGTACACGTCCTCGATGCGGTTGCGCTTGACCTTGAAGGTGGGCGTGATCATGTCGTTGTCCACCGTCCAGGGCGTGGACACCACCACCAGGCACTGCAACTGCTCGTGCGGATCCAGCGTGGCGTTGATCGTCGCGCGGTGCTCGGCGAGCGAGCGCTCCAGCGCGGCGCGCTCGTCGGGGTGCTTCGCCTTCTCGGCCGCGTCGGGGCTCAACATGCAGATGCCCAGCGGCTGGCCCAGGTTGGCACCGGTCACCACGCAGGCCTCCACGGCCTCGTGCATCACCAGCTTGTCCTCGATGGGTGCGGGCGCCACGTATTTGCCCTTGCCGGTCTTGAACAGATCCTTCACGCGGCCGGTGATGCGCAGCAGGCCACCCGCATCGATGCTGCCCTTGTCGCCGGTCTTGAGCCAGCCGTCCTCGGTGAAGGCCTCCCGGCTTTTCTCGGGCTCCTTGTAGTAGCCCTGCATCAGCGCCTGGCTGCGCATCTGGATTTCGCCGGTCTGCGGGTCGATGCGCTGTTCCACGCCCGGGTAGGTGGGCCCCACGGTGCCCTGCTGGTTCTTCCCCGCCTCGGTGATGTGCGACAGCGCGAGGTTTTCGGTCATGCCGTAGCCCTCATTGACGGGAATGCCCAGCTTCGCGTACCACTGCAGCAACGCGGGCGGCATGGGCGCGGCACCGCCAGCGGCGAATTTGCACTGGTCCAGGCCCAGGGCCTTCTGGATCTTGCGGCGCACGATGCCGCCCAGGATGGGAATGCCCAGCAGGCGCTGGAGTTTGGCCGGCGGCATCTTGGCGTGAATGCCCTGCTGGAACTTGACCCACAGGCGCGGGACCGAGAAGAACACCGTGGGCCGCGCGCGCTGCAGGTCGGCCGCGAAGGTGTCCAGCGATTCGGCGAAGAACACGTGCATGCCCGTGCGCAGCCAGCCGTGCTCCACCAGCATGCGCTCCACGACGTGGGCCAGCGGCAGGTAGCTCAGCATGCGGTCGTTTTGCGTGAGAGGGATGCGCGCCAGGCCCTTGTCGAGCGCCCAGGCGAAGTTGCCGAAGCTGTGCATCACGCCCTTGGGCAGGCCGGTGGTGCCCGAGGTGTAGATCAGCGTGGCCAGGTCGTTCTCCGCCCGAACCGGTTGGCCCTTCAAGGGTTCGGTGCGCGCGCAGATGGCGTCCCAACCGTCGTAGGCCTGGATCGCGTCCACGGGTGACAGCGGGTAGCTGATGCAGGGCAGGTCGGCGGGCACGCCGGGCTTCATGCCCTCCCAGCCGTCGAGCTTGCCCACGAACAGGGCCTTCGATTCGCTGTGCGTGAGGATCTGGCGGATGGTCTCGGGCGCAAGCGTGGGGTACAGCGGCACCGACACGTAATCCGCCATCCAGATCGCCAGGTCGCTCATCATCCACCAGGCGCAGTTCTTGGAGAGGATGGCCACCTTGCTGCCCGGTGCCCAGCCCTGGGACTGCAGGTGCGCGGCCATGCGGCGCGTCTGGTCGGCCACCTGGGCCCAGGTGAAGTCGTGCACCACGCCGCCGCCCATGGGCTGCGTCAGCGCCACGCGCGTGGGCGCCTTCTTCTCCCAGTCGTACAGGCGTTGCAGGGCCAGCAGGTCGTCGGCGATCTTCGCGCTCATGAACGGGTCTCCTTGGTTTGAAACCCGTCCAATCTAGCGAGGGGGCGGTGAATTCCTCACTGGGTTTTCCCCGTGTCGGCCACCGATTGGGGAGTTCACTCCAGTCGCAGCGTTAGCGCCGAAAGCGGCGCGTCGAAGGCGCCGTGCCAGGTCTGGCCCGGGGCCACGGCCCAGGCGTCGGTCCAGGTGCCGGTGGTGACGATGTCGCCCGCCTGCAGCGGCGGCGCGCCGGGGCAGGCGCGGTGGGCCTGCACGAAATGCCACAGGGCCTGCACGGGGCCGTCGAGCACGGCCGCGCCCTTGCCCTGGTCCAATGCCTCGCCGTCGCGCGCCAGCGTCACGCCCGAGCCGGCCAGCGCCGCGTCCAGCCCCACGGCGTCGGCGGCGATGTCGCGCACCGGCACGCGCCGGCCCACCAGCAAGCGCGCGTGCAGGCCGCCGTCGGCCACGGTGTCGGGGGCGTCGAACTTCCAGCCCGCCAGGTGCGACTGCACGATCTCGAAACCGGGCGCGACCCAGTCCAGCGCGTCGAAGAGATCCGCGATGGAGGCGTCGGCGGCGGGCGCGGCGCGGAAACCGAACACCGCCTCGGGCTCGATGCGCGGCTCGCTCGTGTGGTCCAGCGAGAGCCGGCCTTCGCCCTCGCAGAACACCACGGTGCTGTCGTACACCGTGCCCCAGATGGGCGCATACACGTTGTAGACCGGCCAGATGCTTCGGTTGGTGAAGCCGACCTTGTAGCCCAGCGGGTGTTCGCCACGCGCCACGCGCAGGGCGCGCACGGCCAGCGCGTCGGCGTAGGCGCGCTCGAGGGTGTAGGCAGGGTCGGTACTCAGGCGCTCGGCCCAGGGAAGGCCGGTGTCGACGTGGTGCAGCAGGGTTTGGGGCGTCATGTGGGCATTGTGGTGGGGGCGCGGCTATGCTGCCATCCCATGAACGACACCGGACTCGAACTCCTCGAAGGCCGCTCGGGCGCGCCCGACGCGCCCACCGCGGCCAGCCTCATCGTGCTGCACGGCCTCGGCGCCGACGGCAACGACTTCGTGCCCGTGGCGCAGATGCTGGACCTCACGAAAGTCGGCCCCGTGCGCTTCGTATTCCCGAGCGCGCCGGTGCGGCCCGTCACGCTCAACGGCGGCTACGCCATGCGCGCCTGGTACGACATCTTCCCGCCCTCGTCGCACGCGGCGCAGCCGCGACAGGAAGACGAGCCCGGCCTGCGCGCCTCGATGGCGCAGGTGCAGGCGCTCATGGATCGCGAGGTCGCGATGGGCGTGCCGGCCTCGCGCATCGTGCTGATGGGCTTCTCGCAGGGATGCGCCATGACGCTGTTGGCCGGCCTGCGCGCGCCGCAGCGCCTGGCCGGGCTGGTGGCGCTGTCGGGCTACCTGCCGCTGCCCGCCACCACGGCGACCGAGCGCAGCGCGGCCAATGCCGGCCTGCCCGTGTTCATGGGGCATGGCGAGAGCGACGAGATCGTGGCGCTGTCGCGCGGCGAGGCCGCGCGCGATGCCTTGCTGGCCCTGGGTCACCCGGTGGAGTGGCACACCTACCCCATGGGCCACAGCGTGTGCCCCGAGGAAGTGGGTGACCTCAACCGCTGGTTGCTCGACGTCCTGCGCTGAAGCGGCGCCACAGCGTGGCGGCCCCGTCCATCACGGGCCGGCCGTAGAGGATCAGCGCCAGCGCGACGCCGATCAGGGGCAGGGCGATGAACACCCAGCCCGTGAGCCGCTCTCCACCGAGCCACACGCCCACCGCCAGCGCCACCACCGGGTTCACGAAGGAGTAGCTGCCCGCCAGTGCCGCGCTGGTGTTCTTGAGCAGCCACAGGTAGGCGTTGAGCGTGACCATGGTGCCCATCACCACCAGGTAGAGCCAGGCCAGGGCCGAGGCCGCCGACACCTGCGCCCACTGGAACGCGCGCGCATCGGGCTCGAACAGGAGCGCCGCCAGCGTGCACATCAGCCCACCCAGCAGCCACTGCGCGGCCGAGGCCATGGCCGGCGGTGGCAGCGCCAGCTTGCGCGAGGCGTAGGAGCCCAGGCTCCAGGCCAGCGGCGCGCCGAAGGCGCACAGTGTGCCCAGCAAGGTGGTGGAGAAATCGCCCTCCAGGGCCAGCAGCATGGCGCCCGCCGCGCCCAGCACCAGGCCCAGCCAGCTCGTCAGCGGCACGCGCTCGCCGCCCCAGCGCGTCCACAGCGCCAGCCACATGGGCATGGTCGTCACCACGGTGGCCATCAACCCGGAACCGATGCCGGCCTTCTGCGCCAGCACCACCAGCGCCATGGCCGCGAAGGCCATCAGCCCGCCGATGAGCGCGCTGGCGCGCCACTGCACCGCCGTGGGCCAGGCCAGGCCCTGCCAGCGCGCAATGGCCAGCATGGCCAGACCCGCTGCCACGAAGCGCGCGCCGTTCATGAGCACCGGCGGCAAGGTCTGCATGGCCACGGCCAGTGCGTAATAAGTGGTGCCCCAGACGAGGTACACGATGAGCAGCGCCAGGGCCAGGCGCCAGGATTGGCCTTGTGGGCTGAATCGGTTGAAAATGGACGGCATGCGGCCACCTGTGTCGTAAGATTTCTGGCGAAACGCCGATGGCCCGTATTTTTATCAGAACTGTGTGCGCATGCAAGCAAATATTCAGCTCGACGAGATCGACGCCGGAATTCTTACGGCCCTGAGCAGCGACAGCCGCCGTTCGTACGCCGACGTGGCGGCCGAGGTGGGCCTGTCCACCGCCGCCGTGCACGAACGCGTGAAGAAGATGGTGGAGCGTGGCGTGATCGAGCGCTTCTCATTGCGCGTGGACCCCGACCGCGTGGGCCTGCACCTCACCGCCTTCGTGGCCATCCGCAACGACGGCGGCGTGCACTGCCGCGACATCGCGCCGCGCCTGCGCGAACTGCCCGAGGTGCTGGAGCTGCACAGTGTGGCCGGCGAGTACGACTTCCTGGCCAAGCTGCGCACCACGCACGCACGCGCGCTGGAGGACGTGCTCTACGCCATCAAGGCCATTCCGGGTGTGGCGCGCACCACCAGCACCGTGGTGCTGAGCACCGAGTTCGAGGAACGGCCGCTGCGCTGGCCCGGGGCGAACTGACAAGCCCCCACGCTCCGCCGCTTCGCCCCGTTCGGGCCGGCCGCGCGCGTTGTGGACAATGCCGGGTCGCCGCGAACCCGTTCCACCCTCCGCACGAGATGAGCCCGTCCCTCCAAGACCCCCGCGCCCTGCTGCGCCACCTGTACGACGCGGCCGTGCGCCGCGCGCTGCCCCTGCACAACACCTCCGCCTTCCTGCCACCACCGCCCAAGGGCCGCACGGTGGTCATCGGCGCGGGCAAGGCCGGTGGCGCCATGGCCCAGGCCGTGGAGGCGCTGTGGCCGGCCGAGGCCCCGCTCTCGGGCCTGGTGGTCACGCGCTACCACCACACCCCGCCGCGCCCCTCGGGCCTGCGCGAACGCATCGAGGTGGTGGAGGCCTCCCACCCCGTGCCCGACGCGGCCGGCCTCGCGGCCGCGCAGCGCATCCTTCAGCTCGTGCAGGGCCTCACGGCCGACGACCTCGTGCTGTGCCTCATCTCCGGCGGCGGCTCGGCCCTGCTCACGCTGCCCTGCGACGGCCTCACGCTGGAAGACAAGCAGCGCATCAACCGCGAGCTGCTGAACAGCGGCGCGCACATCGGCGAGATGAACACCGTGCGCAAACACCTCTCGCGCATCAAGGGCGGGCGCTTGGCCGCGGCCTGCGCGCCCGCGCAGGTGGTCACGCTCACCATCAGCGACGTGCCCGGCGACGATGTGAGCGTCATCGCCAGCGGACCCACCGTGGCCGACGCCAGCACCTGCGCCGACGCGCTCGCCATCCTGGACCGCTACCGCATCGCCGTGCCGGTGCCCGTGCGCGCCGCGCTCGAATCCGGTGAGCTGGAAACGCCCAAACCCGGCGATCCGCGCCTGGCCGGCCACGACACGCGCCTCATCGCCACGCCGCAGCAGAGCCTGGAGGCCGCGGCCGAGGCCGCGCGCGCGCTGGGCCTCACGGCGCACATCCTCAGCGACGAGATCGAGGGCGAGTCGCGCGAGGTCGGCAAGGTGCACGCCGCGCTGGCGCGCTCGGTCGCGCTGGGCCGCAGTACTTTTCAAGCACCCTGCGTGCTGCTGAGTGGCGGCGAGACCACGGTGACCGTGCGCCCTCGCGCCGAAGACCAGCCGCGCGGGCGCGGCGGCCGGGCGGGCGAGTTCTGCCTGGGCCTGGCTCAGGCCCTGGGCGGGCAGGCGAACGTCTGGGCCATTGCGGCCGACACCGACGGCATCGATGGCATCGAAGACAACGCGGGCGCGCTGGTGGCGCCCGACACCCTGGCCCGCGCGGCGGCGAAGGGCCTGAAGGTGAGCCAGCACCTGGAGCGCAACGACGCCTACGGCTTCTTCGAGCCCCTGGGAGATCTGGTGATCACCGGGCCCACGCACACCAACGTGAACGACTTTCGGGCGTTGCTGGTGGTGACGTCAGAGCGAAGTGTCGATCACTGATCTGCGCCTGCAGACGTCGTGATCAGCGCCTTGCCCGCGACCAGCATCTCTTGCAGGATGGCCTGCAGCGCATCCGCATCGGCCTTGGTGATCGGCGGCAAGGGCGCCCGGTAGGTCACCCGATTGCGGACATCGTGCAACCTGCCGAGAACGCTCTGCCTGGATACATCGAGTTGAAGGTCGACTGCCACCCGCCGGATGGCGGTCGCCCGATGACCGCCCGTATCGGCCGGCCGTACGCCGTAAAACTCGAGCACCGCCATCACGACGCTGAACATGCCCTCGTACGCGAGGAAGAACCGGGCAGAGTCCGGCATGGGAAGCTTCGCGGCAGCGATCATGTCGTCGGCCGTCCGCAGAAACTGCGTGATGGAATCCTTGCTCGAGGCCGCCTCCTTGAAGTTGCCGATCTTCAGGAGGTTGTCGTACTCAGGCGGCCTCGGCACGGATGGCCTCCATCAACTCAAGGCGCGGGCCCCGCTTGATGACGGCGAGCACCGGGTCGTGCAGGGCCCACTCCTGCGCGGAATAGACGTTCACGTGGATGGCGCGCCCCAGTTCGGCCTGCACGGCGTCCAGCAGCGGAGACACCGCGAACAGGTCCACGTCGCCCACGAGGGCCAGGTCAATGTCGCTTTCGCTGGTGTCGTTGCCCGAGGCCACCGAGCCGAAGACGAAGGCCTCCGTCAACCGGTGCGCGATCGGGGCAAGCGCCTTCGCCAAAGGCTCGACCAGTCCCAGCGTCTTGAGCACCATGCGCCGCAGTTCGGGGTACAGCAGGAACTGCGGGTTGGCGGACAACCTGCGTTGATTGCCGACTTTGCGTTCGCGCAGCAAGCCCGCTTCCACCCAGCGTTTGAGCACCGTGCTGCCGGCGCTGCGGCTGTTGCCCATGCGACTGAGCAGTTCAAGGGTTCCGAAGTCCTGGTCTGGGTGGAGCAGGACCGTGCTCATGAGCCGCTGCTCGGGTGGGGACAGGAGGACGTCAAGGGGGTGCATCGAAATATTCCTTAAACAGGAACAAATGTACCTGTTTAAGGAATGTTCAGGATGCGCGACCCTTGTTCAGCCGCTATTTGTTCTTCATCTTGCCCTTGGGCAAGACAGACGTCATGGGCGCCACGGGGCGGGTGGACGTGGACGGCGCCGAGTCCAGCGGCGGGCTGTTGTCCTTCTTCGGCTTCTTCACCATCTTGTTGCTGCGTTGTTCGCCTTTGGGCATGGTGGGCTCCTCAATGAAGTGCGCAATGTAGCTCAACGGTGCCCGCTCAAGCGGGCACCAGCTCCGGTGCCGCGGCCAGGTATTCGGTGGCGCGCCGCTTGGCGCGGATGTCGTCGTACACCCGCTGCGCCTGCGCCGCCGTCATGCCCAGCGCGGTGCCCAATTCGGCCGCCGTGTGCCCGTGTTCCAACGCCCACAGCGCCAGGTCCATCTGCGCGTAGGGCAGGGCGAAATAGAACTCGTCCTGGCCCTGCGGCAGGGTGTAGGTGTCGGTGGTGGGCACCGCACTGCAAATCGCCTCCGGCAGGCCCAGGTGGCGCGCCATGGCGTAGACCTGCGTTTTGTAGAGGTGGGCGATGGGCTTGAGGTCGGCCGAGCCGTCGCCGTTCTTCACGAAGAAGCCCTGGTCGTACTCCAGCCGGTTGGGCGTGCCCACCACGGCGTAGTTCAGGCGGTCGGCGTGGTAGTAGTCCATGGTCTTGCGCACGCGCTGCTTGAAGTTGGTGGCCGCCACGATCTGCAGGTACTCGCGCAGGGGCAGGCGCACGCTCTGCTGCTCGCCCTCTGGCGACTGCACCACGAGCTTGAAGTAGTTGATGCCGCCCTCGACGCCACCGGCTATGACGATCTTGTTCTTCCAGCCCTCGCCATAGGCTGGCACCACACGGCGGATGGCCTCGTCGCGCTGCGCGTAGCAGCCCAGTGCCTCCAGCGCGGGCGCGATGTCGTGCACCTGGTACTCGATGCCCAGGTGCTCGGCCAGTTGGCGGCCGCGTTCGGTGCTGAAGCCGCTGGAATCGCGCTCGGGCAGCAGCAGGCCGAAGACCTTCTTCGCGCCGATGGCGCGCACGCTCAAAGCGGCGCAGACGGAGCTGTCGATGCCGCCGCTGATGGCCACCACCAGGCCGCGGCGGCGCAGCTTCTGCGTCAGCACGCGCGGGATCCAGGCGCTGATGCGCGCGAGCTCGGCCGCGCAGTCGAGTTCGAGGCTCTGAGGCCCCAGCGGCGCGGCGCTCATCAGGCGGTCTCGCGCTTGCGTTGAACAAAAGCCTCGATCGCGTTCAGCGAGTCGAGGTTCTCCGGCACCATCTCGTCGTCACCGATCTTGATACCGTAGGTTTCTTCCAGGTGCGCCACGAGTTCGAGAAAGCCGGTGGAGTCGAGCACCTGGTGCTCCAGGAAGGACTCCTCGTCGCCGGGCGAGACGGCGCCGGCGCCCAGCAGCAGGTTCTCCTCGATGTAGTGCCGGACCTCGGCTTTGATGGTGCTCATGGTGGTGTGCTCGTTGAAATGAAAAAAGGAAACGGGTTCAGGCCAGGTCGCGCCGGCGCAGCTTGCCGGACTCGGTCTGGGGCAGTTGGTCGACGAAGACCACGGCCTTGGGCACCATCCAGCTCTCCAGCCGGGCCTGGCAGTGGCGGATGACCTCGCGCTCGGCCAACGTGGCGCCGGGCTTGAGCCGCACGTGCGCCTTCACGGCCAGGCCCAGGCGCTCGTCGGGCATGGGGGCGACGGCGGCCTCGAGCACGCCGGGCAGCTCGCAGATGGCGTGCTCCACCTCCAGCGGGTAGACCTTCTCGCCGCGCGACTTGAACATGTCGTCGGTGCGGCCCACGCAGTAGAGCCAGCCGTGCTCGTCGCGGCGGAAGACGTCGCCGGTGCGCAGGGTGTGTTCGCCGGGGCGCGGGCCGGGGCTGATGCGCGTGGCCACGCCCGGCGCGGCGTTCCAGTAGCCGGCACTCACGTGCGCGCCGCTCACCACCAGCTCGCCGGTGGCGCAGCCCTGGTCGGGCAGGCGCTGGCCGTGCTCGTCGACCAGCCAGTGTTCCTGGAAGGGCAGGCCGCGTCCCACGCTCTCGGGGCGCGAGTCCACCTCCTCGTGCGGCAGGTAACTCGCGCGCTTGCACTCGGTCAGGCCGTACATGAGCAGCAGCTGCGCCTGCGGCAGCCGCGCGCGCAACAAGGCGGTGTGCGCGGCGGGCAGGGCGGCGGCGGCGTTGGTGATCAGGCGCAGCGCCGACAGGTCGTGAGCCGACAGGTCCAGCGCGAGCAGGCTGGCCCAGAGCATGGGCACGCCGGGGAACACCGTGACGCGCTCGGACGCGAGGCGTTGCACCAGCTTCGCGGGGAAGGCCGCGGTGTTCTCCAGCACCAGCGTGGCGCCGATGCCCAGGCCCATGACCACGTGGTACAGGCCGTAGCTGAAGCTGGGCGGCAGGGCCAGGCCGATCACGTCCTGCGGCCGCAGTTGCAGGTAGGCCTGCACCGAGCGCCAGGCCGCGAGCATGTTGGCGTGGCTCAGCATCACGCCCTTGGGCTGGCCGGTGGTGCCGGAGGTGTAGATGAGGGTGGCGAGGTCGCCGGCGCTGGTGGGGCCGGGCAGGTCGGTGGCGTGGTTCGATGGCGACGGCCACGCGAGGGCGGGCGAGGGCGCTTCGCCGCGCACCCACACGCAAAGCGAGGCGCCGTGAGAGGCCGCGCCCCACACGCTCGACAGCGTGGCTTGTGTGAGCAGCGCGCGCGCACCCGTGTCGTTCAGCACGTGCGTGAGCTTGGCAGCCTTCGTCTGCGGACCCAGCGGCACCGCCACCGCGCCCAGGTGCCACACCGCGTGCAGGGCGGCGACGTAGTCCACGCTGCTGTCGAGCAGCAGCACGACGCGGTCGCCGCGTGTGATGCCGGCGTCGTGCATCGCCACCGCAATGCCGTGGACCTGCGCGATCAGTTCGCCATAGCTCACGCGCCGCTCGCCCACGACCACGGCCGTCTTGCCCGGCTGCTCGCGGCAGCGTGCCTCGAAGGCGCTGTGGATGAAGGGGCCCGCGCGATCCGCCGCCGGGCCGCCCCAAGGCGGATCAGCCCCCTCGGGGGGCAGCGACCCGCGCAGCGGCGCAGCGTGGAGGTCCATGCTCACGCCATCTCCAACGTGGGCGCTTCGGCGCGCACGAACTGCCGGTGCAGCAGCATGGTGGACAGCACGCCCACGAAGGCCATGTTGTCGGCGAAGCCGATGGCGCGGCCGGCCGCGCACTTGGCCGTGAGGCGCGCCACGGCGGGCGCATCGAACAGGTCCGACTCGCGCAGGCTGCCTTCGCTCAGCAGTGCGCCCACCCAGGGCAGGGGCCGGCCGTCCTCGAAGAAGCTGGCGCAGTCGGGCGAACGATAGGGCTGCTTGGTGCGTTGACCGATCTCGGGCGGCAACTCGCGCGCGAAGGCGCGGCGCAGCAGCAGCTTCTCGCGCAGGCCGCGCATCTTCAGGCGCGGCGGCAGCGCGGCGGCGAAGGCGATCACGCGCGGGTCGAGGAAGGGGTAGCGCCCTTCGATGGAGGCGGCCATGGCCATGCGGTCGCCCTGCGCGGCGAGCAGGTAACCGCTCATGAGCGTGTGCGCTTCGGTGTACTGGTCGCGCGCCATGGGCTGCCAATGCGCGAAGGCCTCGGGCACGCGCTCGCGCCACTGCGCGGCCGGGTCCTGCGCGGCCAGGGCGCGCTGCCACTCGGGTGTGAAGAAGGCCCAGGCGCGGCGCGTGCTGGCCAGGCGCGTCTGGTGCGCGTAGCTGGCGTCGCCGTCGGGCACGCGGCTGTCGGTGAAGAAGCGCTGCGCGAGCGCGTTGTGCGTGCCACCGGGCGCGCGCGCCATCCACGGGTAGAGCCGCTCCACCGCGCGCGCGCGCCGGGCCGAGCCGGGCAACTGCGCGACGAAGCGGCGGATCTTCGCTTCCTTGAACAGGTCGTAGCCGCCGAAGACCTCGTCCGCGCCTTCGCCGGTGAGCACCACTTTGTAGCCGGCGGCACGCACGCTGTCGGCCAGGCGCAGCATGGGCGCGGGGGCGGTGCGCACCAGCGGCGTTTCGGCGTGCCACACGGTGCGCGCGAAGGCGGCGGCGATGTCGCCCCGGCCGCAGCCGACGGCGGAGTGTTGCGTGTCCAGGTGCCGCACCATCAGGCGCTGGTGCTCGCTCTCGTCGTACTCGGCCTCGTCGAAGGTGAGCGAGAAGCTGCGCAGCGGTGTGTCGGTGTGGCGGCGGATGACGGTGGTGAGGATGGACGAGTCCAGCCCGCCGCTGAGGTAGGCGCCCACGGGCACGTCGGCGCGCAGCTGCAGGCGCACGGCGTCCACCAGCAGGGCGTGCAGCTCGTCGGCCAGCGCGTCCTCGTCCACGGGGGCGAAGGGGTCGGTGTCGGGGAAGCTCCAGTCCCACCAGCGCGTGAGCGTCTCGCCGCGCGCGTCCACCGCCAGGCAATGGCCCGGTGGCAGGCAGTGGATGCCGTCGAAGGCGGTGCGCGGTGCCAGCGGCGCCCACCAGCCCAGGCTGGCGGCCAGTCCGGCGGGGTCGAGCGCGCGCGGCACCTCGGGCAGGGCGAACAGGGCCTTGGCCTCGGAGGCGAAGGCCAGGCGATCGCCCAGCCGCGTCCAGAACAGCGGGCGGATGCCCACGCCGTCGCGCGCCAACAGCAGGCGCTGGCGCTGCGCGTCCCACAGGCCAATGGCGAACTGGCCGTTGAGGCGCGAGAGGAATTCATCGCCCCAGGCCCGGTAGGCCTGCAGCAGCACCTCGGTGTCGGAGTCGGTGCGGAAGTGGTGGCCCAGCGCGCGCAGCTCGGCGCGCAACTCGATGTAGTTGAAGATCTCGCCGTTGAAGACGAGCTGCACGCGGCCGTCGGCACTGGCCATGGGCTGCGCTCCGCCTTGCAGGTCGATGATCGCCAGGCGCGTGTGCGCGAGTCCGATCGGGCCATCGACCCACACGCCCTGGCCATCGGGGCCGCGGTGGTGCAGGGCGCGCGCCATGGCCGCCAGCTCATTGCGCGCAGGCGGCCGTTGAGGGCTGAAGAGGCCGGCGATGCCGCACATGGTCAGACGTTGTGCGAGGTAGAGCGGTCAGAAGCCATCGGCGTCGTCGTGCAGGTCGGTCAGGGCCCAGGGCGCGTGGGCCAGCCGCGCGGCGAGCTCGGCGTCGCGCGACTGCACGCCGCAGGGGCGGCCTTCGTCGTCGCTGGAAGGCAGGAAGCCGGCGCGCGCGGCCACGCGTTGCGAGGCCGTGTCCTGCAGCAGCAGGCGCACGCAGGAACAGCCTTGCGCGGCGGCTTCGCGCAAGGCCTCGTGCAGCAGCACGAGCAGGGCCTCGTCGCCGTCGTGGCGCCAGTCGATCAGGTGAAGCTCGGGCCGGCCCAGGTCGTCGGCCTCCACGGCCCAGGCGATGAGCCCGGCCACGGTGTCGCCGCGCCGCGCCACGCGCAGCGCCAATGGCCGGCGGGGGTTGTCGAGCAGGCGCCGCTGCAGGTAGGCGCCATGGTGCCGCAGGTGCACGCCGGCGGCCCCGCGCGACACCGGGGCGGTGAGCGCGGGGTCCAGGCGCGTGGCGCTCTCGACCGTGAAGCCACGCGGCCGGCCCCAGCGCAGCGCCAGGCGCCGCAGCGACAGGCCGGCGTTGGCCACGCGCGTGACCAGGGGCGTGCCCGCCAGGGTGGGCCAGCGGCGGCGCACGAAGGGGCCCAGGTCCAGCGGGTGGGTGAAGGTCAGGCGCGGGGCCAGCGGCTCGAACAGGCGGCGCACGATGCCGGCCGAATTCTGGTTGGCGCCCACCGCCAGGGTGAAAGGGTGGCGCGCGAGCATGGCCTGGTTGAGCCAGATGCCCAGGCCCGACTCCTGCGCCTCGGGCCGCACCATCAGGTCCATCACCTGCGCACCGGTGAGGGATTGGCCGTCCACGTCGACGGGCAGGTCTTCCACGCCGATGGTGGCGAGTACCCGGCCGTGCGCACGCACGCACCACAACTCGCCGAAGCCCGCGCCCTCGCGTCCCAGGCGGTAGCGCCAACGCAGGTAGGCGTCGTCGTCCCACTCATGGCCGGGCAGCAGGTGCTCGCGGCGCAGGGCGAGCACGTCGGGCAGGTCGTCCACGGTGGCCGGGCACAGGCCCTCGCGCAGCGTGGGCTCGTCCAGCCCCAGGCTGCGCGCCACCAGGCGGCCAAGCTTGTCGTGCGCCGGCAGGCGCGGCGTCGATGCCACGGGGCGGGTGGCCTCACTCACCCTCACGCAGCACCCCGTGCGCGCGCAGGAAGTCCAGCACGTGGCCGATGCGCGTCATCTCGCGCGAGACCTCGGCCGTGAGTTCGAGGCCGAAGCGTTCGTCGAGCTCGGCAATGAGCATCAGCGCGCCCATGGAGTCCCAGTCCTCGATGGACTCGCGCTCCACGTCGGCGTGCAGGCTGTCGGCCGGCACGTTGAAGCATTCGGCCAGCAGGGCCAGGGCCTCGGTCTGGGTGATGGTGGGGCGGGTGCTGGTGTCCATGTTCGTCGGCTCGAAAACGTTCACAGGCCTTCACCGTCGTCGTGCAGCAGGACGGTGCGATCGTCCACCGGTACCAGGGCCGCGCCCCAGGACAGGCCCACGCCGTAGCCCAGCAGCATCCACAGCCGGCGCTGGCCGGATGGCGGTGCCGAGAGGCGGCGCGTCATGGCCACCGCCACCGATGGGCCGCCGCAGTTGCCGCTGTCCTCGATGGAGAAGGGCACGCGGTCCTCCGGCAGGCCGCTCTTCTTCATCAGGTGCTTCATGATGAATCGATTGGACTGATGGAAGACAAAGGCGTCCACGTCGGCCACGGCCTTGCCGGCGAAGGCCAGGGTGTCGGCGATGAGCGCGGGCACGCGCTTGATGGTGAAGTTGAAGATGGCCGCACCGTCCATTTCGAGGAAGCGGTGGCGCGGGTTGGCGGGTTCGCGGTCGCGGAAGGCGCCGCCGCGAAGAATCAATCCCTCGGCGCCGCTGCCGTCGGAGTGCAGCACAAAGTGGCCGCCAGCAGAGGGGTCGTCGTCGAGTTCGAGCGCGGTGGCCGAGCCGGCGTCGCTGAACAGCAGCACGGTGGCCTGGTCCTCGGGGCTGACGAAGCGGCTGGGCGTTTCTCCGTGCAGCATCAGCACGCGCCGGTGGCCGCCGCCGCGCAGCATCGCCGCAGCGATGTACAGGCCATACGGGTAGCCCGAGCAGCCCAGGCCCACGTCGAACGCGGCGCAGGTGTCGGGCAGGCCCAGGCGCTGCTGCAGCAGACAACTGGTGGAGGGCAGGAAGTGGTCGGGCGTCTGCGTGACGAAAATCAGCGCGCTCACCGTCTCGGGCGCCCAGCCCAGCCGCGCCATCAAACGCTCGGCAGCGCGGTGGCACAGGTCGGCCGAGGTGACATCGGGCGTCACCACGCGACGCTCGCGCACGCCGGCCATGGCCACCACCTTGCGCACGTCCTCGGGCGCGAAGCCCAGGGCCGGGTCGAGGTTGTCCACCACCAATGGCGGCAAGCAAGTGCTCACGCCGGCGATGCGAAAGCCGCCGATGTTCGATTGGCTCAACCGGGGTCCCTTTTGAAGCTGGAAAACCAGGCAATCTCAGCGCGGGGCTGGACGTCTTTTTACCTATCCCCGGGCAGTATAAGTACGGGCCTATGGCGGCCTCAAGGCAGCGTGCCGGTCATAAGTCACGAAAGCCCGGGCCTTGCCCGGAACCTAACCCGATACGGGTAGGGGATGCCGACGACGGGCGGCCGAGCATCCCGCGATGGCACTCCATATACTGTTGTTTTGTACAGTATCGGAGGCCGTCATGCCCGACGTCCATATTCCCGTCGCGGCCCTCAAGGGCCGAGGCGTCTCCTTCCGCCAGCCCCACCGCTTCGAGTCCGCCGCGCGCGCCGCCTTCGACGACGGCTGGGGCACGCTGGACGAATCGCAGGCCGAGGAACACGCCGCGCCCGCCACCAGCGTCAGTTGGGAAGACGCCAGAAGCGCCATCACCACCAACGCCTCGCCCGACATCGGCTTCGTGCACGGCCTCAACCCCTACCGCGGGTGTGAACACGGCTGCGTGTACTGCTACGCGCGGCCCAGCCACAGCTACCTCAACCTCTCGCCAGGGCTCGATTTCGAGACGAAGCTCATCGCCAAGCGCGGCTTCGCCGAGGTGCTGGCGCGAGAGCTGCAGCGCCCGTCCTACGAGCCGAGCATGGTGGCCCTGGGCACGGTGACGGACGCCTACCAGCCGATCGAACGCGAGCTGCGCCTCACGCGCGCCGCGCTGGACGTGCTCTTTCGCGCCCGCCACCCGGTGGGCATCGTCACCAAAGGCAGCGGCGTCGAGCGCGACATCGACCTGCTCGCGCCCCTGGCGACCCTGGGCCTGGCGGCGGTCTACGTCACCATCACCACGCTGGACCCGAAGCTGGCGCGCACCCTGGAGCCGCGCGCGGCCGCACCGCACCGGCGGCTTCGCACCATCCGCACCCTGGCCGAGGCCGGCATTCCCGTGGGCGTGAGCGTCTCGCCGCAGATTCCTTTTCTGAACGAGGACATGGAGCAGGTGCTGGAGGCCGCGCGCGAGGCCGGCGCGCGCCGCGCCTTCTACCAGGTGATCCGCCTGCCCTGGGAACTCGCGCCCATCTTCCGCCAGTGGCTGCAGCAGCACTGCCCCGAGCGCGCGGGCCGCGTGATGGCGCGCATCCAGGACATGCGCGGCGGGCGCGACTACGACAGCGACTTCGCCACCCGCATGAAAGGCAGCGGCCCCTGGGCCGATCTGCTGCGCCAGCGCTTTCACAAGGCCTGCGCGCGGCTGGGTTATTCGCAGGAGCGCGAGCCGATGGACCTGTCGCGGTTCCAGCCGGGGGCGCTGTCGGCGCAGGGGGATTTGTTCTGATGGACGCCCACCGGCAGGGAATCTAGAATTCTGACCTTTCTAGTCAGAAGCGAGGTTCCCATGAGGGCATGGCAAATGCAGGACGCCAAGGCGCGCCTGTCCGAAGTGGTGAAGACGGCCCGCCAGCAAGGGCCGCAAGACATCAGCGTGCACGGCAAAACGGTGGCGGTTCTGGTGTCGAAGGAAGACTTCGACCGCATGAGCGGGCGGCATCTCAGCCTTCCGGCCTTCATCGCGGCGTCGCCGCTGGCCGAAGCGGCGGGTGAATTCGAACTCCCGCCGCGCTTGAAGGACACGCCGAAGACGGAGGACTGGTGAGTTATCTCATTGATACGAACGTACTGTCGGAACTGCGCAAGCGACAACCGGATGCGCGTGTGGTGGCCTGGATGGAAGCCCGTCCGCCGAGCACGCTGTACCTGAGCGTGCTCACACTGGGCGAGATCCGGAGAGGCGTGGAAGCCATGGCCGATTCGCGCAGGCGACTGGAACTCCTGGATTGGTTGGAGACGCAACTGCCGGCCTGGTTTGCCGGGCGCGTGCTGGGAATCGATGGCGAGACAGCGGATCGTTGGGGGCGGTTGCTCGCGAAGGCAGGCCGTCCGCTTCCGGGCATCGACAGCCTGCTGGCGGCCACGGCTCAGCGGCACGGTCTTCAACTCGTGACGCGCAATGTCGACGACTTCCGCGATGTCGATGTCTCTCTGATCAATCCCTGGGTGGAGTGATGAGTTGCGGCGCGAACTCATGCGCCGACCAGCGCAGCGGCAGAGCCCGTGGCCGCCAGAGGTGCGACACCACCCGCAGGCGCAACAGGCGCTCGGCGCCGGGCGTGGCATCCACTTCGGGGCCTTCCCACACGATGCTGGCCTCGGCCGCGAGCTGCAGCACGTCGCCGCTGCCCGGGTCCACGCACAGCAGCCCGGCCTGCGGGCGCGACAGCAGGTTGCCCAGGGTGTTGAAGAAGAAGTTGCCGCGGTAGTCGGGGATCGTGAGCACGCTCGCGCCCTTGGGCCCGTCCTCGTCGTGTACCCGCGCGAAGCCGGGCAGGCCGCCGCGGTGCGACACGTCCACGCCCTGGTTCGTCTCGTCCGTGCCGCTGCCCGCGCGCGGCGCGGCACTGGCGATGAAGACCGTGTCGGCGCTTGCGAGCAGGGCGCGCGCCGGCTCGATCAGGCGGGCGCCGTGACGCTGCGCCGGCAGCGGCGCTTGCGGCACCCACTCGGGCTCGCGCGCCTGGATGTACTGCGGGCAGTTGCCGAAGCTCTGGTCCACGCGCACGGTGAAGCCTTCAGCGCCGTCGCTCACCACGCGCCCGTTCATGCGGTTGCGCCGGCGCGTGTGCGGCTCCAGGCCCAGCAGGCCCAGCGGCGCCCCCACCGCGAGCGCGGAGGCCAGCGGGTCGTCGGCTGCGGGCCGCGCATTCACGCTCAGGTGGCGCTCGTCGGGCGTGTGCACAAAGCCCGGCGGCCCGGCCAGCAGCGAGGCCCAGGGCTGGCCCGCCGCGTCCAGGCTGCCGACCACCAGCGTGGGCAGCTTCTCGAACAGCTCGCGGTGCTGGTCGGGCATGTGGTCGCGCACCACGCGCGGGCCGATGGCGGTGAGCCGCTCCAGCGCGCCGGCACGCGCCTGCATCGCGCGTTCGCCCTCATGGAAAGTGGCGGTGTCGTGCATGGCATCGCTCCCCTCAGGCAGCCCGCGCGTTGGGCGCGTCGGGTGCGTTCGGCAACGGCGACCTCACCATGCCGACGAAGCCCGGCAGGGCCTCCACCCGTGCGATCCAGGCGCGCAGGCGCGGGTAGGCGTCCAGTGGCACACCGCCCTCTGGCGCGTGCGCGGTGTAGGTGTAGAGGGACACGTCGGCCAGCGTGGGGTGCGGCGCGGCCAGCCAGTCGCGCCCGTCCAGGTGCGCCTCCATGCGCTTGAAGAGTTCGTGCGCGACGAGGTGGCTGCGCTCGTCGTGCGGGCGCCCGAACAAGCGCGCCACGCGCGCCGCGCTGGGCCCGTGGGCCAGCGGGCCGGCGGCCACGCTGAACCAGCGCTGCACCTGCGCGCAGGCCAGCGGGTCGCGCGGCCACCACTGGCCGCTGGGGTCGTAGCGGCCGGCCAGGTAGACCAGGATGGCGTTGCTGTCGGGCAGCACCACGTCACCGTCCTCCAGCACCGGCACCTGGCCGAAGGGGTTCAGGCGCAGGAAGTCCGCCTCGCGGTGCGCGCCCTTGGGCAGGTCCACGTCCACGTTTTCATAGGGCAGGCCGAGCAGCGAGAGGAACAGCTCCACGCGGTGCGCGTGGCCGGAGAGCACGAAGCGGTGCAGGCGCAGCGGTCGGTCGGGTCGGGGGGCGGGGGTGTTCATGTGGGCTCCTGGCAAGACCCCTGGCAAGGGGCGGGTCAAAACTGGACGTCAGCTTAGGCATTGCGCCGCGCGAACAGAATCCCCGCCGAAGGCATTTCTGCCTTCCACTGAATGGAAGACCGCATGGACAAGCTCGAACACCTTCGTGTGCTGGTGGCGGTGGCCGAGGCCGGCAACCTGGCGGGCGCCGCGCGGCGCCTGGGTCATTCGCCGCCGGCCGTGTCGCGCGCCATGGACCAGCTCGAGGCGCGCATCGGCGCGCAACTGCTGGTGCGCACCACGCGCAGCGTGCGCTTCACCGAAGCGGGCGAGCGCTTCGTGGCCGACTGTCGCCGCCTGCTGGGCGAGCTGGACGAGGCCGAGTCGCTGGCAGGCGGCTCCTTTCGCGAACCGCAGGGCGTGCTGGGCGTCACCGCGTCGTCCATGTTCGGGCGGCGGCACGTGGCGCCGCTGGTGCTGGCCTTCATGGAACGGCACGCGCGTGTGCAGGTGCGCACCCTGTTTGTGGACCGCATCGTGCACCTGGTGGACGAGGGCTACGACGTGGCGGTGCGCATTGCCCACCTGCCCGACTCCGGCCTCACCGCCGTGCGCGTGGGCTCGGTGCGGCGCGTGATGGTGGCCGCGCCCGACTACCTGGCCGCGCGCGGCGAGCCGCGCACCGTGGCCGATCTCGCGGGCCACGTGGGCATCGGCTTCTCGCCCATGGGCGCCACGGCCACGCCCTGGACGCTGCACCCGCGCGGCGAGCGAGAGGCGGTGGCCATCGACACGCCGCTGGTGGCCAACACCGGTGAGATGGCCATCGCGGCGGCCGTCGCGGGGCGCGGGCTCACGCGCACGCTGTCCTACCAGGTGGCGGAGGAGGTGGCCGACGGCCGCTTGCGCGTGGTGATGGCCGACCACGAGCCGCCACCGATTCCCGTGCACCTGGTGTACCCGGCCGGGCGCAAGGCGGCGGCCAAGGTGCGGGTGTTCGTGGACCTGGCGGTGGAGCGGCTGCGCGCGCTGCCGGTGCTGGGCGGGGCTTGAAGCCCCCCGCCCTCAGCCCAGTTGTTCCAGCGCGTCGTCGGCCCAGTAGCGCACGGCGTTGTAGTAGCCCTCCCACACGCAGCCGTTGCAGCCGCGGCCGCAGCAGGTGGTGGGCTCGGGTGGCGGGGCGCGCAGGGCGGTGTCCAGGTCGATGCCTTGTCGCGTCGCCCGCCCGCGCAGATGCGCCACAAGCGCCTGCGCGCTGGCCAGGTCGGCAGGCATCAGGTCGGCCGCGCGGATGCGGCGGAAGCGCTTCTGCTCACGGCCCTCGAACACGCCGGTCTCGTTGAACATGGCCGAGGGCCGCACCCACAGGCCGAAGCCACCGTACAGCGCGCGGTACAGCACCAGAGGTTGCAGCGTCTCGCTGCAGCGCACGGTGTCGATCACCTCGTACCAGCCGCCCTTGTAGTGGCGGTACAGGCCGGGCGGGGGGGGGGGGGAGGGGGGGGGGTGGGGGGGGGGGCCGGGGGGGGGGGGGGGGGGGGGGGGGGGGGGGG
>NZ_CCAE010000056.1 GCF_000723405.1 Hydrogenophaga intermedia | reverse complement strand
TCGGCGATGAGCTCGTCATCGTCCACGTACAGGATGCGCGTGCCGCGCGCCGCCGGCGTGGTGCGCGCAGTGCCGGGCGCGGGGGGCGCTCCCCCTCCGCCCGCCTGCAGGGCAGCCGCGCGAAAGTACAGGTCGAACACCGTGCCCTCACCGGGCCGGCTGCGCACCTGCACCGCCGCCTGGTGGTCGCGCAGGATGCCGTGCACCACCGCCAGGCCCAG
This sequence comes from Hydrogenophaga intermedia, assembly GCF_000723405.1. Taxonomy (GTDB): domain Bacteria; phylum Pseudomonadota; class Gammaproteobacteria; order Burkholderiales; family Burkholderiaceae_C; genus Hydrogenophaga; species Hydrogenophaga intermedia. Next base: position 28,855 of record NZ_CCAE010000056.1, on the reverse strand, counting down.
GCCCGTGCCCTCGCCCGGTGGCTTGGTGGTGAAGAAGGGCTCGAACAGGCGGGCCATGGTGGCCTCGTCCATGCCCACGCCGTTGTCGCTGACGCTTAGGCGCACGTTGAGCGCGGGCCAGTCCTCGGCCGGGCCCTGGGCCGGCAGCACACACGCGGTGGCCGGGGGCGGGCCCGCGTGCGGCTGCAGTTCGATCTGCAGACAGCCGCGGGAGCGCTCGGGCATGGCCTGCCAGGCGTTGGTGCACAGGTTCAGCAGCACCTGCTGCAGTTGCGTGGGGTCGGCCAACACGTAGGGCGTGTCGGGGTCGCACAGCACGCGCAGCTCCACGCCCTTGGGAATGGTGGCGCGCAGCAGGCGCACGGATTCGTCCACCACCGACTGCAGCGGCATCACGCGCCGCTGCAGCGCCTGGCGGCGGCTGAAGGCCAGGATGCGGCGCACCAGCTCCTTGGCGCGCGCGCCCGCCTTGAGGATCTCGCCCACGCTCTCGGCCACGGCGGGCATCTCGCGCGCGTCGTCCAGCGCCAGGTGCGCGTTGCCCAGGATGGCCGCGAGGATGTTGTTGAAGTCGTGCGCCACGCCACCGGCCAGTGTGCCCAGCGCCTCCAGCTTCTGCGATTCGCGCAGTTGCGCCTCCAGCGCGAGCCGCTGGTCCTCCACCTTGCGGCGCTCGGTCAGGTCGAAGTCGATGCAGAAGATCTCGACGCCGCGCTCCGGGTGTTCCGTGATGATTTCGCTGGCGTGCACCTCGACCGAGCTGCCGTCCTTGCGCAGCAGCCAGTGCACGCCGGTGTTGAGCGTGGCGCGCCCGTCCAGCGTGCGCTGGTGGTTGCGGTCGAAGCTGCCGCGCAGCGCGGGCGGGATCACCAACTCCAGCATGCTGCGGCCGATGGCCTCGTCGGCACGGTAGCCGTAGACGCGTTCCGAGCCCTTGTTCCAGTAGCGCACGATCATGTCCGGCCCATAGGCCTGCACGGCGATGCTGGGCATGCTGTCGAAGATGCGGCGGAAGCGGTCGTCGCTGGCGAGGTCGAGCGAGCGCGCGCGCACGCTGTCGGTCACGTCGCTGACCAGCACGGTCCAGTGCACACGGCCATCGGGCTGGGGCCGCGGTTTGCCCATGCCGCGCAGCCACTTGTGGCGGCCTTGCGCGTCGACGATGCGCCACTCGTGCGCCCAGGGCGCCCCGCGCCGCGTGGCCTCGCGAAAGCCGCCGCGCAGCAGGCGGCGCTGCTCGCGCGGCGCCATGAGCCAGATCACCGCCTCGTGCGCGAGGATGGTGCGCGCGTCCACGCCCCACAGGTCCATGCAGCCCTCGCTGATGTAGACCAGCGCGCCCTGGCCTTTGGCGTCGAAGTCATAGCGCAGCAGCGCGCCCTGCACGAGCTGCGCGAACGCGTCGAGTTGAGCGAACTCGCCGAGGGCTTGCGCTGAACCTTGGTTGACGCTCACACGTCCCTCCGGGCCGGTGGGCACACCGGGCTGTTTCGAAATGTACGACCAACAGCCTTTTCGGCGCGACCGCGCCGGTCTTGAGCCGAGCGGGAAAGCGGTGTCAGGTGGAGGGGGCGGGCTCGGGGCCGACGAGCGCCCCCTGTTCGATCGCCTGCAGCGCCTCGGCCTCGGTGCGGTACAGGTGCAGGCGTTCGTTCTCGTCGAGGTGGCCGGCCGCAGCCAGCAAGCGCTCCACCGGCAGCTTCATGCCCACCAGGTGCAGGTGCACGCGTCGGTCGTCGAGTTGCTCGCGCAGGCGGCCGAAGGCCTCGGCCCCGGTGGCATCGATCCAGTTGATGGGATGGGCGATCAGCAGCACGTGCTGCGTGTCCGGGGCGCCCTGCAGTTGTTCGGCCACGGCCCTTTCCAGCGCGTTGGCGGTGGCGAAATCCAGCGCCGCGTCCATGCGCAGGGCGTACAGGCGCGGGGCCAGAGGGGGCAATTGCCACAGGTGGCGGTCGCGCAGGCTGCCATCCGGGTGCAGGCCCACTTCGATGATGCGCGGGTGCAGCCGCAGGTAGAGAAAGTGCGTGAGCGCCATCACCACGCCCGCCAACACGCCCCAGTAAAGGCGCGGCGCAGCCAGCAAGGTGATGGCGAAGGTGGTGCCGGCAATGACCGCCTCCACGCGCGACAGGCGCCACAGGCGCACGAAGGACGACGGCTGCAGCAGGCCCCACACGGGCAACACCACGATGGCGGCCAGCACCGCCAGCGGTACGTGGTGCAGCAGCGGCATGGCCAGCAACAGGGCCAGCGCCACCACCAGCACCGAAAACACGGTGGCCCAGCCGGTGCGGGCCCCGGCGTACAGATTGAGCGCCGAGCGCGAGAACGAGGAGCTGGTGGGCATGGCGCCGGACAGGCCCGAGGCGAGTTTGGCCAGGCCCTGGCCGATGAGGTCCTGGTCCTGGTTCCAGCGCCTGCCCTGGCGCGCGTTGTCCACCTTGGCGCTGCTGGCGGTCTCCAGGAAGCTCACCAGCGTGATCATGAGCGTGGGCAGCAGCAGGGCGCCGAGGGTTTCCCAGCCGGGCCAGCCCGGCAGGAAGGGCGCCGGCAGGCCTTGCGGCAGCGTGCCGATGACAGCGCCGCCGCCGGCCTCGAAGCCGATCGCGCGGCTCACACCGGCACTGAGCAGCACCACCGCGAGCACCGAGGGAAAGCCCGGGCGCAGGCGCCGCACGCCGATCAGCGCGGCCAGCGACAGCAGGCCGAAGGCCAGGCCCGGCGCGTGCCAGCCGGCCTGCTCCGCGATGGCGTGCCAGCTCCTGAAACCCGTGAGCGCCGGCAACTGCGAGGCGATGATCAGCACCGCCGCCGCCTGGGTGAAGGCCATGAGCACCGGCGAGTTGACGAGGTTGAGCAGCCAGCCGTAGCGCACCAGGCCCAGCAGCACCTGCAGCACACCCGACAGCAGCGCGAGCCAGACCGCGAGCTGAACCCACTCGGCGCTGCCCGGCCGGGCCAGGGGCGTGAGTGAGGCGCTCACCAGCAGGCAGGTGAGGGCCGTGGGGCCCACCGACAGGCGCGGCGAGGCCGAGAACAGCACGGCGATGAGGGCGGGCAGCAGGGCGGCGTAGATGCCGGTGATGAGCGGCATGCCCGCCAGCGCGGCGTACGCCACACCTTGCGGAATGACCATGAGGCCGACGGTGAGGCCGGCGAGCGCCTCGTTGCGCAGCAGGGCCGCGTCGGGGCGCGGCCACTGCAGGAAGGGGAAGAGGCGTTGCCAGCGGGTCATGGGCGTCGAGCGTAACGCGATGCGGAGCCGTTCAGCCCGCACGACGCCGTGTCAGCGCTGCGGCATGTCCTTGTAGGAATAGCCCAGGCTCACCGTCGCGTCCTCGGGGATGGCGGGCATGCTGGCGTTCCAGGTCTCCCAGCGCTCGCGCATCGCGGCCAGGCGCCCGGGTTCGCGCGGGGCCAGGTTGGCGCGCTCGCGCGCGTCGCTGGCGATGTTGAAGAGGTAGTCGTGGCCGTCCACGCGCAGGTACTTCCAGTCGCCCTCGCGCAGCGCGCGCTGACCCCGGTGGTTCATGCGCCAGTGCATGGGGCGTTCGATGCGCGTGGCCGCGTCGCGCCACACGGGCAGCAGCGAGACGCCGTCGGGCGCGTGCGATTCGGCGGGCGCCACGCCGGCCGCGTCGAGCAGGGTGCGCGAGAAGTCCATGCTCATGCCGTGTTGCGCGGTGGTGCCGCCAGCGGGCACCTGCGCGGGCCAGTGCACGATCCAGGGCACACGGATACCGCCTTCGGTGAGGTCCATCTTGCCGCCCACCAGGGGCCAGTTGTCGGAGAAGCGCTCGCCGCCGTTGTCGCTGGTGAAGACGACGATGGTGTTGTCGGCCAGGCCGTGGCGCTTGAGTGCGTCCATGATCCAGCCGATGCCTTCGTCCATGTGGTGGATCATGCGGCGGTAGCTGTTCACGTTACCGCCGTGCAGGTGGAACAGGTTCTTCGCCACGTCCGGCGCCACGTGCGCGTCGTCGCGCGTTTCCCAGGGCCAGTGCGGCGCGGTGTAGTGCAGGCTCAGCAGGAAGGGCGTGCCAGCTTTGGCACCGTCGGCCATGCGGTCCACGTAGTCCACGGCGCGGCGGCTCAGCAGGTCGGTGAGGTAGCCCTCCTCGGCCTTCTCTTCTTCGCCGAACCACAGGTCGTGGTCGCCGGTGCTGGCGCAGTGGGTGAAGTAGTCCACGCCACCGGCCATGGGGCCGAAGAACTCTTCGTAGCCCGAGCGCAGCGGGCCGAAGGCCGGCGGGTAGCCCAGGTGCCACTTGCCGATGAGGGCGGTGCGGTAGCCGGCACCGCGCAGCAGCGAGGGCAGGGTGGGGTGTTCGGGCGGCAGGCCCAGGGTCTGGCTCGTGCGGGCCTTGCTGTTGATGGGCTCCTCGGCCGCGCCGCGCAGGCGGTACTGGTAGCGCATCGTCATCAGCGCGAAGCGTGTGGGCGAGCACACCGGCGAGTTGGCATAGCCCTCGGTGAACATCAGCCCGCCGGCGGCCAGCGCGTCGATGTTCGGTGAGACGCGGCCGAAGCCGGCCTCGCGGCCACCGTAGCAGCCCAGGTCGGCGTAGCCGAGGTCGTCGCAGACGATGTAGAGGATATTGGGGCGGTTCATGCGGCGATCATTCCACTTTCATGCCGGTGGCTTTTACCAGGGCGCCGTAGCGCGCGTTCATGTCGGCCAGGCGCTTGCTGGCGGCGGCACCGGTGAGGCCTTCGGGGAACAGGTCCAGGTTGTTCATGCGGGCCTTCACGTCGGGGCGCTGGAGCGCGTCGCCGATGGCCTTGGCGATCTGCTGCACCAGCGCGTCGGGGGTGGCGGCGGGCGCCATCACCAGGTAGAGCACTTCCTGTTCCAGGCTCTTGAGACCGAGCTCACCCACGGTGGGGATCTCGGGCGCGAGGGTGGAACGCTGGCGGCTGGTGACGGCCAGGGCGGTGATCTTGCCGGCCTTCACGTGCGGCAGCATGCCGGGCGTGGCGAGCGTGCCGCCATCGACCTCACCCGAGAGCACGGCCGTGACGGCCGGCGTGTTGCCGCGGTAGGGGATGTGGCCGAGCTTGTGTTTCGTGGCTTCGGCGAACACCTCCACCGCCAGGTGGCCCGGGCTGCCGCTGCCGGCCGAGCTGAAGTTGAAGTTCTTCGACTTGCTCTGCTCCACCAGCTGCGGCAGGGTCTTCAGGCCCGTGGACGGGTGCACGCCGATCAGCAGGCCCGAGGAGGCCATGATGATCACGGGCTTGAGGTCCGTCAGTTTGAAGCCCTGGTTGGGGTAGAGGTGCGGGTTGATGGTGAAGGTGGTGTCGATGCCGAACAGCAGGGTGTTGCCGTCGGGCGCGGCCTTGGCGGCGTCGGCCGCGCCGATGTTGCCGGCCGCGCCGGGTTTGTTGTCCACCACGAAGCTCTGCTTGAACTGCTCCTGCAGCACCTGCGAGACCGAGCGCGCGAGGATGTCCGACGGGCCGCCAGCGGGGAAGTTGTTCACGAAACGCACGGTCTGCGTGGGCCAGGCCGTCTGGGCCTGCAGGGCGGGGGTGGCGAAGGCGGCGGCGAGGGCCAGGCCCAGGAAGGCGCGTCGTGCGGTCATGAAAGAAGAACTCCTTGGAGGCGAGAGAGAACGCTCAGTCGAGCTGGATGCCGGTGGCCTTGATCGGGGCCTCCCAGCGCTTGAGGTCGGCCGCTTGCGCGGCGGCCAGTTCGGCGGGCGTGGAGCCCACGGGCTCGTAGCCCAGGCCGAGCAGGCGCTCGCGCAGGGCGGGCGCCTTCACCGCGGTGGCCACGGCCTTGGAGAGGCGGTCGCGTGCGGTGGGGTTCATGTTCGCGGGGCCGTACATGGCGAACCAGGCGGTGGCCACCATGTCGATGCCGCTCTCTTTGAGCGTGGGCACCTCGGGCACCTGCGGGTCACGCTGCGAGCCGGTGACGGCGAGGATGCGCACCTTGTTCGCGCGGTGCAGCTCGGCGGTTTCGGAGACGACGTCGAACTTGTAGTCGATGTGGCCGCCCAGCAGCGCGGTGTTGGCCGGGCCGCCGCCCTGGAAGGGCACGTGGTTCAGTTTGGCGCCCACCTGCTGCTCGAACAGCACGCCCATGAAGTGCGGCAGCGTGCCCAGGCCCGGCGTGCCGTACGAGGCCACGCCCGGCTGTGCCTTGGCCATCTGCACCATGTCGCCGATCTTCGTGGCCTTGCTGGCGGGGCCGGCCACCACGCCGAACTGGAAGTTGGCGATGAGCGAGACCGGGCTGAAGTCCTTCACCGCGTCGTAGTCGAGCTTCTTGTAGACGTGTGGGAACAGCACCATGGGGCCACTGGGCAGCACGATCACGGTCTGGCCGTCGGGCTCCGCGCGCTTGACCTGATTGAGCGCGATGCGCCCGCCCGCACCGGGCCTGTTCTCCACCACGATGGGCGCGTACTGCTCGCGCAGGCTTTCGCTGAGCAGGCGCGCCAGGGTGTCGGCGGAGCCACCGGGCGGGAAACCCACCACGATCTTCAGCGGGGTCTTGTCCTGCGCGAAGGCGCTGCCGCCCACGGTGAGGGCGGCGAGTAGGCAGGCGTGGATGAGTCGGCGGGTGAGGGTCATGGTCTTGTCTCCGTTGTGTTGTGTCGGCGCAGGCACGGGCCGCGGGTGGTCCCGCTTGGAGCCGGCCATGCTAGGGATTCACAATCGATTGCAGAAATCAACCGTTCTACGGGATTACCCTAGGCTCCCATGACCCACCCCCCGGACCGACTGCTGTACCCAGAGCGCCAGGCCGACTTCCTGCTCTACCGCCTGTACCGCATCCACATCACCGCCGGACGAAAGGTGGTGCAGATGTGCGAGGAGCGGCACGGCATGACGCGGCGCGAGTGGCGCGTGCTGTCCTTCCTGGCCGAGAACGAGGGGGTGCTGTCGTCGGAGCTGGCCGAGCGCGCCATGCTGGACCGGGCGCGCACCTCGCGCACGATCACCTCGCTGGCCGGCAAGCGCCTGATCGAGCGCCGGCCCAAGCCGCACGACCGGCGTGAGGTGCAGATCTTCTTGAGCGAGGAGGGGCGGCGCGTGCACCAGGACATCTTTCCGCGCATCGCGGCCGTCAACCACGCGCTGGTGGAGGGACTGTCGTCGCAGCAGCGCCAGGCGCTGGATGCGCTGGTGGCCCACGTGCAGGCGCAGGCCGACGCGATGATCGACGGGGCCGCGCCCCTGACGCGCGACAACCCGGACGACGAGCTTTGATGTCCGGCGACCAGATCTCCGTTCTGGCCATTCTGGCGCTGGTGGTGGGCCTCTTTCTGTGGGGCCGATGGCGGCACGACCTGGTGGCGGTCAGCGCTTTGCTCGCCTGCGTCGTCACCGGGCTGGTCGATCCGTCGCAGGCTTTCCAGGGCTTCGGCCACCCGGCCGTCATCACCGTGGCCTGCATGCTCATCATGAGCCGCGCGCTGCAGACCTCCGGGGCGGTGGAGGTGCTGGCGCGTCGCGCGCTGCCCGAGAAGGCCGGGCCGGTGCTCAGCCTGGCCGCCCTGATGGGCGTGGGCGCGCTGCTGTCGGGGTTCATGAACAACGTGGGGGCCATGGCCCTGCTGATGCCGGTGGGCATCAAGCTGGCGCAACGCCTGAAGCTGCCGCCGGGCCAGGTGCTGATGCCGCTGGCCTTCGGCACCATCCTGGGCGGCATGACCACGCTGATCGGCACGCCGCCCAACCTCATCGTGGCCGGCTTTCGCGCGGGCCTGGAAGGGGGCCCGGGGCCCTTTGCCATGTTCGACTTCGCCTGGATCGGGGTGCCGGTGGCCGTGCTGGGCGTGCTGGGCATCGCCCTGGTGGGCTGGCGCCTGGTGCCCAAGCGCCAGCCCGCGGGCATGGAAGGCTTCGACACCGCGGCCTATCTCACCGAGGCGCGCCTGCTCGAAGAAGGCGCGTCCGTCGGCAAGACACTGGGCGAGATCGAGGCGGTGCTGGAGCAGTCCGGCGCCCAGGTGGTGGGCCTGGTGCGCCACGAGATGCGCATCACCGCGCCCAGCCTGCAGCGCGTGATGCGGGCCGGCGACGTCCTCGTCATCGAGGCCGCGGCCGATTCCCTGTCCTCCGTGCTGTCCTCGCTCGGGCTCAAGCTGGAGGAGTCGGTGCGCCCGCCCGCGCGCGAGGAGGCGGACAAGGACGAGCCCGCCGACGCGGCGGAAGCGGCCGAGGGTGTGGCCAGGCCGGGCGACCACGCCCGGGACCACCAGCGGGGCGAAGGCCAGGGCGAACACCGCGACGAAGGCGAGGCGGACGACGAGCGCCCATCGGACAAGCCACGTGGCGACGCGGCCGAGATTGCGCTGATGGAGGTGGTGGTGCTGCCCGGCTCGGCCCTTGCAGGGCGATCGGCCAGTGAGATCGGTCTGCGCACGCGCCATGGCCTGAACCTGCTGGCCGTCTCGCGCCAGGGCAGCCGCTCCGTCGAGCGGCTGCGCGCCATGTCGCTGCGCGCGGGCGACATCCTGCTGCTGCAGGGCCCGACGGCGGCGATCGCGGAATTCGCCAGCGAATCGGGCTGTGTGCCCCTGGCCGCGCGCGACCTGCAGATCCCCAACCGGCGCAAGGCCATCCAGGCCTCGCTGGTGATGGCCCTGGCCGTGGGGGTGGCGGCGCTGGGCCTGGTGCCGGCCGCCGTGGCCTTCATGGGCGGCGTGCTGGCCATGCTGGTGCTGCGCACGCTGCCCTTGCGCATGGCCTATGAGTCGATCGACTGGCCGGTGATCGTGTTGCTGGGCGCGCTGTTCCCGTTGGCCGATGCCATGCAGAGCACGGGCGCGGCCGACCTGCTGGCCCGCGCGCTGATGGACTGGGTGGCGCGCGGCGATCCGGTGATCGCGCTGACCACGGTGCTGCTGGTGACCATGTTTCTGTCCGACCTGATGAACAACGCCGCCACGGCGGCGGTGATGTGCCCGGTGGCCATCGGCAGCGCCGCCACACTGGGCGTCAACGCCGACCCCTTCCTCATGGCCGTGGCCATCGGCGCCTCGTGCGCCTTCCTCACGCCCATCGGGCACCAGAACAACACCATGATCCTGGGGCCGGGCGGCTTGCGCTTCGGCGACTACTGGCGGCTGGGCGTGCCGCTGGAGGCGCTGGTGGTGGCCGTCAGCCTGCCCTTGCTGCTTATCGTCTGGCCCTTGTGAGTTCCGCCATGCCCTTGCGCTACGCCCGCTTCCTCGTCGGCCGAGACCGCACCTTGGCCGCCAACCGTCAGATCGGCTGGCTGCTGGCCTTCGTGGCCGGGGCCATCAACGCGGGCGGTTTCCTGGCGGTGCGCCAGTACACCTCGCACGTCACGGGGCTGGTGTCGTCCGTGGCCGACCACCTGGTGCTGGGCGAGGGTGAGCTGGTGGCCGCAGCCCTGGCGGCGGTGCTGGCCTTCCTGCTGGGCGCCATGTGCTGCGCGGTGATGGTCAACTTCGCGCGGCGGCGCCAATTGGCCAGCGAGTACGCCCTGCCGCTGCTGCTGGAGGCCCTGCTGATCCTGTGCTTCGGCCTGATGGGTGCCTGGCTCGCGCGCTTCGAGGGCCTGCTGATTCCGGCCACGGTGGCGCTGCTGTGCTTCATCATGGGCCTGCAGAACGCGGTGGTGACCAAGTTGTCGAACGCGGTCATCCGCACCACGCACATGACGGGCGTGGTGACCGACCTGGGCATCGAATTCGGCAAGCTGCTGTACTGGAACCGGGTGACCGGCATCACCCCCTTCGTGCGCGCCGACCGCGAGCGCATGCGCGTGCTGGGCGGCTTGCTGGGGGCCTTCGTGGGCGGTGGTCTGGTGGGCGCCTACGGCTTCAAGCGGCTGGGCTATGGCTTCACGGTGCCTATCGCCGTCGCGCTCACGGTGGTGGCGCTGGTGCCGCTGTGGGACGACTGGCGCGGGCGCCAGCGCCCGCCCAGCGCCTGAGGCGCGGCGGATCAGGGCCGCGGCGTGTGCCGCAGCATCACCACCACCAGGGTGATGACGGTGAGGGGCACCACGAAGCTGAGCATGGCGACGGAGAAGGGGCCCAGGGCGGCATGGTCCTGCGCGGCGAGGATGAGGTAGGTGACGTAGGCGAGGTAGTAGCCCACGAACACCGCACCCTCCCAGCGCGCGATCTCCCGGCCGGTCATGAACACGGGCAGGCAGGCCAGCGAGACGGCCAGCATCACCCACAGGTCGAAGGCCATCACGGCCGGGGGCACCTGCAGGCCCGCACCACCGGCCACCAGGCCGGAGATACCCAGGCAGCCCAGGATGTTGAAGGTGTTGCTGCCCACGACGTTGCCCACGGCCAGGTCGCGCTCGCCCTTGAGCGCGGCCGCCAGCGAGGTGGCCACCTCGGGCATGGACGTGCCCAGGGCCACCACGGTCAGGCCGATCACGACCTCGGACAGGCCCAGTTGCTGCGCGAACACCACCGCCGCGCGCACCAGGCCTTCGGCGCCCAGCACCAGCAGCACCAGGCCAATGACGATGAGCGCGATCTGCGCCGGCAGCTTCGCGTCCCAGGCGCCAGGGGCGGCGGCCTGCACCTCCGCGTCGTAGTCGCCCTGGGCCTCGCGGCTCTCGCGGCGCGACTGCCACACCAGGAACACGGTGTAGGCCACCATGGCCGCGGTGAGCATGGCCGCCTCGTACCAGCGCACCTGCCCGTCGAGGGCGAAGACCACGAGCAGCAGGGCCGCGCCGATCATGATGGGCACCTCCTGGCGGATGAGCTGCAGGTGCACCACCAGCGGCGTGATGAGCGCGGAGATGCCCAGGATCAGCAGCACGTTGAGCACGTTGCTGCCCACCACGTTGCCGATCGCGATGTCGGTCTGCCCGCCGGCCACCGCGCCCACCGAGACCGCGAGCTCGGGCGAGCTGGTGCCGAAGGCCACGATGGTCAGGCCCACCACCAGCGGCGAGATGCCGAGGGACAGCGCCAGCCGGGACGCGCCGCGCACCAGCAGGTTGGCGCCGAGGACAAGGCCGACCAGGCCGCCGATGAAGTAGAGCAGGGTCATGTGATCCGGGGCAGCGTGGGGGAGCCCGATCGTGCCACGACGGGGTGCGGCGTCCAAGGCTCTCGCGCCGCAGGGCTCAGCGCGTGCAGGCCGCCCGGCGCCACAGCGCGGCGGGGTCGGGGGCGCGATCGCCGCGCCAGGCGATGACCTGATCAGGCCGCACCAGGAGCATCGCCTCGCCCAGGGCCTCGCGCACTTCGGGTTCGTCGCCCAGGCGCAGCGTCACGCTCAAGCCAGCCGCCGTGCCCGCGTCGACCAGCGCCTGTGCGGCGTCTCGCGCGTGCCGCGGCGCCAGCACCGTCCATTCGAACCCCAAGGCGTCGTACAGCGAACGCTCGCCACCCAACCACACGTGCGGCAGCCGCCCCCCGGGGCAGGTGCTGGGCTGGTAGTCGTTCGCGCTGTCGGGCGGTGGTGCACCGCCATCGCTCGCGATGATCGGCGAGCCGTCGTAGCGCTCGCCGAACGTCACGCCCGGGATGTTGAACTCGCGCCGCACGTGCTCGTTGAGCACGCCGCTGGCCTGTTCGCGCAACTCGTCGCCCTCGGCACCTTCGGCTTCCAGCGCGGCGGTGGTTTGAAACAGGCCGATCGAATCGGCGAAGCCGCGCGCATAGTCGGTGTTGCGCAGGCCGATGGGGCGGCGTTCGGTTTCGTAGCTGTCGAGCAGCGCGGGGCTTGAATGCCCCTTCAACACCGCCGCGAGCTTCCAGCCCAGGTTCACCGCGTCGCCCACGGCGGTGTTGTAGCCCAGCCCGCCCGTGGGCGTGAACAGGTGCACCGCGTCGCCCGCCAGGAACACGCGGCCCTGCTGGTAGCGCTCGGCCACCAGCGAGTGGCCCGCGATCCATGTGCCGGTGGACAGCACCTCGATGGGAATGTCCATGCCGCTGGCCTGCGCGAACAGGCGCTTCGCGTCCTCGTGCGTCCAGTCGGATGGGTCCTCGTGCGCGTGCACGGCGGCGTGGAAGGCGAACTCGCCCTGACCATCGACCGAGGCCATGAACACGCGCCGCTCGTGATTCACGCTGACGTACATCCACGCCAGGTCGTGCGGCAGCGCCTGGTAGAAGGTGGGCGAGCGCAGGTAGACCGCGAACATGCGCCCGCCCATGAACTGGCGCTGCACGCCGGTGTCACCGCCGTAGGCGATGCCGAGCGCCTGGCGCACCACGCTGCGCGCGCCGTCGGCGCCCACCAGGTAGCGCGCGCGCACGGTCACGGCGGGGCCACGGTCGTCGGCCGGCGCCACGCGGGCGCTCACGCCCTCGGCGTCCTGATCGAAGTCCACCAGTTTCCAGCCGAAGGCCACGGGCCGGCCTGTTCGCGCCTCGGCGTGGTGGCGCAGCACCGCTTCCACGAACTTCTGCGAGACGCGGTGCGGCAGCTCGGCTGCGTTCCACGCGCCGCGCAGGCCGCGCACGTGCTCGCTGGCCTGCGCGGCCGTGGGCAGGCGCAGCCGCGCGAGCTCGTGCGTGGCGAAGCGGGTGAAGTAGGCGATGTCGGTGGGGTGATCGCCCGGCAGGCCCAGGGCGCGGATCTCGTCGGCGATGCCGATGCGCCGGTAGTGCTCCATGGTGCGCGCCTGAGTGGCATTGGCTTGCGGGTTGAAGGCCGTGGTGGCCTTCGGATCCACCAGCAGGCAGCGGATGCCGCGCAGGCCCAGTTCGTTGGCGAGCATCAGCCCGCAAGGGCCGGCGCCCGCGACGAGCACGTCCACCTCGATCGTTTCGCCGCTGCGCTGCGCGTCTTGCAACTCCTTCACCGGTTCTCCTCTGGTCGTTGTTGGCCGATGCACGATTGGACCGCCAGAATCGCCCCGATGCGCCGCAACGGGCGCGGTGAAAAAGACTTTTCCGCCGGGCAGGCGTGTATGGTGTCGCTTCGCATTCGAGGAGAAGAACCATGCAACTCATCGTCTCGGTCGGGCTGATCCTGGCCATCGTGGTGTGGGGCGTGATCTCGCCGGCCACCCTGGGTTCGGTGTTCGATACGCTGCTGGCCTTCATCACGCGCGACTTCGGCTGGCTGTACCTGTGGGTGGTGCTGGGCCTGGTGGTCGTGGCTCTGCTGCTGGCGTTCAGCCGCTACGGCGATCTCAAGCTCGGTGCAGAGGACGACGAGCCCGAGTTCTCGCTGATGTCCTGGTTCGCCATGCTGTTCGCGGCCGGCATGGGCATCGGTCTGGTGTTCTGGGGTGTGGCCGAGCCCATCTCCCACTACGGCACGCCGCCGCCAGGCATCGCGCCGCAGACGCCCGAGGCCGCCAACGCGGCCATGCGCTACAGCTTCTTCCATTGGGGTCTGCACCCCTGGGCCGTGTACAGCGTGGTGGCGCTGGCCATCGCCTTCTTCCAGTTCCGCAAGGGCGGCTCGGCGCTGGTGAGCACGGCGGTCGAATCGTTGCCCTGGGGCTTCGCGAGGCACCTGGGGCCCGTGGTCAATGTGCTGGCCGTCATCGCCACGGCCTTTGGCGTGGCGGCCTCACTGGGCATGGGCGCGCTGCAGATCAACAGCGGCCTGGCCGCGCTGGCCGGCGTGCCGGTGAACCCGGCGTGGCAGGTGGGCATCATCGTCGTCACCACGGTGCTGTTCGTGGTGTCGTCGGTGTCGGGCGTGGGACGGGGCATCAAGTGGCTGTCCAACGCCAACCTGCTGTTGGCCGCGTTGCTGGCGCTCTCGGTCTTCGTGCTCGGCCCCACGGTGGCCATCATCGACACCTTCACGACGACGCTGGGCAGCTACGTCAGCGAGTTCGTGCGAATGAGCCTGCGCACCACACCCTTTCGAGACAGCGGCTGGGTGGGTGGCTGGACCATTTTCTATTGGGCCTGGTGGGTGAGCTGGTCACCCTTCGTGGGCCTGTTCATCGCGCGCGTTTCGCGCGGCCGCAGCATTCGCGAGTTCGTGCTGGGCACGGTGCTGGCGCCCACGCTGGCGGGCTTCCTGTGGTTCTCGGTGTTCGGTGGCACGGCGCTCACGCTGGAGGTGATGCGGGGCATTCCCTTGTCTGAGGCGGTGAGCGCGGATGTGTCCACGGCCCTGTTCGCCATGTTCGACGCGCTGCCGTTGGGCGCCATCATGAGCGTCGCGGCCACGGTGCTGGTGATCGTGTTCTTCGTGACCTCGGGCGACTCGGCCACGCTGGTGCTCAGCATGATGAGCACGGGCGGCAACGAGAACCCGCCCGCGCGCGTGAAGATCATCTGGGGCGCGCTGATCTCGGGCATCGCGATCTCGCTGCTGCTGGCGGGCGGCCTGAAGGCGGTGCAGACGGCCACGATCGTGTTCGCCGTGCCGTTCGCGCTGGTGATCATCCTCATGACGGTGGCGCTGTGGCGCGGCGTGCGCGACGACTGGCGCGAGGAGAACCGCCGCGAGCGCGCGCTGCGCCGCCGCATGCGCGAGATGATGGAGCCGCCTCGGGGCTGAAGGCGATCAGACCAGCACGTCGCGGATCGATGGGTCCTTGTCGAATTGCGACTTCGCGAAGGGGCACAGGGCCACGACCCGGGTCTTTGTCTCGCGCGCCCAGGCCACCAGGGCGTCGAGCAGCTGGCGTCCCACGCCCTGGCCCTTGAGGCGTTCGTCGACGTGGGTGTGGTCGATGATGATCAGCGTGGGGTTGGTGCGGCTGTAGGTCATCTCGGCGATGCGTTCGCCGTTTTGCTGGACGTAGAAGGCGCCGGTGTTGCCGGTTTCCTGATGTTCGATCGGATGGGTCATGTCGATGGCGGGGGAGGGTCGATCCACTGGACCGGAACGCCTTGCCGCAGGGTGTTGTGCACCTCGGCCACCGCATCGGTTTCGCGCAGCAGCCGGGCGATGGCGTCCGGGGATGCTGGCGACTGTACCCGGGCGTGGTAGCGCACGTCCCGCGCCGCCAGGCCGATGCCCTCGAACTCGGCCTCGGCCCACACCTCCACACGGTCCAGCGCCACACCCAGGCGCGCGGCTTCGCGGTAAAGGTCGTTGCAGTAGCAGGTGGCCAGGGCGAGCATGAGGAACTCGCCGCCGTTGGTGGCGGAGCCGGCGCCCGAGGCCTTGGGTGCGACGGCGATCGTGTGCTCGGCGTTCCCGGTGCGCAGCACGACCTGGTGCTGGCCCGGTGCGTTCGTGACGCTGGCCGAGATCCGCATGGTTCAGGTCACACGGTGCTCGGCGCCGCCCCCGCGCGATCGCCGCGGGTGTCGCTTGCCATTGAGCAACTGGCTGATCCAGCCGTGGCGCACGAACAGCTCGTAGCTGCCCAGGCAGACCAGCGTGGTGCCCGCGATGTTGATGGCCATCTTGGCCAGTGCGGGCAGCGGCTGCTCGAACAACAGGGCACCGAACAGGATGGTGAGCGGGTAGTGCAGAAGGTAGACCCAGTAGGCGCTGTCCGAGAGGTAGCCCAGCACGGCGTGGCGCGAGGGCACCAGGCGCAGCGCCAGGCCGATGGCGGCGAAGCTCCACAGCCAACTGATGCAGTGGTAGCTGTACGCGGACAGCAGCACCGGCCCCTGGCTGAGCGTCACCGCGGTGGCCATGAGGTAACACGCCAGGCCGGCCACGGCATAGCCCGCCCAATGGCGCTGGAACCGCGCGAACAGCTCGGCCTGCCGGCCGTGCAGCATCAGGCCGAAGACGAAGAAGCTGCCGTGGTAGAGCCACTCGTTCCAATCGGGCAGGAAGGCGCCGGCGGGCGCGAGGATGGCGTTCGGGTAGGCCGCGCTGGCCACCGCCAGCGGCAGCGCGAGCACCACGAAGCCCCAGGGCTGGCGCGCCAGCCAGGCCAGCGCCGACTCCACCGGCGCGAACCAGGCGCGCGGCAGCCGCCACAGCGCGGCGGTGGCCACGCAGAACCACAGCAGCATCCACAGGAACCAGAGGTGGATGGTGTTGGGGCTGTCCAGGATGGGCAGGCGCGGCACCACCTGGGTGTCCAGCCCCCATTCGTCGTGGACCATGAGGTTCATGAAGAACAGCGCCGCCACGCCCGAGGCCAGCCACAGCAGGGGCCAGAACAGCGCGAAGGGCAGACCCAGGCGCATCAGGCGGTGGCGCAGCAGGCCGTCCGGGCCGCGCGAGCGCACCAGCAGCGCCGCGAAGAAGCCGCCCAGGATGAAGAAGGCCGGCATGCGGAAGGCGTGGATGGACGACACCACCACGTCGGCGAACAGGGTGCGCTGGTCATCGCGCCAGGCGTTGGGCATGCGCTGGATGGCGTAAATGGCCTCGACGTGCAACACGATGCCCAGCCACATGAGCAGCGCGCGCAGGTTGTCCAGCGCGTGCAGTCGGGTGCCCGTGTCGGGCGGCGGCGAGTGCTTACTCATCTGCGTGACCGAACGTAACAGGGGCGCAGACCTTATCAGTACTTGGGCTGTTGCGCTACCCCTGGGGGGATGACGCTCGCTGGAGCCGCGCGGACGCCTGGCTCAGTTCATGCCGCCCGCGTCCAGCTCCAGCGCCAGCGTGCCGCGCGTGCCGATGTCGCCCCGGTGCCGCTCCAGCCAGGCGTTGGCCGCGGCCTGGCCCTGTTGGAACAGGCGCTCCAGGAAGGCCGGGTCGGTGCGTGTCTTGCTGCCCGCGCCCAGCGCCGCCAGCTCGGGCCCACCGTCCACCCGGTGCAGCCGCAGCGCGGCGATGCGGCGGAACACCTGGCTGCGCAGGCGCCGCGCGGCCCAGCCCTCGGCGGCCAGGAGTTGCTTCAGCAACACGATGTTGCGCAGCTCCTTGAGCAGGCTGGCGTTGAACGTGACCTCGTTGATGCGGTCGAGGATCTCATTGGCGCGCACCGGCAGGTCGTCGCGCTGGGCGGGGTTGATCTGCACCAGCAGCAGGTCGTCGCCCGGGCTCTCCAGCACCAGCGGCAACAACGAGGGGTTGCCTGCGTAGCCGCCGTCCCAGTAGGCCTCGCCGTCGATCTCCACCGCCTGGAACAGCAGTGGCAGGCAGGCCGAGGCGAGGATCACGTCGGGCGAGAGCTCGTCCTGACGGAAGATGCGCAGCTCGCCGGTCTTCACGCGCGTGGCGGCGATGAAGAGTTGCGTGCGGTGGCAGGCGCGCACGCGGTCGAAGTCGATCGTGTCGCGCAGGATGTCGCGCAACGGGTTGAGGTTGAGCGGGTTGAGCTGGTAGGGCGACGCCTGCGTGCTGAGCCACTGCGCGTAGGAGCGCACTGGCCCCAGCCAGGGCGCGGCCCAGGGGCTGTCGGGGTCCATCCAGGGTGCCACGGGCGCGTGCCCCAGGCCACCGAAGGGATTGATTTCGCCGACGCGCGTCCACAGCCGGCGCAGCGCGGTGCGCGCGCCTTCGCGCCCGCCTTCCATCAGGCCGCTGGCCAGCGCCACGGCGTTCATGGCGCCCGCGCTGGTGCCGCTGATGCCGGTGAGCCGCAGGGACTTTTCTTCCAGCAAGCGGTCGAGCACGCCCCAGGTGAAGGCGCCGTGCGAGCCACCGCCCTGCAGGGCGAGGTCGAGGGAGGTTTTCGCAGAGTGGGATGGGAGCGTGGCCATGGCCCATTGTTGCACTGCAACATGCATCCGGGGTGAAGCCCGGGCTCTGGGACAATGCGCGGCTCCATGACGAATGCCGAGTCCCGCGACGACCCAGATGACCTGCCCCAGGGGGCGCTGGCGCGCGAGGCCATCGCGCTGGCGGCCTTCGACCACGTGGTCTCGCACGCGCCGGGCTTTCGGGCGCGCGGCGGGCAGCGCGAGATGGCCGCCTTCATCGCCGAGACCTTGTCGGGTGTGAAGCTCGGCGACGACAGTGTGTCCGGCGAGGCGGGCCCGCCCGACCGGGGCATCGCCGTGGTGCAGGCCGGCACGGGGGTGGGCAAGTCGGCGGCCTACGCGGCCACGGTGATCCCGTTGGCGCTGGCGCAGCAAAAGCGCGTGCTCATCAGCACCGCCACCGTGGCGCTGCAGGAACAGCTCATCAACAAGGACCTGCCGGCCTTGGCCGCACTGATGCCGCAGCCGTTTGCCTACGCGCTGGCCAAGGGGCGCGGGCGCTACGTCTGCCGGCTCAAGCTCGACCAGCTCGCCGAAGGCGGCGCGCAGGACGCCGACCTGTTCGGCGAGGAAGGCGCGGGTGCGGCCAGCGCCGCCGCGAAGGATGACTGGGCGCAACGCGCGCGCCAGTACGCGCAGTGGACCATCGCGCTCGACCAGGGCGATTGGAACGGCGACCGCGACCGGCTGGATGAGCCGCCCGACGCCGCGCTGTGGGCGCCCGTGGCGGCCGAGCGCCACACCTGCACCGCGCGCCACTGCCCGGCCTACAACAGCTGCAGCTACTACCAGGCGCGCAACCGCCTGGCGCAGGCGCAGGTGATCGTGGTGAACCACGACCTGCTGCTCGCCACGCTGGGCCTGCACGCCTTGCCGGCGCCCTCCGACTGCTACCTGGTGCTGGACGAGGCGCACCACCTGCCGGGCGTGGCGCAGGGCCAGTTCACCTCGCAAATGGACCTGATGCGCCCGGGCTGGCTCGATCCCCTGCCCAAGGCTTTCGACGAGGTGGCCAAAGCCATCTCGCACCGCCACAACCTGGACGTGGCCGAGGCCGCGCGCGCCGCCAAGGCCGCGCTGGGCGAACTGGCCCACCTGGGCATGGACCTGCTGGGCCCGGCCGTGCGCGAACTGCCCGCCGAGGCGCCGCCGCTGGTGCACCGCTTCGACGCCGGTGTATTGCCGCCCGGTTGGGCCGAACCCTTGGGCAGCCTGCAGGCACACGCGCAGGGTTTGCTCAAGCTGGCCGAGGCCCTGGCCACGCAACTGCGCGCCAACGCGCGCGACAACCCCGGCGAGGCCGCGCGCAGCGCCGAGCACTACGCGCGCATCGGCCGCTTCGCGCCGCGCCTGCAAAGCCTGCACGAAACCGCGAGCCAGTGGCTGCTGATGGCCAGCGAAGGCGCGCCGCCGCAGGCCAAGTGGCTGCAGGCGCGCGTGGACCGCGGCCTGGTGGCCATGAGCGCGCACGCCTGCCCGCTGCAGCCCGGCAGCCTGCTGCACAGCCACCTGTGGCAGCAGGTGCGCGGCGCGGTGGTCACCTCGGCCTCGCTTGTCACCTGCGGCAGCTTCGACCACTTCCTGCACGAGGCCGGCCTGGCCTGGGACGCCGCCGTGGCCACGCGCGAGGTGCAAAGCCCCTTCGATCACGCGAAGCAGGGCCGCCTGGTGGTGGTGCAGACGCGCGCCGACCCGAAGGACGTGGACGGCTACACACGCGAGATGCTGGACCTGCTGTTGGCCGATCTGCGCGACGTGAAGCGCGGCGCCCTGGTGCTGTTCACCTCGCGCGCGCAGATGCGGTCGGCCCAGCAGTTGCTGGAGCGCGGCGAGCACGCGCGGCTGCGCGAGCGTGTGCTGGCGCAGGGCGAGGCCTCGCGCACGGTGCTGCTCAAGCGGCACGCGCAGCGCGTGGGCGATGGCGAGGCGTCCATCCTGTTCGGCCTGCAATCCTTCGGCGAGGGCCTGGACCTGCCGGGCGAGTTGTGCGAATGGGTGTTCATCACCAAGCTGCCCTTTGCATCGCCCAGCGATCCGGTGGGCCAGGCGCGCGCCGAATGGCTCAAGAGCAAAGGGCGCGATCCGTTCAGCGAACTGGTGGTGCCGGCCACCGGTGCACGCTTGCTGCAGTGGACCGGCCGCGCGCTGCGCACCGAGACCGATGAAGCCACCGTGGTCTGCTACGACGCCCGCCTGCTGCGCCAGGGCTACGGCCGGCGCATGCTGCAGGGGCTGCCGCCTTACCGGCTGCAGCGACGGCAGGCGGGGGTGACGGCGGACGTGTGATGCGGCTCAGGGTTTGAAGGCGCGCACGCAGCGCACGTGGCTTTCAATGTAGTGGGCCTGTGCGTCTTTGAAGGGATTGGCGGCGAAGCGGTGGTCGAGTATCGAGCGCATGGGTGAGATGGACCAGCTGGTCGATCCCCAATACGACTTGCCGGACAGGCCGGCGAGGTCACCACCGTCTACCAGCCGGGACTGCATGTTGTCCATGAGCGGCGAGCCTTGCACGCCGCAAACCTGAGCGGCGAAGCCCGGGTTGGTGTCGTAGCCCTGCTCGCAAGCGGCGGGCAGGTACCAGTCGCTGAAACCTCCGTCGGTGCTCAGGTCGCACAGGCTGGCCGCGGGCGCAAGCGCGCCGTCGGCTGCGACGATCAGGGCGGTGTTGCAGGCGCCGTCGGTGGCGGCGTGGCAAGGGGCGGTCGCGTTCTCGTGAAGGCCGCTGGCGACGCCCAACTGGGACAGGCTCCAGGAAACCTGATCCGGCAGGTCGTGCAAGGCAGCCACTTTGCCGCCGATGCTGCCGGTGTACGGCGTGCCATCGTCGATGGCGAACACATAGCCGCCCTGGTGCACGCTGCCATACGCCACCACGGCCATGTGCACGCGCAGGATAGGGGTGTTGTCGCCAGCGATCTCCAGCACGGCCGCTGCAGGCGCCGGATCGCCGGGGGTGGCGGTGGGCGTGGCGCCGGGGGTGATGGTGAGGGCGCAACTGGCGCCGGTGGCGAGCGTGTCGCCGCAGGTCGAGGCGTTGAGGCTTGTTCCGGCGGGCAAGGCGCTGGTGACCACGTTCAGGTTCAGCGCGGCCGCCCCGCCGGTGTTGGTGACGGTGATGGACCGCGCCTGCCCGGCGACCGCCAATGCCATGTCCGTGGCGCTGGCCACCAGGGTGGTGGGCGGGGGCAGGGGCACCGATACGGATGCCGTCGAGCTGGCGGGTGAGCCGCCGCCACAGGAAGCGAGCACCGCCATCGCCGTGAGCGCCAGCGGCCATTGGCATCGGCGGGAGGGGGCAGGCCGTCGTTGCATGTGAAGTCTCCTGGAGGGTTCATGACGCCGTCGGTTCGGGTCATGGTCCTTGCCAGGGTACGTCGCGCCGGCCGTCCCGGGGAATACTCTACGGGTGTTATATCGGCCCCATCCGCAGCGCTTGTTAGGATGGACGGCCTCTGTCGTTCGCACCACAACACCCGCCCATGTTCTACGCCGTCCTCAAACTCCTCCACGTCCTGTCCATCGTCTTCTGGGTCGGCGGCATGGCCTTCGCGCACGTCTGCCTGCGGCCCTCCGTGACGATGCTGCAGCCGCCCGAGCGCCTGCGCCTGCTGCACGCGGTGATGCAGCGGTTCTTCCGCGGCGTGCTGGTGGCCGCGCTGCTGGCGCTGGCCACGGGCCTGTGGATGATCGGCCGCGTGGCGAAGGAGTCGGTGCAGGCCGGTGTGGACTTCGCCATGCCGCTGGACTGGACCATCATGGCCACGCTGGGCATTGTGATGATCGCGATCTTCGGCCACATCCGCTTCGCGCTGTTCAAGCGGATGTCGCGCGGCGTTCAAGCCAGCGACTGGCCGGCCGCGGGCGCGGCGATGGCGTCGATCCGCCTGTGGGTGCTGGTCAACCTCGTCATCGGCGTGCTGGTCATCGCCATCGCGCTGCTGATGACTTGAACGGTTCGCGTGCCAGGCCAAGGCACCCGCGCATGCGCCGCGCCGCCACGGCCGCACTGATCGCCGTGCTGTCCTTTCTGCTGCAGGCCTGTGCGCTGCCCCCGCTCGATGGCCGCAGCGAATCGCGCGCGCTGGCTCCGGCCGAGACCGCCGGCACGGCGCTGGGCCGCGCGCTCGCACCCGAGGCGGCGGCTCACCCGGGGCAGTCCGGCATCCTGCCGCTGGACGACGCGCTGGAGTCCTTCGCGGCGCGCGTGCTGCTGGTGCGCGCGGCCGAGCGCACGCTGGACGTGCAGTACTACATCTGGCGTGACGACATCACCGGCCATGCGTTGCTCGACGAGTTGCGCCACGCCGCCGATCGCGGCGTGCGCGTGCGCCTGCTGCTCGACGACAACGGCCATGCCATGGACGCCACGCTGCTGGCGCTGGACGGGCACCCGGGCATCGAGGTCCGCCTGTTCAACCCTTTCTCGGTGCGCCACCCCAAGGCCTTGGGTTACCTCACGCACTTCTCGCGCGCCAACCGGCGCATGCACAACAAGTCGCTGATCGCCGACGGCCAAGCCGCCATCATCGGTGGGCGCAACGTGGGCGACGAGTACTTCGGCGCCACGGATGGCGTGCTGTTCGCCGACCTCGACGTGCTGGCCACCGGCGCGGTGCTGCCCGACCTGTCGGCCGACTTCGACCGCTACTGGGCCAGCGGCTCGTCCTATCCCATCGACCGGATCGTGGTCGCGGCCCGCGCCGCCGACGCGCGCCCGGACAGCGCAGCGCAGGCGCGGGCCGATCCGCGCGCCGAGCGCTTTTCCACCGCCTTGCGCGAGTCGCGCTTCGTGCCCGAGTTGCTGGCGGGCACGCTGGTGCCGCAGTGGGCGCGGGTGGAGATGGTGAGCGACGACCCGCGCAAGGGCCTGGGGCAGGCGCGCGACGAGGACCTGCTGGCCCACCAGTTGCGCCGCGTTCTGGCGCGACCGCCCCGCGCCTCGCTGGATCTGGTGTCACCGTACTTCGTGCCCACCGACGCGGGCGTGGAGGTGTTCGTCCGCCTGGCCGTCAGCGGCGTGCGCGTGCGCATCCTGACGAATGCGCTGGAGGCCACGGACGTGTCGGCCGTGCATTCGGGCTACGCGCGCCACCGTCAGGCGCTGCTGCGCGCGGGCGTGGAGCTGCACGAGATGCGGCGCGGCGCCAGCGCGCCGGGCCGCTCGGGCCTGCTGGGCAGCTCGGGCTCCAGCCTTCACGCCAAGACCTTCGCCATCGACGGGGAGCGTGTGTTCGTGGGCTCGATGAACTTCGACCCGCGTTCGGTCCGGCTCAACACCGAACTGGGCTTCATCATCGACAGCCCGCCCATGGCCCGCGCCGTGGCCGATGCCTTCGAGCGCGTGATCCCTGCCGCCGCCTACGCGGTGCGGCTGGACGAGCGGGGCGAGCTGGTGTGGATCGAGCGGCGTGAGGGCGGTGACATCCGCCACACGCGCGAGCCCGGTGCCAGCCTCGGGCGCAGCGCCTGGATCGGGCTGCTGTCGCTGTTGCCGATCGAGTGGCTGCTGTAACCGCGCGTCAACGGGGCGCCGGCGCCACCAGACCCGGCGGTAGCAGGCGCTCGCCGCGCAGGCGCCGCCACAGCCAGTCCAGGCCCTGCTCCACGTCGACGCGCATGCCGTCCATGCGCGAAGGACGGGGGCCATTGGCGCGCTCGGCTGCGGTGCCCAGGTCGAAGTGGAAGGTGTAGCTGGGCTCCTGGCCCATGCGCAGGTCGGTCACGTAGAGGCGGCCTTCGTCTTCCTGCACGCGGAAGAAGCCGTGCGTGAAGGCGGCCATGCGCCGCAGGCCCTCGACCGTGGCGTGGCGCTCGGCCAGCGCGGCGCCGCGGTTGTAGCGGCGCCAGTCGATGTGGGTGGATTCATCGAGCAGCGAGTAGTGCCCCTCGGCGTATTGTTCGGGGCCCATGGCCACCACGCGCCACAGCACGGTGTTGAAGGGCGCGGGCGTCACCAGCAGGCGGTCGGCCGCGATGCCTTGCTCGCGCAGCGATTCGCGCGCCACCTGGGCCACGTGCTGCTGCGCCGCCACGCTCCACACCAGGTAGGCGCTGCTGAGCAGCAGGCCGATGGCGTTGGCCCTGAGGCCGATGCGCGGCGCGGCCAGCGCGAACACGACGCCCACGATCAGTGGCACCGTGTAGACCGGGTCGATGATGAAGACGCTGCCCACGCCGAAGGGGTGGTTGGTGAAGGGCAGCAGCAACTGCGTGCCGTACACCGTCATGGTGTCCAGCAGCGGGTGCGTGATCAGCACCAGCCACAGCGCGAGCCACCAGCGCCTGAACAGCGCACCCTCGCCGTGCAGGCGCGACACCAGCCAGGCCAGCAGCGGCGAAAACAGCGTGAGGTAGAACAGCGCGTGCGACTCCCCCCGGTGCAGCACCATGTTGAGCACGGCGTCGCCGTGGTCGATGAAGGCGTCGAGGTCGGGCAGGGTACCGGCGATGGCACCCCACAGGGCCGACTTCCACACGGCGGTGCGCCGGCCCATGACCGCCACGGCCACGGCCGAGCCAAGGGCGATTTGCGTCAGTGAATCCATGGTGGCCGAGGATAGCGGCCGGCGATGACGACCGCCGCGCCCTCAGGCCTGTATGACGATGGGGAATGTGGCCTTCACGCCATCGCCATCGGGTGCGAACGGCCGCGTCAGCGCCATGCGGCCGGCCTCGTCGAGCCGGCGCCAGAGGCCGTCGCGCTCGTTGCCCGGGTCACCTTGCACGTAGAGCTGGGTGGTGAGCAGCTCCATCCGGTCCAGCTTCACCTTCACGTGGATGTGCGGCGTGCGGCCGCTGTAGGGCACGGGGCGGATGGTGCGGAAACGGTAGCGGCCCTCGCGGTCCACCGCCACGCGGCCGAAGCCCTGGAAGGCCGGGTCGGCGCGGTTGCCGTCGCCCGGGTGGTGGTAGTGGCCGGCTTCGTCGCACTGCCAGATCTCGACCACCGCGCCTTGCAGCGCGCGCCCGTCGAGATCGACCACCGTGCCCTCGACCCAGGCGGCCTGGCCCTTGCCGTAATTCACCTGGCCGTTGCGCAGCAGGTCGGCGTCGGTGTCGGCGGGCAGCGCCACGGGGTAGAAGGGGCCCTCGGTCTGGCGGGGGGTGGGCAGCAGGCCGGGCTTCTGCGCCACGGCCGGGCTCAGCCAGGCGGGTGCGGCAATCAGCGCGGCGCTGCCCAGCAGCAGGGAACGGCGGGTGCGGGCGGAAGTGGCCATGGCGCTTCGAAGCGGTTCGGGCCGGCGAGTTCCGCGCGGGGGCTCAGTAGGGCTCGCGCCCCGGTTCCGGCGCGGGTTCGCGCCCGTTCTCGCGGGCCGACGACATCCAGGCGATCAGCGAGGAGCGCATGGCCTCCTCCACCGACATGTCCACTGGCGTCACCCAGTTGCGTGGCACAAAGACCGTGTAGCCGCCGATCATGTAGCCCATGGGCAGGTAGACGGCGACCTGGTCGAGTTCGCCCAGCGCGCCGGGCAGGCCGCTGAAGTTCTGCCGCGTCACCAGGCCGACGATGGACATCTCGCCGCCGGGCGCGCGCAGCAGCACCACCTGCTGCGTTGGGTGGTCCTTGTCGTGCGGCGCGAAGTAGTCGGCGAAGTTCTTCAGCGAGGAGTAGATGCTCTTGACCACTGGCAGGTTGGTGAAGGGCAGCTCGGCGATCGACAGCACGCGCGTGATTTCGCGGCGCGAGACGAGCACGCCCAGGCCGAAGATCAGGCCCACCAGCAGCACGATGCCCAGGCCCGGCAGGTAGAAGTCGCCGAGGAAGGGGCTGAACAGCGCGCGCGCGATCGATTCGGTCCACACCACCAGCAGGTACAGCGCGTACAGCGTGAGCGCGGCCGGCAGGAATGTGATGAGGCCGCGCAGGAAGGTTCGGGTCAGGGTCGTTTTCATGGGCGTGGGTGGGGTCCGGGGGAGAATAGCAGTCCACGGTGGCGAATGAACGCGACCGACGGGTGGGTCTTGCAATGGCCGTGCCTGTCCCCAGGTGCCGGGTTCATTTGTTTCTCCCTCGCGGGACGCCGGAACTCACGTGAACCCATCCGCTCTTTCACCCATGAATGCTTTCGCCGATCTGCTGGGCCGCGTGGCGGGCCTCGTGCTGCGCCTCGCGCTGGGACTGGCCGCGGCGCTGTTCCTCGTCAGCCTGCTGCTCGCCTCGGTGCTGGCGGTGGCGGGGATGTCGCTGTGGGCCCTGGTCACCGGGCGCCGGCCCGCGCCGCTGGTGGTGTTCGGCCGCCTGCGCGAGCGCTCGCGACAGTATTCGCAGGGCGTGTGGCGCAACGGCCCGGCGTCGCCGCAAGGCGCTGCGGCGCGCGGAGAGGTGGTGGACGTGGAGGCACGCGAGGTCGACGAGGACCCGCGCCGGCCTCAGGGCTGATCGCGGCGCGCCAGCGCGGCCTCGTACAGGGCGTTGCGCGGCGCGCCGGTGATGTCGGCGGCGGCCTTCACCGCCGCTTTCAGCGGCAGGTCCATCAGCAGGCGGTCGAGCACGCGCAGCGGGGCTTCGGGCAGCGCGCCCTCGTCGGTGGTCTCGCGCTCGCGCGGGTGCACCAGCAGGGCGAATTCACCGCGCGTGCGGTTCGCATCGGCGGCCAGCCAGGCGGGCAGGGCGTCGGCCTGCAGGTGCGCCACCTCCTCGAACTGTTTCGTCAACTCGCGCCCGAGCGTGACTGCGCGCGAGCCCAGGCTGGCCGCCATCTCGCGCGCCAGCGCCTCGATGCGGTGCGGGGCCTCCAGCAGGACGCAGGCCTTGGGTTCGTCGGCGATGGCTTGCAGCGCGCGCTGCCGCTCCTGAGACTTCACTGGCAGGAAGCCCGCGAAGCGAAAGCTGCCGTCCCAGCCCGCGTGGCCGCTCACGCTCAGCAGCGCGGTGAGGCTGCTGGGGCCGGGCACCGGCACGCAGCGCAGTCCCGCATCGCGCACGGCCGCCACCAGGCGCGCGCCGGGGTCGCTCAGGCCGGGCGTGCCGGCGTCGCTCACGTAGGCCACGCGTTGCCCCTCGCGCAGCAGCGCGATCACCCGCTGCGCGGCCTCGCTCTCGTTGTGCTCGTGCGCCGCGATCAGCGGCTTGTGCAGGCCGTAGGACTGCAGCAGCGAGGCGGTGTGGCGCGTGTCCTCGCAGGCCACGCTGTCCACCAGATCGAGCACGTGCAGCGCGCGCAGGCCGATGTCGGCGCGGTTGCCGATAGGGGTAGCCAGCATGTACAGCGTGCCCTGGGGAAAATGCTGCGCACCCGCCGCGGCGCGCGCGGTGTGGAGCAATTCAAGGGCAGGGGGTGACACGTGCAGTGGTTTCCATCAGAGGCGCCGAAGGCGGCGCGCGAGGCCGGCCAGCGGGCCGAGGACAGGGCCTTGGCGCATTTGCAGCGCCAGGGGTTGCGGCTGGTGCAGCGCAACTTCCGCACGCCCGGGCGCGGTGGCGGCGAGATCGATCTGATTATGCGGGAGCCCGACGGCACGCTGGTCTTCGTCGAGGTGCGGCAGCGCCGCTCAGCCGCTTACGGCGGCGCGGCCGCGAGCATCGGCCTGGCCAAGCGCCGGCGCATCGTGTTCGCGGCGCGGCACTTTCTGGCGCGGCAGCGGTCCATGCCACGTATGCGCTTCGACGCCGTGCTCATCGACGGCGACGGCGGCGAGCTTCAATGGCTGCGCGCGGCATTCGATGCCGGTGACGCGTTTTCTTTTTGACACGAAACCCACGGCTATCATCACCCCATGCTCTTGCAGCGCATTCAGCAGCAATTCATCGACAGCGCCGACCTCAAGTACCAGAGCGCGCCGGCCCTGGCCCCCGTGGTCGAGGCCGCGGTGTCGGCCCTGCTGGCCGGCCTCACCGGCGGCGGCAAGGTCCTCGCCTGCGGCAACGGTGCCGGTGCCGCACTGGCCCAGCAGTTCGTGGTGCACATCCTCGGTCGCCACGAGCGCGACCGCCCCGGCCTGGCCGCGCATTCGCTGGCGGCCGACGCCGCCGTGCTCACCGGCATCGCCAACGACTTCGACGGCCGCCAGATGTTCGCGCGCCAGATCCATGCCCTGGGTTTGGCGGGCGACGTGCTGCTGGTCGTCAGCACCGACGGCCAGGCCGGCAACCTGGTGGCCGCCATCGAGGCCGCGCACGAGCGCGAGATGACCGTGGTGGCTCTCACTGGCGCGCGCGGTGGCCGCGTGGCCGCGCTGCTGCGCGACACCGACGTGCACATCGGCGTGCCCCACGAGCAGGCCTCGCGCGTGCTCGAGGTGCAACTGCTCGTGCTGCATTGCCTGGCCGACGGCCTGGATTCCCAGTTGCTCGGCCTGCCCGATTCCACCCCCATCGACACGGAGAACCCCGCATGACCAAGCCTCAAGCTTCCACGACCCGATCCCGCCTGGGCACCGCCGTGCTGGGCGCGGTCGGCTTCACCTTCCTGCTGTCCGCCTGCGCACCGCTGGTGCTGGGCGGCGCCGCCGTGGGCACGGCGCTGGTCGCGTCCGACCGCCGCAGCTCGGGCACCCAGCTCGAGGACCAGACCATCGAAATGCGCGCCAGCAGCCGCATTCGCGAGCAACTCGGCGGCCGCGCCAATGTCTACGTCAACAGCTACAACCGCCAGGTGCTGCTCACCGGCGAGGTGCAGAACGACGCCGCCAAGACCCAGGCCCAGAGCATCGTCTCGGGCGTGGACAACGTGCGCACCATCGTCAACGAGCTGCAGGTGATCAATTCGCCGGGCTTCTCACAGCGCACCTCCGACACGCTCATCACCGGCCGCGTCAAGGCCGGCTTCGTGGATGCACGCGACATCCCCACCACCGCCGTCAAGGTGACCACCCATAACAACGTCGTCTACCTGATGGGGCGCGTGACGCCCAAGGAAGCCGAGCGTGCCACCAATGTGGCGCGCAACGTGGACGGCGTGCAGCGTGTGGTGAGGGTGTTCGAGGTGATGTCGGAAGACGAGCTGAAACGGCTGGCGCCGGAGCCGGCGGTGCAGCCGTCGAGTGGGACGATGCAGCCGCCGGCCGCGCCGTCCAACGCCTCCCCGCGCAATTGATGGTGAATGCCCGCTGTCTTGGCGGGCAGACGTTCACGATCGTCGTTGTGGTGTGCTGGTCGTGTTGCCCCGCGCCGCTGATGACGTTTCTCTGACCCTTCCTGAACTGCTGCCTTCGCGGTATGGAATCTTGTTCTTCCTCCTGATGTGATCACGCGCGCCGTGCATGGGCACGGCGCCATTGATCGCATCAGGGAGTGGACGAGTGAAGAAGCAGCAGCACCATCGTGTGGTGTTCAAGCCCGCGCGTGGCTTGCCACGCACCGTGCATTGGGCCGTGACCCTGGCCCTGAGCAGCCCGCTCAG
>NZ_CCAE010000055.1 GCF_000723405.1 Hydrogenophaga intermedia | reverse complement strand
CTGAGCGGGCTGCTCAGGGCCAGGGTCACGGCCCAATGCACGGTGCGTGGCAAGCCACGCGCGGGCTTGAACACCACGCGATGGTGCTTCTGCTTCATCCTCTTCCTCCCTGATGCAATCAATGCCGCCGTGCCCATGCACGGCGCGCGTGATCACATCAGGTCAAGCAGGAATCCCGAATGCCGCAAAGGCGGTAGTTCTGGCCGATGCAGCGCACGTTCACGCAATCATCAGAAGCTTGGTGCCGAGCCCGTTCGCACCCGGCTGCAGGTTCGCAAGCTAACGCGGCGCTGTCGCCGCCAGCGTCTGCCGGATCAGTTCCAGCGTCGACTGCTGTGTGAGCGTGGTCGGCCGTTGCGCGCTGGTGGCCAGGCTCAGGCGTGTGCGCAGCGGCGGTGTGACGGCGCGCAGCCGGTAGGCGGAGGGCCGGATGGAGCTGGCCACCGCGTTGCGCGAGAGCAGGGCGGCGCCCGCGCCGTCGGCCACCAGGTCCAGGATGGCCGAGACACCGTCGATCTCCAGCGCCACCTTCGGGCGCAGGCCGATGGCCGCCAGTTCCTGCTCCACCTGCATGCGGATGGCATTGGGCCGGCTGGGGATGATCAGCGGGAAATCCGCCAGTTCGCGCAGTTCGATGGGCGCGGGCGGCGGGTCTTCCGGCAGGCCGGGTGGGCGCGGCTGCACCAGCCACAGGTCTTCCTCGGCCAGCGGCTGGATCTCCAGCTCCGGCACGGGCTGGGCGTTGTAGAGCACGGCGATGTCGAGTCGGCCCGTGAGCAGCCATTCCTGCATGGTGGTCGAGAGGCCTTCACTGATGGACAGCGAGGCCTCGGGCAACTGCTGGCGAAAGGCCCGCGTGAGCGGCACCGCCAGCGTGCGGGCCAGCGTGGGCGGCAGGCCAATGGCCACGCGCCCGGCCAGCGCGCCGCGCACGCGGCCCAGTTCTTCCCGCGCGCGCTCCACCTGGTGCAAGATGCCGCGCCCGTGCGCCAGCAGCAGCTTGCCCGCCTCGGTGGGCGTGGCGCCGCGGCCGTTGCGCACCAGCAGGTTCTGGCGCAGCTCCACCTCCAGCAGGCGCACCTGGCGCGACAGCGCGGGCTGGGCGATGTCCAGCGCGATCGCGGCGCGCGTGAAGCTGCCGAGCTCGGCCACGCGCACGAAGTATTCGAGTTGCTTGAGATCCATGTTGGGCAGGAAGGCAGGGCGGTGTTGGGTAGCAGGTATGTGATTTTGTTCTAGCTGCTAGCCGGCTGTGTGGGTTTTCGTACAGCGTCGGGGTGCCGACAATGGTTGCTTCCCATAAGAGACGGCCCCGGAGGCCGCATAAGAGACAGCCCATGAACGCCCCCCTGACCGGCATTTCCTCCATGGCCACCCGCCAGGTGCTGGCCGAACTCACCCAGGCGTATGCCGCGCGCGGCGGCCAGGCCGTGGCCATCGAATCGGTGGGCGGTGTGGACGCCGCCAGGCGCGTGGCGGCCGGCGAGGCCTTCGACGTGGTGATCCTGGCCTCCGACGCGATCGACAAGCTCATCGCCGCCGGCCACTTGCAGCCGGGCCGCGTGGACCTGGTGCGCAGCGGCGTGGCCGCCTGTGTGCGCGAAGGCGCGCCGCTGCCCGACCTGTCGAGCGAGGACTCGGTGAAGGCGGCCGTGCTCGCGGCGCAGAAGATCAGCTACTCCACCGGCCCCAGCGGCGTGGCCCTGCAGAAGCTCTTCGAGCGCTGGGGCATCGCCGAGGCCATGGCCGCCAGGACCGTGCAGGCCCCGCCTGGCGTGCCAGTGGCCTCGCTGGTGGCCAAGGGCGAAGTGGCGCTGGGCTTCCAGCAACTGAGCGAGCTGCTGCACGTCCAGGGCATCACCGTCGTGGGCGGTTTGCCCGAACCCATCCAGATCGTCACGCTGTTCAGCGCCGGTATCCCCGTGAACGCGCCGCGCGCCGATGAGGTGCGGGCCCTGCTGGCCTTCATGACATCGCCCGAGGCCGCCGAGGCCAAGCAGCGCCAGGGCATGGCGCCCGCCTGATTCTTTTGTTTCCCCCAGAACACCCGAGAGGAGAACGCATGTCCCTGATCATCGATTGCCATGGCCACTACACCACGGCACCCAAGGCGCTGGAGAACTGGCGCAACGCCCAGATCGCGGGCATCAAGGACCCGTCGGTCATGCCCAAAGTGGCGGACCTCAAGATCAGCGACGACGAGCTGCGCGAGTCCATCGAGACCAACCAGCTCAAGCTGATGAAGGAGCGCGGCAGCGACATCACGCTGTTCAGCCCGCGCGCCAGCTTCATGGCCCACCATATCGGTGACTTCAACGTCTCCAGCACCTGGGCCGCCATCTGCAACGAGCTCTGCTACCGCGTCTCCACGCTGTTCCCGCAGCATTTCGTGCCCGTGGCCATGCTGCCGCAGA
Source organism: Hydrogenophaga intermedia (assembly GCF_000723405.1). GTDB lineage: Bacteria > Pseudomonadota > Gammaproteobacteria > Burkholderiales > Burkholderiaceae_C > Hydrogenophaga > Hydrogenophaga intermedia. Next base: position 27,325 of record NZ_CCAE010000055.1, on the reverse strand, counting down.
GCCCCGGCGTGGACCCGGCGACCTGCATTCCCGAGCTGGAGAAGTGCGTCAAGGAATACGGCGCGGTGGGCATCAACCTCAACCCGGATCCGTCGGGCGGCCACTGGACCAGCCCGCCGCTGACCGACAGGCACTGGTACCCCATCTACGAAAAGATGGTCGAGTACGACCTGCCGGCCATGATCCACGTGAGCACGAGCTGCAATGCCTGCTTCCACACCACGGGCGCGCACTACCTCAACGCCGACACCACGGCCTTCATGCAGCTCATCCAGGGCGACCTGTTCAAGGACTTCCCCACGCTGAAGTTCCTGATCCCGCACGGCGGTGGCGCGGTGCCCTACCACTGGGGCCGTTTCCGCGGCCTGGCGCAGGAGATGAAGAAGCCCCTGCTGGACACGCACCTGATGAACAACGTGTTCTTCGACACCTGCGTGTACCACCAGCCGGGCATCGACCTGCTCAACACCGTGATCCCGGTCAAGAACGTTTTGTTCGCGTCGGAGATGATCGGCGCCGTGCGCGGCATCGACCCGACCACGGGCAACTACTACGACGACACCAAGCGCTACATCGAGGCGTCGAAGATCCTGAGTGCGGACGACAAGCACCAGATCTACGAAGGCAACGTGCGCCGCGTGTTCCCGCGCCTCGACGCGCGTCTGAAAGCCAAAGGACTCTGACATGTACGAACTGGGCGTTGTCTACCGCAACATCAAGCGCGCCGACCGCGCGGCCGCCGACGGCCTGGCCGCACTGGGCTCGGCCACGGTGCACGAGGCCATGGGCCGCGTGGGCCTGCTCAAACCCTACATGCGCCCCATCTATGCGGGCCAGCAGGTGAGCGGCACCGCCGTCACCGTGCTGCTGCAGCCGGGCGACAACTGGATGATGCACGTCGCGGCCGAGCAGATTCAGCCGGGCGACATCGTGGTGGCGGCCGTCACGGCCGAGTGCACCGATGGCTACTTCGGCGACCTGCTGGCCACCAGCTTCCAGGCGCGTGGTGCGCGCGCGCTCATCATCGACGCCGGCGTGCGCGACGTGAAGACGCTGCAGGAGATGAACTTTCCCGTGTGGAGCAAGGCCATCAGCAGCAAGGGCACCATCAAGGCGACGCTGGGCTCGGTGAACATCCCCATCGTCTGCGCCGGCATGCTGGTGACGCCGGGCGACGTGATCGTGGCCGACGACGACGGCGTGGTCTGCGTGCCCGCCGCGCGCGCCGCCGAGACGCTGGAGGCCGCGCGCAAGCGCGAGAGCTTCGAAGGCGAGAAGCGCGCCAAGCTGGCCAGCGGCGTGCTGGGCCTGGACATGTACAAGATGCGCGAGCCGCTGGCCGCCGCTGGCCTGAAATACATCGACTGAGACACACGATGAGCAAACCCACCTCAGGAGACTTCACCAAAACCGCCGGCTGGCTCGACTGGTTCGACGGCCCGAGCAAGCCGCGCTTCCAGTTGCCCCCGGGCAGCGTGGACGCGCACTGCCACGTCTTCGGCCCCGGCGCCGAATTTCCCTACGCGCCCGAGCGCAAGTACACGCCCTGCGACGCCAGCAAGCAGCAGCTGTTCGCCCTGCGCGACCACCTGGGCTTCTCGCGCAACGTGGTCGTGCAGGCCACCTGCCACGGCGCCGACAACCGCGCCATGGCCGACGCCTGCCGCAGCAGCGGCGGCAAGGCGCGTGGCGTGGCCACGGTCAAGCGCAGCGTCACCGACCAGGAGCTGCAGGACCTGCACGCCAGCGGCGTGCGTGGCGTGCGCTTCAACTTCGTCAAGCGCCTGGTGGACTTCACGCCCAAGGACGAGCTGATGGAGATCGCCGGCCGCATCAAGGCCCTGGGCTGGCACGTGGTCATCTACTTCGAGGCGGTGGACCTGCCCGAGCTGTGGGACTTCTTCACGGCGCTGCCCACCACGGTGGTGGTGGACCACATGGGCCGGCCCGACGTGAGCAAGCCCATCGACGGGCCCGAGTTCCAGCTCTTCCTGAAGTTCATGCGCGAGCACGAGAACGTGTGGAGCAAGGTGAGCTGCCCCGAACGCCTGAGCGTGACCGGCCCCAAGGCCCTGAACGGCGAGCAGGCGGCGTACCGCGACGTGGTGCCGTTCGCGCGCACGGTCGTGGAAACCTTCCCCGACCGCGTGCTCTGGGGCACCGACTGGCCGCACCCCAACCTGAAGGACCACATGCCCGACGACGGCCTGCTGGTCGATTTCATTCCCCACATCGCGCCGACCGCGGAACTGCAGAAGAAGCTCCTGGTCGACAACCCCATGCGTCTGTATTGGCCCGAGGAGGTCTGACATGGCTCTCGACAAACCCTACAAGGACGTGCCCGGCACGACCATCTTCGACGCCGAGCAGAGCCGCAAGGGCTACTGGCTCAACCAGTTCTGCATGAGCCTGATGAAGGCCGAGAACCGCGAGCGCTTCAAGAAGGACGAGCGCGCCTACCTCGACGAGTGGGCCATGACGGAAGAGCAGAAGCAGGCCGTGCTGGCGCGCGACCTGAACTGGTGCATCCGCCTGGGCGGCAACATCTACTTCCTGGCCAAGATCGGCGCCACCGACGGCAAGAGCTTCCAGCAGATGGCGGGCTCCATGACCGGCATGACCGAGGAGGAGTACCGCAACATGATGGTGGGCGGTGGCCGCTCGGTCGAAGGCAACCGCCGCATCGGCGAAGACGGCGACGCGCAAGCGCACCGGCAACCCCAAGGCTCGCAAGGCAAACAAGGGAAGAACTGACATGGCCCGCATCACCGCATCCGTCTACACCTCGCACGTGCCCGCCATCGGCGCGGCGCTCGACCTGGGCAAGACCGGCGAGGCCTACTGGCAGCCGCTCTTCAAGGGCTACGAGTTCTCCAAGCAGTGGATGAAGGACAACAAGCCCGACGTGGTGTTCCTGGTCTACAACGACCACGCCACCGCCTTCAGCCTGGACTTCATCCCCACGTTCGCCATCGGCACCGCGGCCGAATTCCAGCCAGCCGACGAGGGCTGGGGCCCGCGCCCGGTGCCCGTGGTCAAGGGCCACCCGGAACTGGCCTCGCACATCGCGCAGAGCGTGATCCAGCAGGACTTCGACCTCACCATCGTCAACAAGATGGACGTGGACCACGGGCTGACGGTGCCGCTGTCGCTGATGTGCGGTCAACCCGAGGCCTGGCCCGTCCCGGTGATTCCCTTCGCCGTGAACGTGGTGCAGTACCCCGTGCCCAGCGGCCAGCGCTGCTACAACCTGGGCAAGGCCATCCGCAAGGCGGTGGAAAGCTACGACGAAGACCTCAAGGTGCACATCTGGGGCACGGGCGGCATGAGTCACCAGTTGCAGGGCCCGCGCGCCGGATTCATCAACAAGGACTTCGACAACCGCTTCCTCGACCTGCTCGAGACCGATCCCGAGGCCGCCGCGGCCATTCCCCACATCGACTACGTGCGCGAGGCCGGCAGCGAGGGCATCGAGCTCGTGATGTGGCTGATCGCGCGCGGCGCCATGGCCGACGCCGCCGGCGGGCCGCGCCCCAAGGTCGCGCACCGCTTCTTCCACGTGCCCGCCAGCAACACCGCGGTCGGGCACCTCATCCTGGAAGACCATTGACCACCCCCGCCGCGCTTCGCGCGACCCCCTCAAGGGGGGCGGCACCTGCGGCCCGGCAAAGCCGGTTCCGCGGTGCCACTGGGCCAGACCCTCTCGTGCATGGAATGTTGGAGAAAACTGAAATGAGCAATACGAAAACCATCAAAGTCGCGCTGGCCGGCGCCGGCGCCTTCGGCGTCAAGCACCTGGACGGCATCAAGAACATCGACGGCGTCGAGGTCATCTCGCTGATCGGGCGTGAGCTCGACAAGACGCAGGAAGTGGCGGCCAAGTACGGCGTCGGCCACGTCACGACCGACCTCAACGAGTCCCTGGCCATCAAGGAACTGGACGCCGTCATTCTGTGCACGCCCACGCAGATGCACGCCGAGCAGAGCGTGGCCTGCCTGAAGGCGGGCAAGCACGTGCAGGTGGAGATCCCGCTGGCCGACAGCTTGAAGGGCGCGCAGTCGGTGGTGGACCTGCAGAAGCAGACCGGCCTGGTGGCCATGTGCGGCCACACGCGCCGCTTCAACCCCAGCCACCAGTTCGTGCACCAGAAGATCCAGGCCGGTGAGTTCAACATCCAGCAGATGGATGTGCAGACCTATTTCTTCCGCCGCACCAACACCAACGCGCTGGGCCAGGCGCGCAGCTGGACGGACCACCTGCTGTGGCACCACGCCGCGCACACGGTGGACCTGTTCGCCTACCAGGCCAACAGCCCCATCGTGCAGGCCAATGCCATCCAGGGCCCGATCCACCCGACCCTGGGCATCGCCATGGACATGAGCATCCAGCTCAAGGCCGCCAACGGCGCCATCTGCACGCTCTCGCTCTCGTTCAACAACGACGGCCCGCTGGGCACCTTCTTCCGCTACATCGGCGACACGGCGACCTACATCGCCCGCTACGACGACCTGTTCAACGGCAAGGAAGAGAAGATCGACGTGTCGAAGGTCGACGTGAGCATGAACGGCATCGAGCTGCAGGACCGCGAGTTCTTCGCCGCCATCCGCGAAGGCCGCGAGCCCAACGCCAGCGTGGGCCGCGTGTTCGCCTGCTACCAGGTGCTGCACGACCTGGAACAGAAGCTCAACGCCGCCGGCTGACGCGGGGCGGGGCGGCCGGGCGTCGGGTAGCCGCTAGGATGCGCGCATGCATCCCAGTGCGCACGACAACGGCCGCCTGTTCTTCGACACCTACCTGGGCGCGGGCGAGGCGCTCACCGTGCTGGACATCGGCGCCCAGGACGTGAATGGCTCCCTGCGGGATTGCGCGCCCTCCGGCTGCCGCTACATCGGCGTGGACTTCGCGCCCGGGCGCGGCGTGGACGTGGTGCTCGACGACCCTTACCAGTTGCCCTTCGCCGACCAGAGCATCGACGCCGTGGTCAGCAGCTCGTGCTTCGAGCACGTCGAGATGTTCTGGCTCAGCTTCAACGAGGTCCTGCGCGTGCTCAAGCCGCAGGGCCTCTTCTATTTGAACGCGCCGTCGAACGGGGACTTCCACCGCTACCCCGTGGACTGCTGGCGCTTCTACCCCGACGCGGGCGCGGCGCTGGTGCGCTGGGGTGTGCGCTCAGGCTTTCGCCCGGCCTTGCTCGAATCGTTCACGGCCTACCAGAAGCAGGACGTGTGGAGCGATTTCGTGGCCGTGTTCGTGAAGGACGAGGCCTGCGTGGCGCGCCACCCGGCGCGCATGATCGACCGCGTGGCGCGCTTCATGAACGGCCGGCGCCACGGCGAGCCGGACATTCTGTGCCCGCAGGATCATCCGGAGGACGGCGTGCGCCTGCGCCGCCTGACCGGGCACCCGAAAGGCCTGGACCCCGGCCTGGGCTGAGGCCGGGCGGGCCGCTCAGCCGACCTTGCGCAGCCACAGGCTGCCGCCGGTGTTGCGCAGGCAGTCGGGCATGTGCTGGGCGAAGAACTCGCGGTGGTAGTGCGCCAGGTAGGTGTTCATCAGCATCACCTGGAAGCGGTCGTTGTACTGGAGGAAGGCCCGCATGAGGTAGGCCTCGTTCCAGGCGATGCCCTGGTGCACCCATTCCTTCGGGTACTCGAAGGGATAGAAGATGTCGTGGATGTGGATCACCACGCCCGGCGCCAGCGCGGGGAAGATCTCGAACAGCAGGCGGTTGACGTCGCTGCCGATCTTGCTCACGTGCGTGGAGTCGATGAACAGCACGTCGTTTTCGCGCAGCGCCGTGAAGACCCCCATGTCCACCGATTGCAGGGTGTTGGGGAGGATGGTCGTGGTGACCAGGTCCTCGGCGCGCAGCAGCGAGTTCACCAGGTGCGGGTTGGGGTCGATGAAGGTGGTGCGCAGGCCCTGATCCAGGAAGTACTGGTTGGTGTCGAGCGTGACGCAGGACGAGTAGCCCGAGCCGACCTCCACCAGCTGACGCGGGCGCAGGGTGCGCAGCATGCAGTGCAGCATGATCGCGTCGGAAAAGCTGTAGGCCGGGTTGAGGTAGTGGTAGCGCAGGCCGGGCCGTGGCTCGTCGCCGAAGGGAATGTCGGGGTAGAGTTTGGCGAACTGTTGCAACAGGGCCAGTTGCTCGTTCTCGCGCATGTCGATGCCCGGGATGCTGGCCGGTGGCGGCCCGAACAGCAGCGCGTCGTCGCGCCGCACCTCGTCCATGTCGGGGATGGGCGAGTGGAAGTGGCCGGGTGGAAACATGGGGTGCGTGGTGTCTGTATGCGGGTGCAATGGGTGCGTCCGATTCTATTGAGCACAATGCGGTGTCTTTCGCCCTGGCCCGCCGCCGCTCTTCGATGTCAAACGCTGTTGCCACCGACACCTTCGATCCCCAGGCCGTCGCCCAGCTCGACGTGATGTGGGGCAATCCGGACCAGTGGACCGCCACCGGCCTGCACTGGACGCACCTGCCCGAGGTGTTGCGCCGCATCTCCGAGCGGGTGACGGGTGATCCCGCGCTGACCACGTGGGCGTGGTTCTTCCAGCACGTGGGGCAGCACCACCCGCTGCCCTTGGGGCGGGTGCTGGTGCTGGGCTGCGGGCACGGCCACCTGGAACGCGCGATCGCGCGGCACGGCGGCCTGGTCGACTCGCTGGTCGCGGTCGATCTGTCGCCCCAGGCGCTGGCCGGCGCGCGCGCGCAGGCCGAAGCCGAGGGCCTGGCCATCGAGTACCGCCAGGCCGACATGAACCAGCTGCCGCTGGGCCAGCCAGGTTTCGAGGCGGGCAGCTTCGACGCGGTGCTCGGCGTGTCGGGCGTGCACCATTGCGAAGCCCTGGAAAGCCTGTACGACGGTGTGGCGACGCTGCTCAAGCCGGGGGGATGGTTCTTCCTGGACGAGTACGTGGGGCCCACCCGCTTCCAGTGGACCGATGGGCAACTGCGCCTGATCAACGAACTGCTGGACATGCTGCCGCCGCGCCTGCGTTTGTCACGCGATGGGCGCCTGCGGGCCCAGCAGCGCCGCCCGACGATCGAGGAAATGATCAGCGGCGACGCGAGCGAGGCGGTGCGCTCGGCCGAGATCGTGCCGCTGCTGGGCCGCCGCTTCGAGGTGGTGAGCCTGCGGCCCTATGGCGGGTCCATCCTGCAGGTGTTGCTGGCCGAGATCGCGCAGCACTACCTGGAGCCGGCCGAGCGGCCTTACCTCGACGCCCTTCTGGCGGCCGAGGACGAGCTCCACCGCAGTGGCCGGCTGGACGACGATTTCGCCTGCGTCATTGCGCGCGTGCCTGACGCAGCCAGCGCGCCATCCACTGCGGCTCGTTGAGGCCCAGCGCCAGCGGGTGCTGCGGCGCGGCCACCACACCGTCGGGTGGCAGCGTGGCGTAGGCGGCGTGAATGACCGCGCGGCGCTCGCGCAGCCGCGTCGATGACGGGTCGAGCCCGGTCACCACGGTCAGGCCGGTGGGGGCGGCGGGCAGGGTGACGATGCGCAGGTCGGGCCGCAGCAGGCGCAGGCAGGGCACGATCTTCCAGGCGTCGCCGGTGTGAAAGCCGGTGCGGTGCTCGCGTCCGGCGGTGTCGGCCGTCAGTGGCACGGTGTCGTGCAGCAGCAGCACGGCGCCCGGTGCGGCCAGGGCTTCGGCGCCGATGAAGTCGTCCAGCACGGCTTCGAAGCGGTGGTCGCCGTCGATAAAGCGAGGTCGAAGCCGCGCCCGGGCAGGCCACTGTCGGGCGGCGGCGCGGCGAAGAAGGCCTGGCTGGTCTGGGCATACAGGCGCACCGGGCCTGAGCAGCGGGCCGCGGGGTCGCCCTTGGGCGCGGGGTCCACACCGATGGCCAGGGTGCCGGGGCCGGCCAGCCGAAGGGTGTCGCCATATTCCACGCCGATCTCGAGGTAGACCTGAGGTGACAGGTGGGCCTGGAACCAGGCGAGCCATTGCTGGTAGTCCGGCCCGGGCCAACGCATGCGCGCCAGGGCCACGTGCACGCGCGGCAGGTTGGGCTCTTGCGCCAGCGCGTCCAGCAGGCTGTCCCTGGCCGCTTCGCGCTGTCCGGCGGCCATCTGGCGGCGCCACTGGCGCAGGTACAGCACCTCCAGGGGGTGCAGCGGGCCGGCGCTCATGAATGCTCCTGCGGCGGCGCACCGAGCACATGGCGCAGCGTCTGTCCGAAGCGGCCCGGTTCGTAGCGTTGCAGGCACTGCTGCCAGGCGGCCTGCTGCTGGCGCCACCACAGACCGTCGTCTCGCAGCAAGCGGGCAATGCCGCGGGCAAAGGCGTCCGCGTCGCGCGCGGACTGGATGTCGATGCCCTCGCGCCAGCCGAGCTGGCGCACCAGCAGGGCCGAGGCCACCACCGGGATGCCGTGTGCGGCGGCCTCGATCACCTTCGCGGGCACGCCGCCCGCGTAGCGCGCGGGCGCCACGAAGACACGCGCCTGGTCGTACAGGGGCTCCAGCGCGTCGCGTGGCCCCAGCAGCCGCACCTGCTCGCTGGCCAGCGCGGTGAGCCGGTTCGAGCGGTTGATGCCCACCACCGACAACACCGGCGGCTGCGGCAGCAGCGCGCGCAGGCGCGGCATCACCTGTTCGATGAACCAGACCAGCCCATCCTCGTTGGGGGTGTCGGGGTGCAGCACGCCGACGAACAGCAGGCCGCTGCGTCCCGCAGGCCCGGGGGCGTTGCGGCGTGCGGCGATGCCGTGGCTGATCAAGGTGACGCGGTGGCCGGCGGCCCGAAAGAGGGCGGCGTCGCGTTCGGAGACCGCGAGCACATCGCTCGCGCCGCGCGCCAGGTCGAGCTCCTGCACCAGTCGCGCCTGCGCGGCCGCGCGGCCCAGGGGGCGGCGCATGACGCCGGCCTTGGCCACTTCCCGCAGCGTGAACAAGGCCTCGGCGTCGTAGACCAGGCGCATGCCGGCAAACAGATCCGGCCGCCGCGCGCGCAGGGGTTGCAGCGCCCGCAGGTTGGGCGGTCGGCTGACGAACAGCACGTCGTACACGCCGCGGCGCCGCTCCAGAAAACGCTCCAGCCCGGCCAGGCCCTGGTCCGGGCCCAGCACGAACTCCACGCCGGGGGGGAGGGCGGCCCGCAGCTCGCGCCAGTCTTCTTCGATCCGCCACAGGGGGTAGAGGCTCACCGGCCAGTCGCGCAGGGCCTGCAGCATGAGGCGCGCGCGCGGCAGGCCGGCGCCCTTGACCATGAGCGGGGCCTCGTCGTCAATGATGAGCACGCGAGGCAGGCGCGGGCTGTCCGCGGGCGAGCGCCAGCGGTCGCCGTCCAGCGGCTGCGGGGTGTGACGGGGCTGGGTGCGCAGCCAGTCGGCGTGGCGCGCCACGAAGCGCGCGCGGCTGGCCAGAACCTGCTGGGTCACCTCGTCGCCGGTGGCGCTGCCGCTTTCCAGGTGCTCCACCAGCACCTCGGGTTCGGCCTCCACGCGAAAGCCCGCGCGCCAGGCGCGCAGGCACAGGTCGGCGTCTTCGTAGTAGGCCGGGGCGAAATGCTCGTCGAAGCCGCCGAGCAGGCGCCACAGCGTGGCGCGCACGGCGAGGAAGGCGCCGGAGACGTAGTCGGTGGGGCGGCTGGCCCGCGCGGCGGAGCCGAACGGGTCTTCGCCGCGGCCCACGCCCAGCGTGGTGCCGTCGCGGAAGATGGCGTTGCCCAGCTCCTGCAGGCCGCCGTCGCCGAGCACGATGCGCCCGCCGAGCACACCGATGGCGGGCTCGGCGTCGAGCCGCTGGCAGGCGGCCGCCAGGGCGCCGCGCTGCACCACCGCGTCGTTGTTCAGGAACACCAGGTGGCGCCCGCGCGCCAGCGCCGCGCCCTGGTTGGCCGCGAGCAGGAAGCCGGCGTTGTGGGCATTGGTGAGGGTGCGCGCGCCGCGCACGCGCGCGAGCAGGTCGGCGGTCTGATCGCTCGATCCGTTGTCGACGATGAGGGTTTCGAAGGCGACGCCGCGCTGGTCGGCCAGGGCCTGCAGCGCGCGGTGCGTGAGCCCGGCCTGGTTGTGCAGCACCAGCACCACGCTGAGGTCGGGCTCGGTGCCGGGTTCGGGCTCCGGCAAGTGAATGCGCGCGGCGGGTTTGTTCAGCCAGGCCTGCAGCGCGCGGCGGGCCATGGCGCGTTGCGCCTGTTTGGGGTCGGCGCCGAGTTCGGCGAGCAGGCCGTGCCCGGGGATGCCGGGCGCCGGGCTGACGTGCCCCAGCGCGTTCAGGCAGGCGGTCTCGATCTGGTGGGCCAGCCGGCGCCCGTCGGTGAGCGGTGAATCCAGCAGGCGCTGGCGCAGGCCGGCGCGGTGCCGCGCAAGCGCCGCCGTGTCGCGCGCGAGCGCGACGGCGGTGTCGACGAAGCCTTGCGGGGTGTCGCTGACCCAGGCCTGCAGGCCCAGGGCCTGCAGGATGGAGTGGCCCTGGCGGGCGCCGGCCCAGTCACCGCTCTGCGTGACCACGGGCACGCCCATCCACAGCGGGTCGAGCAGGCTCAGGCCCCCGTTGCCGGGGAAGCTGTCGAGCACCACGTCGATGCGCTGGAGCCAGAGCAGCAGCTCGTCGTAGGGACGCGGCTGGTCGAAGTCCACCCGGGTGTCGCGCACGCCGTGCTCGGCCATCACCGACAGGATCCATTCGCGCTGCGGCCAGTCGCTGACGGTGTGGCCGAGGAAGCGGATGCGCGAGCCGGGCGTGGCCGCGACGGTGCGCGCCCAGGCCTGCACGCTGGCGCGGTTGTGGCGCAGGCCACGCGCCAGCACGCCAAAGGTGATGCTGTGCAGCCGCAGCACGGGCGGCGGCTGCAGCGCGGGCGCGTGCGGGGGCGGGTCCCAGCACCATTGGCCGCCGTCGAGGCGCCAAAGGGCCTCGGCGTGGTGGTGCTCGTGTTCGGTGGGCACGGCCACGGCATCGGTAAGCAAGGCATCGAACAGGCCGCCGGCTGTGCCCAGGCAGCCCAGCCAGCCCAACTGCAATGGCGCCAGCCGCCGGGCCAAGGCCTGCAGCACGGTGAACTGGCCATCGAAGGGGTGCAAGCCGCCCGCGTCGATGAGCGCGTCGATGCGGTTCACGCGGCAGGCCTGCCACAGCGTGTCCGCGTCCAGCGTGTCCTGGTGTACGTGGGCTGGCAGGCCCGACAAGGGCCTGGCGCTGAAGAGGAATACCTCCACCCGCGAGGGGTCGTGGCTGGCCAGCACGCGCCTCAGCAGCCGGTCGTGCGGCTGGCCGGCAACGTAGGCGATGCGCACGCGCGCGCCGGTGCGCCGAGGCAGCGTGGGGCCGGGTCGGGAGGGCTGACCGGCGCGCAGCCGCAGCGCGCGGTACCAGTCGCGCGCGGTGAAGGCCAGGGCCTCGGCGCTGCTGTGTTCGGACAGCGCCATCAGGTACATCCCGGCGGTGGCCAGCCAGTCGTCCTCGGGGAAGTCCCGCGCGGCGGCGCTGGCCAGGCGCAGCAGGCTGTCGTGCCCGTGGCTGCCCATGCCCAGGCCGAGTGCGTGGCGCAGGGCGTGCTGGTATTCGCTGCGGTGGGGCAGCAGCGAGAGCGCTTCGCGCGCGCCGGGCGCACCCAGTGCGAGCAGGCGCACCAGCACGGGCACGGCCTCTCCAATGCGCTGGTGGTTGCTGATCAGTTCGCGGCACAGGGTCACGGCCCGCGCCTGCGCGTCGGGCGCACCCGAGGCGCCTTCGGTGAGCAGGCGCGCTTCGAGCAGGCGCGCGCCGGCGTCGCCGGGCTGCAGGGCCTCCAGCGCGTGGCGGGCCTGCAGGCCGTCGGCGAATGCGCCGCCGCGCAGGCAGGCCTCGGCCAGTTCGCGCCGCGCCACGGTGTCGCCGGGGGCCTGTTCGCAGGCGTGCAGAAAGGCCAGCCGGGCCGCGCCGAAGCGGTGGCTGGCCATCAGGATCCAGCCCATCTGGCGCAGGCTGTGGACGTGGCCGGGCGCCAGCTGCAGCGCGGCCTCGATGGCCGCCAGCGCTTCTTCCAGCCGCTCTTGCTGGTAGCGCACCTGCGCCAGCGCGCGCCAGGCCGACGCGTCGCCGGGGTCGCCGGCCACGGCGGCCTGGGCGTGGCGCGCGGCACTGGCCAGGTCATTGGCGGCGGCGAAGACGAAGGCCGCCTGCACATGGCTGGCGGTGTCCTCGGGCAGGTGCCGCAGCAGTTGCCGCACGGCGTGTTGGGCGCTGTCCCGGTCGCCCTGTTCGTGAGCGATCCAGCCGAGCAGGCGCCAGGTCTCCACGTTGTCGGGGTCGATCTTTTGCGCCCGCGCCAGGGCCCGGCGCGAGAGCGTGCGGCGATCACGCCGCGCGTGCACCTGCGCAAGCATCAGCCAGCAGGCCAGGTGCCCGGGGGCTGCGCGCAGGCGCTGCAGCAACTGGCGCCGCGCCGACTCGACGCGGCCGAGGTCCAGCTGCACCCGCGCCATCAGCTCCAGGGCCGGTGGCCAGTCGGGTTGGCGCGCGAGCACCTGCATCAACAACCACTCGGCCTCGATGGGGCGCTGCCAGTGCGCCTGGATCTGCGCCCGCCGCAGCAGCGCGTCGGTGCAGCCCAGGTCGCGGTGCTGCACTTCGGCGAAGCTGGTGTCGGCGCCCTGCAGGTCACCGGCCTGCTGCTGCAGCACGCCCAGCAGGTGCCAGGCGGGCACCTGGTCGGGCGTGGCCAGCACCTGCCGGTGCGCGAGTTCGATGGCGCGCGCCAGGCGGCCCTGGCGCCACTCCCAGCCGATCAGGCCGTCGAGCAGGCGCGGGTCGTTCGGGTGGCGCTCCAGCCCCTCGGCCAGGCTGTCGGCGGCGCGTTGGTCCTGGTGCAGGGCCTGCAGGCATTGCGCACGCAGCAGGTGCAGCGCGGCCTGTTCGGGGGCGTGGAAGGGCAGGGCGGCGATGGCGCTGTCATACAGGGCCAGGGCCGCGTCGAACTGCCCGTGTTGCTGGAGCAGCTGGCCCAGCTGCAACTCATGCGATGCGTCGGGTGACGCGTCGGGCGAGGCGCCCACGCCGGCCGTGTCGTCCATGCTCAAGCCATCAGGCACCGGGCCGTTCACCGATCACGGTGAACATCGGCAGCTCGCGCTTTTCCGACGGGTAGCTCAGGCGGTGGTACGAGACCTGGGCCTGGGTGAAGCCCAGCAGGGCGAGCGCCGAGACGAAGTACTGGGGGGTGAAGGTCCACCAGGTGTCGACCTGTTCCTCCGCGCCCTTGCGCGGGCGCAACTGCTGCAGGGGCAGGTGGCCCAGGGTGGGGTCGTGCACCTCCGTCACGATCACCGTCTTGCGCGTGCGCTCGGCCACGCTTTGCAGCATGTCGAAGGGGCGGCGCGTGTGCAGCAGCACGGCCGCGAGCACGCTGACGTCATAGGGGCCGACGTCCTCGGGCAGGTCGTAGGGGTCGGCCTCGATCATGCGCACGCGCGAGCCGAAGGTGTGGTGGGCGTACCAGAACGAGTTGCGCACGCCTTCGATGTTGCGCACGTGCTGGCGGCGCCAGGCCGCGGTGTCGAAGCCGTCGAACGGCACGATGTCCCAGAGGTGGGACATGGGCGGCTCCAGGCAGGTGACCTCGGCGCCGGCGGCTTCCATGTGCAGGCTCAGGAAGCCGCTGGCCGGGCCGACCTCGAGCACGGTGCGTCCGTCGAAGTCGAAGTCGCCCAGGTACTTCGAGGCCTGGCCGCGCATGTCGTAGATGCCGGGCATCTCGCGGCCGTCGGGCAGCGTGTACCAGTGGTAGAAGGTGCAGTCCTCCAGGCGCGGCTGGCGTGGCGCGATCTCGCGTGCGCTGGTGGGCCCGGGCAGGCCGGTGGCAGTGACGGCGGCGCTGGTGGAGGGAGCGGGTTGCTGGTCGCGGCGCGCGGGCATACGCTCCCGGCGTTCCTCTTCGGCCTGCTGCTCGCTCTCGCGTCGGTCTTGCGTGGCACCCACGTGCACGGACAGCAGCCCCAGCAGCTTGGCCACCGTGGCTTGCGTGCCGGCCACATGGGCGGCGCCCTGGCGGCGCGCCGTCAGGCGCTCGGCCTCGCTGGTGAGCGGGTCGTACAGGCGGCGCAGCGCGGCCGCCCATTCGTGGAGGGGCGCGTCAGGCGACAGCGTGGCGCCGCCCGCGCCCACCAGATCGGGCAGGGCGCCGCGCTGGCTGGCCAGCACCGGCAGGCCGTTGAGCTGGGCCTCCACGACCGTGCGGCCGAAGGACTCTTCCCACACCGACGGCATGAGCAGCACGCGCGACTGCCCGTACACCTTGCGCATGTTGGTGCTCGGGCTGCGCCATTCGACGTTGCCCAGCCGGTTGGCGCGCTGCAGGCAGTGCGTGCGCCACTGCGGGGCGACGTTCCAGCTCTCCATCACCAGGAAGGGCAGTTCGGGGCAAGCGGCGGCCAGCTCGAACAGGCGCTCCACGCCCTTCATGGGGTGCGGGTTGACGAACAGGACCTTGTCGCCGGTGCTGTCGGCCAGGTAGGACTGGCCCTGCACGATGGGCGCAATCACCTCGCAGTGGATGCCGTAGAGCGCCTGCCAGCGCTGCGCGGTGAAGCTGGAGTTGGCCAGGAACAGGAACGAGGGATCGGGGGCGAGGTTGCCCCCGAGCTGGCTGATCTCGACGTTGTGCAGGTAGAGGGCGGTGGCGCGGCCGGTGTCCAGGCTGGCGAGCACCATGGTCGCCAGGCCGCTGCCGCTTTGAACCACGATGGCGTCGGCTGCCCAGGCGGCCGCGGCCATGGCCAGGTCCTGCGCGGGCCGCGGCGAGCGCATCACCAGGTAGCCCAGGCGCTCGTCGCTGGTGGTCGCGCTCCCCGCGCCCGCGTCCTTGGGGTCCAGCGCCTGGCCACACAGCACGGCCGCCTCGGCGCCCATGTCGCGGATGGCCAGGCACAGGTCGTGGGTGGTGGTCTGCAGCCCGCCGGTGATCTGGGGCAGGTGAGGGTCGCTGGAAACGAACAGAACGCGCATGGGCGGGGGGAAGTCTGAAAAAAGAAATCGCGCCTGAGCGGGCCGTGCCGCCACCTGGCGCGATGCGGGGCCCGAAGGAGGGCTCAGGACTGATTGAGCATCTGGCCGGTACCGAGCAGGTCCTTCAGCGTTCGCGAGGGGTTGGTGCCGGTGTTGGTGTCTACCACGTTCTTCAGTCGATCGTTGGCCAGGCCACTGCCCGGCCGATCGGTGCCGCCGGCGTTGCCGGTGGAGAGGAGTTGGCCGGTCGGCGCCGGGCTGGGGTTGGGGTTGCCGGTGCCGAGCTTGCTTTCCAGGCGGGCCAGCAGTTCGTTGAGCTGGCTGGTGGGAATCCGCCGCGGCTCGCTGATGTTGCCGCTGCCGATGTCGACGCCAAAGCCGGCGCGGGTGATGGTCTGGGTGTTGCCGCTGTTGTCGGTCGCGCGCATGGACTGGCCGAACAGGAAGGTGCCGCTGGTGCTTTGCCCGTTGGTTTCCACGATCGTGATGCCGCCCAGGATGTCGACCGTGCCGTGCGGGGTCTTGATCTCGGTGGCGGTGTTCTTGCTGATCTGCCCGCCTACCACGCGCAGCGTGCCTTTGACCAGTCCCAGGCGGATGCGGCCCTGGCGCGACGCCGGGTCGAACGTGAACTCGTCGATGCTCAGCTCCGAATCGGGGCCCAGCGTGAGCGCGGACTGGTCCAGGAACAGCACGTGCAGCACGCCGGCGGCGTTGGTGCGGAGGCGCTGGCCCGGCACGATGCTGCTGCCGACCACCATCACCTCGTTGTTGCCGGTCACTTGTCCGCCTGGGGCAACTGCCGTCACCACGCCGCTGCCGGCGGCAGAGCCTGCGGGGTTCTGGGCCAGGGTGGCGGGGACGGTGGCGGTCGACAGTGCGGCGGCAAGCCACCAGTCCTTGGAAATCGGCGGGGTCATGTAAGGGTCCTCGGGGAAAGCGATCGGTGTGTGGTGGTGTCGTCGGGGCCGGTGTCAGAACCGGTAGGCGGCCGCCACGAACAGCGAGGTGTTCTTGTTGTCGTAGTTGGGCAGGCGCGAGTCGGTGGTGCTGTGCTCGAGCTGCACCAGCAGCGACCAGGCGCTCGACAGCGGCACGGTCTGGCCCACGCCGATGCGCCACTCGGTGTCGCGGCGCGCGGTACTCGGGTCGATCACCGGGTCGGCGCCGTCGTAGCTGCGCCGCTGCACACCGCCCCAGACCGAGGTTGTCCACAGGCCGCCGCCCTGGAAGGGGCTGGCGTAGCTGTGCAGGTAGGTCACGCGCGCTTCCTGGCTGTCCACGTCGTTGAAGCGCTGCTGCGTGCGCTGCCAGCGGGTGATCAGCTCGCCGCTGAGCACGCGGCCCGGCGCGAGTTCGCGCGTCAAGCGCGCGCGCAGCAGGTTGCTGGTGCCGTCGAGTTCGTTGCCGTTGGGCGCGTCGATGCGGGTGGCGTAGTCGTTGTAGCGGTACTCGTAGCCGCCGTCGATGAGGGTGCGGTCGTTGAGGCTGTAGGCCACGTCCAGGCCCGCGCCGTGGTTGCTGAAGTAGCGGTGGCCCTGGGCCGACAGCGTGGCGGCGGCGATGTTCGGGCGGATCGTCAGGCCCGGCACGCTGGCCAGGGGCTTGAAGCGCACGCCGGTGTTCACGTCGATCAGGGCCAGGTTGTACGGGTCGACCTGGTTGGCCTGCAGCGTGCTGCCCGACGAGGAACTGAACTTGACGATCTGGGCCGTCAGCGCGCTGACGATGGTCGCCTCGTTCTGCTTGCCCAGGTCGTATTGGTGGTTCAGGCGCAGGCCGAGCTGCACATCGGTGTCGCTGTCGGGCTTGAGGTTGTCGGGCACGGCCACGGGCGCGCCGCCGGCGAGCACGGTGTCGCGGCTGGTGCGCGAGGACGGGTTGGTCTGGGCGCGCAGGCCCAGCAGCACCTGGCCGTCGAAGCGCGATACCGTGGTGCGCTTGCTGATGTCGTTGAGCAGGTTCTCGATCTGGGTGCGCTCCACCGGGCCGGTGCGCGGGTCGTCCAGGGCACGGCGCAGCAGGCCGGCGGCCATGTCGTAGGAACCGAGGCGGTAGTACAGCACTCCGAGGTCCACGCGCACTGACGGCGGCGCGTTCGGGTCCAGCAGTTGGCGCTCCAGAGCGGCGATCGCGCCTTCGTAGTTGCCCGACTGCTCCAGCAGCCGCGCATAGCGCGCCGTTGCGGTGCCGTCGGCGGGCGTGCGATAGGACTGGCGGAAGGCCTCGTCCACTTGCCGCTCGAGGGGCTGGTTGCTGGACGTCTGCGCCACGACGGCGGTGCAGACGAGGCTCAGGGCGGCGAGTGCCACGGCGGGCAAGCGCCGGGCTCCGGGTTCCAGCACACGCGTCAAATCGGGCTCCTCGGGGGTATTGGTGCGGCAGTACAAGTGCATTCGATAATACACAAGTGATTACATATACCGATGTGCGAATATCGCCTTTGATGTGTTGCCAACACCCTGGCAATCTGCATCCCACCTCGCTTTGCTGCTTTTTTCTTAGTAGTGTCTTCCGCCACTGAATCCACTGTCGGTCCCCTGCAACGCTCGCCCTACGCCATGGCCTACGGTGGGCGCACGACCAAGGCGCGCACGGTGCTGATCTATGGCAACTGCCAGGCACCGTACCTGGCGCGCATGCTCGCCACGCTGGACGACCTGAACGACGATTACCGCTTCGCCGCCGCGCTCTGCTACGCCTTGCCCGGCGAGGCGCACGCTCCGGCCATTCCCGACGAGGACATGAAGGACGTGGCGTTGCTGGTGCGCCAGTACGAGGAGGCGCAGCACAACCCGGCCCTGGAGGCCCTGACGTCGCGCCTGCCCGCTGGCTGCCCTGTCATCCGCTACCCCAGCTTCAACATGTTCAGCCAGTGGCCCTTCGAGGCTGCGGAGACGCGCAACCCGCACGACCCGGCCTACCCGGTGTGGAAGCGCTATCCCCTGGGCGACATCCTGGGCCTGCAGATCGCGCGGGCGGGCCTGAGCGGGCCCCTGGCCGTGGCGGCCTACATGGACCTGTCGCATCGCAAGATGCCCGATCTGCGCGTGCGCCTGCAGCGCGACATCGACCGCATGCAACGCTACGACGCGCACAGCGACGTGAAGCTGGCCGACTACGTGCTGGCGCGCTTTCGCGAGGAACACCTGTTCTGGACCAGCGGGCACGTGTCGGCACCGGCAATGGCCGAGCTCGCGCGCCGCGTGGCCGAGGTGGCCCGGCCGGTGCTAGGCGGCAGCGAGGAACGCGCCGTGGCCTGCCTGGCCGCCGCTTCCCACTACGGCGGCATGGGCGAGCAGCAGAACCCCATCCACCCCCTGGTGGCCGAGACGCTGGGCCTGAGGTTCTGGGAGGCGGACTTCGCCTACCTATGGCAGACGCAGCGCTGGACCTTCTATGAATACGTCCAGCGCTACATCGAATACGACATGAACTGGTGAGCCCCATGCCGCAAGTCCGCGCCCTGATTGCCTCCGTGCTGCGAATCGATCCCGCCCAGGTCAGGGACGAGGACACCAGCGAGACCCTCCAGAACTGGGACAGCCTGTCGAGCGCCATGCTCGCCAGCGAAATTGAAATCGTCCATGACATCACCCTCGACGACAGCGAGATCGAACAGATCACGTCCGTGCGCGCGGTGCGCGAGCTCCTGGCTCGCCATGGCCTGAGCATGTGAGCACACTTCCTTCCATGAACCAACGTCCCCTCGGCCCCTTCACCGTCAGCAGCATCGGCCTGGGCTGCATGAACATCTGTCACGCCTATGGCCCGCCCGTGCCCGAGCAGCAGGCCGAGCGGCTGCTGCTCACCGCGCTCGACGAAGGCGTGACGCACTTCGACACCGCCGCGCTTTACGGGTTCGGCGCCAGCGAAACCATCGTCGGCAAGGTGCTGTCGAAGCACCGCAACCGCTTCACCCTGGCCAGCAAATGCGGCATGCAGGGCGTGGACGTAAAGGGCGATGGCCAGCTCGTGCGCGTGATCGACGGGCGCCCCGAGACCCTGCGCGCCACCTGCGAGGACTCGCTGCGCCGCCTGCGCACCGATGTCATCGACCTGTACTACCTGCACCGCTGGGACAAGCAGGTGCCGGTGGAGGAGAGCGTGGGCGCGCTGGGCGATCTGGTGCGCGCGGGCAAGATCCGCGCCGTCGGCCTGTCGGAGGTGTCGGCACAGACGATCCGCAAGGCGCACGCCGAGCACCCCATCAGCGCGGTGCAGACCGAGTATTCGCTGTGGACGCGCAACCCGGAGATCGCGGTGCTGGACACCTGCCGCGAGATCGGTGCGGCCTTCGTGGCCTTCAGCCCGACGGCGCGCGGCTTCCTGGCGATAGACCTCGACCCGGAAACCTTCGACGCCAAGGACATTCGTCGCGCCATGCCGCGCTTCACACCCGCGCACTGGGCGGTCAACCAGCGCCTGCTGCCGGCCTACCGCGCCATCGCGGCCGAGGTGGGCTGCACGCCGGCGCAACTGTCCATCGCCTGGCTGTTGCACAAGGCCCCGCACATCCTGCCGCTGCCTGGCACGGGCAACGTGGACCACCTGCGCGAGAACAACGGCGCCGACGGCGTGAAGCTGAGCGCCGAGGTGATGCAGCGCCTGGATGCGCTCATCAACCAGCAGACGGTGAGCGGCAACCGCTACAGCGAGCAGTCCAACCGCGAGGTGGACACGGAGGTGTTCGCCTGATGAGCGACACGCAGGCCAAACGCCCCATCCTCGTCGTCGCAGCCGGACAGACCTTCGAGGAACTGAGCCGCGCCGAGGGCGACTTCCCCGACTGGATCGCCCGTGGCCTGGGTGAAGGCCTGCCGCTGCAGCAGGCCGATGCTCGCACGGCCGAGGCCTACCCCGATCCGCGTGAGCTGGCCGGGGTGGTGGTCAGCGGCTCGCACGCCATGGTGACGGAGCGCGCGCCGTGGAGCGAGCGCCTGGCGCTCTGGCTCAAGCGCTGCGTGGACGCCGAGCTGCCGGTTCTGGGCATCTGCTTTGGCCACCAGTTGCTCGCCCACGCCCTGGGTGGTCAGGTCGATCGGCTGGCCGAGGGGCCGGAAGTGGGCACGCGCGAAATCCGGCTCACGCCCGAGGCGCGCGACGATGCCGTGCTGGGCGCGCTGCCGGCCCGCTTTCCGGCGCAGCTCATTCACTACCAATCGGTGCTGCGCCTGCCGCCGGGCGCGGTGCGGCTGGCCCTCAGCGACATCGAAGCCCACCAGGCTTTCCGCGTGGGCAAGCGCGCCTGGGGCGTGCAGTTTCACCCGGAGTTCTCGGCCTCGGCCATGCGCGGCTACCTGGAGCGCCTGAAGGGCGAACTGGGTGACGAGGCCATACGGCGCATCGACGAGGTGCGCCCCACGCCGCAGGCCGCCGAGGTGCTGCGCCGTTTTGCCGCCGTGGCGCGCGCGTCGTCTTTCTAGTCGCGGATCGACAGCCGGAACCTCAGCCCTGGTTCGGCGCGTTCGGCGATGAGTGTCCAGCCGTGCGCCAGAGCGATCTCCTGGCAGATGGCCAGGCCCAGGCCCGCGCCCTTGTCGCGCCGGTGCGCGCCGCGCCAGAAGCGGGTGAACAACAGCGGCAGTTGATCGGCCTGTGCGCCCGCGCCGTGATCGCGAACCGTGAGCGTGTCGCGCTGGATCTCGATGCACACGTCCGTCCCCACGTGCGCGTGCTGCACAGCGTTCTCCATCAGGTTCTTCAACAGGGTGAAGAGGGCGCCACGGTCGGCCCGCCAGCGCACGTCGATGGCGGGTGAATACACCGTGAAATGCACGCCGGCCGCTTCCGCCATGCGCTGCAGGAAGAACACGGCCTCGTGCACGACTTCCTGCACCCGCACGGTGGCGGGCTGGTAGTTGTGGGGCTCGCTGGCCTCGGCCAGCAGCAGCAGTTGCTGCACCTGCCGACTCATGTAGGCCACGTCGCCCAGCAGCGCCTCGCGGCCTTCTTGCGGGCCTTGTCGCAGCTCGATCTGCGCGCGGATCAGCGCCAGCGGCGTCTTCAGCTCGTGCGCCGATGTCGCGAGGAATTCCTGTTGCACCCGGTAGCCCTGCTCGAGCCGCTCCAGGACCCGGTTGAAACTGTCCACGAGCGGGGCGATCTCCTGCGGCACCGACTGCGTGCTCAGCCGCGCATGGACCGAACGTGGCGAGATCGCCGCCGCGGACGCGGAGACGTCCTGCAGTGGCTTGAGCGTGTAGCGCAGCGTGATGAAGGCGCACAGGCCGAAGGCCACGAGCAGCACCAGGCCGAACACGACGATACCCACGCCCGCCAGCGGCAGGGCCACGCGGTGCAGCAGGTGCATGAAGCGCGTGCTGGCCGCCATCTGCAGGTACCAGGCTTTTCCTTCGTGTTCGACGCGCTCGATGGCCCCGTGCAGGGCGACGCCGTCGCGCTCGAAGTCGAAGCGCCCGATGGCCAGGCCGCGCTGGTTTGCGTCGGCTGGCCAGAATGCCTCGGCGCCGCTGGACTGCAGCGCCACCCGGCCCGCCTCGTCCAGGACCCGGTAGGCCGTCTCGCGCCGGATGCTGTCGAACACCCACGACATGTCGTCCGGGCCCAGGTCGAAGCCCACCGGCTGGCCGTTGCCGTCGAAGCGGATGTGCTCGGCCATGTCCTTCGCCGCGTCGGCCAGGTCCAGGCTGGCCAGGGCGTTGCTGCGCAGCAGCGCGAAGGTGGCGATCACCACCAAGGTGATGCTGAGGACCATGCCCGCGACGTAGGCGAGCAGGACCTTCAGGCGAAGGCTATTCAGGCGCGGCATCTTCACGAAGCGCATAGCCCAGGCCCCTGACGTTGACGATGCGCTGGCGCGAGCCGATGGCCAGCAGCTTGCGGCGCAGACGGTGCAGCGCCACGTCCAGTGCGTTGGGCGTCACCGCGTCGCTCATGCCCCAGCCGGCGGCCTCCATGGCACTGCGGCGCACCGTCTCGCCGTGCTTGCGCGCCAGCAGCAGCATGATCTGCATCTCGGCCGGCGCCAGGGTGACGCTTTCGTCCCCACAGCACAGCGTGCCCAGCGCGGTGCGCAGGCTCAGGTCGCCGGCCTGCGGGTCGAGTGCGCGCGCTTCGGCCGGACGGCGCAGCAGCGCGCGCACGCGCGCCACCAGTTCATCCATGGCGAAGGGCTTGGGCAGGTAGTCGTCTGCGCCTGCGTCGAGGCCCTCGACGCGGTCGCTCAGCGCGTCGCGCGCCGTGAGCACCAGGCAGGGGACGCCCATGCCCGAGCGGCGCATGCGCTGCAGCAACTCCAGCCCGTCGCCGTCTGGCAGGCCCCGGTCGAGGACGAGCGCCTGGTAGGGCACCTGCGAGAGCGCGGCCCAGGCGGCACCGATGCGGTCGGCCACATCGACGGCGATGCCGCCAGCCGCGAGCCCCTGGCAGATCAGTTGTGCGAACCGCTCGTGGTCCTCGACCAGCAGGATGCGGTTCATCGGAAGCGGTACAGGTAGCCGAAGAACACGTTGTTCTCGGTGGAGCGGTCCACCAGCGGGCTGTGCTTGATCGACGAGCTCAGGCTGTTCACGCCCACGTCCAGAAACAGCGACTGCTGCCGGTCGATGAGGTACATGACGCTGAGACCCACCTCGGCGTTGACACCCGAGTCGCCCCGGTAGGCCGCGCGGCCCGCACGGGCCTCGCTGTCGCGCACGCCGTAGTAGTAGTCGGTGTACTTGCTGTCATGCCACTTGGCCACGGCGCGAGGGGTCAGCATCCAGTGCTGGCCGATGTGCCAGGTGCGGCTCAGGCCGAGGCTGAACCGCGTGCCCTTGCTCTCGCCGGAGGCATCGCCCAACAGTTCCGCGCTGACATTGACCAGGTCGTTTTCCCATTCCAGTTTGCCGCCCACCCAGAAGCTGCTTTTGCGCTCGGCCATACCAACGAAGACGTCGGAATCCTTCGCTTCGTAGCCGCTGCCCAGATCGTACTGGCCCACCAGGCTGAAGTTCACCTTCTGCGACTCGTTGATCTGCCAGCTCGGCAGTTTCACGTCGAGCCCCGGGCCGAAGACCTTCACGTAGCGGTTCTCGTACTGAAGCAAGGGGTAAAGGCCGTTGTCGCGCTCGAAGCCCTTGTAAGCATTGCGGCTGCTTGCCACACCCAGGCCCAAGCCCCAGCCCCACGTGGCCCCGTCCTCCGGTGGACCGTCGGCCAGCGCGGGGAGGGACGACACCAGTGCGGCGGCAAGGGGAACGAGCTTCGCGAAGCGGGCGATGGCGTGCATGGACTGGGTCCTCGGGTGGTTGAAAGGCCGCGATGCTCTCGCGCCTCGTCTTACCCTCGACTTACCGGAGGAAGGCCAGGTCAGCGCCGCGCAGGCAAGTGCGCGGAAAGCGCCCAGGCATGCCTGGCCTTCTGGGCGCCAGGCGTGTTCAGGGCCGCACCGGCCGCAGGCAGCTCAGGTCGCCTTCCGGGCAATTGAGCTGTCGCCTCAGCTCGTTGGTGCGCTCGCGCGTCACGCGCGTCTGGCACTGCAGTCGCACCATGGGCTCGGCGCTGCCGCCGCGCACCGCGCTGGCCTCGAACTCGCAGGTGGAGGTTCGGTATTCCAGCCAGTCCTTCTGCGCCGTGCGCAGCAAAGTGCGGCGCGCCGTGTCCAGCCCGGCGGCCAGATCGCGGAACACCGCCGCGTAGGCCGCCTGCGCGTGCTCGAAGTCGCGGTAGGCGCAGGCGGTGAGCTGGCGCTGCGTCTCGGCCTTGGCGCAGTCCTTGGGCAGGTCGTCGGGCGCTTGTGCCGCAGACGCGGTGACCACCAGCGAGAGGCAGAGCAGGGCGGCGAGACGGCGCATGGGGTGGTCCTTCCTGGCGTGGCGAAGCGAAGGGCCATTCTCCGTCGAAACAAAACGACAAGAAGCGATACCGCCACGAGACCCGGTGTCGGCGCCCGCCCCGCACCATCGTGGCCATGTTCCACCCCCTATGAAAGGTACTGTCATGAACCCCTGGATCAAGCGAACCCTCATCGGCCTCACCAGCGTCACCGTGCTGGCGGGCGGCCTGGCGGCCTGTGGCCACCGTGGCCAGCACGCGCAGGGCCCGGCCTCGGCCGAGCAGGTGGCCGAGTGGCGCGGCAAGGCCGTGGACCGCGTCACCCGCAAACTCGACCTCACGGCCGAGCAGCGCCAGAAGTTCGAGGTGCTGGCGGACAAGCTCATCGCGCAGCGCGCCGCCATGATCGGCCAGAGCCAGGGCCCGCGCACCGAGATGAAGGCGCTGGTGGCCGGCGAGAAATTCGACCGCGCGCGTGCGCTGAACCTGCTGGATGAGAAGACCCGCGTGCTGCAGATGAGCACGCCCGAGGTCATCACCGCTCTGGCCGATTTCTACGACAGCCTGAACCCCGCCCAGCAGGCCGAGGTGCGCGAGTTCCTCGACAAGCGCCGCGGCTGGTTTCGCCGCGGCTGATGGGGACCACCATGTCCCCCGCCCTGCAAGGCTTCGCCCGCCCCTTGCGTGAGCACGGCCCCGCGCTGCTCTCGGAGGTGAACAACCCGCATGAGGAAATGCTGGCCCTGGTGTGGGGCCCGCGTTTTGATCGCGAGCACGCGATGTGGTTGTGGTCGCGCCTGTCGCGGCGCGCGCCGCAGCAGGCGGTGCCGGTGCTGCCGGCACTGATGAACGCGGCCGAGCATTTCGACGCGCTCGACGGCACCGACCAGCGCCGCGTGCGCCGGCTCATCCTGCGCCACCGCGCGCTGACCGGCGCGGTGGCGGTGTGAGAATGCGCGAATGCCCCGCATCCTGCTGATCGACGACGACACCCAGTTGGGCGCACCCCTGGCGAGCTACTTCCAGCGCTTCGACCTGGCGCTGGTGCATGCGCACAAGCCCAGCGAGGGCCTGGAGTGGCTGCGCCGGGGCGGTTTCGACGCCGCCATCCTGGATGTGATGCTGCCCGAGATGGACGGCTTCGAGCTGTGCCGCACCATCCGCAAGGACAGCGACATCCCCATCGTGATGCTCACCGCGCGCGGCGACGTGATGGACCGCGTGGTGGGCCTGGAACTCGGCGCCGACGACTACCTGCCCAAGCCCTTCGAGCCGCGCGAGCTGGTGGCGCGCGTGCAGACCGTGCTGCGCCGCCGCCAGCCGGTGGCAGCGGCGGCCGACCCTGGCGTCCTGGCCTTCGAAGGCCTGAGCATCGACCCCGCGCGGCGCCAGGTGCTGCGCCAGGGCGAGGCGGTGGAGCTCACCGGCACCGAGTTCGAGCTGCTGCACCTGCTGGCGCGCGAGGCCGGGCGTGTGCTCAGCCGCGACGACATCCTCAACCACCTGCGCGGCCATGAGGCCGAACTGCTCACGCGCGCGGTGGATATCGTGGTCAGCCGCCTGCGCCGCAAGCTCGAGCCGCTGGACTGCATCAAGACGCTGCGCAACGCGGGCTATTCCCTCGCGTTGCGGCGCGCACCGGCACCGCGCTCATGAACCCGTCCGTCAACCACCGCCCGCGCTGGCGGCATTCGCTCAAGCTGCGCCTGCTGGGCGTGTTCCTGGTGCTGGCCTTCCTGGTGGCCTTCATCTTCATCAGTGGCGCGCAGAAGGCCTTCACGCTGGGCTGGAAAGAGGCCGGGCGCCCGTTGCTGATGGACTACGTGAGCCGTTTGGCGACCGACATCGCCCCCGATGGGCTGCCCGACATCGACAAGGCCCGCGCGCTGGTGGAGCGCCTGCCCATCATCACCATCGACATCACCGGCCCCGTGGTGCAGTGGCGGTCCCACCCCGACACGCCGCGCCCGCACTGGCGGCAGGAGCCCGGTGCGGACGACTGGGGCGACGACGAGAACTGGCGCGCGCTGGTGCAGCGGCGCACGGCCGACGGGCACGTCATCGAGTTCGGCCTGAACGACGCCGCCGTCGAACGCCGCCCGCGCATGTTCCTGTTCGCGCTGGTGGCGCTGCTGGTGGTCACCACGCTGGCCTTCTGGTACGTGCGCCGCCTGCTGCGCCCGTTGGACGCCATTCGCGCGGGCGCCATGCGCTTCGGTTCGGGTGATTTTTCTCAGCCCATTGCCGTGCGCACGCACCACTGCGACGAGCTGGGCCAGCTCGCCGAGACCGTGAACACCATGGGCCGCGACATCGAGCAAATGCTGCAGGCCCAGCGCGCGCTGCTGCTGGCCATCAGCCACGAACTGCGCAGCCCCCTCACCCGCGCGCGCCTGAACACCGAATTGCTGCCCGAATCACCCGAGGTGAATCCGCAGCGCGAGGCGCTGCTGCGCGACCTGAACGAAATGGCGCGTCTCATCAGCGACCTGCTGGAGAGCGAGCGTTTGGCCGGTCGCCATGCGGCGCTCAACCGCGAAGCCACCGAGCCTGCCACGCTGGCACGCGAGGTGATCGATGAACTCGCGGCCACGCGAGCCGAGGCGCGGCGCATCGTCTTGCGCGTTGATGACGGCCTGCCCGCCGTCTCACTCGACCGCGTGCGGGTGCGCCTGCTGTTGCGCAACCTGCTGGACAACGCCTTGCGCCATGGCGCCGATGCACAGACGCCGCCCGAGTTGCGCGTGGAGCACGCGGGCGAGGAGGGGATTCGTTTCGTGGTGCGCGATCACGGCCCCGGCGTGCCCGAGGACCAGATCGCGCAACTGGCCCAGGCCTTCTACCGCCCCGACAGCGCCCGCACCCGGCACGCGGGCGGGGTGGGGCTGGGGCTGTACCTGTGCCGCCTGGTGGCGCAGGCGCATGGGGGGCGCTGCGAGATCCGCAACGCCCACCCGGGGCTGGTGGTGAGCGTCACACTGCCGGCGCCGCGGGGGTAAACATGCTCTTCTGATCGTCGATGTCGGCGATCTTGTTGGCGAATTCGATCGCATTGGCGCGATGGGCTTGCGCCGCGGCCTCGAATTGCCGAGCCCGCGCATTGAGTTGCTCGGCATCGTTCCGCAGGTTCTGCGCCTTCTGCATATCCTGAACCCGCGTGGCTTCTTCCGTCAGGCGCTGGGCTTCGTCTGCGCTGCGCCGCGCCTCTTCCGCGCTCTTGTTTGCGTGGTCGTGGTGGTCGCGCTGTGCTTGAACGTACTCGGCATGCCGGCGGTCCAGTTCGTAGCCCGCATCCAAGGTCGCCTGGTACGCCTCATAGGAGTGCACCGGCGGGACGAGGCTTTGCTCGGTTGCGTCGGGCCTGAGTTCGCCGGCTGGCGCGGTGTCTGCCGTCGCGAGCCGTTGGACCTCATACCCGTAGGCCGCGTACGCGCCGCTCGCGGGATCCGGCCAGGTCGGTTCTGACTCGACGCTGGCGGTGCGCTGCTCGGTGGTGCTGACGGGCGTTTCGGCAACGACCTGCGCTTCTGGGGGTCTCCTCGTTTTCAGTGCAATAAGTGACGGTACGCAAAGCTAGCACTGGCGCGGGGGTGGTCTGGGTAGACCG
>NZ_CCAE010000054.1 GCF_000723405.1 Hydrogenophaga intermedia | reverse complement strand
TGCCGTAAGCGCTCGCTCACCCCCGTTGGGCCAGGAACCACGCCACCAGCGCATTGGCGTGCCCATGGCCCAGTCCGTGGTCGGCCTTCAACAGCGCCACCAGCTCCATGTGCTTGCGCGGGCCGGCCTGACGCAGTACACCCATCCAGTGCTCGATGGGCTGGCCGTACCGCTTTTCGATCGAGGGAAAGTAGGACGCGGGGCCCTGGGGCTTGTCGTTCGTGGCCATGGATGCATTCCTTTGCGCGAGGTCCTGGGGCGTCGTGGCGGTCCGCTCGTCCGACCGCCATCTGATCACGACGACGGTCGACGGCGCCCGAAATCGACACCGGCGCTGAAAAAAGCGGGGCGCGGGCGGCCCCTGGCGCGGCGGGCGCGCCGGTTTGGACGAGACAATGCGCCCGATGCAGACCGCGAAGAACAACGAGGCGCCGACGCGACGGCCGCTGCCGCCACTGGCGGCGGTGCTGGCCTACCGCTGGCGGCCCCGCGGCTGGCTGGTGTCCGAGCCGCGACGCCAGACCTTCGCCTGGTCGATCTCGCTGCTGGTGCACGCACTCATCCTGAGCCTGACCTTTGGCGACGGCCTGGACCTGCCAGGGCTGGAGTTGCCGTGGAAGGAGCGGCGCACCGAGATGCCTGAGTTGCGGGTGCGCCTGTCGCCGCCGCCAGCGCCTGCCGACGAAGGGGCGCCGTCCACCTCCGCGTCCGCGCCCCGACCCACCCCGCCGGCGCCCCAGAGCACCGGGGCCTTGACGGTGCTCGACCACGCCGCGTTGCAGGCACGACGGCAGGAGGCCCAGCGACAGGAAGCCTTGAGGCAAGAGGCGGCGCGCCGGGAAGCCCAACGCGCGGAAGCGGCGCGCCAGTTGGCCGAGCGGCGAGCGGCCGAGCGCCGCGCAGCGGCCCGGCAGGCGGCGGCGCAACGTGAGGCGGCCCAGCAGGCGAGAGCGCGTGAACTGGCAGCCCAGCAGGCCGAGGCGCGTGAGGCAGCCGCACAGGAAACGGCGGCCAGGGCGGCGGCCGCGCAGGCGGACGCCGCCCGGCAATCCGCCGAGCGTGAGGCGGCCACCCAACGGGAGGCGGCACGCGTCGCGGCCGAGCAGCAGGAAGCCGCGGTGCGGCAGGCTGCCGAACGTCAGCAGGCCGACAACGAACTGGCGGCCCGGCAAGCGGCCGAACAGGTGACGGCGCAACGCGCCGAGATGGAACGCCTGGAGGTCGAACGCCAGGACGCCCTGCGCCAGGCGATCGCCCGGGCCGAGGCCGAGCGCGTGGAAGCGACTCGGCAGGCCGCCGCGCGCGAAGCGCAGCAGCTCCAACAGGAAGTCGAGCGACAGGAGGCGGCCCGCCAGGAGGCCGCCCAGCGAGCAGCGGAACGGGCGCAGCAGGCGCAAAAGGCGCAGCGTGAGGCCGCCGACCGAGAGGAGACGGCTCGCCAGGAAATCGCTCGCCAGGAGTTGGCCCGTCAAGAGCTCGCCCGCCAGCAAGCCGCGCGGGCGGAGGCCGAACGGCTGGCCAACGAACAATTGACCCGCGAGCGACTGGAAGCGCAGCGTCAGGCCGAGCAGCAAGCGGCGCAGCGGCTGGAAGCGGAACAACAAGCCGCCGCTCAGCGCGAAGCCGCTCGGCAGGCAGCCGAGCGGGCCGAGGCCGAACGCCTCGCGGCGGAACAGCAAGCGGCGCGTGAGGCCGAACGTCAGGCAGCCGACGCCGCACGACAAGCCGCTCAGCGCGAAGCGGCTGCCAGGCAGGAGGCACAGCGCCTGGCCGAGGCCGAGGCAGCGCAACGGGCCACGGAACTGGCGGCAGCTCAAGCTCAAGCTCAAGCTCAAGCTCAAGCTCAAGCTCAAGCTCAAGCTCAAGCGCAGGCGCAGGCGCAGGCGCAGGCGGCCAGGCTCGAGGCCGAAGGTCAGGCGGCAGCCCGCGCTGCCGCTGCCGCAGCCGCCGCGTCACAAGCCGCAACCCAGGCAGCAGAAGCCGCCCGCCTCCAGGGGGAGCGCGACGCCGCCGCGCAGGCCGAGGCCGCGCGCCTGCAGGCCGAACGCGCAGCCGAGGACGAGGCCCGCGAGGAGCGCCGCCGCGCCATCGGGCGCCAGCTCAACGAAGAGGCCGACCGCCGCGCCGCCGCCGAGGCCGAGGCGCAGCGCAACCCTACCGTCAGCTCACTGCGCCGCGTGCGCATGTTCGGCCGCTACGACCCCAACCGCGAGCTCGTGCTTTACGCCGAGGCCTGGGCCAAGCGCATCGAGATGAACATGCCAGTGGAACTGGTGCGCCAGGCGGCGAGGCAGCGCTACACGGACCCGGTGGTGAACGTCGCCATCCGCAGCGACGGCACCATCGAGTCGGTGACGGTGGTGCGCACCAGCGGCGTGGCCGCCATCGACGAGGCCATTCCGCGCATGGTCCAAGGCATGACGCACCTGCCCTTCACGCCCGCCATGTCCCGCCTGTACGACGTGATCGAGATCCGCCGAAGCTGGCACTTCGACGTCGCGGTGCGCCTGTACTGAAGCGGGCAACCCGACACGGGGGAACCTCCCTCATCGACACGGTCTTTCGGACTGCGCACACTACGGGGCTTTCCACTCGCCCAGGAGCCCGGCATGTCCCTTCGCATCAACGACACCGCACCGAACTTCACCGCCCAGACCACGCAGGGCGTCATCGACTTCCACACCTGGATCGGCGACCAGTGGGCGATCCTGTTCTCGCACCCCAAGGACTTCACGCCCGTCTGCACCACCGAGCTGGGCTACATGGCGCGCATCGAACCCGAGTTCACGAAGCGCAACGCCAAGCTCATCGGCCTGTCGGTGGACCCCGTGGAGAGCCACGGCAAGTGGGTCGCCGACATCGAGGAAACGCAGGGCGCCACCGTCAAGTACCCCATGATCGGCGACGTCGACCTGAAGGTCGCCAAGCTCTACAACATGCTGCCCGCCGAGGAGCCCGGCTCGGCCGATGGCCGCACCGCCGCCACCAACGCCACCGTGCGCTCGGTCTTCATCATCGGGCCCGACAAGAAGATCAAGCTGATGATGACCTACCCCATGACCACGGGGCGAAACTTCGACGAGATACTGCGCGTGCTCGACTCGATGCAACTCACCGCGAAGCACAAGGTGGCCACGCCGGTGAACTGGACGCAAGGGCAGGACGTGATCATCGCCGGCTCGGTCAGCGACGATGACGCCAAGACGCTGTTCCCCGAGGGCTGGAAGGCGCCCAAGCCCTACCTGCGCATCGTCAAGCAGCCGCGCTGAGCGAAGCCGCCGCCCCGGGGCTTCACACAGGGGCTTTGGGCGGTGGCCTGTCGCTGGCAGCGGGCTCGGCTGGCGCAGTCGGGGCCGGAGCCGGTGGATCCTGCGTCAGCGTGAGCAGGATGTCTGCGTACCAGGCGCCGTTGAGACCCAGGGACTCGTCCAGCACCTGATCCCGGTTGCCCATGTCCATGCGCGAGGAATGAATGCCCAACAGCCGCCAGGGCAGTGCCCCGGTCGCGGGCCCGGTGTCGCGCATCACCACCGGCGCCCCGCTGATGCCGCGGTGCGCGCGCCCGTCAGTGAGAAACATGCCCTGGCCCTGGAAGCGGATGCCGAACGGTGAGGCGATGGCCGCGCGGCGCAGCACGGGCAACTGGTGCACCTCGTCCTGAAAGCCCAGCGGAAAGCCCACGATGAACACCGTGGCGTCCACCGGCACGGCACCGAAATCGCGCACCAGATGCTCGGGGGTGAAGGCGAACAGCACCGCCTCGTCCGGCAAGGCCTCGCGCTCGATCTCCAGCACGGCGACGTCGACGTCGCCACCACTGTCCTGGCCCTGGTGCCACACGGCCGTGCCGTCCGCGTAGAGCAGCATCGAGAAGCCGGTGCAGCGGGTCAGATCTTTCGCATCCAGGTGCAGCGTGATCTCGATGCGGTCGGGCCGGTGGTCGCTGTCTTCGTCGATGAAGACGTGGCGGCTGGTCGCCAGGAACAGGCGCTCGCCACGCTGGAAGAAGAAGCCGCTCGCGTTGGTGAGCGATTGCTCACCGTTGAAGGTGGAGATCTTCGGGGTGGCGAGAAACAGCGGGTCCACCGGCGGCGAGGCCATGGCCACGTTGGCGGGGACGGGCGGGGTGGTGGATGGTGTGTTCATGGCTCAGTGTGGGGCAAGCGGGCGGCCTGGCGCGGCATGAGCTGGTAACACATCGCTTCAGCCCAGCGCCGCCTCCAGCGCGTCCACGAACATCGCGGGCACGTCGAAGCCGGTCTGTTGCTGGATTTCCTGGAAGCAGGTGGGGCTGGTGACATTGATCTCGGTCACGCGGTTGCCGATCATGTCCAGGCCCACCAGCAGCAGGCCGCGCGCGGCCAACGTGGGCGCCATGGCCTCGGCCACGGCGCGGTTGTCGTCGCTGAGCGGCTGGGCCACGCCCTTGCCGCCGGCCGCCAGGTTGCCGCGCACCTCGCTGCCCTGCGGAATGCGCGCGAGCACGAAGGGCGCCACCCGGCCGCCGATGAGCAGCAGGCGCTTGTCGCCCTGCACGATCTCGGGGAGGTAGCGCTGCACCATCACGCTGGTGGCGCCGCCCTGGTTGAGCGTTTCGGTGATCGAGCCCAGGTTCAGGCCATCTTCCTTCACACGGAAGATGCCCATGCCGCCCATGCCGTCCAGCGGCTTGAGGATCACGTCGCGGTGCTCGGCGTGGAAGGCGCGCACGTCCTCGGCCGAGCGAGTGACCAGCGTGGGCGGCGCGAACTGCGGCCATTCCATCAGCGCCAGCTTCTCGGGGTGGTCGCGCAGCGCGGCGGGCTTGTTGAAGACGCGCGTTCCCTCGCGCTCGGCCTGCTCCAGCAGGTGAGTGGCGTAGAAGAACTCGCTGTCAAAGGGCGGGTCCTTGCGCATCAGCACGGCGTCGAAGCCCGCCAGGGCCTCGCGGCCCTCACCCGTCACGTCGAACCAATGGTCCAGCTCGCCCGTGAGGCGCAGGTGCCGCACCTGGGCCGTGACACGTCCGCCACTCACCCACTGCAAGTCGCGCGGCTCGCAGGCCGCCAGCGTGTGGCCGCGGCGCTGCAGCTCGCGCATCATGGCGAAGGTGCTGTCCTTGTAGGTCTTGAAAACTTCGAGCGGGTCGGCGACGACCAGGATCTTCTTCGTCATGGGCGGGGAGGTTTCTTCGCGAGGCCGTACTGTTGCACAAAGAGCGCGACGGCGCCGGCCACCACCCCCCAAAAGGCCGAGCCGACGCCGGCGATTACCACGCCACTGAGCGTGACGAGGAAGGTGATGAGCGCGGCCTCGCGGTGCTGATCGTCCTTGAGCGCGGTGTGCAGGCCGCCACCGATGCTACCCAGCAGCGCGATGCCGGCGATGGCCATCACCAGTTCGCGAGGGAAGGCGATCAGCAGGCCCGTGACCAGCGCGCCCACCAGGCCGATGGCCACGTACAGCGCGCCGCACACCACGGCGGCGGTGTAGCGCTTGTCGCGGTCGGGGTGGGCCTCGGGGCCCATGCAGATCGCCGCGGTGATGGCCGACAGGTTGAGCGCGAAGGCGCCGAAGGGCGCCAGCACCAGCGTGGCGATGCCCGTGACGGTGAGGATGCGCGAGATGGGCATGTCGTAGCCCGCCGCGCGGATGGCCGCCACGCCCGGCAGGTTCTGCGAGGCCATGGTGACGATGAACAGCGGCAGCGCCAGGCTGGTGAAGGCGGCGAAGCTGAAGCTGGGCGCGGTGAACACCGGCACCGCCCATTCGAGCGTGAGCGCGCCCGCGTTGAAGCGGCCGGAGACCACCACCTGCGCCACGCCCGCGAGCAGCGTGAACACCACCGCGTAGCGCGGCGCCAGGCGGCGCGACACCAGGTACACCAGCAGCATCAGTACCACCAGGGCCAGCGCGGTCTGCGCGGCACCGAAGGCCTGCAGTCCGAAGCGCGCCAGCACGCCGGCCAGCAGCGCGGCGGCAATGGCCATGGGAATTCGGTTCATCACGCGCTCGAACCAGCCGGTGGCACCCGCCAGGGTGATGAGCGCGCCGCAGATCAGGAAGGCGCCGATGGCTTCGGCCATGGTGAAACCACCCGCGAGACCCGCGCTGGCCAGCACCGCCGCGCCGGGCGTGCTCCAGGCCACCATCACGGGCTGGCGCAGGATGAGCGAGGGAATCGCCGAGCACAGCCCCATGCCCAGGCCCAGCGCCCACATCCAGGACGTGATCTGCGCCGGCGTGGCGTTGAAGGCCTGCGCGGCCTGGAAGACGATGGCCACCGAACTCGTGAAGCCCACGAGCACCGCGACGAAGCCGGCGGTGGCGGCGGAGAGGCTGAGGTCACGGAAAAATCGCATCGCGCGATTCTGCCGCGTGCCAGGCGCGCGCTCAGATCTCGACTTTTGAACCGAGCTCCACCACAGCGTTGGCCGGCAGGTGCAGGAAGGCCGCCGCCCCCGCGGCGTTGTGGTGCATGGCCGCGAACAGCTTTTCTCGCCAGGGCGCCATGCCGCTGCCCAGGGTGGGGGTCACCACGTCGCGCGATAGGAAGTAGCTGGTGGTCATGGGTTCGATCTCGCAGCCACGCAGGCGCAGCGGCTCCAGCGCGACTGGCACGTCGGGGTCGTTCTTGAAACCGTAGTGGATGGTCACGGCCCAGCAGTCGTGGCCCAGGGGTTCGACTTCCAGGCGTTGGTTGAAGCCGATCCAGGGCACCTGGTGCGAACGCACGTTGACAAACAGGTTCTGCTCATGCAGCACCTTGTTGTGCTTGAGGTTGTGCAGCAGCGCGTTGGGCACGATGCCGGGTTCGGCCGTCATGAACACCGCCACGCCGGGCACGCGCAGCGGCGGCTCGACGAACACGGCTTCGAGGAAGCCGTTGAGGTCCAGCGCCTCGGCCTGCTGCGCCTTGGACATGAGGCGGCGCCCCTGCTTCCAGGTCATCATGAGCGTGAACACCCCACCGCCGATGACCAGCGGGAACCAGCCGCCGTGGAACAGCTTGAGCATGTTGGAGCTGAAGAAGGCCAGGTCGATGAGGAAGAACACCCCCGTGGCCGCCACGCACAGCCACAGCGGGTACTTCCAGGCGTGGCGGATGACGAAGAAGGTGAGCGTGGTCGTGATCAGCATGTCCAGCGTGACGGCGATGCCGTAGGCAGAGGCCAGGTTGCTGGAGGACTTGAACATCACCACCGCGAGCACGATGGCGGTGAACAGCGACCAGTTCACGAAGGGGATGTAGATCTGCCCGGTGTCGCGCACGCTGGTGTGGCGCAGGTTCAGCCGCGGCAGGTAGCCGAGCTGGATGGCCTGCTTGGTGACGCTGAAGGCACCCGAGATGAGCGCCTGCGAGGCGATGACCGTGGCCAGGGTGGCCAGCACCACCAGGGGCAGTAGGGCCCAGGTGGGCGCCATGCGGAAGAAGGGGTTGCTCACCGCGCTCGGGTCGGCCAGCAGCAGCGCCCCCTGGCCGAAGTAGTTGAGCGTGAGGCAGGGCATGACCACCGAGAACCAGGCCAGGCGGATCGGCTTCTTGCCGAAGTGGCCGAGGTCGGCGTACAGCGCCTCGGCGCCGGTGACGGCCAGCACCACCGCACCCAGGATGATGAAGCTGGTGCCCGGCTGCTCCCACAGGAAGCGCAGCGCGTGGTGCGGGCTGAGCGCGCCCAGGATTTCGGGGTGGTGCACGATGTGCGAGACCCCCAGCGCGGCCACTGCGAGGAACCACAGCAGGGTGATGGGCCCGAAGTAGCGGCCGATGCCGCCGGTGCCGCGCTTCTGCACCGCGAACAGCACCAGCAGCACCAGCAGGGTGAGCGGGATGACGTAGGGGTGCAGCGCGGGCGAGATGACCGTGAGGCCCTCGACCGCCGACAGCACCGAGATCGCCGGTGTGATGACGCCGTCGCCATAGAACAGCGAGGTGCCGAAGATGCCGATGACCAGCAGCGCGCGGCGCAGCGCGGGCTTGTCCTTCACCGCATTGGCGGCCAGCGCGAGCATGGCGATGAGGCCGCCCTCGCCCTCGTTGTCGGCGCGCAGCACCAGCACCACGTACTTGAGCGAGACGATGGTCGTCAGCGTCCAGAAGATGATGGACAGGACGCCATAGACGTTGGCGTGCGTGAAGGGAACGTGGCCGGATCCGAAGATCTCTTTGACGGCGTACAGCACGCTGGTGCCGATGTCGCCGTAGACCACACCGATGGCGCCGAGCGTGAGGGCGGCCAGCGAGGACGGAGCGCGGGAGTTCAAACCGTAGGCCCCGCCGGAGAACCGCGGGGCGTGTGCGTCAGGAGTGGGCGATTCTGCGCCTGCGCCCAGGAGGGCGCCACCGGGTGGCGCCCCTGAAACGGGCTTGGGTGTGGTTTTTGTTGCACCGCAACAACCTCGAGACCGTCAATCGAGGTTCTCGGCCTCGGGATCGGTGGCCTCGAGCTCGTAACTGGCCGCCAGCATCGCCAGGCGGCCGATCACGCCGTACATGTAGAAGCGGTTGGGCACGCTGGCGCCGGGTTTCACGCCGGGCTGCGGCAGTTGCGCGCTCTGCTCGAAGGCCAGGGGGACGAAGCTGGAACCCGGGGCATTGAGGTTCTCGTCCTCGCCGCGGTCGGCGTGGATGCGGTAGAAGCCCCCCACCACATAGCGGTCCATCATGTAGACCACGGGCTCAGCCACGGCGCTGTTGATGCGCTCGTGTGTGAGCACGCCTTCCTGAATGATCACCTCGGTCACGGCCTGGCCGGCCTGAACCGTCGCCATGCGAGCCTTGGTCTTGGGCGAGAGCTGGTCGATGTCCTTGACGTCGCGCACGGTCATGATGCCCATGCCGCCCGTGCCGTTGTCGGCCTTGATGACCACGAACGGCTTCTCGTTGATGCCGTATTCCTTGTATTTGCGCCGCACCTTGGTGAGCAGCGCGTCGGTGTTGCTGCGCAGGCATTCCAGGCCGGCGTCGGCCTCGAAATCCACCTGACCGCACTGGGCGAACAGGGGATTGATGAGCCAGGGGTCCATGCCCAGCAGCTTGCCGAAGCGCTTGGACACCTCCTCGTAGATCTTGAAGTGCGTGCTCTTGCGGCGCGTCGGCCAGCCACCGTGCAGCGGCGGCAGCAGGTACTGCTCGTGCAACTCTTCGAGGATGCCGGGCACGCCCGCGCTCAGGTCGTTGTTGAGCAGGATGGTGCAGGGGTCGAAATTCTTCAGGCCCAGGCGGCGCTTGCCGCGCGTGAGCGGCTCCAGCGTGACGTGGCCGCCGTCGGGCAGGTCAATGCGCGTGGGCTGCGTGATGTCGTTGGACAGCGAGCCCAGCCGCACATTGAGCCCGGCCATGTAGAAGATCTTCTGCAGCGTGGCCAGGTTGCTCAGGTAGAAGGTGTCGCGGGTGTTCTCGGGCACCAGCAGCAGGTTCTTGGCCTCGGGGCAGATCTTCTCGATGGCCGCCATGGCGGCCTGCACCGCCAGCGGAATCATCTCGGGCGTGAGGTGGTTCCAGCCGCCGGGGAAGAGGTTGGTGTCCACCGGCGCGAGCTTGAAGCCCGCGTTGCGAACGTCCACCGAGGTATAGAACGGAGGCGTGTGCTCCATCCACTCCAGCCGGAACCAGCGCTCGATGACCGGCGTGGATTCGAGGATGCGCTGCTCGAGTTCGTTGATCGGGCCGGTGAGGGCTGTGACGAGGTGGGGGACCATGGTGGGGCGGTGCCGGGCGGGGACGGTCAGTGTAATTGGGGACGGTGACGGGTATTCCAAGGACCCCGCCGGGGCCCTCAGCCCTCTGCCGGTGGCTCGCTCGTGAAGCCGCGGCACACGGCGGCGAGCTTGTTGCCGTCGGGGTCGCGCACGTAAGCGGCGTAGAAGTCGGGGTTGTAGTGGAGGCGCAGGCCGGGCTCGCCCTCGCTGCGGCCGCCGTGGGCCAGCGCGGCGGCGTGGAAGTCTCGCACCTGCTGCCAGCTCGTCGCGGCGAAGGCCACCATGCTGCCGTTGCCCGCGCCCGCCGGGCCGCCGTCGAAGGGTGTGCACAGCCAGAGCGCGAGCTGCACGCGGCCATCGTCCTCGTACTTGCCCCAGCCGATCCAGCCGGGTTCTTCGGTGCCGGGGGTTTCGGCGCGCACCTGCCCGAGCGCGCCGAGCACGGCGTCGTAGAAGCGCGCGGCGCGCGCCAGATCGTCAGTGCCCAGGGTGATGTAGGTGAACATGCTCGCTCCCTGGATGAAGGATCTCAGCCGGACGCCTTGAGCGCCGTCACCTCGATCTCGATGCGCATGCGCGGGTCGGCCAGGCCGGCCGAGATCATCATGGCCGCCGGCCGCACCTCGCCGAAGAAGCGGCGCAGCACGGGCCAGGTCTTGGGGAATTCGGCGCCGTCGGGCAGCACGTAGTTCACGCGCACCACGTCGCGCAGGCTGGCACCGGCCTGTTGCAGGGCGGCCTCGATGTTGCGAAGGCACTGCTCGGTCTGCGTTTCGATGTCGGGCGCGATGGTCATCGTGGTGTAGTCGAATCCGGTGGTGCCGGAAACGAAGACCCAGTCGCCCTGGACGACGGCGCGCGAGTAGCCGATCTCCGCCTCGAAGGTGGATCCCGATGAAATGAGGGTGCGGGGCATGGTCAGCGGCTCAGAAAGAGAAGCACGAGGCCGAGCGTCGCCGGCACGGCCTGCACGAACAGGATGCGCTTGCTGGCCGTGGCCGCCCCGTAAAGGCCGGCCACCAGCACGCACAGCAGGAAGAACACCTTGACCGCGAAGCCCGCCGGCCCCAGCGCCACGCCCCAGAACAGGCCGGCCGCCAGGAACCCGTTGTAGAGGCCCTGGTTGGCCGCCAGCACCTTGGTCTGCGCGGCGAACTCGGGCGTGAGGTTGAAGGCCTTCATGCCCTTGGGCTTGTCCCACAGGAACATCTCGAGCACGAGGATGTACACGTGGATGAGCGCGACAAGCAGCACGACGACGTTTGCGATGGTGGCGAGCATGGAAGGCCTCCTGGGAATCGGGCGATGCTAACGCCGCGCAGGCGCTTGGCGCTCGAGCGCGAACTCCCGCAGCGGGTCCCCGCCGTCGATGAACAGTTGCCCGCCCCTCACCAGAGCCGCGCGCAAGCGACCGATGGCGCGAAGACCTGCCTCGGGATGGCGCCCGTCCAGCGCGCCCACGCGCACGGCGAAGGCGAGGTCGTAGCAGTTCTCGCCGGATTCGAGCACGAAGTCCTCGATCGCCACCTGGCGAAAGGCGAGGCGACCGGAGGCGATGGCGTCACGCGACCCCGCGATGGCCTGCGCGATGGCTTTCGCCGAGCGATCGATGCCGAGCACGAACCCGGATGGCCCGACGCGCTCGGCCACGGCGCGCGCCGCGACGCCGGGGCCGCAACCGATCTCCAATACGCGCAAGCCGGCGCGCAGCGGCAGAGCCTGCACGATCTCCGCCAAACGCGGCGAGACCGCACTCACGCGCGCGGCTCCAGCACCAGTTGCGTCTGCGTCACCACCGCGCAGAGCTTGCCCTCGGCGTTGAACACGCTGGTCTGCCAGACCTGCGTGGTGCGGCCCCGGTGCAGCGCCACGCTTTCGCCGCGCACCGTACTGCCCACCCTGGCGCCGGCGATGAACTTGGTGCTCGAATCCGTGGTGGTGGTCTGGCGGCCCGGTGCGAGGTTGAGCACCGTTCCCACCGCGCCCAAGGTGTCGGCGAAGGCCATGTACGCCCCGCCGTGCAGGATGCCGCCGGCCGTGCAGAGATCGGGCCGCACCGCCATCTCGGCCACCACGCGCTCGGGCGCGATCTCGATCAGCCGCACGCCCATCAGACCGGGGAAGAGGGGTTCGATCAGTTTCTGCATCGCCGCGGCGTCCATCGGCAGGTCTCCTCTGGGTGGGAAGGCTCAGGCCACTTCGTCGTAGCCGCGGCCCAGCCACTGCAGGAAGCAGAAGCCGTGGCCGAAGGGATCGCGCAGGCAGGCCTGGCGGCCCCAGACGAAGTCCTCGATCGGCAGGTCCAGGGTCGCGCCAGCGGCCATGGCCTGGTGCGTGGCGGTCTCCACGTCGGCCACCACGAAGTCCAGGTGCACGGGCGTCCAGTGCCGGCCGTAGTCGCGCTCCAGCGTGGCCTGCGGCACGGGTGTGGTGCGAGGCTCCTTCAGCAGCAGCATCACGCGCAGCCCGGCGCCTTCCAGCTCGGCCACGGTGTCGTCGAACAGGCGGCGCACCAGCGTGAGGTGGGTGGCGCGCGCATAGAACTCGATGGCGGCGTCGAGGTCGGGAACGTCGATGTTGATGATGGCCTGCATGGTGGTCGTCGGGATACGTTTCAACGCAGCGAGGCCACCGCCGCGCACACCACGGCCAGCGTCGGCGCCAGCGTGCGCACGTGGTTCCAGAAGGTCCATTCGCGCACGTAGCGCGGCCAGTATTCGGCGGCCTCCCGCGAGTCGGCGTCCAGGCGTGCCAAGCGCTCGTTGCGCGGCACGTTGAAGACCATCGTGACGCCGAAGCAACCCAGCACGTAGAGCAGGCCCGCGGCGACCATCCAGGCCGAGACGGCCCCGCGCCAGTCGAACACGGCCAGGCCGATGGCCAGCAGCCCCAGCGCCGCCGTGCCCATGAAGCAGCCCAGGAACATCGGGTTCAGCACCACCACGTTGATGCGCTGCATGGCGGCCACCCCCTGCGCGGCGGGCAGTTGCGCCAGGGCCTTCATCACGAAGGTGGAGAAGGCGAAGAACACCCCCGCCATGAGGCCCGAGCCGACGATCAGGGCGACGGCGAGGGCCGCGTTCACGAAACAGCCACCGGCGTTTCGTTCGCGGCGCGCCAGGCGCTCGCGCGCTCGGCCTCGAGCGGCCGGATCTCGAAGCTCAGGCCGCAGGCCAGGCAGGGGTTCTTCGCCGCGAGGCGCGCGGCCTCGTCCAGGCTGTCGGCATGGATGAACCAGAAGCCGCCGATGATTTCCTTGGCCTCGGTGAAGGGCCCGTCGAGCACGCGATCGCGCGTCACCAGCCGGCAGCCCGTGCCCAGTCGGCTGCCGGCCTTCATCACGCCGGCCGCGGCCTGCTCGTCGAACCACCCGTAGAACGCGTCGATGGCGCCCTGTATCTCTTCGGGGGTCTTGTCGGCGTCCCATTGGCCTCGGGACAGCAGCAGGAATTCGCTCATGGGTGGGTGTCTCCAGTGGAAGGGGAATCAGTCGGCAAGGCGCGCGCCCGCCGCGACCAGCAACTCGCGCAGCACCGAGCGGTGGCAGCGCGCCTCGTGCTCGCAATAGCAGCCCACCGAGAAGTCGCTCTGGTGCGACATCGCCGCGAGCAGCGCGACGGCATGCGCATTCTCGGGCGTGGCCATTTCAGCGCGGTAACGGCGTGTGAACGCGGTCCATTCGGCGGGCGTGCCGGCCTGCTGGCCGAGCTTCATGGTGTCCAGTCCTGGCGCGCGAACTCGCTCTTGGGCACGCCGCGCGGCGGGCGCCGCACGGTGCCGATGCGCAGACCTTCGTTCTTCGCTCTCGGGCTGCCGAGCCGCACCACCCTGATCGCCATGCCTGTCTCCGGTTCCGATCGACCGGCGACAGCGTAGCGGTTTCAGCCCCGGGCGCGCAAATCACGCCATGCCGCACCGCACCGGAGTGGCGGCGCTCAGCCGCGCACCTCGCCCTCGCCCAGCACCACGTACTTGAGCGAGGTGAGGCCTTCCACGCCCACCGGGCCGCGCGCGTGGAACTTGTCGGTGCTGATGCCGATTTCTGCACCCAGGCCGAATTCGAAGCCGTCGGCGAAGCGGGTGCTCGCATTCACCATGACGCTGGCCGAGTCCACCTCGCGCAGGAAGCGCTGGGCGTGCACGTGGTTGGTGGTGATGATCGCGTCGGTGTGGTGGCTGCTGTAGCGGTTGATGTGGCGAATAGCCTCGTCCACGCCGTCCACCAGCTTGATGCTGATGATGGGCGCGAGGTATTCCTCGTACCAGTCCTGCTCGGTGGCGTCCACCAGCTTCGCTCCACCCACGCCAGCCAGGATGGCCCGGCTCTCGGCGCAGACACGCATCTCCACGCCCTTGGCCGCGAAGATGGTGCCGATCTTCGGCAGGAACTCCTTCGCCACGCCGCGCGCCACCAGCAGGCTTTCGGTGGCGTTGCAGGGGCTGTACTTCTGCGTCTTGGCGTTGTCGGTCACTTTCACCGCGAGCGCGATGTCGCAGGGGTCGTCCACGTAGGTGTGGCAGTTGCCGTCCAGGTGCTTGATGACGGGCACCTTGGCCTCGGCGCTGATGCGCTCGATGAGACCCTTGCCGCCGCGCGGAATGATCACGTCCACGTACTGCGGCATGGCGATGAGCTGGCCCACGGCGGCGCGGTCGGTGGTGGGCACGAGCTGCACCGCGTCGCCGGGCAGGCCGGCGTCGACCAGCGCGCGCTGCACCAGGGCGGCCAGGGCGCGGTTGGAGTCGATGGCCTCGGAGCCGCCGCGCAGGATGGCGGCGTTGCCGCTCTTGATGGCGAGCGAGGCGGCCTCGATCGTCACGTTGGGGCGGCTCTCGTAGATCATGCCGAACACGCCGATGGGCACGCGCATCTGGCCCACGCGGATACCGCTGGGCATCTGCTTCATCCCCATCACCTCACCGATGATGTCGGGCATGGCGGCGAGCTGTTCGCAGCCCTGCGCCGCCGTCTCGATCACCTTGGGTGTGAGCTTGAGCCGGTCCACCAGGGGCTCGGCCAGGCCGTTGGCGCGGGCGCGCTCCAGGTCTTTCGCGTTCTCCAGGGCCAGTGGTTCACCGGCCTCGCGCAGCAGGGCGGCCAGGCGGCGCAGCGCCTGCGCCTTGGCCGCGACGCTGGCCTTGGCCATGAGCCGCGACGCCGCCAGGGCCTGCTGGCCCAGGGTGTGCATGAGTTCGGTGGTGTTGCTGGCGTTCATGGAGCGGGATTTTCGCACCGGGGCGCCGCAGCGCGCATCCCCGCCGTGCCAAGCACCTAGGGGGCGAGGGGCCGTCGTGCGATGAGCGTGAGGAAGCGCTTGGCCGTGCCGCCGGGTGCGTCGAAGGTGTCGATGGAGTCGTGCAAGCTCTCCCAGCCGGCGAAGCGCTCCCGCACATGGCCGGGCTCGAACAGGCAATGGCCCGCGGGCGCGAACATGCCCATGAAGGTCGTCCCCTCGATCAGCACATTGAGCGCCAGCACGCCGCCCGGTGCGGTGGCCGCCTGCAAACGCTCCAGTTGGCGCCAGGCGCTGGCGCAGTCGAAGAACATCAGCAGGCCGATGCAGACGACGGTGTCGTACAGACCCTCGGGCACGTGGTCACGCAGGTCGGCCTCGGTGGCGCGCAATGGCAGCGACTCGCGGGCAGCGAGGTCGCGCAGATGGGCGATGGCCGCCGCGCTCGCATCCAGCGCGTCCACCGCACTGCCCTGGCGCGCCGCGCGCAGGGCCAGGTTGCCCAGGCCGCAGCCGAAATCGAGCACGCGTCCGCGCAGGTGCGGCAGCGTGGCCTGCTCGAAGGGGTTGAGCGCGAGTTCGCCCTCCGCGATCTGGCGCTGGAACTGGCGGTCGAAGAAGTCGATGCTGTGGTTGGGGGTCATGGTCCACGAATTCAGTACGGACGGTCCCGGTCCAGCAGGCCCGCTGTGACGAACTGCGCGCGCACGCGCGCGTCCTTGAACACGCCGCAACGCTCCAGCACCTGCAGCGTGTTGGCGCAGCGGGCGCGCTGGTGCGCGGCGCGGCCCGTCTCGGCGCCCACCTTGTCCAGCACGCGCTCGCTTGCCGCGGCGTCCAGCCCCACGTGCGCCAGCAACTGGCGGTGAAAGGCGGCGTCCCAGGTGTGGAAGGCCCCGATGATCGCCGGCAGCAGGCCGCCGGCGTACACCCGGCCGGACACGTCGAGCCCGGCCCAGACCAGCGAGAACAGGTGCGCGAAGTACTTCGCGTGCACCCACTCGTCCTCCAGGTGCGCGAGCAGCAAGGCCTGGATGGCGGAGTGCGCCGAGCCGCGCATGACGTCGACGATGGCCTTGGTGATCATGGTCTCGCCCACGAAGCCGACCAGGAACCAGGCCAGGTCCTGTCGCTCGGCGGGCGCCGCGGCCACCAGGGCCTCGATGGCCGGGATCTTCAGGCCCGGCCCCTCGCGCGCCTCGATGCGGAACACCTCGCGCACCGCGCGGCTGGCCTGAGCGGTGAACCAGGCGTGGTAGCCCTCATCGGTGTAGAGCTTCAGGGCGTCCAGTGCCAGGGCCTCGGGCACGCGGGCGCCGAGGCGGCCTTCGGCGACGCGTTGTGCGGCGGTGTTGACGATGCGGTGCTCGGTGAGCGTCATGTCGTCCAGGAACTGCACCAGCCGCGCGGCGTAGAGCCAGTTGCGCTCGGCCATGCCCAGGCGGCGCAGCGCGGGGTGGGACATGAAGTCGTCGGCCGCGCCGAAGACGAACCACTGCACGCCGCTGAGTTCGCCCACGCTGCCGGAGAGATCGAAGTCGGTCAGCGAGGGCTTGGCGCGCACCGCCGCCGTGTCGATCCAGCCCTTGAAGGGCGATTCCTCCACCTTGCGCATGCCGCACGTCCCTCCCGTTGGAGGGGCGATTGTGCGCGCGGGCGGCTCAGTCCCGGGTGATCTTCTCGTCGACCACCACCTTGCGCCAGCGCCGCTCCTCGGCCGCCACGAAAGCGCCGAAGGCCGGCCCCACGACGCCACCCACCTCCGCACCGGAGGTGGCGATGCGCGAGGACACGCCCGGATCGGCGAGCGCGGTGGCAAACGCCTGCCCCAGGCGGGCCACGATGGCCGGCGGCGTGCCCATGGGCGCCACCACACCGGTCCAGCCGCGCAGGTCCACGCCGGGGTAACCCGCCTCGGCCAGCGTGGGCAGATCGGCGAAAGCCTTCTTGCGCTGTGGCGCGGCAATGGCCAGCGCCACCAGGCGACCGCCGTTGATGCCCTGTTGCGCGGCAGCGGAGCCGCCCAGCACCACATCGACCATGCCGCCCGACAGGTCGGTGATGGCCGCCGCGATGGTGCGGTAGGGGATGTGCCGCAATTCGATGCCGGCCGCCCGCTGCAACAGGGCCATGCCCAGGTGCGAGGGCGTTCCCGCCCCCGCGCTGCCCAGCGTCAGTTCCCCCGGCCGCGTCTTGGCCAGCGCCACCAGCTCGGCCAGCGTTTTCACGCCCAGGTCTTTGCGCGCCAGCAGGATGGGCGACTCGGTGGTCAGTTGCGTCACGGGCACGAAGTCGCGCTGCAGGTCGAACGGCGTTTTCACGCGCAAGGCGGGCGTGACGGCGGACTGCAGGTTGATGAGGCCGATGGTGTAGCCATCCGGCGCGGCCTTGGCCGTG
Source organism: Hydrogenophaga intermedia (assembly GCF_000723405.1). Taxonomy (GTDB): domain Bacteria; phylum Pseudomonadota; class Gammaproteobacteria; order Burkholderiales; family Burkholderiaceae_C; genus Hydrogenophaga; species Hydrogenophaga intermedia. The sequence continues at coordinate 13,005 of NZ_CCAE010000054.1, read as the reverse complement.
GCCTCCACGCCGATGATGCCCTGGCCGCCGGCGCGGTTGTCCACCACGACGGACTGGCCGAGTTCGCGCGCCAGCACGTCCTGCATGGCGCGGATGGCCACGTCGGCGGGCGAGCCCGGGCCGCCGGGCACGATGACGCGGATGGCGCGCGAGGGCCATTCGTTCGCGTGGGCCGACGATGCGGCGAGCAGGCCCAGGGCCGAGACCGACGCCGAGGCGGCGATGAAGTGGCGGCGTTGCATGTGTCTTGTCTCCTTCAGGCCGCGTAGCGCGCCGGCGGACTCGGGTCCACAGCGGACAGCATCTTGCGCAGCAGTTGTTGCATGAGTCGGGATTGGGTGTCGCCCTGGTCCGGCGCGTCCCAGAGGTTGTGGGTCTCGTCGGGGTCCTCGTGGTGGTCGTACAGCTCGCCCCAGGATTCGTCCTGGTACACGCTGAGGCGGTGGCGCTCGGTGAGCAGGCTGCGCACGCAGGCCGGGCGCTGGAAGCCCTGGCGCGTGCGGCTGTCCTGGTATTCCACCAGCAGCTCGTCCCACACGCGGCCCTCGCCGTCGAGGCAGCCGAGCAAGGAGCGGCCCTGGATGCCGCCATAGGGCTCGACCCCCGCGCGCGCCAGCACGCTGGGCGCGATGTCGATGGTGGAGGCCAGCGCCGGGCTGACGGCGGGCGCCGCCTGCCGTGGGTCGCACCAGATGAAGGGCACGCGCGTGATGCCGCGCGAGGCCAGCGCGCCCTTGAGCACCAGGTTGAAGTCGCCCAGGTAGTCGCCGTGGTCCGAGGTGAAAACGATCACCGTGTTCTCGGCCTGGCCGCTCTCCTGCAGCGCGCGCACGATGTCGCCGACGGCGTCGTCGATCATGGTGATCATGCCGGCGCTGAGCGCCATGGCCTCGCGGATCTCTCGCTCGGTCGCGAAGAAGGAGTCGTGCGGGCCCTGGCGCGCGCGGCTGCCGTCCAGGAAGCGCTCGCGGCACCAGCGGATCGGTGGTGGCGGGTTGCGGTGCGCCTCGAAGGGCAGGCGAACAGGGAAATCGGCCGGGTCGTAAAGCCCCCAGTACCGCCCCGGGGGTGTGAAGGGGTGGTGCGGGTCGGGGAAGGACACGAAGGCGAAGAAAGGCTGCGCCTGCCCGCGCGTGGTGCGCAGGAAGTCCACCGCGCGGTCGCGAATGTAGCTCGTGGGGTAGTAGGCCTCGGGGATGGCGGTGCGGTAGGCCTGCGGGCACACGTAGTCGTGCGGCAACTGGTTCGCGCGGTCGCGCAGGCGGTCGGCCTCGGGCAGGTGGCGGCGCAACCACTGCAGGTAGTGGCCGCCCGCGTGGTCGCCATGGAAGGTCACCATGTCCACCTCGTCGTAGCCGTAGTACGGCGTGTGGAAGGGGTGGCGGTCGGTGCCCGCGAAGTGCCGTGGCTGCTCCTGCATGTAGTCGCCGCCGTCGTCCTTCCAGGCGTCGATGGCCTGCGGCGGCGCGCCGCCCTCGGCGGGCCGGTCCGTCATGGGCTGCACGTGGCTCTTGCCCAGGCTGGCCGTGCGGTAGCCCGCGCGCCGCAACTGCTCGACGAAGGTGGTGGCGCGCACCGACAGCGCGCCACCATTGACGCGCAGGCCGTGCGCCGACGGGTAGCGCCCCGTGAGCAGCGAGGCGCGGTTGGGCATGCACACCGGGCTGGCCGCGTGGAAGCGCTCGAAGCGCGTGCCACGCGCGGCCAGCGCGTCGATGTGCGGCGTGCGCAGCACCGGGTGGCCATAGCAGCCCAGGTGGTCGGCGCGGTGCTGGTCGGTGACGATGACCAGGAAGTTGGGACGGCGCATGGCGCTCAGAAGTTGTGGCGGATGCCCAGCGCCAGGGCGCGCACGTCGTCGCCGCTGCCGGCGTTGACCACCGCCAGCGCCAGCGTGTTCGCGGCCGTCCCCCGGTTGTTCAGATTCAACAGGCGACCGTACAGCGAGGTGCGCTTGCTCAGGCGGTAGTCGTAGCCCAGGGCCCAGGCCAGCGCGTCGTTCGGGCTGCCGCTCAGGTCCCGCTGGTTGATCTCCGCCATCCAGCGGTGCGGCCCCACGTCGTACGCCGCGCCCAGCACGGTGTGCGCCGCGCGCCGCGCACCGGGGGCCGTGCTGTCCGTCACCAGGTACGCGGCCGACAGCGTCAGCGCTCCCAGGGAGTAGCTGCCGTTCAGGCCCTGCGTCTCGTTGTGGAACGGCGTGGCCGCGGCGCTGCCGCTGTCAAGGCGCTGGGCGGCGTAGCCGATGAAGTAGTTGCTGCCGCGGTAGCTGGCGCCGAGGCCCAGAATGCCGCCGATGCCGGTCGCTCCCTCGTCCGGCGCCACCGCCACGTCGACGCGCAGCCCCTTGGCCTGGGGGCCACCCCCGTAGCGGTAGCGCAGCAGGTTCGACTGGCGCGTGAGCAGGCCCACGGTGCGCATGGCGGCGGGCTGGCCGTCCGTGCTGCCCGAGAGCTGCACCGGCGCCCAGTTGGCGTTCATGCCGAAGGGCACGGTGGCCAACAGGTTGAAGAACAACGGCGTGTACTGGCGCCCCGCTTCGATGGCGCCCCAGCGGCCGTCGATGCCGACAAAGGACTGACGGCCGAACCCGCCACCGATGGGGATGGTGCCGTTGTCCAGCGTGAGGCCCATCTCCAGCACGAAGTAGGCCGACGCACCGCCACCGAGGTCTTCCCTGCCGCGAAAGCCCAGGCGGGACAGGGCGTTGCCGCCCTCGTTGAGCACGGTGCGGGATTCGCTGCCGCGCACGCTGCCGATGTAGGCGTCGGTGATGCCGTACAGGCTCACGTTCTGCGCGCTGGCGCCGTGGCCGCCAGCGGCGAGCAGGCCCAGCGTCAGGGCCTGGCGGATGGAAAGTTTCACAGTGTCTCCTCGTTATCGTCGGGAGAAGTCACTGTGCCCGTGCGGTGCGCGCGAGACCAATACTTTGTCACGAGGTCGCCATTGCGCCGCGCAATGGCTCGCCCTGCCGGCCGATGTTTCAAGAACGTGCTGCTACCGAAAGGAGAGCTTCAGGATTTCTTGACCGCCTCGGCCAGCAGGCGCGCGAGCAGGGACTCGCCCACCAGCACCGCCTCGGACCAGCCCGCCTCGGGCGCCATGGCGATGCGCACGTGGCGCTCCAGGCCGCTCTCGGCGATGGGCAGGGCGACGAGGCCGGGGCGCTGCACGGCGCGGCTCGCGGCAAAGGTCGAGAGGATGGTCGCGCCCACGCCTTGCTCGCACAGCTCCAGCATCGACGGCAGGTCCTCGATGCCGCCGACGATGCGCAAGGACAGGCCCAGGCGCTCCGAGGCCTCCATCACCAGTCGGTGCGCCGGTTGCATCGGCGACAGCAGCAGGTCCACCGCCAGTGCGTCCTTGAGTAGCAGCCGGCGCGGCAAGCCGCGCAGCAACTCGCGCGAGCCCACCAGCGACAGGCGCTCGGAGAACGCCGCGCCGCGCGCGCCCTCGCCGGCCGTGGACGACACCAGCGTGGCCATATCCAGCTCGCCCTTGTGCAGCAGGCGCTCCAGCTCGGCCGAGTAGCCCACGCGGATCTGCGGCTGCACGCGCGGCATCGCCTCGCGGATCGCGCCGAACAGGCGCGCGCTGAGCAGGGGCGACAGGCTGCGCAAGAGGCCGATGCTGAGCGTGCCCTCCACCACCCCGGCCTTCTCGCGCGTGGCGGCGGCCGCGTAGTCGATCTGCTGGAGGATGCGCTTGGCGCGTTCGTACAGCTCGGTGCCGGCCGGCGTGAGCGCGGTGCCCACGCGGCCACGCACCACGAGCTTCACCCCCAGCTCGCGCTCCAGGTCACCCAGGCGCTGGCTCAGCGCGGGCTGCACGATGTGCAGGCGCCGCGAGGCCTCGGTCAGGCTGCCGGCCTCGGCGATACCGACGAAGTACTTGAGCTGGCGGATGTCCATCGGCGGGTTTTCGGTCCGGCGCGGCGCGCGCCGCCGGCAAGACTAGCGCAGCACGAAGCAGTCGATCTCCACGCGATCCGGGCGGCGCACGCCGGTGCCGACGAAGAGGCGTTCGTTGATCCAGCCCAGTGCGGCCGAGGACGTCTCGAACGCGGGCACGCAGCGGAAGTACACCAGCGCGGGGTCGACCGGCTCGCCGCGCACCAGCTTGGCCGTGACCTCCGGCGCCGCCACGCGGATCGCCTGATTGCTCACGTAGATGAGGTCGCCACCGTCGGTCTCCAGCACGTAGCGCGCGTCCAGGCGCGCGAGCGAGGGCGTGACGATGGCCTGGAAATCGGCGCCGCCGGGCAGCACGCGCGCCGTCCAGCCATCGCCCTGCACGGTGCCACCGGTGATGGGGATGACGCGCCGGTTGCCGGCGGGCGTGGGGCCGATCTCGTGCACCGGGCCCACCTGCACACGCAGTTGGGCGAAGAAGTCGAGGGCGGGTGCGGGAATGCGCTCAGTCATTGGCCTTGAACCCCGTGGCCTTGACCACCTGCGCCCAGCGCGCGGTCTCCGTGGTGATCGTCTTGTCGAAGGCGGCGCCGCTTTCGGTCGGCACGTCGAAGCCCTGCGCCTCGAGCTTGCCTTTCAAGCCCGGGTCGGCCTGCGCCTTCACCGTGGCCGCCATCAGGGCATCGATCACCGCGGGCGGCGTGGCGGCGGGCGCCATCAGGCCGAACCACACGGTGGTGTTCAGGTCGCCATGCCCCATTTCCGCGAGCGTGGGCACCTGCGGCAGGAAGCGCGAGCGCTGCGGCGAGGTGACGGCCAGCGCCTTGAGCTTGCCGGTCTGCAGGTGCGGCAGCGCCGCCTGCAGTTGCGTGAAGCCCAGCAGCACCTGGCCGCCGAGCAGGTCGGTGATCTGCGGCGCCGAGCCCTTGTAGGGGATGTGGACCATGGGCACCTTCAGGCGCTCGGCGAACTGGAAGCCCAGAAAGTGCGAGGGCGTGCCCGGGCTGAAGGAGGCGTAGGTGGCCTTGTCGGGGTTGGCCTTGAGCCAGGGGCCCAGCTCGCCCAGTTGCTGCACCGGCACCGAGGGGTGCACCACCAGCACCAGCGGGCTCTCGACGCCCTTGGCGATGGCCTTGAAGTCCGACTGTTGCCAGCGCAGCGCCGGGTAGGCCGAGGGATTGATGGTGAACATGGCCTGCGTGCTGATCCACAGCGTGTGGCCGTCGGGCGCGGCCTTGCGCACCTGCTCGGCGCTGAGGTTGCCGTTGGCGCCGGCGCGGTTCTCCACGATGAAGGTGCCACCGGTCTGGCGCGCGAGCTGATCGCCCAACGCGCGCGCGTACACGTCGACCGAGCCGCCGGGCGGCGTGCCCACCACCAGCGTCACGGGGCGGGCGGGCCAGGTCTGCGCCGCCAACGGCATGGCGCCGCCCAGCGCGAGCAACAGCACCAGCCCCTGGCCCAGGCGGCGGCGCCTGGCCGTGGTCGAATCGTTCATCGCTTGTCTCCTGTCCGTTGAGGTGAACCGCGCAATCTAGGCCGGTCAGAATGATTGACAAAGCGAATCGTTCTCGGGGAATGCCCTTAGCCCACCATGACCAAGCCCCTGCTTCCACCCGCGCTGCTTTCGCGCAGCCCCCTCCTCAATGCCGCCGGCACCTTCACGCCCGTGGGCGTGTCGCGGTCCTCACCCGCCGTGGCCGAGGCCGCCGCCTGGGCCTTGCAGCGCTACCTGGTGATCGACGAGCTGCAGGACCTGGCCTCGCGCGAACTCGCCGACTTCAGCGGCGCTGCCGCGGGCACGGTGGTGCACTGCGCGGCGGCGGGCATCACGCTGGGCGTGGCCGCGGCCATGGCGGGGTCGGACCCGGCGCGGATCGCGCAACTGCCCGATGCCGAGGGCCTGCGCCGCGTGGTGGTAGTGCCCGCGCCGCACCTGATCGACTACGGCCACCCGCTGGCCACCGATGTGCGCCTGGCCGGAGCCACCGTGCAGGCCTGCGGCCGGCCGGAGCGCTGCACCGGCGACGAGCTGTTGCCCGCCCTGGCGGCGCCCGAGGTGGCCTGCCTGCTGCTCGTGTCATCGCGCCTGACGCGCGACCCGGCCTTCGACTTCCCTGCCGCGTGCGAGGCGGCGCGCGCGGCCGGCGTGCCCGTGCTCATCGACGGTGCCGCGCAGGATTTGCGCGTGCGCGAACTCATGGCCCAGCAACCCGCCGCCCTGGTGCTGAGCGCGCAGAAGTACCTGGCCGCGCCGACGGCGGGCCTGGTGGTGGGCGAGGCCGGCTTCATCGACGCGGTGCGCGCGCAGCACAAAGGCATTGGCCGCGCGATGAAGGCGAGCAAGGAGGCCATCGTGGGCGTGCTGGCGGCCCTGGCCGAGCGGCGCGGGCTGGACCTGCCTTCCTGGGGTGCGCGGCAGGCGCAGAAGGCGCAACAGGCCGTGGACGCCTTGCGCGGCCTGCGCGGGGTCGAGGTCACGCTGGTGCCCGACCCGCTGGGCGCCCCCTTTCCGCGCGTGCGGCTGCGCTTCGCGGACGGCGCGAACGAGGCGCGCCGCGTGGCTCAGGCGCTCAAGCGACAAGACCCGCCGGTGTGGGTGATGGAGCACGCCGTGCACGAAGGCGTGCTGACGCTGGAGCTGGTGGCCCTGCGCGCGGACGAGGTGGACGCCGTGGTCGACGCGCTGCGCCGTTGCGCCGCCTGATCGCCGGGTTCTCTCACACCTTCTCAGTCCTTCAGCGGTTCGAGCTTCTGCAGCAGCGTCGGCAGCAGCTCCGACACCGTGGGGTGGATCGGCATCGAGCGGATGAGCGCGTCCACCGGTTGCTTCAGGGTCATGAGGTCCAGCAGCCCGTGCACTGCCTCGTCGCAGCGGTAGCCCAGCAGGCTCGCGCCCAGCAGACGCCGGCTCTCGGCGTCAACCACCACCTTCATCACGCCCTGCGTCTCACCGGCCTCGCGCGCGCGGCCGACACGGGCCATGGGCAGGCTCGCCGTCAGCTGCGGGCGGCCGCTCTCGCGCGCCTTGGCCTCGCTCATGCCCACGCGGCCCAGTGGCGGGTCGATGTACAGCGCATAGGCGTCGATGCGGTCGGAGAGTTTTCGCGGGTCGTGGTCGAACAGGTTGGCCACCACCACCTCGTGGTCGTTCCAGGCCGTGTGCGTAAAGGCGCCACGGCCATTGCATTCGCCCACCGCCCACACGCCGTCGGCGCTGGTGCGGCACTGCTCGTCCACGCGGATGTAGCCACGCTGATCGGTGTCGATGCCGGCGGCCTTGAGGTCCAGGCCGTCGGTGTTGGGCTGGCGGCCCACGGCCAGCAGCACGTGGCTGCCCACGATGCGCGGCACCTGGCGCTGGCAACTGGCGCCCACCGCGATGCCGTTCTTGCGCGGCGCCAGCGAGATGCACTCGGCACCGAGCTCGAAGCGCACGCCCTCCTTCTCCAGGATCGCCTGGATCTGTTGGCTCACGTCTTCATCCTCGCGCGGCAACAGGCGCTCGGACTTCTCCACCACCGTCACCTTCGCGCCGAAGCGGCGCATCATCTGCGCGAACTCCAGGCCGATGTAGCTGCCACCGACGATCACCAGGTGGCGCGGCAGCTCGTCGAGCCGCATCATCGAGTCGTTGTCCAGCGTGGGCACGGTGTCGATGCCCTTGAGCGGCGGCCGCGCCGCGCGCGCGCCCACGTTGAGGAAGATGCGCGGCGCGCTCAGTTCGCGATCGCCCACGCGCAGCCGGCCGGGCGCCACGAAGCGCGCCTCGCCCCGGATCACCTCGGCCCGGTCCAGGCCTTCCACCCACTTCTGCACGCCCTCGCGCGATTGCTGCACCACCGCGTCCTTGCGCGCCATCACCCGCGCGAAGTCCACGCGCAGCCGGCCCGTGGCAAAGCCGAATTCCTCGCCGCGCCGCGCCAGGTGAATGGCCCGCGCGCTGCCCACCAGCGTCTTGGTGGGGATGCAGCCGTTGTTCACGCAGGTGCCGCCGAACTCGGCGCGCTCGATGACGGCGGTGCGCAGGCCCTCGCGGCTGCAGCGTTCGGCGATGGCCGGGCCGGCCTGGCCAGCGCCGACAACGATGGCATCGAAGGTTTCGATGGGCATGGGCGTCTCCTCGACAGTGGATCGATCCGGGCGGGTGGCAATCGCCGCGCCCGGGAAATATGAAGGCGTGATTTAGTGCCTTGACAATAATTGCCTAGGCATTTAAATTCCTTTCCCATCATGAAAAACGAACCCCCGGTTTTCTACCACCCGGACACCCTCAAGCCCGACGAATCCATCGGCCGCCTCATGCGCGAAATCATGTCCGCCATGGCCAGCCAGGTGGACCGCGAACTGGCGCCCCTGGGCCTGACCGAGGCGCAGTGGATGCCCCTGCTCAAGCTGCACCTGAACCTGGCGAGCACCTCCACCGAACTGGCGCGCGAGTGCCGCACCGACGCGGGCGCCACCACGCGCATGCTTGACCGGCTGGAGGAAAAAGGCTTCATCCAGCGCGCGCGGTCCGCGCAAGACCGCCGCGTCGTGAACCTGGAACTCACGTCCGAAGGCAGCCGCACCGCGCAGCACATTCCCGCCGTGCTGTGCAAGGTGCAGAACGAGCTGCTGCAGGACTTCTCGCAAGAGGACTTCGACACGCTCAAGGCCCTGCTGCGCCGCATGCTCGGCAGCGCGAAAGCCCTGGCGGCTGCGAAGGAGCCACGCGCATGACCACGCTCTCCTCCCGCAGCCTGTGGCTGTTGCCTTTGGCCGCTGCCCTTGTCGTCGCCGGCTGCGCCAGCACCGAAGGCGTCGCGCCCGCCAACGCGCAGTTGCGCGACGCCGCCTCCCTCGGCCTGAGCGAATCGCGCGCCGCCGCCGAAGTCGCACCCGTCGAGCCGCGCTGGTGGCAGGCGCTGGGCGATCCGCAACTCGACCAACTGGTGGAGCAGGCCCTGCAAGGCAGCCCGAACCTGCGCGTGGCGCAGGCCCGCGTGGCCCGCGCCCTGGCCGCCGCCGACAGCGTGGACGCCGCGAGCGGCCCGCAGCTCAACGGCCAGTTCGACGCCACGCACCAGCGCTTCACCGCCAAGGGCATGGTGCCCGCACCGCTGGCCGGCAGCATCCAGGACACCGCCACGCTGCAGCTCAACGGCTCGTGGGAGATCGACTTCTTCGGCCGCCACCGCGCCGCGCTCGACGCCGCCCTGGGCACGGCCCAGGCCGCGCAGGCCGAAGCCGCCGCCGCGCGCACGCTGCTGGCCACCAACGTGGTGCGCGGCTATGTGCAGCTCGCGCGCCTGCAGGAGCAGCGCGAACTCGCGCAGCGCGCGCTGGCGCAACGCCAGGGCATGCTCGACCTGGTGAACCAGCGCGTGTCCGCCGGCCTGGACGGCGTGCTGGAGCAGCGCCAGAGCGAAGGCGCCGTGCCCGAGGCGCGCCAGCAGATCGAGGCCATCAACGAGCAGATCGAACTCACGCGCCACGCCCTGGCCGCGCTGATCGGCCAGCCCACGCAAGACCCCGTGCCCCAGGCGCCGCGCCTGGCCGGCCTGCGCCCGCTGCCCGAGCCCCAGGCCCTGCCCACCGACCTGCTGGGCCGGCGCGCCGACATCGCCGCCGCGCGCTGGCGCGTGCAAGTCGCACGCGGCGACGCAGCCAACGCCCGCGCGCAGTTCTATCCCAACCTGAACCTGGTGGCCTACGTGGGCCTGTCCAGCATCGGGCTCGACGAGTTGCTCAGCAGCGGCGCGAAGCAATGGGGCATCGGCCCCGCCGTGCGCCTGCCGATCTTCGACGGCGGGCGCCTGCGCGCCAACCTGAGCGGCAAGAACGCCGACCTGGACGCCGCCATCGAGAGCTACAACGCCGCCGTGGTCGAGGCCGTGCACGAGGTGGCCGACCAGCTCGCCTCCGCGCGCTCCGTGGCGCTGCAACGCACCCAGCAACAACAGTCCCTGCAATCGGCCGAGTCGGCCTATTCCATCGCCGAACAGCGCTACCGCGCGGGCCTGTCCAACCACCTGCAACTGCTCTCGGCCGAGACCGCCGTGCTGGCCCAGCGCCGGCTCGACGTGGACCTGCGCACGCGCGCCCTGCAGGCCCAGGTGAACCTGGCCCAGGCCCTGGGCGGCGGCTGGCGCGAACCGACCGACGCCGCCGACACCCATGCCTCGCTGCCGACGCGCACCGCCGCCGAACGCCCCTGAACCCAACGCCCCCCTCACCATGAGCACCACCGCCACCCCCGCGCCCAACGGCAACCCCCGCAAAAAAGCCCTGCTCGCCATCGCCACCGTGGTGGCGTTCGGCGGCCTGGCCTTCGGCGCCTACGAATGGCTGGTCGCCAGCCACTACGAATCCACCGACAACGCCTACGTGCAGGGCGACGTGGTGCAGATCACGCCGCAGATCGGCGGCACGGTGCAAGCCATCCTGGCCGATGACACCGACTTCGTGAAGGCCGGCCAGCCGCTGGTGCGGCTCGACCCGGCCGACGCCACGCTCGCACTCGAACAGGCCGAAGCCCAGCTCGCGCAGACCGTGCGCCAGGTGCGCAAGCTCTACGCCGACAACGGTGCCTTCGACGCCCAGGTGGCCGCGCGCCAGGCGGACGTGGCCAAGGCCCGCAACGAGGTCGCGCGCGCCAGCGACGACCTGAACCGCCGCCAGTCGCTGGCGGGCAACGGCGCCGTGTCGAAGGAAGAGCTGCAGCACGCCGAGGCCCAGCTCACCGCCGCGCGCAGCGTGCAGGCCGCCGCCGAGGCCGCGCTCGCCGCCTCGCGCGAGCAACTCGCCAGCAACCGCGCCATGACCGAAGGCACCTCCGTCGAACAGCACCCGCAGGTGCAGACTGCCGCCGCCAAGGTGCGCGAGGCCTGGCTCGCCACGCAGCGCCTCACCCTGCCCGCGCCGGTGGACGGCCACGTCGCCAAGCGCACCGTGCAACTGGGCCAGCGCGTGGCCGCCGGCACGCCGCTGATGGCTGTGGTGCCGCTCAAGCAGGTGTGGGTGGACGCGAACTTCAAGGAAGGGCAACTGCGCCACATCCGCCTGGGCCAGCCCGTCGAACTCACCGCCGACCTCTACGGCAAGGACGTGCGCTACACCGGCCAGGTGGTGGGCCTGGGCGTGGGCACGGGCTCCACCTTCGCCTTGCTGCCGGCGCAGAACGCCACCGGCAACTGGATCAAGGTGGTGCAGCGCGTGCCCGTGCGCATCGCGCTCGACCCCGGCCAGCTCGATGCGCACCCGCTGCGCGTGGGCCTGTCGATGGAAGCGACCGTGAACGTGCGCCAGCAGGACGGCAAGTCCCTGGCCAGCGCGCCCACCGCCGCGCACGTCAGCACGCAGGCCTTCGACCACGCGGGCGTCGAGGCCGATGACCTGGTCCATCGCATCATCCAGGACAACCTCGGCGCCACCCGCGTCGCGCAACGCACGCTCTGAGCATGGCCGCCACCGCCACCGCCGACGCCGGCACGCCACCGAAGCCCGCCGCGCCACCGGGCGCGCACCCGCCGCTGCAGGGCAGCGCGCGCCTGTGGGGCACGCTCGCCATCTCGGCCGCCACGTTCATGAACGTGCTGGACACGTCCATCGCCAACGTGTCCCTCCCCGCCATCGCGGGCGACCTGGGCGTCAGCCCCAACCAGGGCACCTGGGTCATCACCAGCTTCGCCGTGGCCAACGCCATTGCGGTGCCGCTCACCGGCTGGCTCACGCAGCGCCTGGGGCAGGTGCGGCTCATGGTGGGCAGCGTGCTGCTGTTCGTGCTGGCCTCGCTGCTGTGCGGCCTGGCCACCAGCATGCCCATGCTCATCGCCTTCCGTGTGCTGCAGGGCTTCGTGGCCGGGCCCATGATCCCGCTGTCGCAAAGCCTGCTGCTGCAGAGCTACCCGCGCGAACAGGCAGGGCGCGCCATGGCCGCCTGGGCCATGACCACGCTGGTGGCGCCGGTGATGGGCCCGCTGCTGGGCGGCTGGATCACCGACAACATCGACTGGCCGTGGATCTTCTACATCAACGTGCCCGTGGGCCTGCTCGCGGCCTTCTTCATCTGGCGCATCTACCACCGCCGCGAAAGCGTGGTGCGCAAGCTGCCCATCGACCGCATCGGCCTGGCCCTGCTGATCGTGTGGATCGCCGCGCTGCAGATGGTGCTGGACCTGGGCAAGGAGCACGACTGGTTCGCCTCGCCGCTGATCGTGGGCCTGGCCGTCACGGCCGTCGTCGGCTTCGCCTTCTTCCTCGCCTGGGAGCTCACCGACGAGCACCCGGTGGTGGACCTCACGCTGTTCAAGGGCCGCAACTTCTGGGCCGGCACCGTGGGCACCTCCATCGCCTACGGCCTGTTCTTCGGCAACGTGGTGCTGCTGCCGCTGTGGCTGCAGCAGTTCATGGGCTACACCGCCACCGACGCCGGCATGGTGACCGCGCCCGTGGGCCTGCTGGCCATCGTGCTCTCGCCCTTCGTGGGCCGCACCGTGGGCAAGGTGGACCCGCGCCGCTACGTCACCTTCTCCTTCGGCGTGTTCGCGCTGGTGATGCTGATGCGCTCGCACTTCTCCACGCAGGCGGACTTCAACACCATCCTCATCCCCACCATCATCCAGGGCGTGGCGGTGGCCTTCTTCTTCATCCCGCTCAACACGCTCACGCTCTCGGGCCTGCCGCCCGACCGCATCCCGGCGGCCGCGGGCCTGTCCAACTTCGTGCGCATCACCTTCGGGGCGGTGGGCACGTCGGTGGCCACCACGGTGTGGGAAAGCCGCGCCGCCCTGCACCACGCCCACCTGTCCGAGGCCATCAACAACGGCAGCCCGGCGGCGCAGGCCGCGCTCGCCGGCCTGGCGGGCAACGGCATGGGGACCACGCAGTCTCTCGCCGCCATCGACCGGCTGCTGCAACAACAGGCCTTCACCATGGCCGCCAACGACATCTTCTGGCTGTCGTCCATGCTGTTCCTGGCGCTGATCCCGCTGGTGTGGCTCACGCGCGTGCCGAAGCGGGACGCGGCCTCGCAGGCGGCGGCTGCGGAGGCGGCGGCGGGGGCGCATTAGTCAGGCGGGCGGGCGGCTCTTTTGCCCCACCGGCGCCGCCG
>NZ_CCAE010000053.1 GCF_000723405.1 Hydrogenophaga intermedia | reverse complement strand
CGCCAGCCCGCATCGGACCAGCTCAATGCACGGAGCCTGCTTTATCTCACCTGTTCAGATTTGCGGAGCCACTTCTGTGGAATGGGATACACGCTCGATGCGCCCGATGATGCCCCTGCGCCATAAGCCGCGGCAAAGCCGTCCAGCGTCGCTTGCATTGAGGGTCACGGCCCTCGTTGGTATCGCCACGACCTTGGTGTTTCTTGTGTTCAATTGGGTCATTCTCCGGTCGTTGGAGCACCACTTTGCTCAACAGGATGCCCACGAACTGGAGGCAGTGACAACCGCTTTGGCTCAGCCCTTGCACCAGCTTGCAAGTGACATCGCAAGCGACGAACTGAAGCAACACTTGGCCAACGCAGTCGCAGGACATCATGGGATGACGTACGGCGTCTACGATGGGGCTGGCAATAGCATCTATGCCACGCCCGGTCCTGACCTGTCTAAACTTGCCAGTAGCAAAAAGTTGGTCAACCGCATCACCGCTGACGATTTGATCGTGTGGCAGGAGGATCAGAGGTCATATCGAGGTGTGGTGATACAACTGCCTGCTGACGATTCAGCGGCGCCCGGCTACCGCATCGTCGCCGCCATGGACATCGGCTTTCATCTCGACTTCCTGGCGGAGTTCAAGCGCATGCTCTGGTGGGCAACCGGCTTGGTCATGTGTCTGGCGCTCGGTGTGGCTTGGCTGGCGGTGCAGTGGGGCCACCTGCCGATTCGCAAGGTCAATGAAGAGATTCGGGCGATTCGCTCTTCAAAGCTGGATGTGAGGCTGGATCCTCGGGATGTGCCGATCGAACTGGCGGAACTGGTATTCGCCTTCAACGATATGTTGGCGAGAATCGAGGAAGGCTTCACCCGGCTATCACACTTTTCCGCAGACATCGCGCACGAGTTGCGCACGCCCGTCACCAACCTGGTCACGCAGACTCACGTGGCGCTTGGCCAGCCGCGCAGCAACGAGGAATACAGAGAAATCCTCTATTCAAATTTGGAAGAGTTTGATCGGATGGGACGCATGATTGGTGACATGCTGTTTCTTGCCCAAACGGAAAATGATCCCCGCAACTTGCGTCTGTCTACCATTGATCTGTCCGAATTGGTGCGGAGTCTGTTCGACTATTTCGAGGCGCTGGCAGAAGATAGCGGCATTACGCTTGGTGTTAAAGGGGCGATCGGCAGCATAGCGGCGGATCGGGAAATGCTCACCCGGGCGCTGAACAATCTTCTCTCGAATGCAATTCGACACACGCCTCGCGGCAAGAGCATCACGGTCTTGCTTTCGCAGGATGAGCAGTGGACAACGATCAGTGTGGTCAATCCCGGTGAGAGAATTCCTGAGCGCGATCTACCAAAGCTCTTCAACCGCTTCTACCGAGTTGATCCGGCACGGCAACGAAATACGGCGGGCGCCGGTCTTGGCCTTGCCATCGTGAAATCGATTGCGGAGGCACATGGTGGCTCCGTTGCCGTGACCTCCAGTGAGCTTGTCACCAGGTTTGACTTGGTATTGCCCCATCTGCGGCAGTAGTCCGAGGGCGCTGCGGTCCGTCCAGCCAACTGGCGTATCTCTTTGCCTGATTCTGGGATCTACCCGGCCGGCCACGTTGCTACGCGAGCGGGACATTTTTTCTCCGTGACTGCCACGTGCCCAGTCCTAGCGGCAGGCGCCGACATCATGCGCTTGTGTATCCCATCGCTACGTCCACACCGCACGCGAGGGCCTTTGCTCGGCCGCGATCCGGTCACAGTTCCGGACACCGTTCGTAGATAGCCTCCGATCGGTGCCGAACGTCTGCCTGCTCGGCACATCTGTCGCGCGCTCACTTGGCGGTGTGCGCTGAGCCCCTGAGGTGAGCTGGTCTGCTGGTTCGCTGCGCGGGGTATGTACCCCGTAGCTGGGTACAGAGAGTCTTTTTGATCAAGATCAAGGTACTGCCTTCACCTCAGCTCTATGCTGAGCTTAACAAGCCACATTTGGCACGGGTCGATCATGCTCAGAAACTATCGAGGACTTTTTAGCGGGGCCATGGAAATCTCCGGTGTTCAACCCCATTCTTCTGGCATACCTGTTTTATGGATGGGCCTGATCAGCGCCCTGCACGGCACTCGAATGCGGGAATCTCGCCAATCGACAAGGGTCAACTTCACGAAGGAGCATCGCCATGAATATTCCGCCCGATCGAAGTAAGAGCACAGGAAACGGCCCGAACTGGTCTCGCATCAACCAGTGGCTGCTGTGGCTCGGCCTCGCCGCCGCCGTTGCCTGGATGTTCTACCGCCACAACGCCCATCTTCTGCAACTGCTTCCCTTCCTCTTCATCCTCGCCTGTCCGTTGATGCACATCTTCGGCCATGGCAGTCACGGCGCACATGGCGGTCATGACCATCAAGATCAGCCGCCTCGGGGCGATGAAGGGGGTTCGCCTGCGCGCCAATCAGACGACCGGAGCCGCCCGAAATCCGTCGACCAGTCCGGGCACCACCACTGAAACCACCGGAGCATCATCATGGAAACCATCGAACTCAAGGTTGCCGGCATGACCTGCGCCTCCTGCGCGAACTCGGTCAGCAAGGCGCTCAAGCGCGTAGCTGGTGTGCAAGACGTGCATGTCGATCTCGCTCGCGGCGCAGCGAGTGTCACCGGCGACCAGACGGCCCAGAAGACGCCTGAGCTGATCGCGGCCTTAGCTGCCGCGGGCTACGAGGCATCCGCTGATTCCTCGCCGGGCATTGCGGCGGGTGCCGGTGCCTCCCATGCGCCGGCCGCTGCCCGTTCAAAGGGGCATGGCGGCTGCTGCTGCCGCTGATCGACGCCATGGACGCACGCACGAACTCCCAGGGTATCGCCGCCGCACCGCTTGGACTCTTTGCTGCCTACTGGGGCGACATGCTGTGGCGGACCGTCGCGTCCGGCGAAGCGCTGAGACAGCGCGCCAACAACATGACCGAACACGAAGCGGCGGGTATGCCGCCGCTGCTCCACTTCGAGTCAGAGCAGGTGGCTGACGGCCACGACTTGCAACCGGCGAGCAACTACCGGCTCCTGCGTGTCACTCGCTGTGGCACCGACGCCTTGGAGAAGCATGTGCGCAAAGGCGCCGCGCCGGTGCTGGTGGTCGATCCACGCGCCGGCCACGGCCCTGGCATTGGCGGCTTCAAACGCGATTCTGAAGTTGGCATGGCACTGCTCGAAGGCCATCCCGTGTACTTCGTAGTGTTCGATCCGGAGCCCGTCGAGGGCCAGACCATGGGCGCAGTCGTCCAGACCCTGGCCACATTCATCGACATGGTGGCCAAGCGCCACCGAGGCAAGGCCCCGATCGTCTACGGCAACTGCCAAGGCGGTTGGGCGATCACGCTGGCGCTGTCGCACTGCGAGCACCGTGCCGCCTTGGCAGTGCTCAATGGCTCGCCGCTGTCGTACTGGGCAGGCGAGAGAGGCATCAACCCCATGCGGCTGCTCGGTGGGTTCACGGGCGGCATCTGGCCGGCGCACTGGGCGTCGGACCTCGGCGCCGGGCGATTCGACGGTGCCTGGCTGGTCCAGAACTTCGAGGCGTTGCGGCCCGAGGGCGTGTTCAAGAAATACGACACGCTCTTCGCGCAGCCGGAGACTGAGCGCGATCGCTTCCTGGAGTTCGAGCGTTGGTGGAATGGCTTCTACCAGCTTGCCCGCGAGGAAATGTTGTCGATCGCAGGCGATCTTTTCGTAGGTAATCACCTGGAGAGCGGCGAGGTCGTGGTCGATGGCCACTGCCGCGCGGATCTCAGCCGCATTGGCGCACCGCTGGTGGTCTTTTGCTCCAACGGCGACAACATCACACCGCCCCACCAGGCGCTCGGCTGGCTCAAAGCGGTATATCCGACGACCGCAGACCTGGTGGCGGCGGGCCAGCGCGTGGTGTACCTGCTGCACCAACATGTTGGCCACCTTGGCATCTTCGTCTCCGCGGGGGTGGCGCGACGCGAGCACCGCGCCATCTTGCATCATGCCGAATCGATCCAGGCACTCAAGCCTGGACTCTACGAGATGGTTCTGGAGGACAGCGCCTCTTCGGAGTCGGCCGCCGCTGCGCAGTTCCAGCCGCGGCGGCTGGAAGACCTGCCTTACGACGCCAACCCGGCGGGGTTCGACAAGGTCGAAGCACTCTCGGAGATCACCGAGCGCTTCTATTCGCAGTGGGTGTCGCCGTGGGTCCGCTTCGCCGTCACCCCCGACTCGGCTCGTGAACTTCGCGCGCTGCACCCCATGCGCGTCAGTCGCAAGGTCTGGTCCGAGCAGGTGACCCCGGCCCTGGCGCTGCTGCCATGGGTGCAACGATGGCTTGAGCAGTGGAGTGCGCAGGATCCCCATCGGGTCGAAAATCCTTGGTATCAGCTTGAGCGAACTGGTGCAGACGCGATTGGGCAGGCCATGGAATCATGGCGCAAGAGCCGGGACCTGTGGGCTGAGCTTGTGTTCGAGCAGGCCTATGCCAACTGAACGACCCTCCACTGTGGCTGCAAAAAGAGACGCTCACGGGTCGCAAGCAGCACGCTCCTTGTCGGAGGCGATGCGCCTGCCACGGCCGATTTCGCTTTTCAGCGTCGTCCAGGCACGGATCAAAGTTGGATTCTCCCGTATCACCACGCCAGCAACGGCGCTACAGCATCGGAAGCATGGGCCTGATCGGCGGCCTCGCGTGCTGCTAGCGCCGAGCGAAACTTGGCAATTCGATCTGATGAACGTTGCCAATGGCGGCGACGTCGGCACTGACCGGCGCTGACGGAGCTCCGACATGCGCGTCCTCGCCATCAATGCCGGCAGTGCGACCCTGAAGTTCGGAGTTTTCGAGTCGGCTCGTACCTTGCCATTGATCGACTCGGCGATTGATCATCCTGCGGTGGATGCTGCGACCTTCGAGGAGATCGAGCGGCACTTGCACAGGGCGGGTGTCACAACGCTCGATGGCATTGGTCACCGCGTCGCACACGGTGGCCCACTGTTGAGCAACGCGGTGCTCGTGGATGAAGAAGTCGAACGCGAGATCGGCAAGGCTTCGGCTCTGGCGCCGCATCACAATCCTGCCGCATTGGCCGGCATACGCCTGACCCGTGAGCGTTGGCCCGGCGTGCGCCACGTCGCGGTCTTCGACACCGCTTTCCATGGCGACATGCCCGAATACGCCCATTCCTATGCTGTTCCGCCATCGTGGCGCGCGGCAGGGGTACGGAGATACGGCTTCCATGGCCTGTCCCACCAGGGTGTACTGGCCGCCGTCAGCACCGAGCTGAAACGGCCGCCGTCAGAACTTCGTATCGTGAGCTGCCACATTGGAAGCGGCGCCAGCGTCTGCGCGATCGATCGCGGAAGGTCGGTCGATACATCTATGGGAATGACCGCGCTTGAAGGTCTTGTGATGGGCACGCGCTGTGGAGACCTCGACCCTGGCGTACCCGGCTTCGTCGCACGCGCACTGGGTTTGACGTTGGCGCAGATCGAGGCGGCGCTTTACAGCGACAGTGGACTCAAAGGATTGTCGGGTGAGAGTTCGGACCTGCGGATTGTGGAGAAGCGCGCGGGAGAAGGAGTCGCAGCCGCCCAACTGGCAATGCAGGTTCACGCGTACCGCGTGCGCAAATACATCGGCGCCTACGCCGCCGCGATGGGCGGTTGCGATGCTGTGGCCTTCACTGGCGGAGCTGGAGAAAATTCGGCCGCGTTGCGTCGGCGCATCGTTGATGGCCTGGAGTTCATCGGCCTGGAACTAGACGAAGAGCGCAATCGCGCCTACTCGCCCAACACTGAAGTCGCCCAGTTGCAGTCATCCCGATCCGCCGTCGCCGTGCTGGTGGTTCAAGCACGCGAGCAGTTAGCGATCGCGCGTGAGACGTTCCGAGCGCTGAATGACCAGGCAAGTGGTTTGGTATAGGCAATGAACTGGGACAAGACCACGATAAGTCTTCCTCCGGGCCGGGAGCCACGCCCGTTGATGCTCGCGCCGATGATGGTCCAGTTGCCCATCCAACCGCACGTTGAAGGAAGGAACGGAGCGGTTCAGACACCGGGCCCTTGACCCATGTGCAGCACCTGGGTTCAAACTCGCTCGAAAGTGAAGGGATTCAAGACAACCTTGCTGGAGGATGGTGATGCAACTCATTGAATGCGCCAAGGCGGCAGGCGTCACACCGGACACGTTGCGTCACTACCTTCGGGTGGGGCTTGTGGTGCCCGATGGCCGGGGCACGAACGGCTACCGCGCATTCTCGGATCGAAGCGTCGCCCGGGTTCGTTTCATACGCAATGCATTGGCCCTCGGCTTCACGCTCAAGGACGCTGCAGAGTTTGTCGAGATGAGCCAGCGCGGTGCATCGCCTTGTCCGCGCGCGCGGGCGCTGCTGAGCGAACGGCTTGACGAGCAGGCCCGGCGGCTGAAGGAGGCGACAGATTTGCATCGCCGCATGCAGCAGGCAGAGCGCGACTGGAAGCGGCTGCCGGACGGCGTCCCGGATGGCCATTCCGTCTGCGGTTTGATCGAAGGAGCGGATGCGGACGTTCAGCGCAATTCGGTGCGCGCGAAGTCCCGTCGTGTACGCGCATGAATCGCTCTGATCATCGTCGACATTCCCCGGCATCACGACGCTCTACGTACATGCGGTGCAGCGGTTGTGGTCGTGCCGATCACGCCAGCGCCAAGTATGAGTCGTCTATCCACTTCGCAGCATCCGCTGCACACGAGCGAGCGAGGCGCCCCCAATGAGCCACCTCACGACACGGGATCGAACCGTATCGCCCGACGGATATGCCGCCGCGCTACGGATCTTGCGCCGGCTGCTGGCCGGCATCGAGCGCCCGCCGGCGTTGCGTCTGGGCGATATGCTCTTGCACGAGCTCGAATCGCACCCGGAATACACCCTGATCATCCGTGACCCGGGTCTGCTGCCTCGCTTGGTCCTGCGCCCGGATCCGCTGCTGCTGGCGGAAGCCTATTTCCGCGGCACCATCGACATTGAGGGAGACCTGTACACCGCGCTCGGGCTCAAGGCGCATTTCGAGAGGTTTTCGCTCTCTTGGCGCGACAAACTGGCCCTGTTGCGCGACGCACTGCTGCTGCGCGTGTCCGACCAGGACGGGTTGAAGCCCTCGCGGAGTCTGGCCTCGCGCGTCGCACGTCGCTTCTCCCATCGCCATTCGCGTCAAACCGATCAGGCCGCGATCTCCTTTCACTACGATGTGTCCAACGCGTTCTATGGCCTCTGGCTCGATGCCGAGAGGGTCTACTCATGTGGCTATTTCAAGGCGACGGATGACACGCTGGACCAGGCTCAGCGCAACAAGCTGGAGCACATCTGCCGCAAGCTGCGCCTGCAGCGAGGCGAACGCCTGCTCGACATCGGCTGCGGCTGGGGCGCGCTCGTGTGCTGGGCGGCAAGAGAACATGGCGTCCGTGCGCACGGCATCACGCTCAGCCAACAGCAACTCGAATACGCGCGCGAGCGCATCCGCTCGGAGGGCCTGCAGGATCTCGTCACCGTTGAACTGCGCGACTACCGTGACCTCGAAGGCACGGCCGTTTTCGACAAGGTGTCAAGCATTGGCATGTTCGAGCACGTGGGACTCGCGAACCTACCGGCCTACTACGCGGTGGTCCAGCGGGTTTTGCGGCCAGGAGGACTCTTCCTCAACCACGGGATCACCCATGACGAGGAGGGCTGGAGCCGAACCGTCGCGACCGAGTTCATCAACCGCTACGTCTTCCCCGACGGCGAATTGGACTGCGTCAGCAATATCCAGCTAGGGATGGAGCGCTCCGGCTTCGAGATCCATGACGTCGAAGGTCTTCGACCCCACTACGCGCTGACCTTGCGTCATTGGGTCCAGCGACTCGAAGCGCGCCGGGAGGAGGCCTTGCGGGAGGTCGATGAGGTGACCTTCCGCATCTGGCGCTTGTACATGGCGGCGTGTGCACTGGAATTCGAGGCCGGGGGGACTGGGATCTACCAGATCGTCGCGTCCAAACGCGACGGCGGAAGCTGGCCCGTGCCCTTGACCCGCTCTGATCTTTATGGATAACACAGCCATGAACGCTAGATGGCCGTGCCGCTGGCGCGCGAAAGACGATCACAGACGCCAGCCTTCCCAATCTCGCCGTCGCGCTTACCTGCGTGCCGGCTCTCAAGGACTTTCCACATGAACCACGAGCTTCCCTGGGTCGCCGAGCGCGTCCGCGTGTTCCGCGAGTCTGATCCCGAGTTCGCCCGCTGGGCGCGCGGCCACGGCCCCATCACCCACAACGATCTCACGCAACTGCGAGTCCACGATCTCGCACAGGTGCTGGTTGCCGAAGGCAAGGCGAGCGACACAACCGCGGTGTATCGCACGCTCTGGTCGGCGGACCGCCTGGCCGTGGCAGGCATGTGGTTGACGGTTCACATGACCTATGCCGACCGGGTCTATCCCGATGGCCGGGAGATGAGAGCCGAGGATTTCAAGGAGACGCCGGAGGGGCATACCGGTGGGGCGCTGAACATCGTGCCGGCCTATGTCGGCTACCTGGCCGCGAACGCGCTCAGTGGGTTGACGCGTGGCTGGTTGATGGGCCAGGGCCATTGCGTCGCGGGCATCGATGCCTGCAACCTTCTGGTGGGCAACATGACGCCGCGCCACGCCGAGAGATACGACCGCAGCGAAAGCGGCCTCACGCGCTTTGCCCGGGATTTCTATAGCTACGCGATCGACGCACAGGGGCGTCCCGCCTCGCCGCTGGGCAGCCACGTCGGCCCGAATACGGCAGGCGGTCTGTCCGAGGGCGGCTATCTCGGCTTTGCCGAACTGCAGTACGTGCACATGCCCTTGCCCGGCGAGCGGCTGGTGGTGTTCCTCAGCGACGGCGCTTTCGAGGAGCAGCGTGGCAGTGACTGGGCGCCGCGCTGGTGGCGGGCAGAAGACAGCGGCTTCGTGGCACCGTTCATGATCCTCAACGGTCGCCGCATCGAACAGCGCAGCACCATGCAGCAGCAGGGGGGCCGAGAATGGTTCCACCAGCATCTGCGGCTGAACGGCTTCGACCCGATGGAGATCGACGGCACCGACCCCGCCGCGTTCGCCTGGGCCGTTCACGCGATGGAGGAGCGGTTGTCGGCCTGCGCGGCTGGAGTTTCGCAGGGCACCGTTCAGTACCCGGTACCCCTCCACTACACCATCGCCGAAGCGCCCAAGGGATTCGGCTTCCCCGGTGCTGGAACCAATGCCGCGCACAACCTGCCGCTGGAGGGGAACCCCCGGGTCGACCAGATAGCGCTTCAGCAGTTCAACGAGGGTGCTCGCGCTCTCTTCGTGCCGTCGCACGAACTCGACGAAGCGGTCGCACTACTGCGCCGGCACGAAGTGCAGCATCGTCCCCTGGAGCGGGACCATGCCCTGGCGCACCGCCAGGTGGCGGCCCCCAGACTTCCGGTTCCGCAGTGGCATGTTGCGGGCCAGGGCGAGGTCTCGCCAATGGCGGCACTCGACGGAGCCTTCGCGGCCCTCGTCCAAGCCAACCCACAGCTGCGTCCGCGGGTAGGCAATCCGGACGAGCTGCGCAGCAACCGCATGGGCCAGACATTGGACCTGCTCAAACACCGCGTCTTCACGCCCGAACCGGGCCTGGCGGAGGCCGTCGATGGCGCCGTGATCACGGCGCTCAACGAAGAAGCGGTGGTCAGCGCGGCGCTGGGCAACAAGGGCGGCATCAACTTGGTCGTCTCTTACGAGGCATTTGCCGTCAAGATGCTGGGCGCGCTGCGCCAGGAAATCCTGTTCGCGCGACATCAGGCGCAGGCAGGCACACCACCCGGATGGCTGTCGGTGGTCACGGTTGCGACGTCCCACACCTGGGAGAACGGCAAGAACGAGCAGTCGCACCAGGATCCGACGCTGGCCGAAGCGCTGTTGGGCGAAATGTCCGACACCTCGCGCGTGTTGTTCCCGGTCGATGCCAACAGTGCCGTTGCGGCGCTGCGCGCGGCCTACGCCTCGCATGGCCAGTTCTGGACGCTGGTCGTTCCCAAGCGGGCCGTCGCCAGCCAGTTGAGTGCCGAGCAGGCCGAACGCTTGGTCGATCAGGGTGGTTGGGTGGTGAAGCCCTGCGACGCCCCCGACGTGTTGCTGGTTGCCATCGGCGCATACCAGCTACAGCAGGCCCTGCTTGCGGCGCGGCGCCTCGAAGCCGCTGGACATCGGACCGCAGTGACCTGCGTCATCGAGCCGGGCCGCTTCAGAGCACCCCGCGACGAACGCGAGCAGGACTTTGTGGCCGGCGACCAGGCCTTGCGCGCCCTGTTCCCGGAGACTGCTGCCGTGCGCGTCATCGTCTCGCACATGCGACCCGAGCCGACGCTGGGCCTGATGCGTCGGATCGATACAGGGGCGCGGCAGACCCGTGCCTTGGGCTACCAGGCGCGCGGCGGGACACTCGATGTGGCCGGCATGCTGTTCGCGAACCGTTGCACGTGGGCGCACGTCGCGGCGGAGGCGGCTCAAGGGCTCGGTGTCGATCCGCAGAGCTTGCTGAGCGCCGAGGAGTGGGCGGCCGTGCAGGGGCGTGGCGACCCGCGCGTCATCACGGTCTCGGCTTAACCCCCTTCCAGCACGACCCACGACCGGACGCTGATTGCGCCGACGCACTCTGCTTCTTCATGTGCGTTGCCAGGTCGCACTGGGTTCGGATGTCTGACGAATGGCTGTGGGACCGATGGCCACGTCGCGCCTGAATGTCGTCCTCCCGTGCCAAGTAGCACTTCCTTGTCCGGGCGTTCAGCGCGAGGCGTCAACCATTTTCCCGCGCTGGAGAGGGGATTTGCCAGGCGAAAGCATCCGCGCAATCGCCAACTGAATCGCCCGTCTGCGCGCCTCGTGCTCCTGCGAATCCCTCGCCGCCGGTGCCATGCACCACGTTTGCACGATCGTCGCTACCAGTCGCACGATCTCATCAGGCGTGAAATCCGCTGTGATGCGTCCTTCCGCCTGGGCAGCGGTGATGGCCGCATGTTTGGCTTCCAGTACGCTGTGACCGGCGGGGAGCAGGAGCACTTCTTGGCCTCGCTCCAGGTGGAACCAGGTCATGAGCCGCCATAGGTGCGGCCGCTCGGTGAGCAAATCGTAGGTGCGCCCCGCATAGCCGGGAAGATCGTCCGCATCGAAGCGCTCGTCCTGCGCCGCGGCGAGGATTTCCCGGCTGAGCACGGCGTCGAAGAGAGCCTCCTTGTCCCCGAAATGGACATAAAGCATCGGCTTGCTGATGCCTGCTGCCGCCGCGATCCGGTCAATTCGTGCCCCCGCCAGCCCGTTCTCGGCAAATTCCCCCAGCGCAGCGTCCAGCAGCATTTGCTGGGTCTCGGCGGGACGTCTCTTGGCCATGGGCCGTTACTCCTCAACAACATTTCATCCGAGCGCCCATCATCGCTTGACACGGGCGCCATTAACTTACAAACTAGTTGGTAAGTAAACCACAGGAGTGCATTTATGTCCAGACATTGGTTCCTCACCGGCGCATCCAGCGGCATCGGTCGCCATCTTGCTGAAATCATCCTGGCTTCGGGGGATGACCTCACGGCCACCGTCAGGCGTCCCGAGACGCTCGACGACCTGGCAGCACGCTACGGTGACCAGCTCGTTGTCGAACGGCTCGACGTGACCGTGAAGGGGGACATCGCACCCGTGGTCCAGCGCGCCGAGGCCCGCCGCCCGGTCGATGTCCTGGTCAACAACGCCGGCGGCGGCATCATCGGCGCCACCGAAGAGTTTTCCGACGCGGACATCGAAGGGCAGATCAGCCTCAACCTGCTGGCGCCGGTGCACGTCACGCGGGCCTTCATTCCCGCCATGCGCACACGGCGAGCCGGTCGGATCATCCAAATCTCCAGCGCCAGTGGCCAAGGCTCCCTGCCGACCAGCAGTCTTTACCACGCCGCGAAATGGGGTCTGGAAGGCTTCAGCGAATGCCTTCGCCAGGAACTGGAGGGGTTTGGGGTCTTCGTCACACTCATTGAACCGGGCGGCGCTCGCACGAGCTTCAGCCGCAATTTGCAGTACGCGCCGGCGAACCCCGCCTATCAGGACACGCCCGCTGGACAGATTCGCGCGATGTTCGAGAACGCGGGTGACGAGTTGTACACGCTCGATCCGCAGAAGATCGCGCACCGGATCTTCGACACGGCCACGAGCGAGAAGCCACCGCTTCGGGTGGCGCTGGGCGGTGACGCCTTCGGCGTCATCCAGGCGGCGCTCAAGGGCAGGCTGTCTGCCCTTGAAGCGCAGGAGAGTCTGGCGCGATCGGTGGCCTTCGATAGCTGATCGCTGTTTCAGGTCAAGCCCAGGGAGACGGCAAAGCCAGCAGCAGCCATGGCCGCGTACGACGGGAGCACTCTCCATGCGAGCGCACTACCGCCCAGCGACATCAACAGGACAAGTTTGGTGACCTGATTGACGGATGCGGCGATGAACAAGGCCAGGGTGGCCGAAGCGGCGGTGACGGCGCCCTCGGTCACCAGGCGGCCAATCGAGAGCGTGATCGCATCGACGTCCACCAGACCCGAGGCAGCGGCGGTCAGCATGACGCCAGCATCCCCGAAGCGATCGGCAAGAAAGCGGCCTGCCAGCATCACCGCGGCCAGGAAGGCTGCGAACTGGAGCGCGGAGCGCAGCTGCAATGGGTTGCCAAGCTGAAGTTCGGGCAAGTCGTCGGCGGGCGACCGCGCCGCCAGGAACGTCCCCAGAACACCGCCAGCCACGGCCATGGCCACGAAGATGACCACCGGGTCCC
This sequence comes from Hydrogenophaga intermedia, assembly GCF_000723405.1. Lineage (GTDB taxonomy): Bacteria > Pseudomonadota > Gammaproteobacteria > Burkholderiales > Burkholderiaceae_C > Hydrogenophaga > Hydrogenophaga intermedia. Next base: position 19,083 of record NZ_CCAE010000053.1, on the reverse strand, counting down.
AGCCGATGCCGGGGGCTGCGATGGCGACGAGAGCCGCCATGCGCGCAAACATGGCTGCGCAGGCGAGCGCCGCCCCCGCCGCTGCCAGTGGATGCCAGCCTGGCGTCTGCCCGGCCCAGCGCGCCAACGTGGCCGTGGTGGCGGTGCTCGACACGATCCCGCCGAGCAGCGCTGTGAATACCAGCCCTCGTTTCCTGCCGAGCGAGCGCATCAGGACGAACCCAGCGAACGACAGCACTGCCAGCAGGACAACGGCCCACCAAAGGCGATAGGGATTCAACGCCTCATAGGGGCCAAAGCCACGATCAGGGAGTACGGGCAGTACGACCACGCTGATCAACAGCAACTGCGTGCCGCTGCTGATCTCCGCCTCGGACAGCTTGCCGACGCCGGCGTGCAAGAGCTGCTTGAAACGCAGCAGCGCCAGCACGACCACGGCGGCGACCGCCGAAACGCGCCAAGCGCCACTGGTCGCCAGCGCCCCGATGGCGAAAGTCGCAAGGGCGGCGACGGACGTGGTCAGTCCCATCACGGCATGCATATGCGCCGTCACCAGGTAGCCCACCACCAGATACACCCCGACGAGTACGAGCAGCGCGATGAGCATGCCGGCTCCCCAGCGCTGGGCCAGCAGCCCGCCAAGGCCGCCGAGCAGGCCGATCAGCGCAAAGGTGCGAACGCCCGCGACGCGATGTCCCTCGGGCCGCTCGCGTTGCTGCCATCCCCGTTCCAGGCCGATCAGAAGTCCCGAAGCGAGTGCCAGCCCGAGCCCGACCAGCGCGGGATCATCGAATTCACTCATCGTCGAACCTGGACGCGGTCACGGATGAAATCACGCTGCAGTCCCAGCGAAGCATCGGTGCGCGCCATCGACACCTGGGGATCGGTCTCGATGCCGCTCAAGGCGCGAATGGCATCGATGGTCTCGGGGATTACGATCGCCTGGTTGAAGACCTGGTAGGTGTAGTACGCCTGATCGCCATCGACCGAAAGCACGTCCTCCCACAACGCGACCTCCCACAGGTCGCCGCGCGGGCGGCCGAGATCGGCCATCAGTTCCACCGTGCTGTTGAGGGCCACGAGACCATCCGAGGATCGCACGAACGCGATCCGTGGCGCAGCGCGAAAGGCCGCCAGCACCTCGTCGCGCGTGGCCGGCCTCGTCAGTTCGACCCACCAGGTGTGCAGGTGGCTGCTGTTGTGCGGCGCCTTGACCGCGATCGTGACGACGTCCAGGTCCGGGATCACAGTGCGCGCGTCCGGTCCCTGATGGCTGGGGATCGTCTTCTCCGGCACGAGCGTGTTGATGATGCCCTCCGCATGCGCCTCCCACGGGTCGGAAGCCCGGCGGATCAGCGTCCCGCGGGCTCGCTTGAGCAGGCCCGCTGTCCGAAGCGCCCCCAGGGTGCGCACGATCGACGTCGTGTTGCAGGACACCACCCGGGTGGAGGTGCGGCCGATCGCGGTTGCGTAGTTCTCCTGCGCGACGAACGAATGACCGGTCAACGCGTGGGACTCGCCGCCATGGAAGATGGACTTCACACCGGCAGCGTCGTACGCCCTCTTGTTGACCGCGGCGACTTTCTTGGGTGTGCAATCGACCACGACGTCCGCGTTGGCGAGCAGGTCGGCCAGATCGCCCGCGACAGGAAGCCCCGCAGCACGCATCGATTGTGCGGCTTCAGCGGTCGCCGCGTAAATCGGGAAAGCGCGCTGCGCGGCCACCTGCAGGCGATAGTCGTGCACCACATCCGCGACGCCGGCTAGCGCCATGTCCTCCTGGAGTGCGACCGCATCCGCCACCCGCTTGCCGATCACACCGTATCCGTTCACCGCCACTCTGACCTTGTTCATGCCTGACTCCTTGCTTGATGAGGCGCCTCAGCCGCGGCTGCGCGCGATGGAAAACGTGAACCGGATCGCCAGCGCATAGCCCAGCAGCGCGAGTACCGGCATGTCGCCCCAGCGCGGGCCCACGCCGTGCTGCATCAACAAGCTCGATGCGATGTACAGGCCGAGCGTCACGAGCGCCAGCGCGACGCGACGGCCGAGGCGGTCGATCCCGCTCAGCATCCTGGCATCCGGCTTGATCGACAGTTGCAGCAGGTCACCCTGCCGCAAGACGCTGTGCAGACGCCGCGCCATCAGGGAGGGCAGGGCGTGGGCCGCGTTCCCCAGTTCATATGGCAGACGCTGCGATGCCGCAGACTTGGGCTCGTCGAAGACGCCCGTGGTCGTGTGGCGAGAGATGGCTTCGATGATGGAAAACTCGGGTGCCAGCAGGCGCACCGTCCCTTCGAGCAACAACAGGGTACGCGTGAGCACGAGGAGGTCCCTGGGCAGCCGGACTTCCTGGGTCCGGCCCGCCGCCACGAGCTGCGCGAGAGCACCTGAGAGCGACCAGTCCTTCAGCGGCCTCTGTGCGCAGTCTGCGACCAGGGCACGCACGACAGGCACGAACACGGCCCGATCGGTGCCGTCGCCGAGCAGGCCCAGGTCGAGCCAGGCATCGACCACCCATTCGGCATCCTGCTCGACGAAGGCCAGGGCGAACGCCACCAGCGCCCGCCGCATGTTGCCGTCGACCCGGCCCACGATGCCGAAGTCGTGCAGGCATATGCGGCCATCGTCCATCACGAAGACGTTGCCGGGATGGGGGTCGCCGTGGAAGAAGCCATCGCGGAAGATCTGGGCGACGTAGCTGTCCACGAGTTTGCCCGCGGCCGCCACCGCGGTGGACGAAGGCAGACCGTGCAGGTGAGCTCCGTGGCTGAACTGCTGGACCATGACGGTCGGCGTGCACAGGCCGTCCACCACGTCGGGGATCACGATGTCGGCAGAGCCGCGCCAGGCGTCGGCGAAACGTCGCACGGAAGCTGCCTCGCGCGACAAATCCATCTCGTAGCGGAAGTTGGCCGCAACCTCGTCCACGATGGCTGCCAGCCCCCAGCGACGCAGCGAGGGCACGAGCCCCTGCATGACCAGGACGATGCGGCGCAGGATGCGCATGTCGGTCTCGGCCTGCTCGGCCGCGCCAGGGCGGCGGATCTTCACCACCACTTCCGTCCCGTCCGGCAGGGCTGCACGATGAATCTGGGCGATCGAGGCCGCGGCGAGCGCGTGCATGTCGAAGCGTGCGAAGAGCTGCTGCCATGGGCGGCCGAGCGCCGCCTCGACCTCCTGGACCGCCTGCTCGGGAGGAAACGGCGCCACATTGGCCTGCAGGCTGGCCAGAGCCTCTTGCGCATCGGGCGCCAGAATGTCGGCCCGCAGGCTGAGATGCTGGCCCAGCTTCACGAAGGTCGTGCCCAATCGCTGCAGCACTTCGGCGAAGCGGTCGGCCGCCCGGTGGGTATCGCAGCGCATCAGGCCCCGGTGCCAGGCCACCCAGAGCAGGAACCCGCTCAGGGCCATAGCGATCTGCGTGGCCCGGCGCAGCGCCGAGCGTTGCGTTGGGCGGCCCGCAAGACGCACGGTGGAAACGGGGCGGTTCGGTCGCGTCATGGCTCATCCAACCTGTTGCGCAGGCGGCCCGCATGCCAGGCTGCGATGTTCGAGATGGTCTCGTCGAGGATGCGCGCGATCGCCTCCGACGTATTGAACCCGACATGCGGTGTCACGAGCACACGCGGATGCGTCAGCAGTGGGCTGGATGCCGACCAGCCGGTATCGCAACCCAGTCCGCCGCAGCCCGTGGGCACTTCGGGAGACAGATCCCCTTCCTGTTCCAGCACGTCCAGTCCTGCTGCGGCGACGGTACCTGCCTCCAGTGCGTGCAGCAGGGCGGCGTCGTCGATGAGCGCACCCCGTGCCGTGTTGATCAGTACCATGCCCGGTTTCATGCGCGCGAAGGCCTGGCCATCGAGAAGGTGGTGCGTGGCCTGCGTGGCCGGAACATGAAGGCTCAGAACATCGCTGCTTTGCAGGATCTGCTCCCACGTCACCACGCGGACGCCGGCGATGGGTGCTGCCGTGATGTCGAGCGATGGGGCGAGGGCCGGGTCGTACGCGAGAACTTCCATGCCGAAGCCCAGGGCGATACGGGCCACGTGGCGCCCGATCCGGCCCAGCCCGACGATGCCCAGCGTCTTTCCTTCCAGCTCGAAGCCGGTGAGGCCGCGGTAAGCGAAAGAACCTTGGCGCGCCCGCTCGTGGGCTTGTGTCAGATGGCGAGCCACGCCCAGCAGCAGCGCGAAGGCATGTTCGGCGACGCTGGCGGACCCATAGTCCGGCACGTTGCACACGGCAATGCCGCGTCGGCGGCAAGCCTGCAGGTCGATGTGATCGAAGCCCGCGGAGCGCGTTGCCACGAGCCGCACGCGCGGCAGCAACCGGAGCACCGATTCGTCAACGCGCGTGCGCACGAAGACGCACAGCACCTCGGTGTCTTCATCGCCGACATCGGATACCACCAGGCGTTCGTTCTGGACGAAGTGCGCGTGCCAGTGGGTCGGAAGCCGTTGCTGCAGCGCGGCCTGGTCCGCCGGTGCGATGTCGGAGAACAGAACGGACAGACGGTTTTGTGCGGTCATGAGCCCTCCTCGATTACCCGGTGCAGGGACAGGATGCAGAACGCGGCGATGAAGTGCCCGGTCTTGGTGCCTTGCGCGAGTTCCGCTTGCGCGAATACCGTCGGCAGCCGGCCGGCGACCGCATCGCGCATGGTCTCGAATCCGTCGAGCAACTGAACCGTGAAGAACGCCGCGCGGCGCATCGGGCCCTGCGTGCGGCCGCAGTCCGCGTAGGCCAGTGCGGGCTTGAATCTGGCCGGAGGATTCGTCATGGCACGGCCAGCCTCGCTCGGGGCTCACGGAACTGCCACAGCACGATGAAGCTGAGCACAGCGGCAAAGAAGCACCACACCGAGATGAACCAGGTTGCATAGAACATGTAGGCGGCGATTGCGGAGACAAAGGCGGCCACCCCAAAAGCCGCCACGCGCCGGTGGCTAGAAACCATCAGGCTTGCGCAGGTGCCGATCAGATACAGGGCCATCGTGGTCATCACGTAGAAGTGCGGAGAGTCGTAGAGGATGTGCTGGCCGACCACGCGGGCCGTGATGGGCAGCTTCACCAGCATCGCCAGCAGGTACAGACCGACGAGCGCGCCCGCGACTGCAATGGCCACCAGAACCCGACGGCGCCAACGGACGCTCTCCAGCGCCAGCGCAGCCAGCGGGACGTAGATCGGCCACAGGACGTGCGAGAAGAACGAGTAGAGATGCGTCAGCGCCACGTTCAGCAAGGGCGCGCGGTCGGGGAACGTCAGCCACAGCATGCCTTCGAGCAGTTGCTGGACCCCGAACAGCAGCGGGATGGCGGCATACGGCAGTTCGCGCCGTGAGCGGGCCCGGCGCATGGTGACGGTCCCCAGGCCCAGCAGAACCGCTGCGGCCGTGAAACTGGCGGGTGCGGAAAAGCACATGGGCAGTCATCTCCCCTCGATCGTGAGCGTCATGGCGAGCGCGGCGCAGCGGCTCATGGCGCGCCGGCTTCCATCAGTTCCTGCACCGCTGTCGCCAGCGGTGCCACCACGCTGATGCCGTTAGAGACATGCGGCACGGTGTCGCAGGTCACCACCCGCTGGGGCCCTGCCGCAAGAAGTGCGTGGTACGCGTCGGCGGCGAACAGGGCGTGCACCCCGATGCACACCGGTGGCGGCAATCCCACGCTGCGCACACTGGCGATTGCCTGGATCATCGTGCGCGCGCTGGACACGATGTCATCGATGAGCACGGGCTGGCGGTCTGCCAGGGCCGCGGTGTCGGGAAGGCTGACCTCCACGTCCTTGTCGCCCCGGCGGATCTTCTGCAACACCGTGAACGGCGCGCCAGCCAAGCGCGCGACTTCCTGGACCCATTGCTCGCTTTCCGCATCGGGTCCGATCAACACGGGACGGTCCACATGGGCTGCGACCCAGGCCGCGATGGCGGGCGCGGACTGGACCACACGGGTCGGCACCCGGTAGACCTCGCCGAGCGAGCGGTAGCGGTGCAGATGGGGATCGACGGTGACGATACCGTCGAACACCGTCGACACCAGCGCAGCGAACGTGCGGGACGTGATGGCTTCGCCCGTGTTGAAGCGCCGGTCCTGACGCAGGTACGCCAGGTACGGGGCAGCCAGCAACACGCGGGTGGCGCCGAGGTCGCGCGCTGCGTCCGCGGCGAACAACAAGGGCAGCGCCTTGGCGTCCGGCTGTGCCAGGCTGGCCACGATCACGACGGTGCGGCCGGTGACGTCGGCGTCCAGCCGCACCAGCGACTCGCCGTCCGGGAACCGGTGCAGTTGCAGGGCAGCCCGCTGCGCGCCCAACGCCCGGATCAGTCCATCGGCGAAGTCTTCGTCGCCCGGCAGGTGAAAAACGAGAGGTTTCATAGGTTCTCCGAAATCTGGAAGATCGGTGGGCGCGAGCGGACGAACTGCAGCGCATAGGCCAGCTCGCCCGGCGCCTGGGCGTGCAGCGTGAAGAGCGGCTGTCCCGCTTCGACCTGGTCGCCCAGGCGCGCATGCACGTCGATGCCGGCGGCAGCGGCGGTCGGTGCTCCGGCGAGCTTGGCCGCCCGCGCGAGCAGCCGGTTGTCGATTCGGGAGACCCGTCCCGTGGACGGCGATGCGACGGTGTGCCGATGCGTTGCCACCGGGATGCTGCGCAGGCCGCCCTGCTCAGCGCAGATCGCCTCGAACGTGGCCCAGGCGCGGCCGTCGGCCAGCACCTGCGTGGCGAGCGTCAGGCCGCCGCCGGCGGGCGCTGCACCGCCCATTTCGAGGATGTCCGCCGCCAGCCGCAACGCTCGCTCCCGCAGGTCGGCCGGGGCCTCGGGCGTCCCTTGTAGGACGGCCAGCACGTCGCGGGCCTCCAGTGCCGGGCCGATCCCGCGGCCGACCGGCTGCTCACCATCGGTGACGCGCAAGGCCACGTGCAGGCCGATGGCGCTGCCCACCTCCTGCAGGCGCCGACCGAGCGCCGCCGCGGCCTGCGCGCTGCGCACTTTGGCGGTGGCACCCACGGGCAGGTCGATCAGCACATGGGTCGAGCCCGCAGCGGCCTTCTTGGACAGGACCGAGGCGACGAGCTGGCCCTCGCTGTCCAGGTCCAGCGGCCGCTCGACGCGGATGAGGATGTCGTCGGCGGGGCTGAGCCGTACCGAGCCGCCCCAGACGATGCAGCCGCCCGTGCGTTCGACCACGCGCCGCATGCTTCGCACATCCAGGTTCACCGGCGCCAGCACCTCCATTGTGTCGGCCGTCCCGGCCGGCGAGGTGATGGCGCGCGAGGAGGTCTTGGGCATCGTGAGGCCGCAGGCGGCCACGATGGGCACCACGAGCAGGGTCGTGCGGTTGCCGGGCAGGCCGCCGACGCAATGCTTGTCCACCACCAGCGGGCGCCCCCAATCGATGCGGTCACCGACGCCAATCATGGCTTTCGTGAGCGAGACGGTCTCCGCGAGGTCCAGGCGATCGCCGGCGCAGGCGGTGATGAAGGTGGCCAGATGCAGGTCAGAGTAATGGCCCGCCGCGACGTCGGAGATGATGGCGCTGAACTCGGCATCGCCCAGGGCATTGCCGTAGACCTTGGCCCGGACATGGCTGAGCGAATCCAGCGGCGGTGCATGGGTCACCGTGACCAGCTGGCCCGGCTGCGCCCCCAGCGACGCCCATGCCGATTCGGACAGGCCAGCGACGTTCTCGGCCAGCCAATCCCCATCGACGACGCTGAGCGTCGCCACGATGCTGCGGCGGCCGGCCGTCAGCTGCACGCGCGCCTGGGTCGTGAAACCCTCCGACCGGCAGACAGGGCAGTCGCGCCGCATGTAGACCACCGGCTCCTGATGGGTGTCGATGCCGGTGCGCCACGCCTGCAGCGTGTTCACGCCATCCTCTCCGGTGCCGGTGCCGGTCTCGTGCAGGTGCGCCGTCATACCAGATCCACCGTCTGCAGGTACTCGGGCACGGCAACCGACCAGCCCAGTTCATGGTCGATCCGCGCGCGCAGCGCATCGGCCGCCTCCGGCTCGCCGTGGGTCACGAAGGTTCGGCGCGGTGTTTGCGTGAAGCCGCGCATCCACGCGAGGATCTCGTCGGCATCGGCGTGGGCGGAAAGGTTGTCGAGCGAGGCCACCTCGGCGCGGATCGGCACGTCCTGGCCATGGATGCGGACGGTGGACGCGCCGTGCACGATCGCGGCGCCACGGGTGCCGCCCGCCTGGTAGCCGGCGAACAGGATGGTGTTGCGATGGTCGGGCGCGAATGACTTGAGGTGGTGCACCACGCGTCCTCCAGTGGCCATGCCACTGGCGGAGATGATGACCATCGGTCCACGACCGGCGCTGAGCGCCTTGGACTCCTCGACCTTGTTGACGATCTTCGCGGCATGGCACATGCCCTCGCATTCCTCGGGCGAGAGCCGGTGCTCGTCGCGATGGGCGTGGTACAGCCGTGTGGCATCGATGGCCATCGGGCTGTCCAGGTACACGGGCAGGTGCTGGTGGATGCGCCCTTGCTTCTTGAGCTGGTAGATGCCGTACATCAGGCTCTGCGCTCGGCCGACAGCGAACGCTGGGATGACCACGACCCCTCCACGGGCGGCCGTCTTGTTGATGACAGTCTCCAGCTGCGCCAGTGCGTCGGACGCTTCATGCTTGCGGTTGCCGTAGGTGGATTCCACCAGCAGGTAGTTGGCGCCGGGGACCTGCACCGGCGGGCGCAGCACCGGGTCGTTGGGCCGGCCGATGTCGCCGGAGAAGAGCACGGATCGCCGGCCGTCGTTGAGGTGCACGAAGGCCGAGCCGAGCATGTGCCCGGAAGGCGTCAACCGCGCGGTGAGTCCGGGCAGCGCCTCGAAGTCCTGAGAGAACGGACGTGGCGCGAACAGCTTCAGGCAGCGCTCGGCGTCCTCACGGGTGTACAGCGGCAGCGCGGGCTGGTGTTTGGAGAAACCGTGCCGGTTGGCGAACTTCGCCTCTTCCTCCTGCAGATGGCCGCTGTCGGTGAGCAGGATCTTGCACAGCTCGTGCGTCGCGGACGTGCAGTAAACCCGGCCGCGAAAGCCTTGTCGCGCCAGCAGTGGCAGGTAGCCGCTGTGGTCGATGTGGGCGTGGGTGAGCACGACCGCGTCGACGGTCTTGGGCGCGACCGGCAGCGGCTCCCAGTTGCGCAGGCGCAGCTGCTTGAATCCCTGGAACAGGCCGCAGTCCACCAGAATGGTCGCGTCGCCATGGCGCAGCAGGTATTTGGAACCGGTCACGGTGCCGGTGGCACCCAGAAACTGAAGTTGCATGGTAGGTCTCCAAGGATGTTGTCGTTCAAAGAAGGACCGGCCGATCCGGCAACTCGTTGCCGTGGTCCGCGCCCCGCGGAAAGTGCTGCACCAGCAGGTGGCTGACGGCCACGATGCCTTCCAGGGCTCCGGCCTCGAAGCGTCCCTGCGCAAACTGGGCTTCCATGCGCTGGCACACAGCCGACCACCTTTCGGCACCGCAACAGGCATGGATGCCGCGATCGGCCACGATCTCCACGGCCCGGTCGGCCAGCAGCACGTAGATCAGGACGCCGCTGTTGTGCGCCGTATCCCACACACCCAGGCGTGCGAACAGGTCCAGCGCCCGCTCGCCCGGCGATTGGTTGCGCCACAGTGGCGATCCGTCCAGCGCACCCTCGACCACGAAGCGCAGTTGGCCCCCATGCTGGAACTCTCCCGTGCGGATGGCCTGCTCGATCGCATCCAGGGAACGCGGGGGGAAGGCGCGGCGGACTGCGCGATCCGTGGTCGCAAGGTGGCGAAGAAGTCGTTGCATGTTCATCTCACCACCGTCCTGACGCGCCGCCGCCACCGAAGCCGCCGCCGCCGCCGCGGAATCCTCCGCCCGGCCAGCCGCCTCCCCGGTGGCGCCCGTGCAGGCCGCCGTGGCCACCCATGCCGATGCCCAGCAGCGTGACGAGGAATCCCGCCAGTCCAGCCACCGCGGCCACCGCGAAGGTGCCCACCAACAGCCACGCAGCGGCACCCAGCACGCCAGCCGTGACCAGGGAGCCTGGAAGGCGGCCGAGGGCGTTGCGCAGCACTCCGCCCAGCATCAGGGCCGCGACGAACAGGAAGGGCCAGGCCTGCCCGATGTCGTTGGTCTGCCCCTGCCGCCGTGGGTCCGCCGCAGGCAGGGCCTCGCCATCGATCACCCGCATGATCTGTTCGGCGCCTGCGGCGATGCCGCCGTCGAAATCGCCCTGGCGCAGGCGCGGCGTGATCACCTCGTCGATGATGCGCCGCGATACCACGTCGCTCAGCGCACCCTCGATGCCGTATCCGACTTCGATGCGCACGGTGCGGTCGTCCTTGGCCACCAGGAGCAACGCGCCGTCGTCCACCTTGCGACGGCCGAGCTTCCATTGCTCTACCACCCGCAGGGTGTACTGCTCGACGGGTTCGGGCCGCGTCGAGCGGACCATCAGCACGGCGATCTGCACGCCCTTGCGTTGCTCGAAGGCCCGAAGCTGCGCATCCAGCGCGGCGACACGATCGGCGGCGAGCGTTCCCGTGAGATCGGTGACGCGCGCCTGCAGCGGGGGAACGGCGACCAACTCCTGCGCGGACGCGACCGAAAGGAACAGGCTCAGCAGCAGCCAGGCCAGAGCGTGGGCCAGCCGAAGAGGGGCCGCCGGAGAGAGCACCGCTGTTCTGGGCGTTCTCATGTCAGGGGCGCGCCGCCGGCGCCGAGGCGCCGAAATCGACCTGTGGCGGCGCCGCCATGGCCTTCTCGTCGGCGACCGAGAAATTGGGCTTGACGACGTAGCTGAACAGCTTGGCCGTGATGTTGGTCGGGAAGCTGCGCGTGAGCACGTTGTAATCCTGCACCGCCTTCACGTAGCGCCCACGCGCCACGGTGATGCGGTTCTCCGTGCCCTCAAGTTGGGCACGCAGGTCTTGAAAAGCCTGGTTCGCCTTGAGTTGCGGGTAGTTCTCGCTCACCACCAGCAGCCGGCTCAGCGCGCCGGACAGTTCGCCCTGTGCCGCCTGGAACTTCTGGAACGCCTCGGGGTTGTTGACGAGTTCCGGCGTGGCCTGGATCGAGGTCGCCTTCGCGCGGGCCTCGACCACCCGGGTCAGCGTCTCCTGCTCGAAGTTGGTCTCGCCCTTGACGGTCGCGACGATGTTGGGGATCAGGTCGGCGCGCCGCTGGTACTGGTTCAGCACCTCGGACCAGGCGGACTTGGTCTGCTCGTCCAGCCGCTGGAAGTCGTTGTAGCCGCATCCGCTCAGCGACAGGGCAAGCGCTGCGAGCAGGGACATCAGGATCAGTCTCATGGTTCGGTTTCCGTGGAAGTGAGAAAAGTGCGGGACGGTGAAGCGCTCACCAGGACGGGGTTGGCTGGCCACCAACGCCGCGGAATGAGCAGCAGCGCGAGGGTGGCGGCCAGTGGAATCGACAGCCACGCAAAGGTGCTCTGCATCACAGCGCCGAATAGCCATCCGGTGGCGGCCGATCCCAGTGTTTGTCCGAGGCCGGCTGCCGCGGCGAGCCCTCCCATCGCGATACCGAGCCGCCGCGCCGAGGTGCCGGCAGCGAGGTAGGCCAGGGTGGGGAGCACGAGACCCGTGCCCGCAGCCGTGAAACTCACGCCGACGTACAGCCACATCTCGCTGCCATGGCGGGCCAGCATCAGGAGCCCGGCGATGCCCAGGACCATGCCGCAGGCCAGTACGCGGCGTGGGTCGGCGCGCTCCAGCAGGCCGGTGAAGAACAGCACCGCGTTGACGCCCAGCATCACCAGACTGCACTCGGCGAACATCAACGACACCTCTCGGGAGGAGAGATCGGGGTGGCGCTGGCCCTGCAGCACGATGCCGAGTTCAAAGCCGGCAAGCACGAACATGACCACACCGTTGAGAATCCAGAGCGCCAGGGAGCGGCTCCGGGGTGCTCCGTCGTGATCGGCTGCGTCCGCCTCTCCAAGGGAGGAAGGTGCGGGAAGCGTTGCGGCCAGGCCCAGCATCATCAGCGCGCCGAGCGCGGCCGAGAGTGCGATCACGAGCGTGGTCGATGAGCCCTGTACCAGCACGCTCAAGAAGCCCAGGCCGACAAGCCGTTCTGCAGCGGCGTTCAGGCCGGGGCCGAACAGGAACCCGAGCAGCGACATCGCACCCAGCCATGCAAAGCGCCTGGCGCGAATCGATTCTGGGGTGTACTGCGCGACGAGCGCCGGCACCACCGGCACGACCGCGGCCACAAAAAAGCCCGTCGCGCCGCGCAGCGCATAGATGCCGACCACGCCCAGGGACTCGGGGCGCAGCAGCGGGAGCAGGCTGGCCACGTAGCCGATCAGGCCCACCAGCAACACGCGGGCACGCCCCAGCCTGTCCGCCAGCATGCCCCACAGGGGCGCACCCAGCAGGATGCCCGCCGTGTAGATGCCGCTGAGGTAGCCGACATGGCGCGCAAGCGCCGCAGGATCCGCGTCGCCCATCAAGGGCCGCAGCCAGTCGGGGATCAAGGGCATCAGTGCCCCATATCCGGCCGAGACGACGAATACGGCCGCAGCGAGCCAACCCAGCTGCGCGACGCCGAGGTCTTGCTGGCGGGTGGGCCCGGATTCGCGCGGTGATCGCATGGCGCGGCTCTCTACCATGGTGGCCCGCCGCTCAGGCTACGCGGCCGCTGGGACACTGGCACGCGACGTCACGCGCTTGATCCCCGGCAGGCGCGTGCGCTTGAGCATCAGCGCATTGATCGCGACGATCGCGGAACTGCCCGACATGGACAATGCAGCGACCTCGGGCGACAAGGTGAACGGATACAGCACCCCGGCCGCCAGCGGGAAGGCGATCACGTTGTAGGCCACGGCCCACCAGAGGTTCTGGTGCATCTTGCGCAGCGTCGCCCGGGACAGTTCGATGGCCCCGACCACGTCGTAGGGGTCACTCTTCATCAACACCACCTGGGCGCTTTCCATCGCAACGTCCGTCCCCGCGCCAATCGCAAAGCCCACGTCGGCCTGCGTCAGCGCCGGAGCGTCGTTGATGCCGTCGCCGACCATGCCGACCTTGTGACCCTGCTGCTGCAGTTCCTTGATCTTGGAGGCCTTCTGCCCGGGCAACACATCCGCAAGCACGATGTCGATACCCAGTTCCTTGCCGATGCGCTCGGCGGTCGCCTGGTTGTCGCCGGTCAGCATCGCGACCTTCACGCCGCGTGCCTGCAGCTTGGCGATCGTCTCGCGCGAGGTCGGCCGCACGGCATCGGCGATCGCGATGAGGCCGATTAGCCGGCCACCGCGCGCGACGTGGACCACAGTGCGCCCCCCGCCTTGCAGCCGCGCCGCCTCGCTGGCAAGGGGGGCCAGATCCACCTGTTCCGACTGCATCAGCAGCCGGTTGCCCAGGAGCACCGTCTCGCCCCCGATAGTGGCCCGTGCGCCTTGCCCATCGATGTTGGTGAAGTTCTCGGTGACCTCCGTCGGCATGTCTCCCGCACGCTTGAGCACTGCGAGCGCGAGGGGGTGCTCGGAGAACTTCTCCACCGCGGCGGCCGTCGCCAGAAGCCGCGTCTCCTCGACACCGGGCGCGGCCACCATCTCGACGACATCGGGCTGCCCCAGTGTCAAGGTGCCGGTCTTGTCGAACACCACGACCGTCAACTTGGTGGCGTTCTCCAATGCGGCCGCATTCTTGAAGAGAATGCCGTTCATTGCGCCCAGCCCGGTCCCGACCATGATGGCCATCGGGGTGGCCAGCCCCAGCGCATCAGGGCATGCGATCACGAACACGGTGATGGTCAAGGTGAGTGCGAACAGTAATGTCTGTCCCATCACCCAGTACCAGACGCTGAAGGTCAGCAGGCCAATCACGATCGCCGCCAGCACCAGCCACTGGGATGCGTGGTCGGCCAGCAGCTGGCCGGGGGCCTTCGAGTTCTGGGCCTCCTGGACCAGCTTGACAATCTGCGCCAAGGCCGTGTCCGCGCCGACCTTCGTGGCCTTGTAGCGAAAGCTCCCGCTCTTGTTGATGCTGGCGCCTACGACGGTGCTGCCCACGCCCTTCTTGACCGGCATGGACTCGCCCGTCAGCATCGACTCGTCCACTTGCGACGCGCCCTCGACGATCTCGCCATCCACCGGGATCTTGTCGCCGGGCTTGATCACGACCAGTTCCCCGGCTGCAACCTCGGCGGTCGGTACCTTGGTCTCCACCCCGTTGCGCACGACCGTGGCCATGGGTGGGGCGAGATCCATCAACGCGCGAATCGCGTCGGATGCGCCCGCGCGGGCGCGCATCTCCAGCCAGTGCCCCAGCAGGATGAAGACCAGCAGCACCGATGCCGCTTCATAGAACACCTCACCCTCGTAGAAGAAGGTCGCGCCGATGCTGAACAGGTAGCCGGTGCCCACCGACAGCACGACCAACGTGGCCATGTTGGCGACGCCGTTGCGCAGCGCGCGCCACGCCGCCACGTAGAAAGGCCAACCTGGATAGATGATCGCGGCACTTGCGAGGAAGAAAAGAAAGAGCTTGTCGTCCAGCCCGAACGGCGTCTGGAAGTCGCCGAACATCTTCCCCATCGGGGAATAGAAGAACACGGGAATGGCGAAGACCAGGGCCACGAAGAAGCGATTGCGCATGTCCCGAGCCATGTCCTGCATCGAGCCCGACCCGTGGCCCATGTCGTGCATCATGTCGTCCATCGCAGGGTCGCCTGCGTGGGCCTGGTGCGCAGCATGGGCGGCGGGCGTCGTGGCCGCAGCCTTCGCGCGTGCGGCCGTGGCGGGGGCATGCGCGTGGTGCCCCTCATGCCCCATCTCTTGCGCCTGACGTGCGGGTGCGCCGTGATGGCCGTGCACCGCATGGCTGGGGTCGGCAGAGACGCCAGCGGCGGGCGCGCACACGTGCTTGGGCGTCTGCTCGCCACGGCAGTGATAGCCGCATTCGGCGATGCGCTGGCGCAGATCCTCGACACTGAGTTGTCCCTCATCGAGATGGACCGTTGCGCTTCCCGCAACATAGTTGACATCTGCATGATGGACGCCGGGAAGCTGCAGCAGCTTGCGGCGTACTCCCTCCGCGCTCAGGCTCGATACGAGCCCTCCGACTTCAACGTTGATCGACTTCATGGCTGTTCTTCCTGTTCGCTGTGTTCGTGGTCTCAACGAGCGAGTCGGCCCGAGTCCAGGCAGTCCTGCGAGAACTCGAAGACGATCTCCCGGTCGGGAGCGATGACCTTGTGCTTCTTGCCGGCGTAGTGCAGCCGGGAGAGGATGTCTCTGATCAGGTTGAGCCTCGCCAACCGTTTGTTGTCGGCGTGCACGACAGACCAGGGCGCCGCGGCCGTATGGGTGCGCATGAACATCTCGTCGCGCGCCCGTGTATAGCCGTCCCAGTGCTTAAGCGCGACGGCATCCACCGGGCTCGACTTCCACTGTTTGAGGGGATCACGGCGGCGTTCCCCGAGCCGGCGGCTCTGCTCCTTCTTGCCGATGTCGAGGTAATACTTCAGCAGCTTGATACCGGAGTTGACCAGCATCTCCTCGAACTTGGGCACTGAGTTCATGAATTCCTCGTGCTCCTCGGCGGTACAGAAGCCCATCACCGGTTCCACGCCCGCACGGTTGTACCAACTGCGGTTGAACACCACGAGCTCTTCGCCAACTGGCAGGTGCGGGACGTAGCGCTGGAAGTACCAGCCCGTGCGATCCCGGTCGGAGGGCTTTCCTAGCGCGACGACCCGTGTTTCCCGAGGACTCAGGTGTTCGACCAGCCGCTTGATGCTGCCGTCCTTGCCTGCGCCGTCCCTTCCCTCCAAGAGGATCAGGATACGGTCGTTGCATTTGATGAAATGCCGCTGCAGTTTCACCAGTTCGATCTGCAGCATGTGCAACTGTGCTTCGTAGTCCTCGCGGCCGATCGAGCGTGTCGCTGTCTCGTCGCGCGCTGAGCCGTGGGCAGTGCCGGTGCCGTCCACATCGGCCTTGTGCTTGGCGCCTTTGGCGCCCTTCTTGTTCTTTGCCATGGGTTCTCCGTTAGGTCTGGTCGCAGGCGATCAGCATTGCGTGTGTCGACGCCCGGCGGGGCGCGGCGCTCATGTCCGCATCCGAGCTGGAGCCGCAGCCATCGCCTTGTCCGTAGGCTGCAGCCAGGTACGGTCGATTGATGCGCTGACGCCAGCGGGTCTTCTTCATGTCAGCCTCGCTGGCGCGTGTCCGAGAGGGAGGGAAGGAAGCGCGGCGTGCGCGCGGCATAGGCGTCGAACTCGGCGCCGAACTGCTTGCGCATGTCCTTCTCCTCGTTGACTGCCAGCCTCGAATACATCACGACGAGGAAGGGGAACATCAGCAGCGTCAACAGCGTCGGCCACTGCAGCAGAAAGCCGAAAAGGATCGCCACGAAGGCCACATACTGCGGGTGCCGAATCCTGGCGTATGGGCCGCTCACGGCAAGTTGGGCGTGCCGTTGCGCGTGGTAGAGCACCGTCCAGGCGCTCGACAGAAGCCAGAAGCCGCCCCCGATGAAGATGTAGCTTGCGATATGAAGCGGGCTGAAGTGAGGGTCGCCGCTCTCGCCCAGCAGGGTCGACCAGAGATGGCCGCTGTTGTGCGACAGCAAGTCCAGACTGGGATACTTGGTCTGAAGCCAGCCGGACAGCACGTACAGCGTCAGCGGAAAGCCGTACATCTCGACGAACAAGGCAACAATGAACGCTGCGAATGTCCCGAAGGTTCTCCAGTCGCGCGAGGTCTGCGGTTTGAAGAAGCTGAAGGCGAACATGATGAAGACCGCCGAGTTCACGAGGACGAGCAGCCAAAGCCCATAAGCGGGCGCATCGTGGTTCATTTGCGCTCTCCCGGGCACGGTGGATTCGCCTTGCTACCGTCGCCTGGTACGGCATGGCGATGCATCAGCACATGAGCGATGACGCAAGTCGCCAGGAGGACCAGTGGCAGCGCGGCCAGGTAGTGCCCGCGGTGTTCCGTCAGCAGCATGTAGATGCTCACGGCCAGGAAGACCAGAAAGCCCAGGAACCATCGCGAGCGCGAAAACCTTGGACCGGTGCGGTGAGAAGTTGTCATGGTCGTCCTCCTCACTTCGCCGGCTCAGGCATCCGGTCCATCATCATCTGCATCATGGACTGGCACATGTCCATGCGCATTTCGAGCATTTGCTGCCGCTCAGCTGTCGGCGCCGACTCGGCTCCATCCTTCATTGCGCCCATCATCGCCATGCCAGCCCGCATGGCCTGCATGTGTTCGGCCATGAGCGCCTTGCGCTGCGCAGGCGTCTTCGCAGCCACCATCCGTTCGTGCATGGCCTGCATCGACTTCAGTTGCGCATCCATGCCCTCGGTGGTCGGCGCCCTTGGCGTCTCGGCCGCGGTCGGACTCGCACCTGCGGGGTGATGGGCCTGATGGTTGTCCTGCGCGAACGCAGACAAGGTGACCAGTGCGGCGCCCACGATGGCCGCGATCGAATGCGTGAATTTCATTTCTCTCTCCTTTAGCCGCGGGTGCCTGCCATTGGGGCGAAACCGATGTCGCCGCAAGCGGACAAAGCCCTATGAAAACTCCGTAGTCGGGTACAGAGTCAAGGCTTATGAGTTGTGCGCCGGGTGTGACCGACACGGCAACTCAAAGGAGGCGCTACAGCGCGAGACGCTCGAACAGCAGCCACGACGGCCGCTTGGGCGGTGGTCGCTGGTGACCCCTCGATGGGATGGCTCGCAGAGCCAACGTCGGAGCCAGCAGCTGGTCTCCATAGGCGGGAGGCGCCAAACCGACGAGGTCGAACGCGAAGGTTGGTGCTTTCTGAATGGCGGACTGGTTGACGTCGCCGCAGAGCTTCAGGCACGGGGCCTTCGACGGGTCGTGGGAACCTTCTTCGTGCTCACCATGGAGGCCTTCATGATTTCCATGCCCGGACGATGGGACATGCTCATACCCGACAGCATGCCGATGTTGCTGCGGAGACTCCAGAAGGCAGGCATTGGCCACCCCGGCCCCGAGCGCAAACAGCCATACCCCGAGCACCATCCACGCGATGGCGCGAATCCTGCGGTGGTTGAGAAGTGTGCGCATGTGCGGCCTATTGACCCATTGACACCTGTGATCCTATTCCCAACTGAGCTGCGGGAAATTGATTTGGATCAAATGGAGGCAAGGGTCAACTACGCGGTACTGCGTTATTCTGTGTTGCTCGTGAATAGACAGTGGATCGCTCGATGAACGAAGGTTTGGGTGATTGGATGACGGTTGGCAGGCTGGCGAAGGTCGCTGGCGTCGGCGTGGAGACAATCCGCTACTACCAGGGACGCGGCCTGTTGCCGATCCCGAAGAACGCCGGCAGCTTCCGGCGCTACCCCGCTTCGATGATCCAGCGGATCGGCTTCATCAAGCGCGCTCAGAGCCTTGGGTTCTCGCTGGACGAGGTGAAGTCGCTCTTGGATCTGGAGGATGGGCGGAATCGCCGGGCTATTCAGACGGTGACACGGCGGCGCCTTGACCAGATCGATGAGAAGGTTGGCGACCTTCAGCGCATGCGAGGCGCTCTGAGAGACATGCTGGAGAGGTGCGAAGACACGGGAGAGGCGCTTCCTTGCCCTATCATTGCTGCGCTCATGGGGCCTTTGAATACGTCCGAATGATTGCGCGCTGTGAGGAACAGACGAGACCCAAGGAAAGCGAACGAGGCCTGTCGCACTTCGTTGGTAATGGTCGTGAGAAGTGGCCCCGCTTGTCTGAACAGATTTACCCCGAGAGATAAAGAGACTGCGTGCGGGTTGAAGAGATGCAGAGTTGTCCACGGCGGCGGTGGTCGCTGTGCGACGAACCGACCGACGCGGTGGGCAACTCGGGGCGCACCAGGATTTTCATTCTAGGCAGCCACGGCCATCTCGGGCAGCAGCGCCCAGTACGCCTGCTCGGGCGTGCGGTCCTCGATGCGTGAATGCACACGCTCGCGGTTGTACCAGTCGATGTAGGTGTCCAGGTCTGAGCGGGCAGCGCTCACCGCCTCGTAGGCCTGCAGGTACACCCGCTCGTACTTGATGGTGCGCCACAACCGCTCCACAAACACGTTGTCGCGCCATGCCCCCTTGCCGTCCAT
>NZ_CCAE010000052.1 GCF_000723405.1 Hydrogenophaga intermedia | reverse complement strand
GGACAAGCGCCCGGCCTTGCTGGACCTGGGCGGCATCCGCATCGCCTGCCACGCGGTGGAGGAAGGGCGGATCTGAGGGTAGTCCATGCCCGCGAAGTCGCTCAGCCGCCGATCCACACCCCCGGCAACCACAGCGACACCAGCGGCACGTAGGTCACGATCAGCAGCACCGCGATCAGCGCCAGCGTGAAGGGCAGGGCTTCCTTGAACACCGCGTGCAGCGGCGAGCCCGCAATCTGCGCGGTGAGGAAGGTGATGACGCCCGAGGGTGGGGTGAGCTGGCCGATCATGAGGTTGAGCACCACGATCACGCCCAGGTGCACGAGGTCGATGCCGTAGGCGTTGGCGATGGGTACCAGCACCGGCACCAGCGTCACCAGGGCCACGGCGGGCTCCAGCGCCAGGCCCCACAGCAGCAGCACGATGTTGATGAGCGCGAGCATCACCCAGGGGCTGTCGGTCAGCGTCTTCAGTGTGGTGGCCAGCGTCTCGCCGATGGCCAGGTTGGCCACCAGCCAGGAGAAGATGCCCGAGGCCGCGATGGTGAGCAGGATGATGCCGGCGCTGACCATGCTCTCGCGGAAGATGTGCCAGGTCTGGCGCAGTGTGAGCTCGCGATAGAACAGCACGCTGATGACGATGGCGTAGAGCACGGCGATGATGCCCGCCTCGGTGGGGGTGACCACGCCACCCACGATGCCGCCGATGATGATGACCGGCATGGCGAGCGCGGGCAATGCGTCCCACGCAGCGCGGCCCACGGCGCGCAACGAGGTGCGCTCGGAATAGGGCAGGTTGCGCCGGTGCGCCACCCAGCTCGCGGCGGCCAGCAGGTACACGCCCATCAGCAGGCCCGGCACGGCGCCGGCCAGGAACAGTTGGCCCACCGACACGTCGCTCACCAGCGCATAAACCACGAAGGCAATGGAGGGCGGAATGATGGGGCCCATGGTGGAGGCGGCGGCCACCACGGCCGCTGCGTAGGCGCCGGGGTAGCCTTTGTCCTTCATGGCCGGGATCATCGATGAGCCGATGGCCGAGGCGTCGGCCACGGCCGAGCCCGACACGCCCGAGAACACCATGCTCGCGAGGATGGCCACATGCGACAGGCCGCCGCGAATGTGGCCCACCGCCGCCGAGGCGAAGTTGAGCAGGCGGCGCGTAATGCCACCCGTGTTCATGAGTTCGCCCGCCAGGAAGAAGAAGGGAATGGCCAGGAAGGCGAAGGAGTCCATGCCCTGCACCATGGACGAGGCCACGATGTTGACGGGCACGGCCCCGCCGCTGAAGGCAATGAACACCAGCGCCGCCAGGCCCATGGCGAAGAACACCGGCACACCGATGACGGCGAAAGCCATGAAGGCGGCCATCAGCACGCCGAAGAGGAGGATCTGCTGCATCAGGCCGCTCCGCGAACGCCGGCCCACTGCTGCCACAGCTTGTGCAGCAGCGCCAGGGCCATCAGCCCCGCGCCCACGGGCAGCGACCAGTACAGCACCGGTTGCGTGATCGGCATGGACGTGAAGGGAATGCCTTCCATTGCGTCGATGACGAGGCGGCTTTCCCAGCCATACACCGCCACGAACAGCAGCGACAGCAGCAGCGCCACGGTGCGCAGCAAGGCGCGTTTGCGCTCGGACATGTTCAACCCCAGGAAATCCGCCGAGAGGTGGCTGTCGCGGCGCACGCCCACATAGCCGGTGAGCATGGTGGCCCAGATCATGAGCAGCACACTGAACTCGGTGGCCCAGGGCAGGGGGACGCCCGCGAGTTCGCGCAGCAGGATCTGCCCACCGCCCACCAGCACGAGGACCAGCAGCGCCAGGCCCAGCAGCGCGGTGACCGCGCGGTCAAGCCAACCGAGCAGAGCACTCATTTGACGGCCCGGATCTTCTCGAGCGTGCCCTTGGCCCAGAGCTGGCCGTCGAAGCCCGTCATCACCTTGTCCGCCGCCTGCTTGAAGGCCGTCAGGTCGGGCTCGACGATCTCCATGCCGTTGGCCTTGAGCGTGGCGATGGACTTGTCGGCCACATCCCAGGTCATCTGGCTGGCCCACTTCTCGGTGGCGGCCACGGCCTCGGTCATGGCCTTCTGGTGGGCCGGCGACAGGCGCGCCCACTTGTCCGCGGCCATCAGCACCATCAGGCCCGACTGGATGTAGTCGATGCGCATGGCGTACTTTTGCACCTCGTAGTACTTGGCGCCGGCGATGGCGTCAAAGCCGTTGTCCTGGCCGTCCACCAGGCCCTGTTTCATGGCGAGGTAGAGCTCGGCGGCGGGCACGGGCGTGGGCGCGGCGCCCCAGCCCTTCATCACCTCCAGGATGGCGGGCGTCTCGGGCACGCGCACCTTCAGGCCTTTCATGTCGTCGGGCTTGAGCACCTTGCGGTTGGACGTGGTGAGTTGGCGCGGCGAGCGGTCGGACACATAGCCCACGTACTTGAAGCCGGCCTCCTGCTCCACCGGCGCGAGCATCTGGCGGAAGGTGTCGGACTGCATGAAGGCCTTGAAGTGCGCGTGGTCGCGGAACACGTAGGGCGCGAAGAGCGCGTTGAAGTCCTTGCCGCCCTTGGCCAGCGCCAGCGTGCCGGTGTCGGCCAACATCATGTCGATCTGGCCCGTGCGCAGGCCGGCGTAATTCTGCGGCAGGCTGCCCAGCTGGCCCGCGCCGAAGGACTGCACCTTCACTTCGCCATTCGTGCGGTCGGCCACCTCCTTGGCGTAGCGGTCGGCGATGGGGCCCCACACCGGCGGAGGCGCGACGTAGGCCATGCGCAGCGCGGGCTGCGCAGTCGCGGCGAAAGCGAGGCTGGCGAGCGCGAGCCCTGCCAGCAGTGGGCGGATGCGTTTCATGGTCTTGTCTCCTGTGGTGGTGGCTTGGGGCTGTGCGCCTGCCGGGCGGCCACGTAGTCCCGGTGGGGTGTGCCGTTGGACACCAGCATGCCGCCATCGACGTCGATGGTGCTGCCGGTGATCATGGCGGCGGCGGGGGAAAGCAGGAAGGCGATGGACTCGGCCACGTCGGCCGCCTCGACCCAACGGCCCAGCGGCACCGTGTCGGCCACGGCGGCGATGCGCTCGGCGCTGAGGCTGCGGTGGATCATGGGCGTGAGCGTGGGGCCTGGGCAGACCGCGTTGACGCGGATGCGTTGGCCGGACAGCTCGAAGGCCATGTGCCGCGTGAAAGCGAGCACCGCGCCCTTGGACGCGGTGTAGGCCGCGTCGCCCGAATAGGACATGCGCTTGCCCGCGATGGAGGCCACGTTGACCACCGAGCCGCCGTCGCGCATCAGCGGTGCGGCCTCGCGCAGGCACAGCATGGTGCCGCGCAGGTTCACGTCGAGCACGCGGTCCCAGTCGCGCGCGTTCATGTCCGCGAGCAGGTGGCGCGATTCGATGCCCGCGCTGTTGACCAGCCCATCGATGCGGCCGAAGCGATGTGCGATGGCGGCGAAGGCGGCGCACACCGCGTCTTCCTGCGCCAGGTCAGCGGCGATGTGCGTGAGGCGGCCATCGGCCACTGCGGCCGCGAGCGAGGCGTCGGGCACGGGGGCGCGATCGAGCGTGACCACGTGGTGGCCGCGTTGCGCGAGCAGGGCGGCGGTGGCCGCGCCGATGCCGCTGGCGCCGCCCGTGACGATGGTCACCGGAGCGGCGTCGTGCGGGTTGTCGGTGTTCGAAACAAAAGACATGACAACTTCCTCGGTTCGGCCATATAGTAACGATCGTTACCAAATAGCGAACCCTCTCGTTTTCCCTAAGGAGCTCGAATGAACGCCGCCGTCGAATCACACAAGGGCCGCAGCGCCGGCTGGATGCCCGGTCATCAGGTGCTGCCCGGCGTGTACGCCTACGACCTGGAAAGCCTGCCCTGGCGCACCACGCCACGCGGCACCGCGCGCGAGAAGGCCGTGCGCCGCGACGACGCGGCGGGCCTGTTCCTCGGCCTCATCGCCTTCGATCCGATGAGCCGCTCGGGCGTGCACCAGCACCGGGGCACGGCCAGCAGCTACTTCCTGTCGGGCGAGCTGGTCGATTTCCAGTGCACCACGCGCGCGGGCGCGGTGGGTATCAACCTGGCGGGCGCCACGCACGACGCGGTGACCTACGGCGGCTGCACGCTGTTCTCGCGCCTGGAGGCGCCGGTGATCATCGAGCCCGATGGGGCCGCCATTCACCCGCACGCGAAGAAGACCTCGGTGGTGAACGAAGCGCCGTTCACGCCCCCGGACATCACGGTGGTGCTCGACGCGGTGGTGCCCGTGGCCTCCCCGTTCGCGCGCGTGTCGCGTCGCGCGGTGTTTGATTACGGGGGCACGGGCCACAACCGGCGCCTGTGCATGCTGCAGCTGTGGCCCGGCGCGCACCTGCCCGATCTGCAGCACCAGGGCCTGACCGACTGGTTCGTGATGGCCGGCGACCTGCGCATCGGCGATACGCGCGTGGCGGGTCCGTCGGTGGTGGTGATCGAGCCGGGTTCGCGCGTGGACGTGTCGTCCACCTTCGGCTGCTCGCTGCTGGCCTGGGCCGAGGCGCCGGCGCACGCGGGGGGGGATCCTGCTCTGGAGCCTTACGGGTTCTGAGGGGTGCGTGGAGGGGTGCGTGGCATTTCGCGCCTCTGCTTCGCGAGGGCCGGCCGGCCAAAGAAGACCGGGCTTCCCGGGCTCGGCGATTAAATGGAATCTGACCCCAATTAAGGGGAGCCCGATTTCCGGTGGTGCGCTCGGGCGCTACTCTCGACGGCTGGTGGGGTTCGCGGGCGCAGGCCCCATTCGCGCTTGCCACAGAGGCGGCGCTCAAACCACGGTGGTGACGCCGGCCCGGTGGAGCGCACGGGAACATCTGCGCGAGCGTGGGCCGGAGAACGCGGACCACGCCAGCCGTCAGCGCGAGGTTTCAACGAGAAGTCAGCGCGAGGAATCGGCGTGAGCCAACTCCCCACACTCACTCGATCGGGTCGTCCGCCGTCGGGTCGTTGCGCGCCTGCAGCAACAGCTTGCCCAGCAGCTTGTGCAGCGTCTCCAGTTCCCTGTCGCTCAGGCTCGCGTAGACGTGCGCCTCGCGCTTGATGGCGGCCTGGGCGATTTCGCCATAGACGGCCCAGCCCTCGTCGGTCAGGCTGAGGTGGAAGCTGCGCCGATCCGCTTCGCTGTTCTCGCGCACCAGGCGGCCTTGCGATTCGAGCTTGCGCACCACGCGCGAGACACTCATCTTGTCCAGGCCGGTGAAGTCCGACAGCGTCTGCGCGGTGATGCCGGGTTTGTCCGCCACGGTCAGCATCACGCGCCATTCGGTGAGGTTGAGGTCGAAGCGCTCGCCGAAGCGCAGGCCGAAGGGCTTGCCCGTGACATTGGTGAGCACCCAGATGCGGTAATAGGGCGAGTTCTCGGTGGAGATCAGCGCGCGCTTCGCGGCCTGGGCACGGCCGCCGCCGCGAGGGCGTGGGGTGGGTGTCGCGCGGGAAGCCATGGCGCGGCAGTGTATGCGAGGCCCGCCGCCACGCGCTCGGCGGCAGGCCTTCAGTGGCGTGCGCCTGTTGGTGTCGTTTCTGTGATGGACCAGCGCACGAGTTGTGCGCGCGCCTCGTCGCTGGCCTCGGTGAGCTGGCGCGCGAGGTGCAGGCCCACGAACCAGCGCTGCTCCGACAGCGCGGCGCTGGGCTCCAGGTCTTCCATCAAGGAGCGCAGCGCGAGCGCCGAGGCGTGCAGCGATTCCAGTTGCGCGGAGAGTTCTTGTAGCGTGTTCATGTGGCTCCCATCGGAAACAGTGCGCGAAGCACCATGTAGAGGCCCAGGGCGCTGATGGCGATCTGGAACCCACGTTTGAAGGCGGCCTCGCTGAGCCGCTGGCGTGCGAAGGCGCCCAGGCCCAGGCCGATCAGTGCGGGCACCAGCATGCCGGCCGAGGCCGCCAGCGCTTCCGTGCGCACGCCACCGGCACCCAGGCTGATCCACAGACACACGGTGCACACGGTGAAGGTGAGTCCCAGTGCGCCGATCAGCGTTTCCTTGTTCAGGTTCAGCGATTGCAGGTAGGGCACGCTGGGCATGACGAACACGCCGCTGGCCACCGTGAGCGCGCCCGTGGCCAGGCCCATGGCCGGGCCGATCCAGGTGTCGTGCCGCCCGGGCGCGGGCAGCCACAGGCCGAACAGCCCGGCCAGGCCGTAGAGCGCGAGCAGGCCGCCGGTGAGTGCCTGCGCCCAGGGCCCGGCGGTGGCCACGTCGGGCAAGGGCGACAGCCAGGCGCCCGCCACGATGCCCAGGCACAGGCCGCGCGTGCGGCGCCACACGGCCCGCGCCACGCCGCAGCGCAGGTACTGCCACACGTTGGTGAGCAGGGAGGGCAGCACCAGCAGCGCCGCGGCCTGCGCCAGCGGCAAGACCATCGACAGGCCGGCAATGGCCACCGTGGGCAGGCCCAGCCCCGTCACGCCCTTGACGGTGCCCGCGACCACGAACACGGTCGCCACCACCCACCACTGCTGCAATTCCATGCGGCGCGATTCTGTCGATGCCGCGCCACGGCGGCCATCGCAAAGAAGTGGAGAGGGCGTTCGGAAAAACCGGAGACCCCGCGAGCTCAGTCGCGCAGCGACTGCTCGTGCAGGAAACCGATCAGAGCCTTCACCGAGGCGGGCGCGGTGTCGTGCGGGTGGTGCGTGCACAGGATCAGACGCCGCTTGGCCCACGGGTCCTTCAAGGGCCGCCACTGCAGGCCAGGGTACTGGCGCACCAGCTCGCGCGTGGCCAGGCTGGAGACGATGGACAGGCCCACGTCGAGCGCCACCATCTTGAGCACGCCCTCGAAGGTGCGCAGGCTCACACGGTAGCGGATCACCTTGCCCAGGTCCGCCGCCTTGACCTGCAGGTAGGTGTAGAGCGCGCTCTGCGCGGGCAGGCCCACCATGGGGTGCTCCAGGCAGTCGTCGAAGCGCGGCGAGGCGTCGAGCGCGGCCAGGCGGTGCGCGGTGCCCACCACCACCAGATGATCGTCGGCCAGCGGCATGGCGTGCAGGCCGCTGGTGTCCATGGTGTCGGCCAACACGCCCACGTCTGCCTTGCGGCGGTGCAAGGCCTCCAGGATCTCCCCGGTCCACATTTCCTGCAGGTCCACGTCGACCTCGGGGTGTTCGCTGAGGAAGCGCGACAGCGGCTCGGGCAGGTAGCCCGACAGCGCGGCGGTGTTGGCCAGCAGGCTCACACGGCCGCGCACGCCATGCGCGAAGGGCGCCATCTCGCGCTGCAGCCGGTCCAGCTCCACCAGCACCGAACGGGCGTGGCGCGCCAGTTCGATGCCGGCGTCGGTGGGCCGCACGCCCGAGGCGCGACGCTCGAACAGACGCACGCCCAGGGCCGACTCGAGCTCCTGCAGCCGGCTGCTGGCGGCCGCGACCGAGAGATGGCAGCGCCCGGCGCCGGCGGTGATGGAGCCCGCGTCGAGCACCTCGATGAACAGCTTGAGCTTGGCGACGTCGACTTTCATGGGGGACGGCTTGTGGGGCTGCGCCGCATCATAGGCAGGCCCCGCGCCGCGCGCCGACGGACGGAATTCCGGGTCTTCCGGCAGAGAACTAAGGGTTTACCCTAGTTCTTTTGGTCACATTCGTGCAAAATTTCGCACGCCCGTTCGCCAGGGGTTGCCTCCGCACCCCCTTGCGGGATCCGTCCTGCAGGCCTGTCCGCCAGGCCATCCCATCCGCCGGTCGCACCTTCGCGGTGCGATCCAAGGCTTGGGCGAACGTTCGAAGTCGCCACATCGCCGGAGTCCGGCGTCCACACCGCGCGTGCGCGCCCATCCGGCGCGTCCCACGGGCTTTTCGTTTCCGTTCCGTTCAGTCCGTCCTGGCCCCACAAGGGCCGGGTGGTCACGCTTTTTCCGGGCCCACCCCTGGCCCGTCCGCCATGAATACCGAACGCATCCTGCTCGTCGACGACAGCGAGAACGACAACCTGTTCCACGAGATCACCATCCGCAAGACCGGTTTCGCGGGTGAGATCCGCGCCTTCGAGTCGGCCGAAGACTTCTTGCAATTCCTGCGCCAGGACGAGGGCGGGGTGCCGACCCTGGTGCTGCTGGACATCAACCTGCCCGGCATGAGCGGCTTCGATTGCGCGCGCCAGGTCGACACCCTGGTGGGCGAGGACCGCTCGGTGTTCGTGAGCGTGCTGACCTCGTCCACCTGGCGCGACGACCGCCACACGGCGGACGCGATCGCCGTCATCGAGGACTTCCTGATCAAGCCGCTCACTCGCGAAGCGCTGGAGCGAGTGATGGAGCGCGCGCGCGCCAAGGCCTGCGCGGGCTGAGGTTCCCGCGTCGCGTGGGCGGCGCTATGCAAGCGGCGCGGCATGCACAATGCCCCGCACCCGTGCACCGCACACGGGGCAGAGGAGACCGCATGCACCACGATGAACAGGTCCGCCTGATCGAGCGCGCGCTGGCGCTCATCGAGGCCGGCGCCAGCGAGCGCGGCGAGCCCGCGATCAGCCCGGTGAGCCGTTACCTGGACCCGGCGCGCTTCGAGAAAGAGCGCGCGCTTCTGTTCAACACCATGCCGCTGGCGGTGTGTGCCTCGGGCAGCCTGCCGGCGGCGGGGGACAGCCTGGCGCTCGAGGTGGCGGGCGTGCCTGTGCTGCTGTCGCGAGGCGAGGGCGGTGAGCTCAATGCCTTCATCAACGCCTGCCGCCACCGCGGCGCGCGCCTGTTGCCCGAAGGAACTCACCAACGGCGGGCCTTCATCTGCCCGTACCACAGCTGGACATACGGGCTGGACGGCGCCTTGCGGGGCCGCCCGCACGCGCAGGATTTTCCGCACGCGCCACCCGAGCGCTGCTGGCTCGCGCGCGTGCCGGTGGGCGAGGCCCTGGGTCTGGTGTGGGTGGTGCCGCGCGCGCTGCGCGAGGGCGAGCCCGATCGCATCGACCTGGAACGCCACCTGGGCCGCTTCGGCCAGGACTTGCGGAACTGGGGCTACGACAGCTGGGTGCCATTCCACGAACGCAGCTTCGCCAACGCGGCGAACTGGAAAATTCCCTTCGAGGGCAACCTGGAGACGTACCACTTCCAGTACGCGCACCGCGACAGCATCGCCCACTTGTTCCACGACAACCTGCTGATCGCCGACCACGACGGCGACCACCAGCGCCTGCTGCTGCCCAAGCGCAGCATGGCCGGACTGCGCGATCAGCCGCCCGCGCAATGGGCGATCGGGCCGCACTCGAACATCATCTACTTCTTCTTCCCGGCGACCTTCATCCTGCACGAAGGCGACCACGCCAACCTGTTCACCGTGTTGCCCGACAGCGTGGGCCACAGCACCGTGCGCGCGTGCACGCTGATCCCCGAAAGGCCGGCGAGCGAGAAGGCGGCCCGCCACTGGCAGCGCAATGTCGAGTCCTTCTGGGGCGCGCTGGACGAGGACTTCGCGCTCGGCGTGAGTTGCCAGTCCACCCTGGCCAGCGGGGCGAATGCGCACTGGCACCTGGGCGCCACGGAGTGCAGCGCCGCCCGCTTTCACGCGGCGGTGGAACGGGTGCTGGCCCAGGGGGCTTGAACCTGCTGGCCTAAGATGGCGCGATGCCACGCCCAGACGCCAGCGCTCTCGCCACCGCCGAATCGCACGACACGCGCCTGCTGCGCGCCCTGGCCGTGGTCGCCGGTGAAAAGGGCCTGGCCGCCACCACCGTGTCCGACGTGGTGCGCGAGGCCGGCGTGTCCAAGCGCAGCTTCTATGAGCACTTCAGCGACAAGGACGCCTGCTTCCTGGTGCTGTACCGGCAAGCCAGTGCGTCCGCGCTGCGCACGCTGCGCGAGTCGGTGCAGCCGGATCGGCCCTGGCAGGCACAGCTGGAGGCGGCCTTGCACGCCTACTTCGCGCACTTGGCGGGCGGCCCGCAACTCCTGCGCACGCTGTTCGTGGAGATCCACCACCTGGGCGCGGCGGGCGCTGCCGTGCGCCGCGAGGTGATGCGCACCCTGGCCGACTTCATGCGCGACACCGTCAACCGCGACCGCGACGCCGCGCACGCCCTGAGCGAGGCCATGGCCCTGGCGGCGGTGGGCGCGATCACCGAACTCGTGCTCGACGCCATCGAGCGCGGCGAGCAGGCACGGCTCACCGAACTGACGCCGGCGGCCAGCGACATCGTGCGCCGGCTGGCGCAGGTCTGAGCAAGGCGGTTCGTTACATTATTTGTTAACGCACTCATTCAAGGACAGGGCCATGATTTTGCGATCCATCGATGTGGTGCCCATCAGCGAGGCCCGTGCCCGGCTCACCGAGCTGGCTGAGGACGTCGTGGGGCATGGCGTTGAAAAACTGCTGACCAAGAACGGCGCCAGCTACGTGGCGCTGGTCGATGCGCGCAAGCTGGACTACTACCATGCGCTCGAGGCAGAGCATGCCGGACTGGTGCTGGCGCAGAGCGCGCTCCAGGGCCTGGAGGATCTGGCGGCTGGCCGGGTATTGGACGAATCGGAACTCGATCGCGCCCTGTCCGTGCGCCCCGCGCGTTCCCGCAAGAAGGCCTGATCCCAGGTGCCCTTGCCGGTCAACGCGCGCGTTCAGGCCGCCCAGGAGCGTTCCATGGCCGAACGCGCGGCATCGCTCGCCGCGGCGCACGGCGTACCGCATTTGCGCGAACTGGTTGTCAAACCATACGTGCTGCTCTACGCGCACGGCGACGACCGCGTGGTGCTGCTGGCGCTGAAGCACGAGCGCGAGTTGCTCTTCCAGCTCCCGTAGCGGTGAAGGCGCCAAAGAAAAAGCCCGCTTGGCGGGCTTTTTCTTGTCCAGAGGCATCGCGGAACCGGCTTTGCCGGGCCGCTGATGCCGCCCCCTCGAGGGGGTCGCGCGAAGCGCGGCGGGGGTGTGTCCTGTTACGCCAGCGGCAGCAGCGGCACGATCAACAGCGCCACGATGTTGATGATCTTGATCAGCGGGTTGACCGCCGGGCCGGCCGTGTCCTTGTAGGGGTCGCCCACGGTGTCGCCGGTGACGGCGGCCTTGTGCGCTTCCGATCCCTTGCCGCCGTGATGGCCGTCCTCGATGTACTTCTTGGCGTTGTCCCAGGCGCCGCCACCCGTGCACATGGAGATGGCGACGAAAAGGCCGGTGACGATGGTGCCCATCAGCAGGCCACCCAGCGCCTTGGGCCCCAGGAACACGCCCACCAGAATGGGCACGATCACCGGCAGCAGGCTGGGGATGATCATTTCCTTGATGGCGGCCGTGGTCAGCATGTCCACCGCCTTGCCGTATTCCGGCTTGGCCGTGCCTTCCATGATGCCGGGGATCTCCTTGAACTGGCGGCGCACCTCCACCACCACCGAGCCGGCCGCGCGGCCCACGGCCTCCATGGCCATGGCGCCAAACAGGTAGGGGATCATGCCGCCGATGAACAGTCCGATGATCACCATCGGGTCGCTCAGGTCGAAGCTGACCTTGGCGCCGTAGGTCTCCAGCTTGTGCGTGTAGTCGGCGAACAGCACCAGTGAGGCCAGGCCCGCCGAGCCGATGGCGTAGCCCTTGGTGACGGCCTTGGTGGTGTTGCCCACGGCGTCCAGCGGGTCGGTGATGTCGCGCACGCTGCTGGGCAGTTCGGCCATCTCGGCGATGCCGCCGGCGTTGTCGGTGATGGGGCCGTAGGCGTCCAGCGCCACCACGATGCCGGCCATGCTCAACATGGACGTGGCCGCCACGGCGATGCCGTACAGGCCCGCGAGCATGTACGAGGCGATGATGGCAGCGCACACGAACAGCACTGGCCAGGCCGTGGAGCGCATGGATACGCCCAGGCCCGCGATGATGTTGGTGCCGTGACCGGTGGTGGACGCCTGTGCGATGTGCTTGACCGGGCTGTACTGCGTGCCCGTGTAGAACTCGGTCACCCACACCAGCACGCCGGTGAGCACCAGGCCCACGGCGCAGGCGCCGAACAGGCGCAAGTGGCTGCCGGTCTGGGTGATGGCGTTGTCGGGCATGACCCAGGCGGTGACGAACCAGAAGGCAATCAGGGAGAGCACGCCGGCGATCACCAAGCCCTTGTACAGGGCGGGCATCACGTTCTTCATGTCGGGCCGTGCCTTCACGAAGAAGCAGCCGATGATGGACGCGATGATGGACACGCCGCCCAGCACCAGCGGGTACAGCACGGCCTGCAGCGGCGCGGCCGCCACCATCAGCGCGCCCAGCACCATGGTGGCGATGAGTGTGACCGCGTAAGTCTCGAACAGGTCGGCCGCCATGCCGGCGCAGTCGCCCACGTTGTCGCCGACGTTATCGGCGATCACGGCGGGGTTGCGCGGGTCGTCTTCCGGAATGCCAGCCTCCACCTTGCCCACCAGGTCGGCACCCACGTCGGCGCCCTTGGTGAAGATGCCGCCGCCCAGGCGCGCGAAGATGGAGATGAGCGAAGAGCCGAAGGCCAGACCGATCAGCGGGTTGAGCATGGCGGCCAGGTTGGAGGCCGGGTTCAGTTGCCCATTGCCGACCAGGAACCAGAAGAAGCCCGTGACGCCCAGCAGGCCCAGGCCCACCACCAGCATGCCGGTGATGGCGCCGCCGCGGAAGGCCACGTCCAGCGCCGGGCCGATGCCCCTGGTGGCGGCTTGCGCGGTGCGCACGTTGGCGCGCACCGAGATGTTCATGCCGATGAAGCCGCAGGCGCCCGAGAGCACCGCGCCGATGACGAAGCCGATGGCCGTGGGCCCGTCGAGGAAGATGCCGATGAGCACCGCCAGCACGATGCCCACCATGCCGATGGTCTTGTACTGCCGCGCCAGGTAGGCGGCGGCGCCGGTTTGAATGGCGCCCGCGATTTCCTGCATGCGGGCATTGCCGGCGTCCTGCGAGAGGATCCAGCTGCGCGACCAGAAGCCGTAGACCACGGCAATCAGGCCACAGACGAGCGCGAAGATCAGCGCACTTTGACCAACCATGAAGTTCTCCTGCCAATGAGTTCGACTTGGAGGGGGCAACGCCTCCGGGGCTGCCCCCGCTGCGTTGCTTCCTCGCTGTCGTCTCTGCTGCGGAAGTTGCAGCAAGGCGCAGGCGATTGGCCAACCGCTTCAATGTAGCCAGATTCGGCCGGTTTGCCATCGGGGCTGTCAGGCTGGCGTCGGTAAAATCAGGGTAAATACGGAGCAGGGCATTGCGCCCAGGCCTCGCGCGTGTCAAGCCCGTGACGCTCCGTTACCCCGTTTCCCACAACTCCTCCCGAGCAATCCATGTCCCTCGACAACGTCACCCCTGGCAGCAAGGTTCCCGACGCGTTCAACGTCATCATCGAAATCCCGATGAACGCCGACCCGATCAAGTACGAGGTCGACAAGGAAACCGGCGCCATCTTCGTGGACCGCTTCATGAGCACGTCCATGCACTACCCGACGAACTACGGCTATATCCCCAAGACCATCTCGGGCGACGGCGACCCGGTGGACGTGCTGGTGATCACCCCCGTGCCGCTGCACCCCGGCGTGGTGGTGACCTGCCGCGCCCTGGGCATGCTGCGCATGGAAGACGAGGCCGGCGAGGACGCCAAGCTGCTGGCCGTGCCGGTGGACAAGATTCTGTCGATCTACACCCAGTGGCAGAAGCCGGAGGACCTGAACCCGATGCGCCTGAAGACCATCCAGCACTTCTTCGAGCACTACAAGGACCTGGAGCAGGGCAAGTGGGTCAAGGTGCTGGGCTGGGCCGACAAGGCGGCCGCGCACAAGGAGATCCTGGACGGGATCGCGAACTACGAAAAGGCGCAGAAGAAGGCCTGAAACAAGGACCCCCACGCTCCGCCGCTTCGCGGGTCGCTGCCCCCCGAGGGGGCTGATCCGCCTTGGGGCGGCCCGGCGGCGGATCGCTTCAGGGCGCGTCCGGCGGCTGCACCAGAACGTCGCGCAGCACCGGCAGGCGGTCGTTGACCTGCAAGGTATGGAAGGGGCCCTTGAGTTGGGCCCCTTCGTACATCTGCAGCCGCCGCGCGAACAGGGTGCCGGTGGAGACGCCGGACTTGCTCACGTAGACCATGCCCTCGCACTCCAGGCTGGTGTCGTGCGGGCCGCCGTTGGGCGAGCCGAGCTGGCCGAAGAGGTACAGGTCGCCCATCACGCGGATGCGCCCGCGCACGCTGGCGCCGCTCCAGATGATCAGGCGGCCGTCGACGCGGATGTGGCCTTCGAGCTGGCCCTGCACGAGCAGGCCGCCTTCGAAGTTCAGGTCACCGCTCAGGTCGCAGCCCGCCGCCACGCGGTTGACGATGTCCATCGCCACCGGGTCGATGGTCAGGGTGTCCTGCGCGGTCTTGCTCACCATGGAAGTCTTTGCATCAGTGCGGCCAGCCAGCCCTGGGCCAGGGCGGTCAAGGTCAGACCGGTGACGAGGGCGACCAGGCCCAGCGTGGCGATGGCCAGCGCGTGGCGCTCCAGCCAGCGGCGCAGAGGTTTGGGGCGACGGCGCGGCGTGCCAGGGGCCTGCTCGCCCAGGCGCTCCAGCGCCCACGGCTGCCAGGCCGGGCTCAGGCGGGTGGTGCCGTCGTCGGGATCGAGCTGCAGGCCCTGGGCCTTCAGGCCGTCCGCGCCCATGCGCCGCCCGAGCAGCACCGAGAACGGGGTGCCCACGATGCCGTGGGTGAAGAACGCGTCCTGCTCGTCCATGGCGGTCGAGTGTAGCGAAAGGGTTTGATCAGGACGGCTCGGCTTTGAGCGGGTTTCTCGCGGCGAGGTGCTCCAGGTATTGCGCCACGCCCTCGCCCTCGCGTTCGAGGAAGCGGTCCACCGCCTCGGCGAAGGCGGGGTGGGCCAGCCAGTGGGCGCTGGTCGTCTTCACGGGCAGCAGGGCGCGCGCCATCTTGTGCTCGCCCTGGGCACCGCCCTCGAAACGCTGGTAGCCGTGGGCGATGCACCACTGCAGCGGCTGGTAGTAGCAGGCTTCGAAGTGCAGGCAGTCCACGCGCTGCAGGGCACCCCAGTAGCGGCCATAGGCCACGCGCCGTTCGGGATCGATGGCGATCAGGCTGCTGGCGATGGGCTTGCCGTCGTGTTCCGCGATGAAGAGCAGCCAGTGCTCGGGCATGGTGTCGGCCAGGCGGGCGAAGAAGTCGCGGCTGAGATAGGGCGGGTTGCCGTGCTCCAGGTAGGTGCGCTCGTAGCAGCGGTAGAAGAAGTCCCAGTCGGCCTGGGTGATGGCGCGGCCCTCGGCGTGGCGGAACACCACGCCCGCCTCGGCCACCTTGCGGCGCTCCTGGCGGATCTTCTTGCGCTTTTCCTGTTGCAGGCTGGCGAGGAAGGTGTCCCAGTCGGGCCAGTTCTTGTTCTCCCAATGGAACTGGACCGTGTGGCGCAGCATGAGCCCGGCTTCGGCGCAAGCGGCCACGTCGCGCTCCTGAACGAACAGCAGGTGCAGTGACGACAGGCGCTGGTCTTCGCACCAGCTCACCAGGGCGTGTACCAGCGCGGCGCGGGCTGCGTCGTCGCGCGCCAGCAGGCGCGCACCCGGCACGGGGGTGAAGGGCACGGCCACCAGGGCCTTGGGGTAGTACGGAAGGCCGTGCTGCGCGTAGGCATTGGCCCAGGCCCAGTCGAACACGTATTCCCCGTAGGAGTGCGATTTGAGGTAGACCGCGCAGGCGGCGGCGAGGCGCTTGCCCCGCCACAGGGTGAGGATGCGCGGCGCCCAGCCCGTGTCGGGTGCGGCGCAGCCGCTCTCGCTCATGGCTCGCAGGTAGTCGTGGCGCATGAAGGGACTCGGGTCGTCCTCCAGGGCCAGCAGCTCGGCCCATTGCGCTGGGTCCACCGCGCCCCAGTCGCCCAGAACCCGGGTGACATAATCGATTTCAGCCACGCCCAACCTCAGTTTTCCCACCAGATTCCATGTCGTTTTCCGTATCGGTTGCCCAGCTTGATTTCGTGGTGGGCGACATGGCGGGCAATGCCCGCCGCATCGTCGAGGCCGCCACGGCCGCGCACGCGCGTGGGGTGCGGCTGCTGCTCACGCCCGAACTCGCCATCTGCGGCTACGCCGCCGAAGACCTGTACCTGCGGCCCGCATTCATCGACGCCTGTGATGATGCCCTCAAGTCGGTGGCGGCCGCCACGGCGCAGCTCAAAGGCCTGCACATCGTGGTGGGTCATCCGGCGCGCACGGGCAACGGCGCGCGCGGGCGTAGCGTGGCGGTGGCCTCGCTGCACAACGCGGCCAGCGTGCTGTGCGAAGGCCGCGTGGTCGCCACCTACGCCAAGCGCGAACTGCCCAACTACCAGGTGTTCGACGAGCGCCGCTACTTCGTGCCTGGCCAGGGTGCCTGCGTGTTCGACGTGCCCGGTGCCGATGGCCAGCCGGTGCGCGTGGGCCTGCTCATCTGCGAGGACGCCTGGTTCGACGCGCCGGCCGCCGATGCGCGCGCCGCGGGCGCCGAGTTGCTCGCGGTGATCAACGCCTCGCCGTTCCATGCCGGCAAGGGCGGCGAGCGCGAGGCCACCATGCGCGAGCGCGTGCGCGCCACCGGTTTGCCGCTGGTGTATGCGCACCTGGTGGGCGGGCAGGACGAGATCGTCTTCGAAGGCCGCAGCTTCGTGCTTGACGCCGCGGGCGAGCTGGCGGGGCGTGCGCGCAGCTTCGAGGAGGCCGAATTCGACGCGCGCTTCGAGCGCGCGGGCGACGGCTGGCGCATCGAGGCGTCGATCGACCGCGAGCACAGCGCCGAGGCCGACCTGTGGCACGCGCTGGTGCTGGGCGTGCGCGACTACATCGGCAAGAACGGTTTCCCGGGCGCCATCCTCGGCCTGTCGGGCGGCATCGATTCGGCGCTGGTGCTGGCCATTGCCGTGGACGCGCTGGGCAAGGACCGGGTGCGCACGGTGATGATGCCCTCGCCCTACACGGCCGACATCTCCTGGATCGACGCGCGCGACATGGCCGCGCGCCTGGGCGTGCGCTACGACGAAATCGCCATCGCGCCCGAGTTCGAGGCTTTCAAAGCCTCGCTCGCGCCGCTGTTCGAAGGCCGCGCCGAGGACACCACCGAGGAGAACCTGCAGGCGCGCATCCGCGGCACGCTGCTGATGGCGCTCTCCAACAAGTTCGGCAGCATCGTGCTGACCACCGGCAACAAGAGCGAGATGGCCACGGGCTACTGCACGCTCTACGGCGACATGGCCGGCGGTTTCGCGGTCATCAAGGACGTGGCCAAGACCACGGTCTTCAAGCTCGCTCGCTGGCGCAACGCGCACGACCCGTATGGCACCGGTGCCAACCCCATTCCCGAGCGCATCATCACGCGCCCGCCCAGCGCCGAACTGCGCCCCGACCAGACGGACCAGGACAGTCTGCCCGAGTACCCCGTGCTCGACGCCATCATCGAGCGTTACATGGAGAACGACCAGAGCCCCGAGACCCTCATCGCCGAGGGCTTCGCGCGCGCCGACGTCGAGAAGGTGGTGCGGCTGATCCGCATCAACGAGTACAAGCGCCGCCAGGCGCCCGTGGGCATCCGCGTGACGCACCGCAGCTTCGGCAAGGACTGGCGCTACCCGATCACCAGCAAGTACAGGGCCTGAACGACTCAGGCCGCGCAGAGTTGCAGCACGGGGCGCAACTCGACCACGTCGACGCCGGCCGCGTTCTTCATCGGCAGGGCGGGAGGCCCGCCGTGAACCGCTTTAGGCGGCAGTTCCTTCCGCGAGTCACCGTCTGCAAGGCTCAAATCGGAACGGCACGCCAGCCATCGGCGTCCGGCTCGGCGGTGCAGCGCGCGCAGCAGAGCGGAAATCGTTGTTGCACGGATCCATTTGATGAGCATTGCATGATGAATGCGTAGCTGCATCGCTCGCGGTATGGATGCATCAAATGCCTTCGACCAGAATCGCTCACCTATCCAAGCAGTGGTCTGTATGCGTCGACGGCATGCAGCCTCGACCATCAGCTATGTCGGCAGGCGTGCAAGCTACCAGGGGGATTTATGTATTGCATCTGTTCAAACAGGTCATTCGACGACATTCTGTCGCAGCAGCGGGCCGACCCGCTTCCGCTGGACGAGATGATCACAAGTTACACCAGTTGCACCTCCGGTTGCGGCTCGTGTATCAAGGCCCTGCTAGCGGAGGCCGAGATATCCGGTCTCGACCCCATTGCGGTGTCCAAGTTGTCGGTGCAAGAGGCGTGATGCTCTATCCGGCGCTCTTCGATCAACTCGAGATGGCACGTTGGAGCTTGCACAGCGACATCCCGTGGAATCAATTCGATGGCAGCAAGCTCACCGAGCGGCAATTGCACGGAATCAAGATGAACGCCATTCTGGAATGGTCGGCCATGCCCACGGCCGAGATGTTCCTGCGCGACAACGAGCATGACACCGACTTCGCGGCGTTCATCTCGATCTGGTTCTTCGAGGAACAGAAGCACAGCCTTGCGCTGATCGAGTATCTGCGCCGCTTCGCGCCCGAGCTGATGCCGACGGAGGCCGAACTCGCCGCGGTGCGCTTTCGCTTCGACGCGGCGCCGGCGCTGGACAGCCTGGCGCTGCATTTCTGCGGCGAGGTCCGGCTGAACCATTGGTACCGCTGCGCGCGGGACTACCACAGCGAGCCGGTGATCCGCCACATCTACGCGACGCTGGCCAGCGACGAAGCGCGGCATGCGCGTGCGTACTACGTCTACATGGAGCGCGCGCTCCAGCGCAACGCGGTCGAAGCCTTCGATTCGTTCACCAAGATCGGGATGCTGATGACCAACGCGCGCCTCAACAAGGCCATGCATCCGACGAACCTGCACGTGAACAAGGCCTTGTACCCGCAGGACACGGTCAACTCCAGACTGCCCGATCCCGAATGGCTGGAGTGCTGGCTTTCCGACGAGATCCGCTTCGATCCCGACTGGGAGCGCCGCGTCGAGGCTGGCGTGCTCGGCAACCTGTCCGCTCTGTTGGGCGCCCCTCTCAAGGACTCCCACGACCTGCGCTGCCTTCGCCGCGCGCGGCTGACTGCGCTGCAGGCCACGGCGTCTTCCGATGCACTCGCTCTCACGTGACCATGGCCACCGCTGCTGACATCCAGTTTCACTACGACGTACACAACGACTTCTACGCGCTGTTCCTGGACCGGACGTATCGCGCCTACAGCTGCGGCGTGTGGGAGTCCGCCGATTCCCTGGAGGCGGCGCAGCGCGCGAAGATCGAACGCATATGCGCTTTCGCCGGCATCAAATCCGGCAGCCGCGTGCTCGACATCGGCTGCGGCTGGGGCGGGCTGATGCAACACGCCGTCCAAGAGCTGGGCGCCCGCGAAGCTGTCGGACTCACGCTCAGCGAAGACCAGCTCGCACACGTCTCGGCCCTCGGCGATCCGCGGCTGAAGGCAAGCCTGCAGTCGTGGGTCGGCCTGTCGATCGCCGAGCCCCTTTTTGATGCGGTGACCTCGGTCGGCGCATTCGAGCACTTCGCGTCGCGCGACGACCGTCTGCAGGGACGGCAGCGCGAGATCTACCAGCAGTTCTTCCGCACCTGCCGGCGCGTCTCCACCGAGCACGCGTGGCTCGGCCTGCAGACCATCGTCACCGTGTGCGGGCCGCGCACGCTGGCTGAGGCACGCGATGCGCGATACCTGCTCGACAAGGTCTTCCCCGGCTCTGCGCTGCCGAGCGTCAGCGACGTGCAGGCGTCGGCTGCCGATCTGTACGAGGTCGCATCCGTCAAGCGCATCGGGCAGGACTACGCCCGCACCTTGGCTTGCTGGCGTGAACGGCTGGAAGCGCAACGCGACACGGCCGCGGCACGCTTCGGTGCCGACGTGGTGGAGCACTACCTGCACTACTTCTCCGCGGCCGAGCGCAGCTTTGCTGCAGGTGTGACGGATCTGCTGCAGGTCGCTTTCCGGCCGGTCGCCGGCGCGGCATGAGTGCTGTTCCTGGTGCCGTCGAGAAGGCATCGTGCTCCGCGCGATTGCCTTTCCGGGTCATGCCCTACGAGGTCGACTTCACCGGCTTCGTCAGCAATACCGTTGCCGCGACCTGGCTCGAACGGCTGCGGCTCCAGCTGATGGCTGAACAGTTCGCGGACGTTGACCTGTGCGCGCCGCAGAACCTGTCGGTCATCGCCCGCACCACGGTCGAGTACGTCAAGCCGGTGCGCTTCACCGACAGGCTTGAAGGCCAAGCCCGGGTCGCCAGCTTCATGAACACCAGCTGGACGATCGAGTTCTCGTTCCGCCACGCCACGACGCGGGACGAGCACCTGCGAGCGGAACAGGTGGGCGTCTTCCTCGATCCCGTCAGCCTGGTACCGACCCGCATGCCGCCGCAGATCCGCCGCCGCCTCGCCGCCATGCAGGACACCCGATCCACAACCGAAGGGAGCATTCCATGAGCGAGAAAGAACACGATGCCATCCTTGCCCAGGTTCGCACGATCATCACCGACGTGGTCGATGTCGATCCGGATGCCATCCAGCTGCAGGCCAACCTGCGCGAGGATCTGCGCGCCGATTCGCTGGCCAGCGTCGAGATCGTGATGGCGCTCGAAGATGCCTTCGGCATCGAGGTCAACGAGGAACGGGCTTCCCAGCTCCGCACCGTGGGCGATCTGGTCCGCGCAATCGCCGATGTGAAGCTGGGCGCCAGCGCGAGCGCAGCCTGAGTCGGCGCATGGATGCCACGTCCACCGGCGCATCAGCGCCCGCCCCGGCTCGTACCGGTTACGCCGAGTCGCCGCTGCTGCGAATGACACGCGGCGTCTATCCGCTGTTCGCGACGCTCGCCCCGGGCCTCGCATCGCGCGCGGCGCTGCGGCTGTTCCTTACGCCGCGACGCCACAAGACGCCCGCATGGGAGCGGACTCACCTGGAAAGCGCGCGTCCAGCCACGCTGAAGGTCGGCAAGCGCGCATTCAAGGCCTACGCGTGGGGCGACGGGCCCCGCACGATCGTGATGTGCCATTCATGGGGCGGGCGCGGCTCGCAGCTCGGCGCCTTCGTACCCGAGCTGACGCAGCGTGGCTTCCGCGTCGTCGCCTTCGACGCGCCGGCACATGGCGCGTCCGAGGGGCGGCAGACCGACATGATGGAGTACTCGAGCGCGGTCGCCGCAGTCGTGTTGCACTTCGGCCCGGTCTATGGCCTGCTTGGCCATTCGTTCGGCGCGGGCAACGCCTTGTTCTCGTGGCGACGCTTTCGATTCCCGGTCGAGCGCGTCGCGCTGGTCGGCTGCTTCTCCAACGCCATCTGGATCACCGAGCGCTTCGGTGAGCTGGTCGGCATCCCCCAGAAGACGATCGCAGCGATGCGGTCCCGGCTCGAGCGCCGGCATCAGGGCGAACTCCAGTGGGAATCGCTGGTCATCGGCGAGATGGCTCGCGAGTTCCCCGGCCCGCTGATGGCCGTGCATGACCGCGACGACGCCGAGATCCCGTACTTCCACGCGGAACGGCTGCTGAAGGCGAGCGGTCGCGCTGCCGACTGTCTGCTAACCACGAGCGGGCTCGGCCATCGCCGCATCGTGCGCGATGCGGCCGTGGTGAAGGCCGTGGGCGGCTTCTT
This sequence comes from Hydrogenophaga intermedia, assembly GCF_000723405.1. Classification (GTDB taxonomy): domain Bacteria; phylum Pseudomonadota; class Gammaproteobacteria; order Burkholderiales; family Burkholderiaceae_C; genus Hydrogenophaga; species Hydrogenophaga intermedia. The sequence goes on along the minus strand of NZ_CCAE010000052.1, from coordinate 10,904 downwards.
CTCTGGAGCGGTCGCATGAGCATCTTCCGGTTCGACCTGCCGACCACCGGCATCCAGCCTTCCGAGAAGCTACTCGTCATCAAGCTTCGCGTGCTCCTGGTCTATGCCGGAAGCGTGGCCGCGTTCTTCGTGCCGCCGACCCCTGCCCTGCTCGCGCTGATGCTGATGGGCTTCTATCTGCGTACCTTCGGCTGGGAAGGCGGACATCACCGCTACTTCGCGCACCGCAGCTTCAAGACGAGCCGCGCGTTCCAGTTCGTGCTGGCGTGCCTCGGTGCCTCGTCGGGCCAGCGCGGCCCGCTGTGGTGGGCCTGCTTCCACCGCGCGCACCACCGCCACGCGGACACGCCGCAGGATCCGCACACGCCGGTCGGCAACGGACGGATGTATGCCTACCTCGGCTGGCTGTTCGACAAGAACAACTGCGACACCAACCTCGACGATGCCAAGGACCTGACCCGCTACCCCGAACTGGTCTGGGTCAACAAGTATCACTACCTGCTCCCCTACCTCTACCTGGCCGGCGTGTACGCGCTCGGCCAATGGACCCCGCTCTTCGGCGGCGATGCGGGCATCGCCGCGGTGGTCTGGGGATTCTTCGTGAGCACGCTGCTGTCGTTGCAGGGCTCGCTGCTTGTCAACGCGTTCGCTCATTCGCCACGGCCCGGATGGTTTACCTATCGCAGCTACCGCACGCCCGACACCTCGCTGAATCACTGGTTGTTGTGTCTGCTGTCGCTGGGCGCCTCGTGGCACAACAACCACCATCGCTACATGAACTCGGCGCGTGCCGGATTCCGTTGGTGGGAACTGGACATCACCTACCTGACGCTGCGCGCTCTCGCTGCCGTCGGCCTGGTGTGGGATTTGCGGGAGGTGCCGGAACACGTCCTTCTCGAAGCAAGTCGCCCCGACGAGGGTGGGCTGTCGACCGATCGCGGAGACCGCCAATGAACCTGCAGACGCCCGCTTCGGCAGAGGCGCCCGAGACGCTGGGCAGCGGACTGCCTCGGCCACCGCGCCATTTCATGGAACCATCCGGACTCGAGACGGCGCGATATCTCGCGCACGGCCTCGCGCTTGCGTTGCTGCCGGGAACGGTGTCGCTGTGGGCCTTTCACGCGACTTGGCCATGGTTTGCGACCGTGCCGCTGATCGCAGCGCTCAGCCTTGTCGGCGGCTATGGCTTCTTCATGCTGGCCGGCACGGCGCACGAAGGCTTTCACTTCACGCTGCATCGGCGCCCCCAGGTCAGCGCGCTGCTGGGCATTGTCTTCAGCTCGGCGATCCCCGGGTTCATCTCGGTCGGCTTCGCGCTGTCGCATTGGCGGCACCACCGCCACACGAACTCGGCCGACGACCCGGATTGCGAGATCTTCGGGCCTTTCCGAGGCTTCTGGAGCCGGCTTCTCCTCGCACGCCTGGCGGCCAACGCGGCGTACAGACGCAACGCTTGGCGTCTCATCCGCAGCAGTGGACCGGACGATGAGGTCGACCGCAATGGCCTGTCGGTCGAGACGCTGCGCTCACTGACTCGCTTCAACATCGCATGGCACTTGGCGGTGATGGCTGGGTTCGTCGCACTGGGCGTGCTGCGGCCGGACGTGCTGGTGTTCGCATTCCTGCTGCCGCTGGTCGGCACGGTGTTCATCACCGGACTCAACCCCTACCAGGAGCATGTCGGAACCGGGCGCGAGCCGGTCCTGCGCGCACGGACGCGGACTTCGCCTATCCTGACGCTGCTGATGTCGGGCACGAACTACCATCTCGAACACCATCTGTACCCACGCGTGCCGTGCTGGCGCCTGCCGGCCTTGCATCGCTGGCTGCGCGACACCGACTGGTACCGCACGCGACAGCCTGTGGTTGAACGCAGCTTCTGGCGCGGCTTCTCGCCCGCGTTGATAGGAGCGCGCATCCAGTACGTCGCGCAGCCGGCGGTGACCGAATCCGTGCCTGGCGCAGCCAGCGCCGCCAACGCTCGGTGAACGCGCGAGTCGATGCCGCAATACCGGCCGACCTGCAGCAGGAGGCGGGGCCTCCAGCGCAAGGCGTGGTGCCTTGGCCGGCGTCACCGCAGACGCTCGTGCTTGCCGGCGGCGGCAACCGCTGCTGGTGGCAGGCAGGGTTGCTGAGCACGCTGATGCAAGCCGGCGCGACCCTGCCGAGGGAGCTGATCGGAACCAGTGCGGGCGCGGCCATCGCGACTGCCGCGATGAGTGGCGGCGTGTCCGCCGCGATGGACGCCTGCCGCCGGCTGTATTCCGGCAACGCGGCCGTGTTCCGCTGGCGTGGCCTGCTGTCGGGCCGGTTCGAGTTTGCCCACCAGCGGATCTATCCGGCATGGCTCGCCGCGTTCGTGGATGCCGCGAGCCTGCAGCGCTTGCGCCTGGGATCGTCGCGTCTGCTGGTCGCGGTGTCGCGGCCGGCACCGCTGATCGGCCTGGCGGCCAGCGTCGGCCTTGGCACGTTGGCCTATGCGCTGGACAACAAGCTCTGGCACCGCCTGCATCCACGGTTGCCGCACTGGCTCGGCCTGCGGCTGGACTTCCTCGCATTGCACGAGTGCGAAACGCATGAAGACGCCGCACGCCTGTTGTGCGCCGCCGCCTCGCCACCGCCCATCCTGCCGGCGCTGCACGTGTGTGGTCAGTTTGCCTTCGATGGCGGTTACACAGACAACGCACCGATGCCGCGACGTTCGGCGGCCGAGCTGTCGCGTTCGCTGACGCTGCTGACACGCCACTATCCGCGACGCCCCGCAGTCTTCCGCGAAGGATACCGGTGGTATTGGCAACCGAGCCGCCCTGTGCCAGTCTCGACCTGGGATTGCACGCGAAGAACCTCGTTGGACGCTGCTTTCGAACTGGGCAGGACCGATGCACATGCATGGTTGGCTGCGAGCACACAGAGGTGGTGCGGCTGATCCGCATCAATGAATACAAGCGCCGCCAGGCGCCGGTGGGTATCCGCGTGACGCACCGCAGCTTCGGCAAGGACTGGCGCTACCCGATCACGAGCAAGTACCGGGCGTAGCGGCTCAGGCCGCCGAGAGGTGCAGCACGGCGCGCATCTCGCCGACCTCCACGCCGGCGGCGTTCTTCATCGGTGGCGGCAGCAGGCGCGCGAGTTCGTCGCGGTCGATGCCGTCGTCGGTCCAGCCGAGCTGCTCCAGCGCCGCCACCAGGGCCACCATCAGCGGCGTGAGCTGGCCATCGCCGCACTTGGCCGCGATTGCGATGCCGCGGCTGAAACTCGCCATGGCCTGCACACCGTCGGCGCCCACCTTGCTGACCCAGTCGCCCCGGCCTGCGTTCATGAGGTGCAGGTCGTTGCGGCCCCGGCCGCTCACCAGGTGGGGGTGTTGGCTCATGGCGAGCGCGATGCGGTGCGGTGCGGTGCCATACACCGGGTCGGGTTCCGCGATGGTGAGGCGCGCGAAGGCGTGCGCCAGCGCGCGCAGGGGCAGGGCGTAGTTCGGTGCGCTGCAGCCGTCGATGCCGCGCACCAGTGAGGCCTCGGGCACGCCGGACCAGTGGCTCACGCAGCGTGCGATCTCTCGCTGCGCCGGATGGTCAGGCGACAGATAGCCCCGCAGCGGCGCGCCGAGCGCGTCGGCCAGCAGCAGCATGCCCGAGTGCTTGCCCGAGCAGTTGTGGTGCAGCGGGCCGTAACGCTCTCCAGGCGGTGGCGTCAGGCCATTGAAGCGGAACACGTAGGGTTCGTGCGCGCCGCAAGCCAGGGCGGATTCGTCGGCGCCGATGCGGGCCAGCAGCGCCGCCGCGCGGGCCACGTGTTCGGGCTCACCGTTGTGGCTGGCGCACAGCAGGGCGATGTCGGCGTCGTCCAGTGCCAACCGGTCCGCCGCACGGGCGATCAGGGGCAGGGCCTGGAAAGGCTTGAGCGAGGAGCGCGTGAACACCGGCGTGTCCACGTCGCCCGCCGTCGCAAGCACCTGGCCCGTGCGGTCCACCACAGCGAAGGAGCCGTGGTGCACGTTCTCGGGGTGGCCGCCGCGCACGCTCACGGTGATGGGCACATGTCGGGGCCAGTGGAGGCTCATGGGTGACGTGGTCAGAGGCGTACAAGGGGGGCGCGGCCAGTATGGCACGCGGCGCCAAGGAGGCGGATGACTCTGATGATTGCGTGATGGCCGGGGGTTTTGTGGGTGCAAAGACCACTCGCCTTCCTAGACTGCGACCCGCTTCTTTTCAACCTCACGGAGAACCTATTGTCCGCATCCGATCCTTTCATCGGTGAAATCAGCCTTGTCGCGTTTTCCTACGCCCCGGACGGGTGGGCGCTGTGCGATGGCCGGCTGTTGTCCGTCAGCCAGTACGGGGCGCTGTACTCCCTCATCGGTGCCACCTACGGCGGTGACGGCGTATCCACTTTCGCGTTGCCGGACCTGCGGGGCCGCGCGGCCGTTGGCGCCGGCGCCGGTCAGGGCCTCAGCCCGATCTCGCTCGGGTCCTACCTGGGTCAGGAGAGCGTGCAACTGCTGCAGAGCCAATTGCCCGCGCATACACATGCGGCCAGCTTCAACAGCGGCGGCGTTCGCCCGGTGGGCTACAGCGGCAGCGCCTCGTTGACCGATCCCACTGGGGCCGTGCCCGCCAACCCCGTGGGTGAAGGTGGTGTGCCCCTGCCGGCCTTCGCATCTGCAGCCGAGGCCAATGCCGGCCTTGCGCCCTTGCCAGTGCAAGGGCAGGTCACGGTGTCGCCCACGGGTGCGGGCCAGCCTCTGAATCTGCGCAACCCCGCGCTGGGCCTCAACTACATCATTGCGCTGGCGGGCGTTTTCCCGCCGAGGCCCTGATGCGTCCGACGTTGCGTATGTCCTGCCGTTGGTGGGCGATCCTGCTGACGGCCGCCGGCTCCGTGGTCGCCTGCGGCGGTGGCGACGACGTGCGGGTGGTCGAGCGCGTGGTGGAGGCCCCGGCTCAGGCCGTGATCCTGAGCGGCTCGGGCGAGCCCGACGACGCAATGGGCAGCGATGGGCAGTTCTACCTGGATGCGCAGGCGATGCTGCTCTACGGGCCACGCACGCAAGGGCGGTGGCCGCGGCCGGCCCGGGCACTTGGGGGCGCGCCGGGCGCCGATGGACAAGACGGTCAAGATGGTGAGGACGGCACGAATGGAGCGAACGGCACCGATGGTTCTCGCATCCTCGCCGGTGCAGGCGCCCCCTCCTCGGTCACCGGGCGCGACGGTGACTACTACCTCGACCGCAGCACGTCCATCCTGTACGGCCCCAAGACCGCGGGCGTCTGGCCGACTCCCGGCCTGTCCCTGCTGGGTCTCACGGGCCCTCCAGGCTCGGACGGGCAGGACGGTGCGCCCGGCCCCCAAGGCCCGGCGGGTCCCGCCAGTGTCGACCTCCAATGGAGCATCGCGTCCAACAGCACCTTCGGCAATGGCACCTACAACCTCTGGCCGCAGGGCCCCAACGCCAATGCCCGCAATCCCGTGCTGTTGCCGCGTGCCTGCACCCAGGCGCGTTTGCAGGTGGCCACTCTGGGGCAGCCGGCGGCCGGTACCAGCTACCGGTTCACCGTGCAGCACACGCCGGGTCCGGACCTGTCGGCGCTCGACACCCACGACACGGCACTCGTGTGCACCATCAACAGCACGACACGTTCCTGCGAAGTGGCCACAGCGGTCGACTTCGATGCCCGGGACGCGATCGAGATCCAGCTGGTGGGCAACGCGGCGATCACCGACATGACCCCACCCGGCTCCTGGGGCGTTGCATTCACCTGCCAGTAAGCGGGCGTCGGCGCCCCCGGTCCTTGCGATGACGTGAGCGTGATACATTTTTCGGCACGTTCCGTCATCAACCAAGGTCACCGCTCATGAAACAGATCACCGCCGTCATCAAGCCGTTCAAGCTCGAAGAGGTGCGCGAAGCGCTGGCCGAACAAGGCGTGACCGGCCTGACGGTGACGGAGGTGAAAGGTTTCGGCCGGCAGAAGGGACACACCGAGCTCTACCGCGGCGCCGAGTACGTGGTCGACTTCCTGCCCAAGGTGAAGGTCGAGGTCGTGGTGAAGGACGACGATGTCGATCGCTGCGTCGACGCCATCGTGCGCGCCGCGCGCACCGGCAAAATCGGCGACGGCAAGATCTTCGTCACCTCGGTCGAGCGCGTGGTGCGCATCCGCACCGGTGAAGAGGACGAAACCGCGGTCTGAGCGCGGCCGCTCTCAGATCTCGTCGAGCCGGGGCTGGGGTGCTGTGCCACCCGCCTCGATCAGCGCCGGCAGCAGGCGCTCGGCGTCGGCATCCACACGGATCAGGTCCATCTGCCAATCGCCCATGAACTGCGCCTGCACCGCGGTGCGCAGGAAGGCCATCAGGCCTTCGTAGTAGCCGCCCACGTCGAGCAGGCCCACGGGCTTGTCGTGGTAGCCAAGCTGACGCCAGGTCCAGACCTCGAAGAACTCCTCGAAGGTGCCGATGCCGCCGGGCAGGGCCAGGAAGGCGTGCGCGTGCTCGGCCATGAGGCGCTTGCGCTCGTGCATGGTGTCCACCACGTGCAGCTCGGTGCAGCCGTTGTGGGCCCATTCCTTTTCCACCAGTGCCTTGGGGATGATGCCGACCACCCGGCCCCCGGCCTTGAGCGTGCTGTCGGCCACCACGCCCATCAGGCCGTTGCGGCCACCGCCGTAGACGAGCTGGCCGCCGTGACGGCCGATCCACTCGCCCACCCGGCGGGCGGCTTCCAGGAACGCGGGGCTCGCGCCGGGCCGCGAGCCGCAGTACACGCAAAGGGAAAAGCTGGGTTCGTTCACAACAGATCCTTGGCGTGCACCCACAGCGCCGCCAGCCAGGTGCCGCCACACAGCAGCAAGCTCAGCAGCACGGCGGCGCTGCCCATGTCCTTGGCCCGCTTGGACAGCGCGTGCCATTCGGGGCCGATGCGGTCGATGGCGGTCTCGATCCCGGTGTTGAGCAACTCCACCACCATCACCAGCACCACGGTGCCGATCAGCAGCGCCACCTCGACCCAGCCACGGCCCACCCAGAAGGCCGCTGGCACCAGCACGAGCGCGGCGAGGGCTTCCTGGCGGAAGGCTGGCTCGTCCCAGCCGGCGCGAAGGCCGGCGAGCGAGTAGAACAGCGCGTGCCACACGCGGCTGAGGCCGCGGCGGCGCTTCTGCGGGTTCACTTCGGGGGTGTTCACGGCTGGCGCTGCTTCCTGGGCTTTTTCTGTTGCGGGGGTGGCGCGTAATGCACCAGTCGTGTGCCGGCCAGCGCGTCGTGCGGGAACTGGCGCTGCACGTGCAGTCGCGAGAGCAGGGCGTAGACCAGCACCCAGCCGATCAGCAGCACCGCGGTTTCGCCCCCCTGGGCGCCCAGCACCCAGCTCAGGGCCAGCGGCGGCAACAGCCACAGCCACGAGAGCACGTAGCGCACCAGGGCTCGCGCCTGACCGATCGGATTGCCTGCCGTGTCGACCACGCGGATGTGCCAGGTCTTTTGCGCCAGGGTTTGTCCCTTGTGCCAGAACCACGTGAAGTAGATGCCGAACACCACGAACAGGAAGGCCTGCAGGGCGTGGCGGCCCTCCAGCGCGTGGCGTTGCTGCGTGAGGGCGGAGAACAGGTAGCCGGCGATGAACACCACGCCGAACATGAGCATGCCTTCATAGAGCCAGCAGGCCATGCGGCGGCGCAGCGAAGGGGCGTTGAGGTCGGGGCGGGCGGCGGCGCCGGCGGCTGGGGCGTCGGAGGTCATATCGGCAGAGGCGGGAAGGCCGGGATTGTCGCATTCCGGTCAAGGCCGACGAAAAGCCGGCGACCGTGCTTTGCTGCGGTGCCATAATCCCGGGCTTCCGTCTTCACAAGGCAAACGGATCAGGGTCCGGCGGGTATTCGTTCCGCTCATGGCCACTGGTCTCAAGTCCCGAAGCCGCCCCACAAGGGTGGGCCAAGGGGCACCCAAGGTTTTTCGTCAGAGAAATTCTCGAAAGGTTGATCATGGACATCACCAAGGCCGAACTGGCCTCGGCCGCCGCCGCATCCACAGCCGGCGAGCCCTCCCAAGAACTCCGCGGCGCGGAAATCCTCGTCAAAGCCCTGCAGGCCGAAGGCGTCAAGTACGTCTGGGGTTATCCCGGCGGCGCCGTACTGCATATCTACGACGCGTTCTACAAGCAGGAGAGCATCCAGCACGTGCTGGTGCGCCACGAGCAGGCCGCCGTGCATGCCGCCGATGGCTACGCCCGTGCCACGGGCGATGTGGGCGTGGCCCTCGTCACCTCGGGTCCTGGCGTGACCAACGCGGTCACTGGCATCGCCACGGCGTACATGGATAGCATCCCGATGGTGATCATCACCGGGCAGGTGCCCTCGGCGGCGATCGGCCTCGACGCCTTCCAGGAGTGCGACACCGTCGGCATCACCCGCCCCATCGTCAAGCACAACTTCCTGGTGAAGGACGTGCGCCAGATGGCCGAGGTGATGAAGAAGGCCTTCCACATCGCGCGCACCGGCCGCCCCGGCCCGGTGGTGGTCGATGTGCCCAAGGACGTGTCCTTCAACAAGGCCACCTGGACGGGTTACCCCGAGGCGGCGCCCATGCGCTCGTACAACCCCGTGCGCAAGGGCCATGGCGGGCAGATCCGCAAGGCGCTGCAGTTGCTGCTGGGTGCCAAGCGCCCCTACATCTACACCGGCGGCGGCGTGCTGCTGGGCAACGCCACGCAAGAGCTGCGCACCCTGGTGGACATGCTCGGCTACCCGGTCACGAATACGCTCATGGGCCTGGGCGCCTATCCGGCGTCGGACCGCAAGTTCCTCGGCATGCTGGGCATGCACGGCACCATCGAAGCCAACAATGCCATGCAGAACTGCGACGTGCTGCTGGCCGTGGGCGCGCGCTTCGACGACCGCGTGATCGGCAACCCCAAGCACTTTGCGCAGAACGAACGCAAGATCATCCACATCGACATCGACCCGTCGAGCATTTCCAAGCGGGTCAAGGTCGATGTGCCCATCGTCGGCGATGTGAAGGACGTGCTCACCGAGCTCATCCACATGGTGCGCGAGACGCCGCAGCGCGCCGACGAGAAGGCCCTGGCCGATTGGTGGAAGACGATCGAAGGCTGGCGCTCGCGCGATTGCCTCAAATACGACCGTGGCAACAAGGACGTCATCAAGCCGCAGATGGTCATCGAGACCCTGTGGAACATGACCAAGGACACGGAGACGTACATCACCTCCGACGTCGGCCAGCACCAGATGTGGGCCGCGCAGTTCTATCGCTTTGACGAGCCGCGCCGCTGGATCAACTCGGGCGGCCTGGGCACCATGGGGGTGGGCATTCCCTACGCCATGGGCATCAAGCTGGCCAAGCCCGAATCCGAGGTGTTCTGCATCACCGGCGAAGGCTCGGTGCAGATGTGCATCCAGGAGCTGTCCACCTGCCTGCAGTACAACACGCCGATCAAGGTGGTCTCGCTCAACAACCGGTACCTGGGCATGGTGCGCCAGTGGCAGGAGATCGAGTACTCCGGCCGCTACAGCCACAGCTACATGGACGCGCTGCCCAACTTCGTGAAGCTGGCCGAGGCCTATGGCCACGTGGGCCTGCTGATCGAGCGCCCCGAGGACGTGGAGCCCGCGCTGCGCGAGGCGCGCAAGCTCAAGGACCGCACGGTCTTCATGGACTTCCGCACCGACCCGACCGAGAACGTGTTCCCCATGGTTCAGGCCGGCAAGGGCATCACCGAGATGCTGCTGGGTTCGGAAGACCTGTAATCGCCCGTCGGATCCGCCGCGAGGCGGGTCCATCCCCTAGTCGAATCTATTGACCGTCGAGCCCGTGCATTACCGTGCACGGGGGAGGGCGGCGAAAAGAGGAAGCTGCATATGAAGCACATCATTGCCGTGCTGCTCGAGAACGAGCCCGGCGCACTCTCCCGCGTGGTGGGCCTGTTCTCGGCCCGTGGCTACAACATCGAATCGCTCACCGTCGCGCCGACCGAGGACCCGAGCCTCTCGCGCATGACGATCCAGACCACCGGGTCGGACGACGTCATCGAGCAGATCACCAAGCACCTGAACCGCCTCATCGAGGTGGTCAAGGTCGTCGACCTCACCGAGGGAGCCTACACCGAGCGCGAGCTCATGATGGTGAAGGTGCGCGCGGTGGGCAAGGAACGCGAGGAGATGAAGCGCATGGCCGACATCTTCCGGGGCCGCATCATCGATGTGACCGACAAAAGCTACACCATTGAACTCACTGGCGACCAGGGCAAGAACGACGCCTTCCTGGAAGCCATCGACCGTGGCGCGATCCTGGAGACGGTGCGAACCGGCGCCAGTGGCATCGGCCGCGGCGAACGCATCCTGCGCGTCTGATCACCCCTTCCATTCCAACGGAGCAACCATGAAAGTTTTCTACGACAAGGACTGCGATCTGTCCCTCATCAAGGGCAAGACGGTCGCGATCATCGGCTACGGCAGCCAGGGCCACGCCCACGCGCAGAACCTCAACGACAGCGGCGTGAAGGTGGTGGTGGGCCTGCGCAAGGGCGGTGCGTCCTGGGACAAAGTGGGCAAGGCCGGCTTGAACGTGCTGGAAGTCAATGACGCGGTGAAGTCCGCCGACGTCGTCATGATCCTGCTGCCCGACGAGCAGATCGCCGAGGTCTACCGCAACAACGTCGAGCCCAACATCAAGCAGGGCGCGTCCCTGGCCTTCGCGCACGGCTTCAACGTGCACTACAACCAGGTGGTGCCGCGCGCCGACCTGGACGTGTGGATGGTGGCGCCCAAGGCCCCGGGCCACACGGTTCGCAGCACCTACGCGCAAGGCGGCGGCGTGCCCCACCTGGTGGCCGTGCACCAGGACAAGAGCGGCAAGGCGCGCGACCTGGCGCTGAGCTACGCCATGGC
>NZ_CCAE010000051.1 GCF_000723405.1 Hydrogenophaga intermedia | reverse complement strand
CAACGGCGGCGGCAAGGCCCCATGGCCGCGAAGATCGCGCCCACGCCGCCGGCGGCGTTGATGGGCAGCGCGCGGCCCACTTCTTCCTTCAGCACGGCGGGCCCGCCCCCCACCACCCGCCAGTGGCGCCCGTAGTAGCCGTTGGCCTTGGACACCGCGGCCAGTGTGGGGATGCGCGGGTCGCCGTCCACGTGGATGGGGTGGCCCACGCCGCCGATGGCGCGGCGCGCGCCGCGGTAATCCTTCACCAGCGCGCGCGCGGCCTCGCGCACGGCCTCGTCGCTGGACTCGTCCGTCAGCGGCTCGGCCCAGCGCTGCAGCATCTCCGTCACGTTCTGCGCCGAACCCAGGAACACGCTGCCCGCGCCCAGCAGGCCGGCGGCCACGGCGCCCTGCAAGGCCTCGGGCGCGCCCAGGTAGGTCAGGCGCGCGCTGATGGCGCTGGGCGTGAGGCCGTGGTCCGTGGCCATCACCAGCACCAGGTTGATCATGTTCTTCTCGCGCCGCTCGGGCAGGCGCGCGAAGGTGGTCCACCAGATCATGTCGACGAAGTCGATGTGCCCGAGGATTTCGGTGGCGATGTTCTTGCCGCGCACCGTGATGGTGTCGGGCGTGGTGGTGCCGATGTCGGTCTTGATGGTCATGGTGCATCTCCGGCGCGGATGGCGAGCGCGTCCAGGGCGAGCACGCCCTGGCCCACGGCCCCCACCCACAGGGGGTTGATCTCGAGTTCGGCGACGGCGCCGCGGTGCGCCGACACCAGGTCGGACACGGCCACCAGCGTGCGGGCGATGGCCTCGATGTCGCGCGGCGCGCGGCCGCGAATGCCTTGCAGGATGGGGAAGCCGCGCAGCTCGCGCAGCATGTCGCGCGCGTCGTCCAGGGTGATGGGCAGCAGGCGGCGGCTCACGTCCTTCAACACCTCCACGTGGATGCCGCCCAGGCCCACGCTGATCACGGGGCCGAAGCTGTCGTCGGTGTGCACGCCCACCAGGGTCTCCACGCCGCCCGGCGGGGCCATGGCCTCGATCAGCAGGCCGTCGATGCGCGCGTGCGGCACGGCGGCGGTCACGTCCGCGTGGATGCGTTCCCACACCCGCGCGAGTTCCTCCGCGTCGCGCACGCCCACGGCCACGCCGCCCGCGTCGCTCTTGTGCGCCACCTCGGCGCTCACCACCTTGGCCACCACGGGCCAGCCCAGTTCGCGCGCGGCGGCCTGGGCCTCGTCCTGCGTGCGCGCCACGCGGTGCGTGGGCACGGCCATGCCGTGTGTGGCCAGCCAGTGTTTGGCCAGCGGTTCGGTGGACACGTCGGGCAGGGCCGCACCGCCGCCGGCCAGCAGCCACAGCGGCTCGGGCGCCGGCACGGCGTCGGCGCGCGCGCGCCACTGGCCGTGCCACACCCAGCGCGACATCGCCTTCACCGCCTTGCCCACGCTGCGCATCGGCATCAGGCCGCCGGCCACCAGCGCGTCGTAACCGGCGCCCAGGCGGTCGCTCATCCACACCGCCACGATGGGCGTGCCGGTCTCGCGCTGCACGCGCACGATGCTCTCGGCCACGCCCTTCGTCACCGGGCCGTACTCCAGCGGAATGGGGTAGAGCACCAGGCCCACGGCCGGGTCCTCGGCCACGGCGCGCAGCGTGGCGTCCAGCGCCTCGGGCTTGTTCAGGATCTCGCCCGAGGTGTCCAGCGGGTTGGCGGCTGACACGAAGGGCGGCAGGTGCTTGGCCAGTTCGGCCAGCGTGGCCGGCGACAGCGTGGCCAGTTCCAGCCCGGCCGATCCGATCATGTCGGCGCTGAGCGCGGCCGTGCCGCCCGACGAGCACACCACCGCCACCTTCTCGTTCGGCCCGGGCCGCGCCCGCGCGAACAGCGCGGCGGTGTCGATGAGCTCGTCGATGTCGTCCACCTCGACCACGCCCATCTGGCGCAGCACGGCGCTGTTGACCTCGGCCGAGCCGGCGATGGACGCGGTGTGCGACTGCGCCGCGCGCCGGCCGTATTCGGAGCGGCCGATCTTGAGCGCCACCACGGGCTTGCGTTGCGCCGCCGCGTGGCGCACCGCGCGCAGGAACTTGCGGCCGTCGCGCACGCCTTCGAGCAGCGTGGCGATGACGCCCACGTCGCCCGCGCCGGCCATGTGGTCGATGAAGTCGCTGACCTCCAGGTCCACCTCGTTGCCGGCGGACGACCACAGGCCCACGCCTATGCCGCGCTGCATGGACTGCAGCAGGCAGCGCCCCAGCCCGCCACCCTGCGTGGCGATGCCGATGGGGCCGGCCAGCAGGTCGAGCTTGAAGGCGGGCGAGAAGGTCAGGCCCAGGCGCCGGTTGACGTTGGTCAGCCCCGGGCAATTGGGGCCGTAAATGCGCATGCCGCTGCGGGCGACGATGGCGCGCATCTCGGCCTCCAGCGCCTTGCCCTCGTCGCCCGTTTCGCCGAAGCCCGAGGTGAACACGATGGCGAAGGCCACGCCACGGTCCGCGCACTCATGCAGCGCGGCCATCACCTCGCTCGCCGGCACGGCGATCAGCGCCACGTCGGGCGTGGCGGGCAGGGCGGCCACGGAGGGCCAGCAGCGCCGCTCGCCGATGGCCTCGCGGCGCGGGTTGATCAGGTACAGATCGCCGGTGAACGTGGAATGCTCGGCCAGGTTCTGCAGCGCGTAGCCGCCGATGCTGCCCGCGCGGTCGGACGCGCCCACCAGCGCGATCGAGCGCGGCTCGAACAGCCGCGAGAGGTCGGTGGTACCGCTCATGCCGCGGGTCGTCGCATCACGAGCTGCGTCACCAGGCACTCAACGACGGCCTGCCCGCGCTGGTTCACCGCGGTGCGCTTGAAGGTGACCACGCCGCGCTCGGGCTTGGAGGTCTCCTTCTGTTCCATCACCTCGATGTCCACCGCGAGGGTGTCGCCGATGAAGGTGGGCGCGGGGAATTGGCAGCGCACCTCCAGCAGGCCCAGCAGCGAAGGCTCCAGCATCTGGTTGACCATGGTGCGCGTGCTCAGGCCCGCCATGTACGACACGACGAGCATGCCGTGCACCAGGCGCTGGCCGTACAGCGGCAGTTGGGCGGCGTACTCGGCGTCCACGTGCGCGCGGTTCAGATCGCCGCTGTAGGTGGCGAACTGCACCACGTCGGCTTCGGTGATGGTGCGCGAGGTGGTGCGCCAGCGCAGGCCGGGCTTGAGGTCTTCCCACCAGTAGCGCAGGGCGGCCAGCTCGGCCGGCGGCGGGGCTTCGACGAAGTTCGTCATCTTCTTGTCTCCTCGGGTTCTTGTGTGTGGAGGACCGTGCGACTCAGGACGAGTAGCGCCCGCCGGTCACGTAGAGCGTGGTGCCGCTGATGTAGCGCGCCACGTCGGAAGAAAGGAACAGCGCGGCGTTGGCGACGTCGCTCGGCTCGCCGAGGAAGCCCACCGGGTTGCGCGCGATCGCGGCCTCGCGCAACTGCTCGAACTTGGGCAGCGACTTCATGCCCTCGGTGAGGATGAAACCCGGCGCGATGGCGTTGCAGGTGATGCCGAACTTGCCCTGCTCCAGCGCCAGCGCGCGCGTGAAGCCCACGATGCCGGCCTTGGCGGCGGCGTAGCTGGTCTGCCCCGGGTTGCCGAACAGCGAGCGCGAGGAGATGTTGATCACGCGGCCCCAGCGGCGCGCCATCATGCCGGGCAGCAGCGCCTGCGCGCAGTGGAAGCTGCCCTTGAGGATCACGTCCATCGTCTGGTCCCACAGCGACGGGTCCATCTTGGTGAGGTACACGTCCTTGGTCCACGCGGCGTTGTTCACCAGGATGTCCACGCCGCCGAAGGCCTGCTCGGCTTGCTGCGCCATGTGGCGCACGCTCTCGGCGTCCGTCACGTCGCAGGCCAGGCCGATGGCCTCGTGCCCCTGGTCGACCAGCGCCTGGGCCGTGGCCTGCGCGTTCTCCGCGATCACGTCGCTCACCACCACGCGCGCGCCCTCGGCGGCGTAGGCCTTCACCATGGCCGCGCCGATGCCGCGACCCGAGCCGGTCACCAGCGCGACCTTGCCTTTCAGATTCAATTCCACGAAATGGTCCCTTGTCGTCGTTGTCGGTGTCAGTGGCGCACGCGTTGGCCGAAAGCGATGGCGGCCACCTCGTGCAGCACGGCCACGTACTCGTCCAGGTTCTTGCGCATGCGCTCGGCCGGGCCACCGACGGAGATGGCCATGGCCTCTTCGCCGATGTAGCCGGCCACGCCCAGGGCCGAGACGCCCTCGTTGCCTTCCTCGTCCGCCAGGTACCAGCCGCGCGCGCGGCTGGCGGCCAGGTCGGCCTCCAGCGCGGCCACGTCGGTGATGGAGCGGGGCGTGAGTTCGCGCAGCGGCTTCAGCCGCATCTGGCGCGAAGCCTCCGCCGGGTCGCTCTCGCCGATCAGGCCCAGCAGGGCCTTGCCCAGGCCGGAGGCGTGCAGGGCGATGCGCTCGCCGCTGTTGAGCACGTAGCGCAGCGGGTGGCGGCCCTCCTGGCTGGCGATGACCTTGACCGCGCCGTCGTCGAGCCGGCCGCAGAAGGCGGTTTCGCCCGTCTTGGCCACCAGCAGCTCCAGCGCCTCGGCACCGGCGGCGTACAGGGGGTCGTTGCGGATGATCTCGGACGCCACCGTGTAGATGCGGCTGGTGGGATAGAAGCGCCGCGTGCGCGCCGTGCGCAGCACGTAACCGCCCTGGTGCAGCGTGTGCAGCAGGTCGGAGCAGGAGCTGTCGGGCAGGTCGAGGAAGCGGGCCATGTCCGAGTTGGACAGCTCGCGCTTTTCGCGCGCGAAGACCTCGAGCACGGCCATGGTGCGCGTGCAGGCGGGAACGATGGAGGGCATGTTGGCGTGTCCTTGGTTGTGCGACGGGTCGTAATGTATCGCGGTCAATCGTTGTTGTCTACGGTATGTCGGAATCTGTGTTTTACCAGTTTGCACGAAGACTATAAGGGTAAACACTCGGTTTGTTTTACGTTGCGTCGGAATGAATTGCGAAGTATCGTAGAGTCTTGCGAGATGTCGTGAAAACGATGTCGAACGTCGTTGAGAGAACCAGGAGACCACATGAAACCCATCCGCCGGGTGCTGCGCGTTGCGGCGCCGCTCTTGCTGGCCCTGGCCGCGGCGCTGCCGCTGGCCGGGCAGGCCCAGACACCGAACTGGCCGAACCGGCCCCTCACCCTGATCGCGCCATTCCCCGCCGGCGGCGTGGCCGACGCGCTCGCGCGCAGCGTGGCCCTGCGCCTGGGCGAACAACTGGGCCAGCCGGTGGTGGTGGACAACCGGGGTGGCGCGGGCGGTTCGGTGGCCGCGTCGATGGCCGCGCGCTCGGCGCCCGATGGCCACACGCTGTTCGTGGGCTCGCAGGGCACGCAGGCCACCAACTCGGTGTTCTACAAGTCGCTGCCTTACGACCCGGTCAACGACTTCGCCCCGGTGCACGCCATCGCCGGTGGCGTCAACCTGCTGGTGGTCCATCCCTCGCGCCCCTTCAAGACGGTGCGCGAGCTGGTGGCCTACGCCAAGGCCAACCCCGGCAAGCTCAACTACGCATCGGCCGGCGCGGGCACCTCCACCCACCTCACCGCGCTCATGTTCCAGCGCGCGGCGGGCATCGAGCTCACGCACGTGGCCTACAAGGGCAGCACGCCCGCGCTGACCGACCTGCTCGGCGGCCAGGTCGACCTGATGTTCGACTACCCCGCCTCCTCCGGCCCGCACGTGAAGACCGGCGCGCTGCGCGCGCTGGCCGTCACCTACGGCGAGCGCGTGGCCGCGCTGCCCGACGTGCCCACCATGGCCGAGGCCGGCGTGGCCGGCGTCGAGTCGATCGCCTGGACCGGGCTCTTCGTGCCCGCGAAAACGCCGCCGGCCATCGTGGCGCGGCTCTCGGCCGAGATGGAGAAGGTCATCGCCAGCCCCGAGTTCACCGAGGTTGCCAGCAAGGCCGGCGTGCTGCCGCTGAAGATCTCGGGCCCGCAGTTCGCGGCCTACGTGGCCAGCGAGACCGTCAAGTGGCAGGACCTGGCGCGCCGCTCGGGCGCCACGCCGCAGTGATGCCCCGCTTCATGCGCTAAGGCCCCCCAAGGAGTCCCCCATGCCGGTCTGGATGAGCGGCGCCTCGCGTGCGAGCGAGGCGTCGGGAGAGAACACGCGCCATGCCCTGGCGCAACTGCAGCGGCTGCGCGAACTGGAACAGCGCACCCGCGAGGCCTCGGCCCGCGCCGCGCCCGTGTTCGAGAAGCGCGGGCAACTGCTGCCGCGCGAGCGCGTGGGCCTGCTGCTCGACCCGGGCGCGCCCTTCCTGGAGCTGTCCACCATGGCCGGCTACCGGCTGGACCACGACGACGACGCGCGCACCGTGCCCGGGGGCGGCATGGTCTGCGGCATCGGCTGGGTGTCGGGCGTGCGCGTGCTGCTGGTGGCCGACGACGCGGGCATCGACGCCGGTGCCATGCAGCCCATGGGCATCGAGAAGTTCCAGCGCGCGCAGCAGATCGCGCTGGACAACAAGCTGCCCTTCGTGCACCTGGTGGAGTCGGCGGGCGCCAACCTCTTCAACTACCGCGTGCAGGACTTCATCCACGGCGGTGCCAACTTCTACAACCTCGCGCGCCTGTCGGCCGCCGGCATTCCGGTGATTGCGGTGGTGCATGGCTCGTCCACGGCGGGCGGGGCGTACATGCCGGGCCTGTCGGACTACGTGGTCATGGTGCGCGGGCGCGCCAAGGCCTTCCTCGCGGGGCCGCCGCTGCTCAAGGCCGCCACCGGCGAGATCGCCACCGACGAAGAGTTGGGCGGCGCCGAGCTGCACGCCAGCACCACCGGCCTGTCCGAGTACCTGGCCGAGGACGACGCGCACGCCATCGGCATGGCGCGCGAGCTGGTGGCCGCACTGGGCTGGAACCGCGCTGCGCCGCCGCGCGCCGACACGGGCCCCGCGCCACTGCTGGACCCCGAGGAGCTGCTGGGCCTGTTCGGTCCCGACCAGAAGAAACCCGTGGACATGCGCGAGGTGATCGCGCGCCTCACCGACGGCTCGGAGTTCCTGGAGTTCAAGGCCGGCTATGGCCCGGCCACGGTGTGCGGGCACGGCTCGCTGCTGGGCCGCCGCGTGGGTTTCCTCGCCAACAACGGGCCGCTCGATCCGTCGGGCGCCACCAAGGCGGTGCACTTCATCCAGGCCTGCTGCCAGGCCGGCGTGCCGCTGGTGTTTTTGCAGAACACCACGGGCTTCATGGTGGGGCGCCAGTCGGAACGCGAGGGCATGATCAAGCACGGCGCCAAGATGATCCAGGCCGTGGCCAACGCCACCGTGCCCAAGATCACCGTGCTGTGCAACGCCAGCTTCGGTGCCGGCAACTACGGCATGTGCGGGCGCTCGTTCGGGCCGAGCTTCGTGTTCTCCTGGCCCACCTCGCGCACCGGCGTCATGGGCGCGGAGCAGGCCGCCGGGACCATGGTGTCGGTGACCGAGGCCGGCTGGCGCCGCCGCGGCAAGGCCGTGGACACCGCCGCGCTGGCCGCCATGCGCGAGCAGCTCATCGACACCTTCGAGCGCCAGACGCCGGCCTTCTACACCTCGGGCCTGCTGCTCGACGACGGCGTCATCGACCCGCGCGACACGCGCCGCGTGCTCGCCACCGTGCTCGGCGTCTGCGAGGACGCGCGCACACGCGCCCTGCGCCCCATCCAGTTCGCGGTGGCGCGCCCCTGATTCCTTCCCTTCCCCCGACATGAAACTCACGCACGAACACGAGGAGCTGCGCCGCACGCTGCGGCGCTTCATCGACGAGCGCATCAACCCCCAGGTGGACGAATGGGAGGCGGCTGGCCGCTTCCCCGCGCGCGAGGTCTTTCGCGGCCTGGGTGAACTGGGCCTGCTGGGCCTGACCAAGCCCGAGGCCTGCGGCGGCGCGGGGCTGGACTATTCCTACGGCGTGGTCATGGCCGAGACGCTGGGCCACATCCGCTCGGCCGGCGTGCAGATGGCCATCGGCGTGCAGACCGACATGGCCACGCCCGCGCTCGCGCGCTTCGGCAGCGCCGAACTGCAGGGCGAGTTCCTGGCCCCCTCTATCGCGGGCGAGCGCGTGGCCTGCATCGGCGTGAGCGAGCCCGGCGCCGGCTCCGACGTGGCGGCCATCCGCACGCGCGCGCGCCGCGACGGCGGCGACTACGTGATCGACGGCAGCAAGATGTGGATCACCAACAGCCTGCAGGCCGACTGGATCTGCCTGCTGGTGAACACCGACAACGACACCGCCGCGCACCGCAACAAGACCCTGCTCTGCGTGCCGCTGGACACGCCCGGCGTCACGGTGCAGGGCGGCATCCACAAGATCGGCATGCGCGCGTCGGACACGGGCATCGTGAACTTCGACGGCGTGCGCGTGCCGCAACGCTTTCGCATCGGCGAGGAAGGCCAGGGCTTCAGCTACCAGATGCAGCAGTTCCAGGAGGAGCGGCTCTGGGCCTCGGCCAATGCCCTGCAGCAGATGGACGACTGCATCGCCGAGACGGTGGCGTACACGCGCGAGCGCCGCATCTTCGGCCAGCCCGTGCTGCACAACCAGAGCGTGCACTTTCGCCTGGCCGAGCTGCACGCCGACGTGCAGTGCCTGCGCGCCCTGGTGTGGCGCGCCACCGAACGGTACGTGGACGGCGAGGACGTGACCGAGCTCGCCTCCATCGCCAAGCTCAAGGCCGGGCGCCTGCTGCGCGTGGTGGGCGACGCCTGCCTGCAGTACTGGGGCGGCATGGGCTTCACCTGGGACAACCCGGCCTCGCGCCTCTATCGCGACGGGCGCCTGGCCTCCATCGGCGGTGGTGCCGACGAGGTGATGCTGTCCGTGATCTGCAAGCACATGGGCACGCTGCCCGGAAGGGCCCGCGCATGAAGACGCTGCTGATCGCCAACCGCGGCGAGATCGCCGTGCGCGTGATGCGCACCGCGCGCCGCCTGGGCCTGCGCACCGTGGCCGTGTACTCCGACGCCGACCGCGATGCCGGGCACGTGCGCGCGGCCGACGCGGCGGTGCGCATCGGCGCCGCCGCGCCGCGCGCCTCCTACCTCGACATCGAGGCCCTGCTGGCTGCCGCGCGCGCGGCCGGTGCCGACGCGGTGCACCCGGGCTATGGCTTCCTGGCCGAGAACGCGGCCTTCGCGGCGGCGTGCGAAGCGGCCGGGCTGGTGTTCGTCGGCCCCTCGGCCGAGGCCATCGAGGCCATGGGCAACAAGGCCCTGGCCAAGCAGCGCATGCGCGAGGCCGGCGTGCCCTGCATTCCCGGCTACGACGGCGAGGACACCCGCAACGAACGATTCATCGACGAGGCCGCGCGCATCGGCTTCCCGCTGATGGTGAAGGCCGCCGCCGGTGGCGGTGGGCGCGGCATGCGGCTGGTGATGCAGGCCAGTGACCTGCCCGCCGCGCTCGACTCCGCGCGCTCCGAGGCGCAGGGCGCCTTCGGCGACGGCCGCCTGATCCTGGAGCGCGCGCTGATGGCGCCGCGCCACGTGGAGGTGCAGGTGATGGCCGACGCGCACGGCCGCACCATCCACCTGGGCGAGCGCGACTGCTCCATCCAGCGGCGCCACCAGAAGATCGTGGAGGAGGCGCCGTCGCCCGCGGTGGACGCCGCGCTGCGCGAGCGCATGGGCGCCAGCGCCGTGGCCGTGGCGCGCCAGATCGGCTACCGCGGCGCGGGCACGGTGGAGTTCCTGCTCGACACCGACGGCGCCTACTACTTCATGGAGATGAACACCCGGCTGCAGGTGGAGCACCCGGTGACCGAGGCCGTGACCGGCCTGGACCTGGTGGAGCTGCAGTTGCGCGTGGCCGCCGGCGAGCCGTTGCCCATCGCGCAGGAAGACGTGCACTTGCGCGGCCACGCCATCGAGGTGCGGCTGTGCGCCGAATCGCCCGCCAGCGATTTCCTGCCGCAGACCGGCACCATCGCGCGCTGGCGGGCGGCCGAGGGCGCCCGCACCGACCATGCGCTGCGCGACGGCAGCGTGGTGAGCCCCTGGTACGACTCCATGCTCGCCAAGGTGATCGCGCACGGCGCGACCCGCGAGCAGGCCGCGCGCCAACTGGCCGACGCGCTGGACCGAACCGTCTGCCTGGGCCTGCCCACCAACCGCTCTTTCCTGGCGATGGTGCTGCGCCACCCGGCGTTTCTCTCGGGGGACTTCTCCACCGGTTTCATCGGGCGCCACTTCCCCGGCAACGCCGAACGCGCGGCGCCCGTGCCCGACGCGGTGTGGACCGTGGCCGCCGCCGCGCTCGCCACGCTGCCCGCGCCGGAGCACGCGGTGGGTGGTGAGTTCCTCGGCTGGTCCAGCACCGGCGTGCACGCGCGCTCGGTGCGGCTGGGCCTGGGCCTGGCGTCGGGTGAAGCGCCGCGCCGCTTCGCCGTGCACGCCAACGGCGACAGCGTGGGCGTGCGCGACGCGCAAGGGAACGTGCGCACGGTGCGCTGGCTCGGCCTGCCCGAGGGCGACCGCCTGCGCCTGGAGCTCGACGGCCTGGCCTGCGAGGCGCTGGCGGTGCGCGGTGCGCGCGGCATCGCCTTGCAAATGACCGGTGTCGAGGCCGGCGCCGAGGCCGTGTTCGAGGACCTCACCTTCGAACCCGCGGCCAGCGCCGGCGGCCCCGGCGCCAGCGGCAGCCTGCGCGCGCCGCTCAACGGCCGCGTGGTGAAGGTGCTGCGCCAGGCCGGCGAGGCCGTGCGCCGTGGCGACCCGATCGTGGTGCTGGAGGCCATGAAGATGGAACACGTGCTGGCCGCGCCGCACGACGGCACCGTGGCCGAGCTGGGCGTGGACGAGGGCCAGCAGGTGGCGCCGGGCCAGGCGCTGGCGCGTGTGGAAGCGGTGCAGGGCGTGGCGCAGGCCGCGGCCGTGAACTGAAAGGAGCGCCGCCATGCCCATCCCCGACCTCCTGCACGGCCGCCTCGCGATTCCCGCCATCGGCGCGCCCATGTTCCTCGTGTCCTTCCCGCCGCTGGTGAAGGCCCTGTGCCTGGCCGGCGTGGTGGGCACCTTCCCGCACGTCAACGCGCGGCCCTCGTCGCAACTCGACGAGTGGATCACTGCGCTGCGCACCGAGCTCGACGACCACGAGTCCACGAACCCGCAGGCGCGCGTGGCGCCCTTCGGCGTGAACCTGGTGTGCCACCGCAGCAACCCGCGCTTCCTGCCCGACCTGGACATCGTGGTGAAGCACCGCGTGCCGCTGGTACTGACCAGCCTGGGCAACCCCGCGCCGGTGGCCGAGGCGGTGCACGCCTATGGCGGCGTGGTGTTCTCCGACGTGGTGAGCGCCGCGCAGGCGCGCAAGGCCGCCGAGGCCGGCGTGGACGGGCTCATCTGCGTGGGCGGTGGCGCGGGCGGCCACGCCAGCCACCAGAGCATGTTCTCGCTGGTGCGCGAGGTCCGCGAGTTCTGGCGCGGCTGCCTCATCCTGGGCGGCGGCATCAACGACGGGCACCAGATTCGCGCTGCCGAGGCGCTGGGCGCGGACCTGGCCTACATCGGCACGCGCTTCAACGCCACGCGCGAATCGCACGCGCAGGCCGAGTTCAAACAGATGATCGTGGACAGCGGTGTGGGTGATCTGGTGAACACCGACCGCTTCACCGGCGTGCACGCCAACTTCCTGCGCGCCTCCATCGAGCGCTTCGGCATCGACGTCGCGACGCTGCCACCCAAGCGGCCCGACATCGCCGGCATCGCCGACACCGAGGCCAAGGCCTGGCGCGACTTCTGGAGCGCGGGCCACGGCGTGGCCACCATCCACGACGTGCCGGGCGTGGCCGAGCTGGTCTCGCGCATGGCGGCCGAGTACGCCGCTGCCTGCCGCCTGCCGGCCAGCCCGGCGGTGCGCCACCTGGACGAGGTGCAACTGCCATGAAGCAGACCCTCGTCACCACCCACCGCACCGTGCGCCTGGAGAGCGAGGACGGCCTGGCGCGCCTCACGCTGGACCAGCCCGAGCGCCTCAACGGCCTGTCGGCGCGCCTGCACGCCGACCTGCGCGAGGTGCTGGACGCACTGGAGCGCGACGCCAACTTGCGTTGCGTGCTGCTCACCGGCGCGGGGCGCGGCTTCTGCTCGGGCGCGGACCTGGGCAGCCGCGAAGACAACGGCCACGACGTCGGCCCCGATGGCCGCCGCGACCTGGGTGCCATGCTGGAACGCGACTTCAATCCGCTGGTGCTGCGCCTGCGCGCGCTGCCGGTGCCGGTGGTGGTGGCCGTCAACGGCGTGGCTGCCGGGGCGGGCGTGAGCCTGGCGCTGGCGGGCGACGTGGTGCTGGCGGCGCGCGGCGCGTCCTTCGTGCTGGCCTTCGCGCGCATCGGCGTCATGCCCGACGCGGGCGCCACCTGGCTGCTGCCGCGCCTCATCGGCCCCGCCCGCGCCATGGCGCTGTGCCTGCTGGGCGAGGCCATGGGCGCCGAGGCCGCGCAACAGGCCGGCCTGATCTGGCGCTGCACCGACGACGGCGCGCTGATGGCCGAGGCCGAGGCCGTGTGCGCGCGCCTGGCGCGCGGCCCCGCGCTGGCGCTGCGCCACATCAAGACCGCGCTGCACGCGGCCGACGAGAACACGCTGCTGGAGCAACTGGCGCTGGAGACGCGCCTGCAGCGCGAACTCGGCCGCAGCGAGGACTGCATCGAGGGCGTGGCGGCCTTTCACGAGAAACGGCCGCCGCGCTTCATCGGGCGTTGAGGGTACGCCCCCCAACCGCCCGCTTTTTATTCCCCACCCACCCCCAACCAATGAGGAGACATTCGATGAAGAAACACAAGATGGCACTGCTGGGTGTGCCCCTGCTGGCCTTGTCGGCCACCGCGTCCGCGCAGGGCTCGGTCACGCTGTACGGCGTGCTCGACACCCTGGTCGCCGTGGGCCAGGGCAGCCTCACCGACCGCACGCAGCTCACGCACTCGGGCAACACCACCACGCGCATCGGCGTGCGCGGCGTGGAAGACCTGGGCGGCGGCTGGTCGGCCGGCTTCGTGCTGGAAGGCGGCATCCTCACCGACAACGGCGCGGGCATGGCCAGCAACGCCAACAACCAGGCCGGCGCCCCCAGCCTGGGCGCGGCGCAGGGGCTCACCTTCAACCGCCGTTCCACGCTGAGCCTGTTCAGCCCCTGGGGCGAGCTGCGCCTGGGCCGCGACTACGTGCCCAGCTACAGCAACATGAACACCTTCGACAGCTTCGGCAACGCCGGGGTGGGCACCGCCATCATGGCGCTGCTGGGCGTCACGTCCTCCACGCCTGCGGGCATTCGCGCGTCCAACAGCATCGCCTACCACCTGCCCGCGGGCACCTTGGGCGGCCTGTACGGCAACGCGATGATCGCCTGGGGCGAGAACGCCCAGGGCACGCCCAACGAAGACGATGGCGACTACCAGGGCGTGCGCCTGGGCTGGGCGCAGGGCCCGTGGAACGTGGCCTTCGCCACCGGCAAGCTCAAGCAGCTGGGCAACGACTCGCGCCCGCGCAACTACGGCTTCACCTACAACTTCGGCACCGTGACCTACGCGCTGGGCTTCGCCGACGAGCGACTGGGCGGCATCAAGGGCAAGGGCATCCAGACCGGCGTGGAGTGGCGCGTGGGCGTGGGGCAGGTCCGCGCGTCCTACGGCAGCTACAAGCGCGAGACCGGGCTGGAGCCCGAGACGCGCAAACTGGCCGTGGGCTACGTGCACAACCTGTCCAAGCGCACGGCGGTCTACACCACCTTCGCGCACGTCAGCAACAAGGGCGGCGCGGGCTACGCGCTCAACGGCTCCACCACGGCGGCGAACCAGTCCTCGCGCGGGCTGGACATCGGGCTGCGGCACGCCTTCTGAGGGCTGGGCGCGTGGAAGGCCATTGAAGGCCATTGAAGGCCGCTGAAGGCTGTTGAGCCGGCCGTCAGTCCGCCGCCAGCGTGGCGTGCGGCCACGCGGGCGTGGGGCGTCGGGGCAGGGCCTGCCCCGCGTCCCAGGCGCGCTGCCAGCGCGGCAGCGTGGCGCGCGGGTCGTCGCCCAGGCCGCGCACCACGCACACGGTGGCTGCGCCGGTGGCGGCGCATTGCTCGAGTTGCTCGGGCGCCAGCACTCCGCCGATGGCGATGACCGGGCGGCCCGCCAGGCGCACCCACCAGGCCAGGTTGTCCAGGCCCTGGGCGTGCCAGGGCATGTCCTTGGTGGTGGTGGGCCACACCGGCCCGCAGGCGATGAGGTCGGCCCCCGCGCCGCGCGCGCGGCACAGCTCCCACAGGCTGTGCGAGCTCATGCCCAGTTGCAGGCCGCGCGCCTGCGCGGCGGCGATGGTGGTGCGTTCGGTGGGGCGCAGGGCCAACCAGTCTTCCTGACCGAGGTGCAACGCGGGCGCGTCCAGGTTCAACGCCGTGCGCCAATGGTCGTTCACCACCAGCGTGGTGCCGCGCGCCGCGCGCACCGCGTCGAGCGCGGCGCGGATCTCGGGCTCCACGGACGGGTCGTCGCGCCGCGCCTTGATGCGCAACTGCACCAGCCCCACGCCGGCCTCGGCGCAGGCGCGCACGCGCTCGGCGCTGTCGACGATGGCATAGACGCCCCAGGCGTGCGGCACGCCGAGCGGCGCCACCCAGGGCAGGGGCTGATCGTCCACGGACAGCACGGGCAGGTCGAGCGCGCCCGCGCCATCGGGCAGGCGCGCGAGCACGGCGGCGTCGGCCACCACCCAGCCCGCGCGCCGAGCGCGCTCGAAGCGTTCGGCGTGGTCGGCCGGCCCGGTGCGGGGCCGCGTGAGCCAGCCGGTGGCGTGCGGCGTGTCCAGCCAGTCGTGCGGGTTGCCGGTGATCACCACGGCCGACGCGCCGCTGTCGCGCAGCGCGCGCGCCAGTTCTGGCACGGACAGCGAGCCGGGCTGGTGGCCCAGGCGCCGCGCGGCCTCGGCCGCGTCGAGTCGCAGCGCGGTGTCGAGGGTGAGTCCAGTGAGCCCAGTGGAAGGGGTGTCCGTCATCTCAGTCATCCGAGCAGCATAGGCCTTCCCGACACGGGGGTGCTGGCGATGGCCATGTCCTGCGGCGCCATCACGCCGGCCTCGAAGGCCAGGCGGCCCGCGCGCACGGCGTCGCCGAAGGCGCGCGCCATGGCCACGGGATCGCGCGCGTGCGCCACGGCGGAGTTGAGCAGCACGGCGTCGAAGCCCAGCTCCATCGCCAGAGCGGCGTGCGAGGGCGCGCCGATGCCGGCGTCCACCACCAGCGGCACCTGCGGCAGGCGCGCGCGCAGCGTGCGCAGGGCCCAGGGGTTGAGCAGGCCCTGGCCCGAGCCGATGGGTGCGCCCCAGGGCATCAGCAGCTCGCAGCCGGCGTCCAGCAGGCGCTGGCAGGTGACGAGGTCGTCGGTGCAGTAGGGGAACACCGCGAAGCCGGCCTTCACGAGTTCGGCGGCGGCCTCCACCGTGCCCCAGGGGTCGGGCTGCAGGGTGTGCTCGTCGCCCACCACTTCCAGCTTGATCCAATGCGTGTCCATCAGCTCGCGCGCCATGTGCGCCAGGGCCACGGCCTCGCGTGCGCTGCGGCAGCCGGCGGTGTTGGGCAGCAGGCGCACGCCGCGCGCGCGCAGCGGCGGCAGCAGCTCGTTGAGGAAGGCGTTGTCGCCACCGTCGCCCGCGACCATGCGACGCAGGCCCACGGTGACCACGCCCGCGCCGCTGGCGTCCAGTGCCTGCCGCAGCACGGTGGGCGAGGGGTAGCCCGCGGTGCCCAGCATCAGGCGCGAGGTGAGCGTTTCGCCGTAGGCCGTCCAGGTCGGGGTTGTCGATGCGCTGGTGTCCATGTTCATCCCCCGACGATGGCTTCGAAGGTGCTCACCTCGTCGCCCGATTGCAGCGCAGTGTCGGCGCGCGCGGCACGCGGCACGAAGCGCGCGTTGAGCGCGGTGGCCACGCGCTCGGGCCGCAAGCCTTCGCGCTCCAGCAGGGCCTGCAGCGTGGTGCCGGGCGGGCAGGGCAGTTCGCGGCCATTCAGGCGAACGGTGGGGGTGGTCTCTGTCATGGCGGGGATTCTCCGTTGCGCGCCCAGCCCGCGGCGGCCAGGGCGTCCTGCACCAGTGCGGGCGCGATCATCCAGCCGTGGCGGAACAGGCCATTGATGCGCAGCAGGCCCGGCGCGTGTTCGACGCAGGGCAGGTGGTCGGCGCGCGCGGGGCGCAGGTTGGTTTCCAGGTGATCGATGCGCGCCTCGGCCAGTTCCGGTAACACACTGTGCGCGGCCGACATCAGCTCCAGCGCGCTGCGCAGGCTCACGGACGAGCGGTCCTCGCTTTCGATCTCGCTGGCGCCGATGACGAAACGATCGCCCGGGCGCGGCACCAGGTACACGCGGTGGCGCGGGTGCAGCAGCCGCACGGGCCGCTGCAGGCGCACGCCGGGCGCGTGCAGCCACACCACCTCGCCGCGCACGCCGCGCAACGCCACCTCGGGCCGCGCGCCCAGGCCGCGTGTGTCGATGGCGAGGTCCGCCGCAAAGCCGCTGCCGTCGGCCAGTTGCAGGCCGCCCGGGTGCACCGTGTCCACCCGTGCGTTCCAGCGCCAGCGCACGCCGTCGGCCTGTTCGGCCAGGGCCTGCAGGGTTTCGCGTGGCAGCAACTGGCCTTCGCCGGGCAGCAGCCAGGCCAGCAGGCCGGGGGCCAGCGCGGGCTCCAGTTCGCGCAGCGCGGCGGCGTCCAGCGGTTGCGGCGCGGGCGCGTCGGCCACGGCGCTCAGGCGCGCCAGCGTGCGCTGCGCGCTGCCCCGGTCGCTGCCGTGCGCCAGCAACAGGCTGCCCTCGGTGCGCACCAACTCGGGCGCGCCGCCTTCGCGCAGGTGCTGGCCGATGGCGCGCCACAGCGGCAGCGAGCGCCAGCCCAGGCGCGCCACGGCGGGCTCGGCACCGTCGAGCTCGGCCAACGGGCTGAGCATGCCCGCGGCCGTGAAGCCCGCTGCGTGGGGCCGCCCATGCGCGGGCGCCACGCGGCCCGGCACGGGCGGCAGCGGGCCGTCGGCCGGGTCGAACACGGTCACGTCGTGCCCGTCGCGCGCCAGCCACCAGGCCAGCAGTCGCCCCAGCACACCCGCGCCCGCGATGCCGATGCGCGCCATCCTCAGCCCTTCTTCAAGGTGTCGATCGGCACGTAGAACTCGCCGCCCACGGCCTTGAACTGCGCCGACTTCTCGGCCATGCCCTGCTGCAGCGCCTCGGCCTCGGCCAGACCCTTCTGCTCGGCGTAGTCGCGCACGTCCTGCGTGATCTTCATCGAGCAGAACTTGGGCCCGCACATGCTGCAGAAGTGCGCCTCCTTGCTCGAGTCCTTCGGCAGAGTTTCGTCGTGGTAGGCCTCTGCCGTGTCCGGGTCGAGCCCGAGCGCGAACTGGTCGCGCCAGCGGAATTCGAAACGCGCCTTGCTCATGGCGTCGTCGCGCGCGCGGGCCCCCGGGTGGCCCTTGGCGATGTCGGCCGCGTGCGCGGCGATCTTGTAGGCAATGATTCCCTGCTTCACGTCGTCGCGGTCGGGCAGGCCCAGGTGTTCCTTGGGCGTGACGTAGCAGAGCATGGCCGTGCCCATCCAGCCGATCATGGCCGCGCCGATGGCCGAGGCGATGTGGTCGTAGCCGGGTGCGATGTCGATGGTGAGCGGGCCGAGCGTGTAGAAGGGCGCTTCGTGGCAGTGCTTCAACTGCTCGTCCATGTTGGCCTGGATCAAATGCATGGGCACGTGGCCGGGGCCTTCGATCATGGTCTGCACGTCGTGCTTCCAGGCGATCTGCGTCAACTCGCCCAGCGTGCGCAACTCAGCGAACTGGGCTTCGTCGTTCGCGTCGGCGCCGCTGCCCGGGCGCAGACCGTCGCCCAGCGAGAAGCTCACGTCGTAGGCCTTCATGATCTCGCAGATCTCCTCGAAGTGCGTGTAGAGGAAGTTCTCCTTGTGGTGGGTGATGCACCACTTGGCGAGGATGCTGCCGCCGCGCGAGACGATGCCGGTGCGCCGCTTGGTGGTGAGGTGGATGAAGGGCAGGCGCACGCCCGCGTGAATGGTGAAGTAGTCGATGCCCTGCTCGGCCTGCTCGATCAGGGTGTCGCGGAAGATGTCCCAGGTGAGGTCTTCGGCCACGCCGCCCACCTTCTCCAGCGCCTGGTAGATGGGCACGGTGCCGATGGGCACGGGCGAGTTGCGCACGATCCAGTCGCGCGTGGTGTGGATGTTCTTGCCGGTGGACAGGTCCATCACCGTGTCACCGCCCCAGCGGATGGACCACACGAGTTTTTCCACCTCTTCCTCGATGCTGGAAGTAACGGCCGAGTTGCCGATGTTGGCGTTGATCTTCACGCCGAAGTTGCGACCGATGATCATCGGCTCGAGCTCGGGGTGGTTGATGTTGGCCGGGATGATGGCGCGCCCGCGCGCGACTTCTTCGCGCACGAACTCGGGCGTGATGAGGTCGGGGATGCGCGCGCCCATGGGGTTGCCGCGCAGGCGCGCTTCGCGCTCGGCGTCGCCCAGGTACTCGCGCATCCACTCGCGTTTGCCGTTCTCGCGGATGGCGATGTACTCCATCTCGGGCGTGACGATGCCTTGCCGCGCGTAGTGCATCTGGGTGACGTTGGCGCCGGGCTTGGCGCGGCGAGGTGTGCGCTGCAGGGCCGCGGCCTCGGCGCGCAGCGTTTCGATGCGTTCGACCGAACTCGAATTCGGCGCTTCGTGCTTCACGCCGTCATCGAGCGCCTGGCGCACACGGCCTTCGTACGTTTCGGTGTCGCGGCGCGATTCGATCCAGGCCGTGCGAACCGGTGCCAGGCCCTGCTTCACGTCGATCGTCACCGTCGGGTCGGTGTAGGGGCCGGAGGTGTCGTACACCGTCACGCGCTCGCCGTTGGTGAGCGCGATCTCGCGCATGGGCACGTTCACGCCCGGCAGCGTGCCCGGCACAAAGACTTTGTTGGAAGCGGGGAAGGGCTCGCGCGTGAGCGTGAGCAGCGGGGCGAATTTGTCGGGGGCGTTCATGGGGCGGTCTCCTGTGGGCCAAGCAAACACACGGCGGTGGTTGCTCCGGAGGACCGCGTTGGTGGCTTCATGTCAGATGCGCCAAGCCGCCATGAGGCGGTGGGCCCGACATGCCGTTCACCTCGGCATGCGCTCTTCTTTCGCCGGTACTAGCCGGATCAAGTTCACGGGTTCGGCCAGGTGGCCATCTCAGCGCCAGACCAATGTCTGTGCACCCCGGAGCAATGGGCGCGAGTGTAGTCCCATCGCGCCTCAGTCGCGCGACCGTTGGGACAGTAGCGGCTGATCGCTGCGGTCTTTCAGTTCCACGCCAGTGAGCCGCAGCTGCCGCGCCTCGCGGCACAGCCACCACAGACGCGTGGCCGCCGCGGACGGGGGCAGGCCTTCGGGCCGCACGTTGGAGATGCAGTTGCGCTGCGCGTCGTGGCGGCCCGCCTGCGGGGCCCAGGTGAGGTAGATGCCCAGGCTGTCGGGCGAGGAAAGCCCGGGACGCTCGCCGATGAGCATGGCCACCAGACGGGCGCCGAGCGCGGCGCCGACCTCGTCGCCCAGCGCCACGCGCGCCTGCGTGGCGATCACCAGCGGGCCGAGGGACCAATCGGGTGGGGCCTGGCTCAGCACGGCCTCCAGCAGCGGTGGCGCCTGGCGTTCGATGGCTTGCGCGGACAGGCCGTCGCCGATGACGATGAGCAGGTCGCAGCCTTCGGGGCGGGACAGGTCGCGCAGACGCGCCGCGTCGTCGGGGTGCAGGCGGCGCCCCAGGTCGGGCCGCAGCAGGTAGCTCGCCCGGTCGGTGGCGGCGCTGCGCACCGCGTGCGTGGTCAGATTCAGGGGCCGCAGGCGCGCAGTCAGCGCGGCCACGTCCAGTGCCAGGTGCACCGCGTCGCGCGCCTGGGCGTGAGCCAGGCCGAAGCGCAACAGTTCGTCGGTGGGCAGGCCGGCGCCCGAGCGGCCGAGCGCAATGCGCGCGGCCGTGTGCTCGCGAAGGTGGTGCCAGGGGTCGGGGGGCACGCGGGGCGACTCGCTCATGCGGTCAGCCCCAGTTGCTGCAGGCGCGCAAGCGCCGCCTGCTGCGCGCCTGCGGCCAGCAGACGGCCCCCGTCGTCGAGGATGTGCATGCGCTGCAGCCAGGCCTCGAACTCGGGCGCGTGGCGCAGGCCCAGCGTCTGGCGCAGGTAGAGCGCGTCGTGAAAGGAGGTGCTCTGGTAGTTGAGCATGATGTCGTCGGCCCCGGGCACGCCCATCACGAAGTTCACGCCCGCCGCGCCCAGCAGGGTGAGCAGGTTGTCCATGTCGTCCTGGTCGGCCTCGGCGTGGTTGGTGTAGCAGACGTCCACGCCCAGCGGTACGCCCAGCAGCTTGCCGCAGAAGTGGTCTTCCAGGCCCGCGCGGGTGATCTGCTTGCCGTCGTACAGGTACTCCGGCCCGATGAAGCCGACCACGGTGTTGGTGAGCAGCGGATCGAACGCGCGCGCCACCGCGTAGGCGCGCGCCTCGCAGGTCTGCTGGTCCACACCGTGGTGCGCATCGGCCGACAGCGCGCTGCCCTGGCCGGTCTCGAAATACATCACGTTGTGACCCACCGTACCGCGCTTGAGCGACAAGGCCGCCTCGCGCGCCTCGGTCAGCAGGGCCAGGTTCACGCCGAAGCTGGCGTTGGCGGCCTCGGTGCCCGCGATGGACTGGAACACCAGGTCCACCGGCGCGCCATGTTCGATCATCCGCAGCGTGTTGGTGACGTGCGTGAGCACGCAGGTCTGCGTGGGTATCTGCAGGCGCTCCACCACGTCGCCGAGGCGGTGCACCAGTTGCGTGAGCACGCCGATGTTGTCGCTCGCCGGGTTCACGCCGATGACCGCGTCGCCGCAGCCGTACAGCAGACCGTCGATGACGCTGGCCGCGATGCCCCGCAGGTCATCCGTGGGGTGGTTGGGCTGCAGGCGCACGGCCAGGCGGCCCGGCAGGCCGATGGTGTTGCGAAAGGCGGTGACCACGCGGCACTTGCGCGCCACGGCGATCAGGTCCTGGTTGCGCATGAGTTTGCTCACGGCGGCCACCATCTCGGGGATGAGGCCCGGGCGCACGCTGGCCAGGGTCTCGCTGGTGGTGCGCTCGTCGAGCAACCAGTCGCGCAGGCCGCCGACCGTGAGGTGCGCGATCGGTGCAAAGGCCGTGGCGTCGTGCGTGTCGATGATGAGGCGGGTGACTTCGTCGCGCTCGTAGGGGATCAGCGCCTCGTCGAGGAAGCGGCGCAAGGGCAGGTCGGCCAGTGCGAGGCGTGCGGCCATGCGCTCCACAGCCGACGCGGCGGCCAGCCCGGCCAGTGCGTCGCCCGAGCGCGCTGGCGTGGCCTTGGCCATCAGCTCGCGCAGGTCGCGAAAGCGCCAGACCTGGTCGTCGATGGTGTGGTGGTACGCGCTCACTGGCCAGTCCCGAATGCAGCAAGCATGCCAGCGATGCCCCCGGGCGACCAGGGTTTGCGTCATAGTGGCCCCCTGCGCAACCGCCCGAACGAAAGGAGACGCCATGAAGACCAACCCCATCGGCTGGTTCGAGATCTACGTGCAGGACATGCCCCGCGCCAAGGCCTTCTATGAGGCTGTGTTCCAGGGAACGCTCGCGCCGCTGGGCGACCCCACCGCCAGCGATGGCATGCAGATGTGGGCCTTTCCCTCGTCCATGGAAAGCTACGGCGCGCCCGGCGCGCTGGTGCAGATGGACGGCATGCCCTCGGGCGGCAACAGCACGATCGTGTACTTCGCTTGCGACGACTGCGCGGTCGAGGCCGCTCGCGCCGCCTCGCACGGGGGCAAGGTTTTCAAGGACAAGATGTCCATCGGCGAGTACGGCTACATCGCCTTGGTGAACGACACCGAAGGCAACATGATCGGGTTGCACTCGATGCGCTGAGCGCGCTCAGGCGCCGGACGGTGCCGTCGTATCGACCTTGCCGTCCTTCACCGGCAGCGTGGCCCCGGGCTTGAACGAGGTGCGCACCGTGGCGTCCTGGCCGTCGAGGCGGTAGGTCACGTCGTAGCCGGAGAGCTTCTGCGACTTCTCGTTCACCGTGCGGCAGCGGCGCTCCGTGGTGGTCACGGTGTCGTTCTTCTGCATGTTCTTCTGCACCTGGTTGCCCGCGTAGCCGCCGGCCGCGGCGCCGGCCACGGTGGCCACGGTCTTGCCCGAGCCCTTGCCGATGGTGCTGCCCAGCAGGCCGCCGGCCAGGCCACCCACCACGGTGCCGGCGATGCGGTGCTCGTCCTTCACGGGCGCCTGGCGCTGCACGGCCACGTTCTCGCACACCTCGCGCGGCGTGCTCACGGTGGTCATCACTTCCTTGACGGACAGCACCTGGGCCTCCTTGGGCTTGGCCAGGGTCTGGTAACCGCCCACGGCGCCGGCACCCAGCACCACCATGGCGATCCCGCCGATCACCACGCCTTTGATCATTGACTTGTCCATTCGCTCACTCCTTTGCTTCGGTAAGCGCAATCTAGAACGCGGTCCGGGGGTGCCTGTAACCGGAGGTGTCTCAGGTAGGGGAATGGAAACAACTCGGTAACGCCCTTTACGGGGCAGCCGAGCGGCCGTTCAGTCCAGCAACGAACCGAGCACGGGCATCTGGCTCTTGCGCAGGCGCGTGGTGCGCTGGAAGAACAGGCTGTTGGGGATGCGCAGGTGCGTGGGCTCCTGGCCATCCACCGGGTCTTCCTTGAGCGTGGTGTAGACGAGGTTGATGTCCAGTACCTCACCGGCCAGGCCGGGCTTGTCCCCGCCTTCCAGCAGTTCGATGTGGTCGTGCAGGCCGAAGGGGCGCGTGGTGTAGATCAGCACCGAGCAGAAGATGTTGGAGAGCACGCTCCAGGCGGCGAAGAAGGCGATGGCGCCCACGGTGACGAAACCCGTGAAGCCGGCCCAGATGACCCCGGCCGACACGCCCATGCGGTCCAGGATCCACAGCAGCGCCGCGCCGGTCAGCAAGAAGGTGACCAGGCGCTTGCTGCCGACGGTGAAGTCCAGCGGCAGCTTCTTCTCGGCAGCGAGGCGGGTGACGAATCGGTGCAGCAGCGAGCGCAGCAGCATCGCGAACAGGATGATCAGGACGACCTGCAGGGCGATGGTGATGGCTTCGACCCAGGGGTGGGCCCAGTCGGGGAGGAAAGGTCTCATGGACCGGGCATTGTGCCAAGGGCGCTCACGGCCTCGCATCAGCCCCAACGGGCTGATGTGTCTTGTGATGGTCCCAAATTGGGACTAGACTCTGTTCCATGCGTGTCATCGCCGTCTCGACGTTGAAGGATTTCTGGGAGAAGGCGGAGCATCGCGACGCCGAGCAGGCCTTGAGAGCCTGGCTGGAGGAAGCGCAAGCGGCGAATTGGCAGCAGCCGGCCGATATCAAGGCGCATTTCCGCAGCGCCAGTGTCCTGAAGAACCGGCGCGTGGTGTTCAACATCAAGGGCAACGACTACCGCCTGGTCGTTGCGGTGGCGTACCGGTTTCAGGCGATATACGTGAAGTTCGTGGGCACGCATGCCCAGTACGACGCGATCGACGCCTACACGGTGGAGATGGACCCATGAGCAAGACCGACATGACCCTGAACCCCATCCGCACCGAGGCGGACTACCGCGCGGCGCTCAAACGTGCCGAGGCTTTCTTCGATGCCGTCGAGGAGCCCGACCCTCAGAGCGAGGAAGGCGCCTACTTCGAGGCGCTGCTCACGCTCATCGAAGCGCACGAGCGCAAGCACTACCCCGTGTTGCCGCCGGATCCGGTGGAGGCGATCCGCTTCCGCATGGATCAGGCCGGGCTGACCGTAAAAGACCTGGAGCCCCTGATCGGGCGCAGCAACCGCGTGTATGAGGTCTTTGCGCACAAGCGACCGTTGACCTTGCCCATGATCCGACGACTGCACCAGGGGTTGGGCATTCCCGCCGAGGTGTTGATTGCGGAGCCCACGCCGCGGTACGGGGACAAGGGCCGCTGATCACCTGCCTTGCGCAGGCATTCAGCCCCCCAGCGCCCGCAACACCTCTTCCGCCGTCCCCGGCGCGTGCATCGCCTCGGGGTCGCCCCCGGCTTGCGCCACCGCGTCGCGCAGCGCCTCGTACACGCTGATCGCGAGCATGAAGGGTGGCTCGCCCACGGCCTTGCTGCCGTGCACGTTGTCTTCGCGGTTGGCCTCGGGCCACAGGGCGATGTTCCAGCGCGGCGGCAGGTCGCCCGCGGTGGGGATCTTGTAGGTGCTGGGCGCGTGGGTCTGCAGGTAGCCCTTGTCGTTCCACACCAGTTGCTCGGTGGTGAGCCAGCCCATGCCCTGGATGAAGCCGCCCTCGATCTGGCCGATGTCGATGGCCGGGTTGATGCTGTGGCCCACGTCGTGCAGGATGTCCACGGCCAGCACGCGGCTCTCGCCGGTGAGGGTGTCGATGGCCACCTCGCTGACGGCCGCGCCGTAGGCGAAGTAGTAGAAGGGCCGGCCCTTCATCGTCACCTTGTCGTAGTGGATCTTGGGCGTGCGGTAGAAGCCGTCGCTCCAGAGCTGGATGCGGTTGGCGTAGGCGGCGTGCACCACGTCCTCGAAACGGCGCGCGCTCTTGGGCGTGATGACCTCGCCGTTGACGAAGCGCACCGCGCCCGCGCCGCAGCCGTCCAGGCCGGCAACGAAGGCGGCGAGGTTGTCGCGCACATGGCGCGCGGCGAACTGCGCGGCGCGGCCGTTCAGGTCGGTGCCGCTGCTGGCGGCGGTGGCGCTGGCGTTGGGCACCTTGCTGGTGTCGGCGGCGGTGGCGATCACGCGCTCGAAGGGCACGCCCAATTCGTCGGCCACGATCTGCGCGACCTTGGTGTTCAGGCCCTGGCCCATTTCGGTGCCGCCGTGGTTCACCATCACGCTGCCGTCGGTGTACACGTGCACCAGCGCACCGGCCTGGTTGAACAGCGTGGCGGTGAAACTGATGCCGAACTTCACCGGGGTGATGGCGATGCCCTTCTTGATGACCGGGCTCCTGGCGTTGAAGGCGCAGATGGCGGCGCGGCGTTCTTCATAGCCCGATGTGCGCGCCAGCGTGGTCATGAGCGGTTCGAGGATGTTGTCCTCCACCGTCATGTCGTAATGGGTCTGGTCGCGCTCGCCCACGCCGTAGAGGTTGCGCAGGCGCACCTGCAGGGGGTCGATGTCCAGATGGCGCGCGATGTCGCCGAGGATGCGCTCGATGGCGATGACGCCCTGCGGCCCGCCGAAGCCGCGAAACGCCGTGTGGCTCTGGGTGTTCGTCTTGCAGCGGAAGGAGTCGATGGCGACGTCTTCGAGGAAGTAGGCGTTGTCGCAGTGGAAGATGGCGCGGTCGGCCACGGGGCCGGAGAGGTCGGCGCTGAAGCCGCAGTTGGCCAGCATGGCGATGCGCAGGCCGCTGAGGCGGCCGCTGTCGTCGAAGCCCACGCGGTAGCGGTAGGCGAAGGGGTGGCGCTTGCCGGTGAGCATGAAGTCGTCGTCGCGGTCCAGGCGCAGCTTGACGGGCCGGCCGGTCTTGCGTGCAGCCAGTGCGGCCCACACGGCCAGGTGGCCGGCCTGCGTTTCCTTGCCACCGAAGCCACCGCCCATGCGCCGGCATTCCACCGTGACCGCGTGGTTGGGAATGCCCAGCGCGTGCGCCACCCAGTGCTGCACCTCACCGGGGTGCTGGGTGCTGCTGTGAATCCACCACTGGTCCTGCTCCAGTGGCAGGGCGTAGGCGATCTGGCCTTCCAGGTAGAAGTGTTCCTGGCCGCCGACCTCGAACTCGCCGTCCAGGGTGTGCGGGGCCCGCGCCAGGGCGGCGGCGGCGTCGCCGCGCGCCACGTGCACGGGGGGCAGCACGTAGCTCTTGCGTTCGTGTGCCTCGTGCACGGTGAGCACGGGGGGCAGGGCGTCGATGCGTGGCTTGACGAGGCGCGCGGCGCGGCGCGCGGTCATCACGTCGTCGGCCACGATCAGGCCCATCGCCTGGCCCAGGAACTGCACCGTGTCCTGCGCGAACACGGGTTCGTCGTGGCCGAAGGCGGCGAGGAGCGGGTCACCGGGCACGTCGGCCGCGCTGACGAAGGCGCGCACGCCGGGCAGGGCCAGCGCGGCGGCGGTGTCGAAGCCGCTCAGGCGGCCGTGCGCCACGGGCGAGCACACCGGCGCGGCGTGCAAGGTGCCGCGTACCTCGGGGATGTCGTCGACGTAGGTGGCGGCGCCGGCCACCTGGGCGCGGGCGCTTTCGTGGAAGCGCGAGACGCCGGTGGCGGTGGGGGCCTGCTGCTGCAGCAAGGCGGTGTCGGGGGCGTTCATGCCAGGGCCTCCAGATCCAGGGTTTCCAGCCGCAGGCCGCGCTGGCCCTGGTGCGCCAGCCAGTGGCGGCGCAGCAGGTTGCCCAGCACCGCGCGGCGGTAGTCGGCGCTGGCGCGCATGTCACTGATGGGGCGGAACTCGTCGCGCAGCACGGCGCTGGCGAACATCACGGTGTCTTCGTTCCAGGGCTGGTCCAGCAGCGCGGCTTCGGTCCGCGCCGCGCGCGTCGGCGTGGCAGCCACGCCGCCAGCGCCGATGCTGGCCTCGCGCACCACGCCGTCCTCGATGCGCAGCTTCACGGCCAGGCAGACGGCGGAGATGTCATCCTCGAAGCGTTTGCTCACTTTGTCGACCTGCAGCCATTCACCCGGCGCGGGGCGCGGCACCTTGATCCAGCAGAGCAGTTCGTCCGGCCGCATCACGTTCTGGCGGTAGCCGGTGTACAGGTCTTCCAGGCGCAGCTCGCGGTGGGCGATGGCGCGGCGCTTCGGGTCCCAGCGCATCAGCACCACGCTGGCGCCCAGGGCGATCAGCAGGGGCATGCTGTCGCCGATGGGCGAGCCGTTGGCCACGTTGCCGCCCAGGGTGCCCGCGTTGCGCACGGGCAGGCCGGCGAAGCGGTGGGCGAAGGCGGCGAGCGAAGGCCGCTCGGCCACGAGGGCGGCGTAGGCGTCCGTCAGGTTCACGGCCGCGCCGATGGCGATGTGGTGTGGGTAGGTCTCCACCTGGCGCAGTTCGGCAGCGCCCGTGACGTCCAGAAGTCGGGCGTAGGTTTTGTGCTGTTTGGTGATCCACAGGCCCACGTCGGTGGTGCCGGCCACCACCTGGGCGTCGGGGTGCGCCGCGCGCGCTTTCAACAGGGCCTCCAGCGTGGGGGGGCGCTGGTAGGGCGCATCCGGCCTGGCGCCGCCCAGGGTGCGCAGGCCGCGCAGCACGGCGGCCTCGTCCACGCGCGCGCCGGCCGGGCAGGGCAGTTCGCCCATGCGGGCGGCGGCGTCCAGGATGGGGCGGTAGCCGGTGCAGCGGCACAGGTTGCCCGAGAGCGCGGCCTGCGCGCGGGCGTGGTCCACGCCCTGGCCGCCGCCCGTGTCCTCGTACAGGGCGAACAGGCTCATGACGAAACCGGGGGTGCAGAAGCCGCACTGGCTGCCGTGGCACTGCACCATGGCCTCCTGCACGGGGTGGGTGCCACCCAGGTCTTCCACCGTGAACACCGCCTGCCCCTGCACCGAATGCGCCAGCTTGATGCAGGCGTTGACGGCCTGCAGTTTCAGTTGTCCGTCCACCGCCTCGCCCAGCACCACGGTGCAGGCGCCGCAGTCGCCTTCGCCGCAGCCTTCCTTGGTGCCGGTGCAGTGCAGGTCCTCGCGCAGCACCTGCAGCAGGGTGCGGTCGGGTGGCACGGCGGGCAGGGTCACGGGCTGGCCGCGGCGCAGGAAGGTCAGGGGCTGGCTGGGCATGGGGCCGGGCTGTTTCTGGACGGTCATGGCGGACCAGCATACCCATACCACCACGGCACGTCATATGCTTGGGCGTATGCCGCCAATGCCCTATATCCGATGCCACAGCAGATGACACCGACATGAAATACGGCCCCATGTTCGAGCGCATCGACCTGCACCTCATCCGCGTGCTGCACACCGTGCTGACGGAGCGCAGCGTGTCGCGCGCGGCGATCAAGCTGGGCATGTACCAGCCGGCGGTGAGCGCCTCGCTCAAGCGCCTGCGCGAACTGGCCGGCGACCCCTTGCTGGTGCGTTCGGGCGCCGGCATGGTGCCCACCGTGGCCGGGCTGCGCATGATCGAGCCGGCCGCCGACATCCTGCGCAGCGCCGAGGTGCTGTTCTCCGACGCCCGCGCGTTCGATCCGGCCACCGCCACCCACACCTTCAGCCTGGCTGCCAGCGACTACCTGGACCCGCTGTTCCTGCCCACGCTGGTCACGCAGATCAAGGCGCAGGCACCCCACGCCAGCATCGACATCCACCCGCTGTCGCGCGACGCCGACTACCGCACCCACCTGGCCCAGGGCACGGTGGACGTGGTGATCGGCAACTGGGCCCAGCCGCCGGACGACCTGCACCTGGGCCGCCTGTTCGGCGACGAGGTGGTGAGCCTGGTGGCCAGCCACCACCCGGCGGTGCGCCGCGGCTGGGACACCGAGGCCTGGCTCAGCGCCGAGCACATCGCGCCCACGCCCACCCACCCCGGCGCGCGCGGCGTCATCGACGAGCACCTGGCGGCCCAGGGCCTCACGCGCCACATCACGGCGCGCTGCCCGCACTTCGGGCTGATCCCGGCCATGGTGGCGGGCAGCCTGCTGGTGCTCACCACCGGGCGCCAGTACTGCGAACGCTACGTCGGCGCGCTGCCCGTGACCATCCTCACCCCGCCAGTGAAGTTCCCCCGCATGATGTATTACCAGCTCTGGCACGAACGCACCCACGCCTCCAATGCGGGGCGCTGGCTGCGCGAGCAGATCAAATCCGTCGCCGCCTCGCTGCGCGCGAGCGAATCCACCCGCGCCGAGGCCGCATGACTTCTCCAGAGAACCTCCGACTCGAACTCACGGGCATCACCAAGCGCTACCCCGGTGTGGTGGCCAACGACGGCGTCTCGCTGAGCGTGCGCCCCGGCGAGATCCACGCCGTGCTGGGCGAGAACGGTGCCGGCAAGTCCACGCTGATGAAGGTCATCTACGGCGCTACCAAGCCCGACGAGGGCACGGTGCGCTTCAACGGCCAGCCCGTGCACGTGCGCAACCCGCAAGAGGCGCGCGCGCTGGGCATCAGCATGGTGTTCCAGCATTTCAGCCTGTTCGACACCATCACCGTGGCCGAGAACGTGTGGCTGGGGCTGGACCCGTCGTTCTCGCTCGCGCGGGTGCGCGAGAGCATTCGCGCCAAGGCAGGCGAGTACGGCCTGGACGTGGACCCCGAGCGCCCGGTGCACACCCTCTCGGTGGGCGAGATGCAGCGCGTGGAGATCATCCGCGCGCTGCTCACCAACCCGCAACTGTTGATCCTGGATGAGCCCACCTCGGTGCTGACGCCGCAGGCGGTGGAGAAGCTCTTCGTGGTGCTGCGCCAATTGGCGGCCGAGGGCTGCAGCATCCTCTACATCAGCCACAAGCTGCACGAGATCCGCGAGCTGTGCACGGCCTGCACGGTGCTGCGTGGCGGCAAGGTCACGGGCGTGTGCGACCCGCGCGAGGAGAGCAACGCCTCGCTCTCGCGCCTGATGATCGGCGCCGAGCCGCCCGAACTCACGCACCGGCCGCTGCACGCGGGCGAGCCGGTGCTGCAGGTGCGATCGCTCACGCTGGACAGCGAGGACCCCTTCGGCACCGCGCTCGCCGACATCGCGCTCACGGTGCGCGCGGGCGAGGTGGTGGGCATCGCGGGCGTGTCGGGCAACGGTCAGGGCGAGTTGCTGCGCGCGCTCTCGGGTGAGGACGTGCGCGCGCCGGCCGGCAGCGTTCAGGTGGGCGGGCAGGACGCTGGCGCGCTGGGCCCGGCGAAGCGGCGCGCCCTGGGCCTGCACTTCGTGCCCGAGGAGCGCCTGGGCCGCGGCGCCGTGCCCACGCTCTCGCTCGCGCAGAACCTGCTGCTGTCGCGGCGCGACGCGGTGGGCGCGGGCGGCTGGGTCCGCGTGGGCGCGCTGCGGCGGCAGGCGGCGGACATCATCGCGCGCTACAAGGTCAAGGCCAACGGGCCGGACGCGGCGGCCAAGTCGCTGTCGGGTGGCAACCTGCAGAAGTTCATTGTCGGGCGCGAGATCGAGGCGAAGCCGAAGCTGTTGATCGTGAGCCAGCCCACCTGGGGCGTGGACGTGGGCGCGTCGGCGCAGATCCGCGGGGAGATCCTGGCGCTGCGCGACGCGGGTTGCGCCGTGCTGGTGGTGAGCGAGGAGCTGGAGGAGCTGTTCGAGATCAGCGACCGCCTGCACGTGATCGCCAAGGGGCGCCTGTCGCCCAGCCTGGACCGGGCGGACGCCACCGTCGAGCGCATCGGCGAATGGATGTCGGGCCTTTGGAGCGAGCCCGCGAAGAACGATAAGAAGGAGACCGCCCATGCTGCGGCTTGAAGTCCGTCCCCAGCCATCGAAGCTGTGGGGCTACGCCTCACCGTTGCTGGCGCTGGCCATCACCGTGCTCATCGGCATCGCCTTGTTCGAGGTGCTGGGCAAGGACCCGGTGCGGGGCCTGCAGGTGTTCTTCTGGGAACCCGTCAAGAACACCTACGCCATCTCCGAGCTGCTGGTGAAGGCCACGCCGCTGCTGATCATCGCGCTGGGCCTTGCAGTGTGCTTTCGCTCCAATGTGTGGAACATCGGCGCCGAAGGGCAGTACATCATCGGCGCGGTGTTCGCGGGCGGCGTGGCGCTGCTGGCCGACAAGAACACGGGCGTGTGGATCGTGCCGGCGGTCATCCTGGCCGGCATGCTGGGCGGCATGCTGTGGGCGGGCATCACCGCGCTGCTGCGCGACCGCTTCAACGCCAACGAGATCCTGGTGAGCCTGATGCTGGTGTACGTGGCGGTGCAGGTGCTCAACTACCTCGTCTATGGTCCATGGAAAGACCCGGGTGGCTACAACTTTCCGCAGACCAGGACCTTCGAGCGTGTGGCGCAGATGCCGCGGCTGATGGACGGCTCGCGCGTGAACATCGGCCTGGTGTTCGCGCTGCTGGGCGTGGCGGGCGTGTGGCTGTTCCTGTTCCGCACCGTCTCGGGTTACGCACAGACCGTGGGCGGACTGGCGCCCATGGCCGCGCGCTACGCTGGCTTCTCGTCGCGCAAGGCGCTGTGGGTGGCGCTGCTCACCTCGGGCGGCGCGGCAGGTCTGGCCGGCGCCTTCGAGGTGGCTGGCCCCATCGGCCAACTCACCCCGTACGTGCCGGCCGGCTACGGCTTCGCGGCCATCATCGTGGCCTTCGTGGGGCGGCTGCACCCGGTGGGCATCGTGTTTTCGGCGGTGTTGATGAGCATGTTCTACATCGGGGGTGAGCTCGCGCAATCGCGCCTGGGCCTGCCCAAGTCCATCACCGGCGTGTTCCAGGGCCTGCTGCTGTTTTCGCTGCTGGCGTGCGACACCTTGATCGCGTACCGCTTGCGCTGGAAGAAAGGCTGAGCCATGGAGTCCTACGCACTGCTCATCGCCGCCACGCTCAACGCGGGCACCGTGCTGGCCATCGCCTCGCTGGGCCTGCTCATCAACGAGAAGGCCGGCATCGTCAACCTGGGCGCCGAGGGCATGATGCTGTGCGCCGCGCTGGCCGGCTTCGCCACCGTGGTGCACACGGGCAGCACCTGGCTGGGCTTCCTCGCGGGTATGGGGGCGGGCGCGCTGCTGGCGGCCGTCTTCGGTGTGCTGGTGATCTGGCTCAATACCAACCAGTACGCCACGGGGCTGGCGCTCAGCCTGTTCGGCGCGGGATTCTCGGCCTTCGCAGGCACCGGCTACGTGCAGGCCACGCTGCCCGAGCAGGTGCGCTGGTCCGTCCCGGTGCTGGCCGACATCCCCCTGATCGGCGCGGCGCTGTTCCGCCACCACCCCATGGTCTACGGCTGCGTGGCGATTGCGCTCGGCATGATCTGGTTCCTGTACCGCACACGCGCTGGCCTGGTGCTGCGCAGCGTGGGCGAAAGCCCCGAATCGGCGCACGCGCTGGGCTACCCGGTGCGGCGCATCCGCCTGCTGGCGGTGATGGCCGGTGGCGCCCTGTGCGGCCTGGCGGGCGCCTACGTGTCCACCGTGTACACGCCGCTGTGGGTGGAGGGCATGATCGCCGGCAAGGGCTGGATCGCCCTGGCGCTGACGACCTTCGCCACCTGGCGTCCCGCGCGCGTGCTGCTGGGCGCCTACCTGTTTGGCGGCGTGACCATGCTGCAGTTCCACCTGCAGGCCATCGGCGTTCAGATCCCCAGCCAGTTCCTGACCATGCTGCCCTACGTGGCCACCGTGCTGGTGCTGGTGCTCATCTCGCGCAACCCCACCTGGATCCGCGTGAACATGCCCTCGTCGATCGGGAAACCGTTCTACCCGGGTTCATAATTTGCTTGTCACATTGAATACTCTACGGGGGTAGCGTTACAACCGCTTATCCCGGCCCGTTTCACCCAACCGTCGACACCCGAGGACACCCATGATCGACCTCCACAAACGTTCCCTGTTCAAGGCCGCCGCGATGAGCGCGCTGGCCGCTGCCGTGCTGATCGGCTGCGGCAAGAAGGAAGAAGAGGTGGCGG
Organism: Hydrogenophaga intermedia; assembly: GCF_000723405.1. GTDB lineage: Bacteria > Pseudomonadota > Gammaproteobacteria > Burkholderiales > Burkholderiaceae_C > Hydrogenophaga > Hydrogenophaga intermedia. Next base: position 174 of record NZ_CCAE010000051.1, on the reverse strand, counting down.
CGCCCGCGCCCGCCCCGGCGCGGACTATAAAGACCTGGGAAAGGTCGCACGACCAGCTCGCCCGCCCCCCCTCCCAGCCCGGCCTGTCCCCCGAAGAGATCGGTCTCGTTCTCTTCCTTGAATTTGGTCTCGATGATGCCGGCTTTCCCGCCGCCGTTGGCCATGGCGTAGGAG
>NZ_CCAE010000050.1 GCF_000723405.1 Hydrogenophaga intermedia | reverse complement strand
TTGGCGATGACGACCTCGGCGCGCTGGCCGGCGACTTCGATGGGGCCGTTGAGGAAGCTGGGGTTGCTGGAGTTGACTTCGTTGAGGATGACGCGGGCGGGACCGGTGGCGAGCCAGGGGTTGGCGGGGACGGCGCCGCCGAGCTGGCTTTGCGCACCGGTGCGACTGTTGTTGAGGATGGCGCCGGAGGAAGAAACGTCGAACTGGCGGTAGGTGTTGCGCGAGACACCGGCGGCGCTGGGCGTGGTGATGTTGATCAGCGGCACGCCGCCACCCACTGAGAGGATGGTGGGGCGCTGGCTGCCCGGGGCAGAAGGGTCGGCCAGGATCTGCGACCAGGCCTGTGGGCTGGTGAGCGGGCTGCTCAGGGCCAGCGCTATCGCCCAATGCACAGTGCATGGCAGCCCGCGCGCGGGCTTGAACACCACACGATGGTGCCTCTGCTGCTTCTTCACTCGTCCACTCCCTGATGCAATCAACGACGCCGTGCCCATGCACGGCTGCGCGCGATCACATCAGGAGGAGGCCTGGGACTCCATACCGCGAAGGCGGTAGGTCACAGAAACTTCAGGTCAGGGATTCTTGAGACCAAGAACCCCGAGCGCACTCACCCCGCCAAGCCATCCACCGCCTGGAACAGGGCCTGGCGCGCCTGGCTCACGATCTGTCCGCGCCAGGCATCGGTGTCGGTGTAGAACGCGTCCTTCACACGCTGCTTGATGGCGGCCTGCAACTCGGCGGGCGCGTCGGGGTGCTGGTGCAGCCAGTGGTCGCCGCGCAGCGAGCCGATCACCTCGGGGATGGGCACGGTGCCGTACTCCAGCGCGATGCCGGTGTACTCGGCCTGCGGGCACTCCGCGTACACGGCGGCCCACATCATGCCGGTGAGCTTGGCGGAGGTGGACGAGCCGTCGTAGATGGAGGTGATGGGCGTGGCGCCATCGCCGCCCCACCAGTCCTTGGCGCGCTGGAACGCGGCGGCGTCGTCGCGGCAGGCGAAGATGCGTTCGCCCAGGCCGCTGGGGCCCAGCCCGGTGTGCAGATCGATCCAGGCCACGCGGCGCGCGCGGCCGGCGTGTTCGCGCAGCACCTGGCGCACGGTGGTGTTGTTCCAGGTGGGCGCGGTGCCGCCGAAGAACAGGCCGTCGGCGAAGCGGTGCTGGCCGATGGTGATGGCGGCCTGGAAGGCGGTCATGCCGTGCTCGGCGATCCAGGCCTGCACGGCGGCCTCGTTCTCGGCCGTGGGCGGCCATTGCTCGGGCAGCAGCAGGTGGTGCAGTTCGGCGTAGGCCTCGTTCACCGGCAGGGGCTTCGAGAAGTCCTGGAAGTTGCGGTTGAGGTCCACGTTTTCGTGCGTCACGCGGCGCAGCCAGGAGAAGCCATGCGGGTTGAGCGCGTGGATGTAGAGCACCGCCACACCCGCGTCGCGGGCCTTGGCGCGCCACTCGGCGTCGTGCGCGGCGTACACCTGCACGCCCGAGCCACAGAAACCTTCGACGCCATGGCAGGCGCTGCTCACGATGAGCAGGTTCTGCGCATCGGGCGAGCCGTCGAGCGCCGTGTCCATGGCCAGGGTTTCGCCCTCGCGGCCCTTGAGGGGGTGTTCGTGACTGCGAATGGCCATGCCCGCCGTGGCGGCGGCTTCGAGGAACTTGATGCGGGCCTTGGCGTATGAGGGAGAGAAAGCGTCGCGGATGTCGATCACGCCGCACCCCCGGTGGCGCGCGGCTGGGCCAGCCACTTCTCGGCCAGGCGCACCCAGTAGGTGGCGCCCAGGGGAATCAGGTCATCGTTGAAGTCGTAGCTCGGGTTGTGCAGCATGCAGGGGCCTTCTCCGTGGCCCATCTCGCGATGGGTACCGTCTCCGTTGGCGATGAACACGTAGCAGCCGGGCTTGGCCTGCAGCATGTAGGCGAAGTCTTCCGCGCCCATGGTGGGCTCCTGGGCGAGCACGCGCTCAGGCCCCACGATCTCGGCCAGCACCTCGCGCGCGAAGGCGGTCTCCGCCGGGTGGTTCACGGTGGGCGGGTAGTTGCGGTTGAACTGGAATTCGCAGGTGGTGCCGTAGGCCGCGCAAAGGTGCTCGGCGATTTCCTTCATGCGCCGCTCGATCAGGTCGAGCACCTCGTAGGTGAAGGTGCGCACGGTGCCACGCAGCTCGGCGCTGTCGGGCACCACGTTGTTGGCCTCGCCGGTGTGGATCATGGTGACGGAGATGACACCCGCGTCCACCGGCTTCTTGTTGCGCGAGATGATGGTCTGGAAACCCATGACCATCTGGCAGGCCACCGGCACCGGGTCGATGCCGTTGTGCGGCATGGCCGCGTGCGCGCCCTTGCCGCGAATGGTGATGGTGAAGTCGTTGCTGGAGGCCATGACCGGGCCGGTGCTGGCCGCGAAGTTGCCGGCGGGCAGGCCGGGCCAGTTGTGCATGCCGAACACCGCCTCGACGGGGAATTCGGTGAACAGGCCGTCCTTGATCATCTCGCGCGCGCCGCCGCCGCCCTCCTCGGCTGGCTGGAAGATGAGGTAGACGGTGCCGTCGAAGTTGCGGTGCTTGGCGAAGTGCTGGGCCGCAGCCAGCAGCATGGCGGTGTGGCCGTCGTGGCCACAGGCGTGCATCTTGCCGGCATGCTGGCTGGCGTGGGCGAAGTGGTTGTGTTCCTGCATGGGCAGGGCGTCCATGTCGGCGCGCAGGCCGATGGCGCGGCCACAGGCGCCGCCATCACGCCCGTGCACGATGCCGACCACGCCGGTGGTGCCCATGCCGCGCCGAACGGGGATGCCCCATTCGGTGAGCTTGGCAGCCACCAGGTCGGCGGTGCGCACCTCTTCGAAGCAGAGTTCGGGGTGCGCGTGGATCTCGCGCCGCACGGCCGCGATGCCGGCGGCCTGGGTGACGATGGAATCGATGAGTTTCATGACCGGTCTCCGAAACCGGGCATGGTAGCGGTAGCAAGCGCCACCGCACGCGCCGGGCGCGACAGCCCCATGCGGCCGTCGGGCAAGGCCCGGGGGCCCTTCAGCGGCGGATGCGCCCGTCCTCGGTCAGCAGGGTGAGTTCGACGAACTTGGAGCCGGTGTGCTTGTTCGGGCCGAAATCGACCGGGAAGCCGCCCAGGTCCAGGCCGCGCAGGCCCTGGATGGCGGTGATGAAGCCCTCGCGAGTGACGCCACGGCCCGCGCGGTTGAGCGCCTCGGTGAACACCTTGGCGGCCACGTAGCCTTCGATGCCCGAGTAGTTGGGCGCGCGGCCCTGCTTGGCGCGCACGGCGGCCAGGTACTCGCCGGAAATCGACGACACCGGGCTGTACGGAAAGGGCATGACCTGGCTCACGGCCACGCCGCGCGCGTCCTTGCCGAGTTCGTCTAGCAGCGCCTGCGTGCCCACGAAAGACACGTTGTAGAGGTTGCCGGCGAAGCCTGCCTTGCGCGCCTCGCGAATGAAGGCCGCGCAGGACTTGTAGGCGCTGATCTGCACGATGGCCTCGGGCCGGCCGGCCATGATGGACTTGATGGACTCGGCCACGTCCACCGTGTTGCGCTCCACGGTGCCGGTGGAGGCCGGCTCCATGTTGAGCGCCTTGAGCGCGCGCGAGACGCCCTCCAGGCCGGCCTTGCCGTAGGCGTCGTTCTGGTAGAAGACCGAGATGCGCTTGATGCCCACCTGCGTGAGCTGGCGCACGATGGCGGCGGTCTCGTCGAAGTACGACGCGCGCACGTGGATGGCGTAGCGGTTGAAGGGCGTGCGCAAGGCTTCGGCGCCGGTGAAGGGCGCGAAGAACGGGACCTTGGCCTCGGTGGCCAGTGGCAGGGCCACCACGCTGGTGGGGGTGCCGATGTAGCCGAACAGGGCGAACACGCCCTCGCCGACGAACTGCTTCGTATTGGCCACGCAGCGGTCGGGCTCGTAGCCGTCGTCCAGGCGCTTGAGTTCGATGCGCCGGCCGTGCACACCACCTTTGGCGTTGAGTTGCTCGAAGAACAGCTGGGCACCCAGGTGGAACTGCAGGCCCAATTGCTCTGCCGCCCCGCTGAACGGGGCCGACTGGCCAAGCACGATGGCACTGTCGGTCAGGCCGGCCTGGGCATCGGCCCGCAGTGGCAGCAGGCTCAGGGCGGGCAGAACGGCCGCGGATCCGGTGGCGGTCAGAAGTTGGCGACGTCTCATGGCGGTTTCCTCGTGGGTGGACCGGGCTCTGATACCCCGCAAGGGTATAAACAGCAGTTCATATGCGGGCTGGCGCATCCGCCAAGCGGCGCCCGGAGCGGGGCCAGCGCGGCGGCCTATGATCTCCCCGCCACACCAGACCCCGTCATGACCGAAGCATCACCTGTTGTTCGCGGCGCCTGTCCCCACGACTGCCCAGACACCTGCGCCCTGCTCACCACCGTGGACAACGGCCGCGCCGTGCGGGTTCAGGGCAACCCCGCGCACCGCCACACCGATGGCGTGCTGTGCACCAAGGTCTCGCGCTACGCCGAGCGCACCCACCACCCCGATCGCCTGCTGCAGCCCCTGCGCCGCACCGGCCCCAAGGGCAGTGGGCAGTTCGAGCCCGTGTCTTGGGACGAGGCGCTGGACGACATCGCCGCCCGCCTGAAGGCCATTGCCGCGCGCGACCCGCAGGCCATCCTGCCCTACAGCTACGCCGGCACCATGGGCCTGGTGCAGGGCGAGGGCATGGCCGCGCGCTTCTTTCACCGCCTGGGCGCGTCCTTCCTGGACCGCACCATCTGCGCCTCCGCCGGCAGCGAGGGCTTGACGCAGACCCTGGGCGGCAAGGTGGGCATGAAGGTGGAGCACTTCGCCGAGGCGAAGCTGATCCTCATCTGGGGCAGCAACAGCATCGCCAGCAACCTGCACTTCTGGAAACTGGCCCAGCAGGCCAAGCGCGACGGCGCGCGCCTGGTCTGCATCGACCCGCGCCGCAGCGAGACCGCCGAGAAGTGTCACGACCACCTGGCGATCCGCCCCGGCACCGACGCGGCGCTGGCGCTGGCGCTGATGCACGAACTCATCGCGCACGACTGGCTGGACCACGACTACATCGAACGCCACACCCTGGGGTGGGACGGCCTGCGCGAGCGCGCCCTGCGATGGCCGCCCGCGCGTGCGGCCGAGGTTTGCGGCATTCCCGAGCAGCAGATCGTTGACCTCGCGCGCGCCTACGGCACCACGAAACCAGCCGCGATCCGCCTGAACTACGGCATGCAGCGCGTGCGCGGCGGCGGCAACGCGGCGCGTGCCGTGGCCTGCCTGCCGGCACTGGTGGGCGCCTGGCGGCACCGCGCGGGCGGCGTGCTGCTGTCCAGCTCGGGCCAGTTCCCGGTGCGCAAGGCGGAGCTACAGCGCCCCGACCTGCTGGCCGGCCGTGCGCCGCGCACCATCAACATGACCACGATCGGCGACGACCTGCTGCGCGAGGCCTCGCCGGACTTCGGGCCGAAGGTGGAGGCGCTGATCGTCTACAACAGCAACCCGGTGGCGATCGCGCCCGACTCCAGCCAGGTGGTGAAGGGTTTCGCGCGAGAGGACCTCTTCACCGTGGTGCTGGAGCACTTCCAGACCGACACCGCCGACTACGCCGATTACGTGCTGCCGGCCACCACCCAGCACGAGCACTGGGACATCCACACCGCCTACGGCCACACCGACGTGCTGCTCAACCGCCCCGCCATCGCCCCGCAGGGCCAGGCGCGCAGCAACACCGATGTGTTCCGCGCCCTGGCCACGCGCCTGGGCTTCGACGAGCCCTGCTTCGCCGAGGACGACCTCACGCTGTGCCGCACGGCCTTCGGCGACCGCATCGATTTCCAGCAACTGCTCGACGTGGGCTGGGTCACGGTGCCGGTGCCCGAAGCGCCCTTCGCCGACGGCGGTTTTCCCACGCCCTCGGGCCGCTGCGAATTCCACAGCGACCGCCTGGCCGCCATGGGCCTGGACCCGCTGCCCGACCACGTACCCAACGCCGAGCCCGGTGGCACGCACCCCGATTACCCGCTGGCGATGATCTCGCCGCCTGCGCGCAACTTCCTCAACAGCAGCTTCGTCAACGTCACCAGCCTGCGCGACATCGAGGGCCAGCCGCGGCTGGAGATCCACGCCGACGACGCCGCGCCGCGCGGAATCGCCAGCGGGCAGATGGTGCGCGTGTTCAACCAGCGCGGCGAATACCGCTGCGTGGCCGAGGTGTCCACGCGCGCCCGCCCGGGCGTGGTCAACGGCCTGGGCATCTGGTGGCGCAAGCTCGGCCCCTTCGGCACCAACGTCAACGAAGTGACCAGCCAGCGCCTGACCGACCTGGGCCGCGCGCCCACCTTCTACGACTGCCACGTGCAGGTGGCACCGCTGGAGGCCCGCCACTGATGCGCGCGGTCGGCCTGGCGCTGCTGCTGGCGGCGACGGCGCTGGCCACCGGATGCGCGCGCACGCAGGGCGCGGGCTACTACTGGCAATCGGTCACCGGCCACGTCGACCTGATGTGGCGCGCGCGCCCCGTGGACGACTGGTTGGCCGACGAGGGCACGCCGGCGGCGCTGCGCCAGCGGCTCGAGTTGGCGCGCCGGCTGCGCGCCTTCGCGGTGAGCGAACTGGGCCTGCCCGACAACGCAAGCTACCACCGCTACGCCGACCTGGAGCGCAATGCCGCCGTCTACAACGTGGTGGCCGCACCACCGCTCTCGCTCACCCTGCAGACCTGGTGCTTCCCGGTGGCCGGCTGCGTGGGCTACCGCGGCTACTACCGCGAGGACGACGCCCGCGCCTTCGCCGCCAGCCTGGGCGAGGGGCTGGAGGTGGGCGTCTACCCCGTGCCCGCCTACTCCACGCTGGGGTGGATGAACTGGGCCGGCGGCGACCCGCTGCTCAACACCTTCATCCGCTACCCCGAGGGCGAGCTCGCGCGCCTGCTGTTCCACGAGCTCGCGCACCAGGTGCTCTACGCGAAGGACGACACCAGTTTCAACGAGTCCTTCGCCACGGCGGTCGAGCGCATCGGTGTGCAACGCTGGTTCGCGCAGGCGTCCACACCCGCGGCGCGCGCGGAGTACGAGGCCTTCGACCAGCGCCGCCGCGCCTTTCGCGCGCTCACGGCGTCGGTGCGGGCGCGCTTGCAGGCCGTCTACGGCGACGCCACGCTGGACGACGCCGCCAAGCTGGTGCGCAAGGCGCAGGTGATGGCCGACTTCCGGCGCGAATACGAAACGCTCAAGGCCTTCTGGGGCGGCTTCGCGGCCTACGACCCCTGGGTGGCGCGCGCCAACAACGCCCTGCTGGGCGCGCAAGGTGCCTACGACCAGCTCGTGCCCGGCTTCGAGGCCCTGTTCGAGCGCGAGGGCCGCGATTTCGCGCGCTTTTATGATGCGGTGCGCACCCTGGCCGCCCTGCCCAGGGAAGAACGGCACCAGCGCCTGCAGGCACTGACGATCACCCGCTGACCACCCGGAGACACCGCCCCATGGCCGACATCCACATCGAACGCGAACACGCCCTGGGCCTGCCGGCCGCGCGCAAGCTCGCCTGGAAATGGGCCGAGCAGGCCGAGGAAGAGTTCGACATGAGCTGCACCTACGAAGAAGGCGCCCGCGAGGACGCCGTGCAGTTCACCCGCTCCGGCGTCAGCGGCTGCCTGCGGGTCGAGAGCGACCGCTTCGTGCTCGACGCCAAGCTGGGCTTCCTGCTCGGCGCGTTCAAGGACCGCATCGAGGCCGAGATCGTGAAGAACCTGGACACGCTGCTGGCGGCGAAGAAGCCCGCCGCGAAGAAGGCGGCCACAAAAAAGAAAACCGCCTGAGCGTTCAGCTCAGGCTGTCGATCAGGTCGATGTATTGCTGCATCGCGTCGTCCGATGACGCGCCTTTGAACCCGTTCCAGGCGTCCCACTTGGCGCGGCCCACCATGTCGCTGAAACCGGGCTTCTTCTCGGTGTTGTCGCCCGCAGTGGCCTGCTTGTACAGGCCGTAGATCTTGAGCAGCGTGGCGTTGTCGGGGCGCTCGCTGAGCTTCTTGGAATTGGCGACGGCGGTCTCGAAACGGGCTTTGAGGTCGGACATGGGGTCTCCTGAGGATAGGCACCGCGGGGATGGCGGTTTCTCCCGGTATCTTACGGAGCGTGGCCTGCCCACAATAGAGATCCCACCCGAGGAGACACCATGGACCACCGCGTCGCGGCCGTCACGCAGGCCCTGAGCAGCACGCTCGGGCTTCAGGGCGAGCGCATGAGCAAGGTCGACACCGCCTGGCTGCGCATGGATTCGCCGGCCAACCTCATGATGATCGTGGGCGTGTGGGTGCTGCAGCCCGGCCTGGCGCGCGAGGCCCTGGCGCAACGCGTGAGCGAGCGCCTGCTGCCCTACCGGCGCTTCCGGCAGATCGCGCGCGAGGACGCGGCCGGCGCGGCCTGGATCGACGACGCCGACTTCGACCTCGCACGCCACGTCACCACGCACCGCCTGAGCCGCCGGCGCGGGCAAGGCGAGCGCGAAGCGCTGCAGGCCCGGGTGGGCCAGCTCGCCGTGCAGCCACTGGATCACCGCCACCCGCTGTGGCAGTTCGAGCTGATCGAAGGCTATGCCGGCGGCTCGGCGTTGATTGCGCGCATCCACCACTGCATCGCCGACGGTATCGCCCTCATCAGCGTCATGATGAGCCTGGTGGACGGCGGCGCGGCCCCGGCGCCGCGCGCCCGGCGCGCCAAGGCCCCGGCCAACGGCGCCGAGGACTGGCTGGCCGACACGCTCATCCGCCCGCTGGGTGATATCACCGCGCGCGCGCTGGAGGTGGCCGGCGGTGGCGCAGCGAAGTCGTTCTCGCTCATGGCCACGCCGCAGCAGACCCTGGCCGGCACGGTGGACCAGGCGGTGGAGCTGGCCCACGTCGGCGCACAGCTCGCCAGCGACGCTGCCGCGCTGGCGCTCATGCCCGACGACTCGCCCACGCGGCTCAAGGGCACACCTGGCGCCGTGAAGCGCGTGGCCTGGTGCGAGCCGATCCCGCTGGACGCGGTCAAGGCCATCGGCCGCGCCTTCGACGCCTCGGTCAACGACGTGCTGCTGTCCTGCGTGGCCGGCGCCATCGGCCAGTACTTGCGCGGCCACGGCGACGACACCACAGGCCAGGAAATCCGCGCCATGGTGCCCATCAACCTGCGTCCGATGGAAGACGCCTGGAAACTCGGCAACCGCTTCGGGCTGGTTCCGCTGTTGCTGCCCATCGGCCTGACGAACCCGCTCGAGCGGCTGTATGCGGTGCGCGCGCGCATGCGCGGGCTCAAGGGCAGTCTGCAGCCACTGCTCACGTTTGCCTTGCTGTCGGTGGCCGGACTGCTGATCAAGCCCGCGCAGGACGCCCTGCTCAACCTCTTCGGCCGAAAGACCACGGCCGTGATGACCAACGTGCCGGGCCCGGGGAAGAAGCTCCGCTTCTGCGGCAGCACGCTGGAGCAAACCATGTTCTGGGTGCCCCAGTCGGGTACGGTGGGCCTGGGCGTGTCGGTGCTGAGCTACGGCGGCGGCGTGCAGTTCGGCGTGATCGCCGACACCGCGCTGTGCCCCGACCCGCAGGCCATCATCGACGGCTTCACCCCAGCCTTCGAGCAGTTGCTGGCCCTGACCCTGATGCTGCCCTGGGGTCCTGAGCCCGATTAGGGCTCAGGCCACCGCCAGGCGCTTGTTCGCGATGTGCAGCAGGCCGTCGAAGATCAGGCTTTCCACCAGCTCGACCTCGGTGGACATGGACGGCGCCATCTTCCAACCCGCCCCGCCGGTCATGAAGACCTCGGGCGCTTCACCGCAATGCTGGCGCAGGTTCTCCACCATGCGTTGCACCGCGCCCGCGATGGCGAAAGTGCCGCCGCTGGTGAGCGCGTCGCTGGTGTTGGTGGGAAAGTCGCGCACCTCGCCGGTGGGCACGTGCAGGCCAGCGGTGCCCGATTCGAGCGCGCGCAGCATGATGCCGTGCCCCGGCAGAATGAGGCCGCCGAGGAACTTGCCCTCGGTGTCGATGGCTTCGACCGTGACAGCCGTGCCCACCATGACCACCACACAGGGCCGCGGCCGGCCGTGCGCCAGCAAACGCTGGCGGGCGCCGATCATGGCCACCCAGCGGTCGGAGCCGAGCCGCGCGGGGTGATCGTAGCCATTGACCACGCCGGCCTCGGCGTTGCCCGACACCACCCACTGGGGCGTCACGTCCCACATTTCCAGTTGTTCCTCGACGCGGCGCTTGACCGCGTCGCCGGCCACGATGCAGCCCAGCACCCAGCGCGGGGCTGGCAAGCGGCTCCAATCGCCCTCGTCCAGGGTTTCGATGTTCTCGAGGAACTGCGCACCGTGCGTGATGAGCCGGGCGCCGACGCGCGGCTCGTCGTACAGCGCCCACTTCAAGCGCGTGTTGCCGACATCCAGGGCGAGAAAGGCCATGGGGCGCGATTATGACAACGGCTTGACCCGCCCGCAGCGCGGCGGGGCTGGATCAGATCAAGCCCAACCAGCAGGCCCGCTGCACCGCACCCAGCTTGTTGTCCGTCTGCAGCTTGGCCATGGCATTGGCCAGGTGGTAGTTCACCGTGCGCTCAGAGCAGTCCATGCGCAGCGCGGTCTCTCGCGCCGTCAGGCCTTCGAAGGCGAGGTTCAGGCTTTCGAGCTCGCGCGGGCTCAGGCTGACGCGCTGCTCGGCCAGGGCGCGCTTGAGCATGGGCCAGACGTTGAACACCGACCAGGCCAGCGTGGCGGCCTCCAGCCGGCTGTCGTAGGCGCGCGGGCTGAACATGAAGCACTCGAAGGCCCGGCCGGCTGGCAAGGGGAAGGCCACCCGCACCAGGCTCTGCTGACCGTGGGCCAGAAACAACCGGCGCCAGCGGCTGGCATGTTCCGCGGCCGACTTGGAGATATCCTGCCAGGCAACAAGGGGCGCGTCGCTTTCCCGCCAACTCGCACCGAAGTCCGTGCTGGCGGCCAGCGCCTCGGCGGGAGCCAGCATGCGCGGCGGGTGAACGGCCAGCAACTCACGGCGCTCACTGGGCCCCAGGGGGTCGGGCCCGAGCACCAGAACGACCTCGACACCCTGCTCACGCAGCGCCATGAGCCAGTCGGCCAGGATGCTGTCGACGCCGACACTGTCAAAGTTGACAGGGAGTGTCATGGGCGCCTGGGCTCACAAGGTTGCAGAATGCGCGCAACTCGGGCGTCGTGCATGGCATCCGTGAGCGTCCAGTCAGGACAGGAGAGCATATTGCGGCTGAACCGGTTGCAGTGGAAAAGCGGGTGGGCAAGGTGGCGGCAGTGGCTGCTCGACGAAGTCGTGCACACGCCGCTGGAGCCCATTTTGCACCCATCGCCCCGCCGGCTGGTGTGGATCGGCTTCTTCACGTTCAGCGGGCACCTGCTGATCTACTGGATCTGGGCGCATGCCGTGCCCCAGCCGTACGAGAACCTGGCCGCCCGCCTCATCATGGCCTTCCTGGCGCTCATCTACCTGATGCCCGGCCTGCGCCGCGACCCGACCTCGGCCATGAGCGGGCGCCTGTTCAGCCTGGCCACCTGGATCCAGTTGCCCTGGTTCTTCAGCTGGATGTACGCCATGAACGGCGGCAACCAGGCCTGGCTGGGTAGCGTGGCGGCCATGGTCCTCATCTACTACCACGCCACCGACTGGCGCCTGGCCACGCTGGGACTGCTCACGGGCGGCGCGGCGGGCCTGTACACCTCGCACCTGATGGGCGCCACGCCGGTCGGACCCGACCAACCCCTGGCCAACGTCGTGGTCATCGCCTTCGCCTGGACCATGGGCCTCATGCTGGGCATCTCCAGCGCCAACCTGCGCCGCGCGCGGCTGCTCAATACGTTGTCCACCATGGGCGTGATGGCGCACGAGCTGCGCACACCGCTGGCCACGGTGAATCTCATGGGCGACGTGCTGCGCAACCTGTCGCAGCACGACGTGAGCGATGCCAAGCGCAAGAAGTTCGAGGAACTGGCCACGCGCTTGCAGAATCTCGTGCGCAGCATGAACCGCCAGATCGACACCCAGATCTCTAACGCCCAGTTGCTGCGCCTGCCGCGCGAACACAGCGCCATCCAGGCGGCCGAACTGGTGCAGGAGGTGGTGGCCAGCTACCCCTACCGCAGCTCGCGCGAACGCGACTGCGTGCGCGTGCAGGTGCAGCAGGACTTCTGCTTCATGGGCTCGCGCTCGCTGTTCGCCCAGGTCGTCATCAACCTGCTCAAGAATGCCCTGCACGCCCTGGCCGCGGCCAGTCACGCGCCGCAGCCCGGCGACCTGCGGGTCGACGTGGGGATCCACCACGGCAAGGGTCGTATCGCGGTGTCCGACGACGGCGTCGGCATCTCGCACGAACTGCAGAACCGCATCTTCGAACCCTTCTACTCCTCGCAAGCCGGCGCCGGCAACGGACTGGGCCTCACGTTCTGCAAGAACGTGGTCGAGGGGGCGCACGGCCGCATCAGCGTGCACTCCGAACCCGGGCTGGGCGCTGTCTTCATGATCGATCTGCCCTTGACCACCACGGCGCCCGTGCGGCCCGCCGCCACCGCGCAATCCCAATGGCTCTGACACTTTCCCTCTTCCAGCGGCCAGGGGGCGTTCTGTTCCTGGACGACGACCCGGACTACCTCGACATGCTGGGCATGGTGGTGCCCGCCCAGACGCAGGTGGAGCTCTACTCCCGGCCAGCGGGCTTTCTGGCGCGCATGCAGTCCGAGCCGGCCCACTGGGAGGCCGACGCCGCGCTGCAACTGCAGATGATCGACCGCTGGCGCCAGGGCCAGGCCCTCATTCCGCAGGTGCTGCGCTACTGGGCCAGCCGCCCCGAGCGCTACCACCTGGCCCAGGTCTGCGTGGTCGACTACGCCATGCCCGGCACCGACGGGCTCACTGTCCTCAACACCTTGCTCGACTGGCCGGGCGCGCGCGTGCTGCTGACCGGCCAGGCCGACGAACAGATCGCTATCCAGGCCTTCAACAACGGCCTGATCGACCAGTTCGTGCCCAAGCAGGCCACCGACATCACTCGTCACCTGCTGGGCGTGCTGCGGCGCCTGGCCCAGGCGCCGCACCCGCGGCTGAACACCCTGTGGCGCGGCGTGCTGCGGCCCAATCAGCTCTCGCTGCTGCAGATCCCGTCGGTGGCGCAGTGGCTGCGGGACTACACGCACCACCACTGGGTGGAGTACGTGGTCATCGGCGAGCCCTTCGGCCTGGTGGGCCTGGACATGGCCGGCCAGGTTCACTGGTTGCAACTGGAGCCCACTTCCAGCCTGCCGGACCTGGCCGACCTTGCGGCCTCGGCCGCGCTGGGCATGGACGTGGTGCAATCCATCCGATCCGGCCAGCGGCTGGCCGCCGTGGAGTTGCACCAGCACCTGGGCCTGTCCGGCAGGGTGCGCACGGCCCCGGCCATCGCCATCGGTGAAGATGGCCTTCTCATGGCCGCGCCGTTCCAGCTCGAGCCCGCTGAGCTGCCCCAACCGATCTATCCCTACCGCAACTTCCTGCAGTCCGAGAACCACCGGATGGTGCAGGACAGCTAGGCCCCCCCACGCTCCGCCGCTGCGCGGGTCGCTGCCCCCCCGAGGGGGTTGATCCGCCTTGGGGCGGCCCGGCGGCGGATCGCGGGCGTGTTCAGTCGGCCGCGCCCGCGCGGGCGCGGCGCGCTATCGGCCACTCCCACGGCTGCACGATGGGCGCCACCTCGCGCAGCACGGCCTCGATGTGCTCGATCTCGGCCTCGGTGAGCGCGGCACTCAGCGTCAGGCGCACCATGGCGCGGTTGCGGCTGGTCGCTGGCGCGCAGAAGATCGCGCCGAACACACCGCGCGCCTCCAGTTCGTCACGCAGGCGCATGGTCTCGGGCTCGGTACCCGCCTCAAGGGCAATGATCTGCTCGGTGCCCTGGTGAATGGGGTAGCCCATGTCGCTGATGCTCGCGCGCAGGCGCCTCGTGATGGCCATCAGCCGCTCGCGCTGGGCGTCGGCGCGCTGCAACACGCCCACGGTGGCGCGCAGGCCGGCCACCTCGTGCGGCAGCAGGCAGGAGCTGAAGATGTTGGGGAAGCTCGAGCTCAGCACGTAGTAGCGCATGCTGGCCGGCATGGTGAAGAAGCCGGCGCGCCCGGCCATGGCCTTGGCCAGGCTGGCGGTGATGAAGTGCACCCGGTCGGTGAGGCCCAGCTCGGCGCACAGGCCGGCGCCGCGCGGGCCGTGCGTGCCCAGCGAGTGGGATTCGTCCACCAGGATCATGGCGCCGTGCTTTTCAACCACCTCGACCATCTCGCGCAGCGGGCACAGGGCGCCCGTGGTGCTGTAGACCGAGTCCACCACCACCACGCCCGGGCCCTTCTTGGCCAGCACGCGGTCCAGGTGGTCGGGGTCGTTGTGGCGGAACGGCGACGCCGGCGCGCGCGCGGCGTGCGCTCCCTCCCACAGCGAAGTGTGGGCCATGGTGTCGATGTAGACCGGGGTGTCGGCGTTGGCGATGGCCTGCAGCAGGCCCACGTTGGCGGAGTAGCCCGACTGGCAGACGAGCGCGTCTTCCTTTCCGACCCAGTTGGCCATTTCCAGCTCGAACGCGCGCGAGGGGTGCTGCGCCAGCAGGAACACACCCGACTGCACCACGAACTCGGTGTTGCGGGTGAGGGCCGCCACCTGGGCCGAGACGATGTCGGGATGGCCAGTCACGCTCAGGTAGTCGTTGCCGTCCAGGCGCACCGCATTGGGACCGGGTTGGCTGCCGTGCAACACGAACTTGCCTCCCCAGTGCCCTTCCCATCGCGGCGCGAAGTCGCGCTGGATGCGGGCGCGCAGGGCGGGGTTGAGCGGCGGGTCCTTCGGCGCCGCAAGTTCGAGCATTCCCAACGTAGTCATGGAGTTCCTTTAGAAAGCCTTTAAAAGGCCCGAGGGCTCCATTGAAAAAAGGAATGTGTGACGGATCGCACAAACCCTGTCAGGATTGACAGGGGGTATGACGCTTTCGACTCATATTTGAGGCTGCAAAACCGACCAGTGGTCGGATGAGCGCCCCTTTTCAGCAACACTTTGTGGCTGGTTTTCCGTCTCGTTACTGCCCCCGGACGCCGCGCTGGGCCTGCTGCATTGCAACAGCACCAGATCGGGGCATCGGTTCGACTGCCCCCGCTAGCCATGTTTGGTTGCGGCTGCCCCTCCACTTCGCATGATGAAAGCCTGAAGAATTTCAGCGTCGCTTTCAAAAAAATTCATGCGCCCACAACCCTGGTTCTCCTCGTGTGGAGAAGGCGGACAAGAGGCTGACAGCGTCCTCACCGCTCGGTGAAAACCCTGTCTTGGTAAGCATGCTCGCGGAAGGATGATCCCCGCTCCACCTGACCCTCACTGGAGACAACCGATGTCCGAGAAGAAATCCGTCACGTCCCGCCGCGGCGTGCTCAAGGGTGCTGCCGTCGCCACTGGTGCCATGGCTGTGCCCATGGTCGCCACTGCGCAGACCACCACGCTTCGCTTCCAGTCCACCTGGCCCGCCAAGGACATCTTCCACGAGTACGCGAACGACTTCGCCAAGAAGGTCAACGACATGGCCGGCGGCAAGCTCAAGATCGAGGTGCTGCCCGCGGGCGCCGTGGTGCCGGCCTTCCAACTGCTTGAGGCCGTGGCCAAGGGCACGCTCGACGGCGGTCACGGCGTGATCGCTTATCACTACGGCAAGAACTCGGCCCTGGCGCTGTGGGGCTCGGGTCCGGCTTTCGGCATGGACCCGAACATGGTGCTGGCCTGGCACTACTACGGCGGCGGCAAGGACCTCGTCGACGAGATCTACAAGTCGCTGAACATGGACGTGCAGTCCTTCCTGTACGGCCCGATGCCCTGCCAGCCGCTGGGCTGGTTCAAGAAGCCGGTGGCCAAGGTCGAGGACATGAAGGGCCTGAAGTTCCGCACCGTGGGGCTGGCGGTGGACGTGTTCACCGCCATGGGCACCGCGGTCAACCCGCTGCCTGGCGGCGAGATCGTGCCGGCGCTGGACCGTGGCCTGATCGACGCGGCCGAGTTCAACAACGCCTCGTCCGACCGCGTGCTGGGCTTCGCCGACGTGGCCAAGAACTGCATGCTGCAGAGCTTCCACCAGAGCGGCGAGCAGTTCGAGATCCTGTTCAACGGCGCGAAGTACAAGGGCCTCAACGCGGAACTCAAGGCCATCATCGACTACGCCGTGCAGGCCGCCAGTGCCGACATGAGCTGGAAAGCCATCCACCGCAACAGCGAAGACTACATCGAGCTCAAGAAGGCCGGCGTCAAGTTCTACAAGACGCCCGATCCGGTGCTGCGCGCGCAGCTCGCGGCCTGGGACACGACCATCGCCAAGAAGGCGGGCGAGAACCCGCTGTTCAAGAAGGTGCTCGACTCGCAGAAGGCCTTCGCCGCGCGCGCCGGCCAGTGGCAGAACGACTACACCGTCGACTTCAAGATGGCCTACAACCACTACTTCGGCCGCGGCGCGAAGAAGAGCTGATCACCGACTGACAGCCCAGGAAAGGGCGCCCTTGTGGGCGCCCTTTCTGTTTCCCGGAAATCCTCATGCAAAAGCTACTCTTGACGGTCGACGCGATATCGACCTGGTTCGGCAAGGCCTGCGCCTGGTCGGTCGTGGCCCTGACCCTGCTGATCAGTTGGGAGGTCTTCTCCCGCTACGTGCTCAACGACCCGCACGCCTGGGTGCTCGACGCCCAGATCATGCTGTACGGCGTGCTCTTCATGACGGCAGGCGCCTACACCCTGGCCAAGAACGGTCACGTGCGCGGCGACGTGTTGTACGGCTTCTTCCGGCCGCGCACGCAAGCCACCATCGACCTGACGCTCTACGTCCTGTTCTTCCTGCCCGGCATCGTGGCGCTCACCTGGGCGGGCTGGACCTTCGCCAACGAATCGCTCGCGATCCGCGAGCAGACCTTCAACGCCGACCCGCTGCCGGTCTACCCGTTCAAGTTCTTCGTGCCCATCGCCGGTGCCTTCCTGCTGCTGCAGGGCATCGCGGAAATCATCCGCTGCGTGATCTGCATCCGCACGGGCGCCTGGCCCAGCAAGGAAGAAGACGTGGAGGAAGTCGACGTCGACAAACTCAAGGAAATGGTGCACGTGAAAGACGCCGACATCGAAGCGCTGGACAAGAGCCTGACCCCCCAACAGAAAGGCGGCCAGTGATGACGATCCGCAAGGAACTCTGGTTCGGCTTCATCCTGATGGGGATCATCGTGGCCGGCGTGGTCGGCATGGTGCTCAGCGTCGACACGATGACCAATGGCCACTACGGCCTGCTCATGCTCTCGCTGGTGGTGGTGGCCATCATGCTGGGCTTCCCTACCGCCTTCACGCTGATGGGCATGGGGATGATCTTCACCTTCTTCGCCTACCACTCGGGCGACCAGACCGCGCGCGGAGCGATCACGCAGACGCTGGACCTGATGGTGCAGCGCGCGTTCTCGGTGATGGCCAGCGACGTGCTGATCGCGATCCCGCTGTTCGTGTTCATGGGCTACCTGGTCGAGCGCGCGAACCTGATCGAAAAGCTGTTCCGCAGCCTGCACCTGTCGCTCGCGCGGGTGCCGGGTTCGCTGGCGGTGGCCACGCTGGTCACGTGCGCGGTGTTCGCCACGGCCACCGGTATCGTCGGCGCGGTGGTCACGCTCATGGGCCTGCTGGCACTGCCGCAGATGCTCAAGGGCGGCTACGACACGCGCCTGGCCGCGGGCTCCATCACCGCGGGTGGCTGCTTGGGCATCCTGATCCCGCCCTCGGTGCTGCTGATCGTCTACGGCGCCACCGCCGGCGTCTCCGTGGTGAAGCTGTACGCGGGCGCCTTCTTCCCCGGCCTGATGCTGGCTGGCCTGTACATCGTGTACGTGATCATCCTGGCCAAGCTCAAGCCGGCCTGGGCACCGCCCCTGTCGGCCGAGCAACGGCAGGTACCGCTGCCCGAACCGCTGCTGAAGATCGGCGCCACCGCCGGCAAATCGGCACTGCTCGGCCTGCTGTCGGCGCTCAAGGGGCGCAACAACCAGGGCGTCTCTACCGGCTACCTGCTGCGCCAGCTCGGCGTGGTGCTGCTGCCGGCCGCGCTGTTCGTGGCCGTCGCGGTGCTCAGCTACCCCAGCGCCAAGCCGGTGGCGGCCGACGTGCCGGCCGGATTGGTGCCGCTGGGCCTGGGCGGCCCTTCGCAGGACGCCGGTACAGGTCTGGCCGAGCCTCCAGGGGGTGAGGGGCAAGGCTTGGCCGAACCCGACAGCGGCCTGAGCGAGCCCCCCGGCGACGAGGGCGAGGCGGGCCTGGCCGAACCGCCGTCCGGGGACCAGCCCGAGGCCCTGGGCGAAGCCGAACCCGAACCCGCGAATGGCCTCGCCGAGCCATCGGGCTCGCCCGCCAGCCCGGGCGATGGCGCATCGGATGCCGACACGGCGCCGGGCGGCGCGGGTGCCGGCTACTGGATCGGCGTGGCCGTGGGCGCCCTCGCGCTCGCGGTGTTCTACGCGCTGTTCAGCTACGCCCGGGTCGAGATCTTCAAGATGCTGCTCTCCAGCTTCTTCCCGCTGATGGTGCTCATCCTGGCGGTTCTCGGCTCCATCGTGTTCGGCCTGGCCACGCCCACCGAGGCGGCGGCCGTGGGCGCCTTCGGCGGCTTCCTGCTGGCCGCGGCCTACCGGCAACTCACTTTCTCCGTCGTCAAGGACAGCGTGTTCCTCACCGCCAAGACCAGCGCCATGGTGTGCTGGCTGTTCGTGGGCTCGGCCATCTTCTCGGCCGCGTTCGCGCTGCTGGGCGGCCAGGAACTGGTGGAGCAGTGGGTGCTGGGCATGAACCTGTCCAAGACGGAGTTCCTGATCCTGTCGCAGATCATCATCTTCATCCTGGGCTGGCCGCTGGAGTGGACCGAGATCATCGTGATCTTCATGCCGATCTTCATCCCGCTGCTGGACAACTTCGGCGTCGACCCGCTGTTCTTCGGCCTGCTGGTGGCGCTGAACCTGCAGACCGCCTTCCTGAGCCCGCCCGTGGCCATGAGCGCGTTCTACCTGAAGGGCGTGGCGCCGAAGCACGTGACGCTGAATCAGATCTTCGCCGGCATGATTCCTTTCATGGGCATCCAGATCATCGCCATCGTGCTGCTGTACCTCTTCCCCGGGATCGGCCTGTGGCTGCCTTCGGTGCTCTACAACTGATCACCGCTCATCCCGCACGGGGGCGCTTCGGCGCCCCTTTTTCATGGTTTGCCGCTACCATTGACGTTTACGTTAACGTCAATTCAGCGGTGCCCGGTTAGGGTATCCGTCGCGCCTTCCACCAAGCCCCGCCATGCCCAACTCCCGCGAAGCCCGCCTGCCCTTCGACGCGTCGGTGCTGCGCGCGCCCAAGGGCGCCCGCTGGCGCGACTGGCAGATCGACCCCGATGCGGCCAACCCGAAGGTGTCGCTCGGTGCGCTGGACCCGGGCGACAAGCCGTTCTCCGGCGGCGACAAGGCCGCCGACAAGGAGGCGGTGGAACGTCTCGCCGGCGAGATCGACGCCCTGCAGAACGTGTTCCACCCCGATGGCCGATACAAGCTCCTGGTGGTGCTGCAGGGCACCGACACCGCGGGCAAGGACGGCACCGTGCGCGGCGTGTTCGGCCGCACCAGCCCGCTGGGTGTGCGCACCGTGGGCTGGAAGGCGCCCACCGAACCCGAACGCGCGCACGACTACCTCTGGCGCATCCACCAGGCCATGCCGGGCAACGGCGAGATCGTGGTCTTCAACCGCAGTCACTACGAGGACGTGCTGGTGCCCGTGGTCAATGGCTGGATCGACAAGGCGCAAACACAGCAGCGCTACGCACACATCAACGACTTCGAGCGCCTGCTGGCCGAGACCGGCACCGTCATCCTGAAGTTCATGCTGCACATCGGCTTCGATGAACAGCGCCAGCGCCTGCAGGACCGCATCGACGACCCGGACAAGCACTGGAAGTTCAGCCTGGGCGACCTGGAAGTGCGCAAGCAATGGCCTGCGTATCAAAAGGCCTACCAGGACCTGCTGGAGGCCACCAGCACGCCCTGGGCGCCCTGGACCGTGGTGCCCGCCAACAGCAAGACCCACCGCAACCTGATGGTCGCCACCATCGTGCGCGACACCTTGAAGCGGCTGGAGCTGCGCTTCCCGCCCGACGACCCCGCGCTGAAGAACCTGCGCGTCGAATGATTCCACCCGAGAGAGACACCCCATGACCCAGCTGAGCGCCGACTACCAGGCCCTGACCCAGTACCGCCCGAAACACAAGGTGCGCTTCGTCACCGCCGCCAGCCTGTTCGATGGCCACGACGCGGCCATCAACATCATGCGCCGCATCCTGCAAGGCATGGGCGCCGAGGTGATCCACCTGGGCCACAACCGCAGCGTGGACGAGGTGGTGACAGCCGCCCTGCAGGAAGACGTGCAGGGCATCGCGATCAGCAGCTACCAGGGCGGGCACGTCGAGTACTTCATGTACATGGTCGACCTGCTCAAGCAGCGCGGCGGTGAGCACATCCGCGTGTTCGGCGGCGGTGGCGGCGTGATCGTGCCGAGCGAAATCCAGGAACTGCAGGCCTACGGCGTGACGCGCATCTACAGCCCCGAGGACGGCCAGCGCATGGGCCTGCAGGGCATGATCGGCGAGATGGTCATGCGATGCGACCAGGACCTGTCGCCGCACGCACCCACGGCCTTGAAGGCCATCCGGGGCCAGGGCGAGGCCCACTGGCGCGCGCTGGCCCAGCTCATCACGGTGATCGAGAACGGCCAGGCCGACGCAGGGCTCGTGCAGGCCGTGCGCGATGCGGCCGCGCAAGTGAAGGTGCCCGTACTGGGCATCACGGGCACCGGTGGCGCGGGCAAGTCCTCGCTCACCGACGAACTCATCCGCCGCCTGCGCCTGGACCAGGGCGACAGCGCACGCGTGGCCGTCATCAGCATCGACCCGTCGCGCCGCAAGAGCGGCGGCGCACTGCTGGGTGACCGCATCCGCATGAACGCCATCGCGCCCTGGCAAAAAGGCTTGCGCGTCTTCATGCGCAGCCTGGCCACGCGCGACTTCGGCAGCGAGATCAGCGCGGCCCTGCCCGACGTGATCGCCGCCTGCAAGGCCACGGGCTTCGACCTGATCATCGTGGAGACCTCGGGCATCGGCCAGGGCGACGCGGCCATCGTGCCGCACGTGGACGTGCCCCTGTACGTGATGACGCCCGAGTTCGGCGCCGCCAGTCAGCTCGAGAAAATCGACATGCTGGACTTCGCCGAGTTCGTCGCCATCAACAAGTTCGACCGCAAGGGCGCGGCCGACGCGCTGCGCGACGTGGCCAAGCAGGTGCAGCGCAACAAGGAGGCCTGGGGCAAGCGCCCCGATGAGATGCCGGTGTTCGGCACCATGGCCGCGCGCTTCAACGACGACGGTGTGACTGCGCTGTACCAGGCGCTCAAGCCCCGCCTGGGCGAGCTGGGCCTGACGCTGGGCGAGGGCGTGCTGCCCGTGGTGAGCGTGCGCCACAGCACCAACCAGACGCCCATCGTGCCGCCCGCGCGCACGCGCTACCTGGCCGAAATTTCCGACACCGTGCGCAGCTACAAGCAGGGCGTGCAGCAGCAGGCACGCCTGGCGCGCGAGATCCAGCAGCTGCGTGCCAGCGCCGAGATGCTGCGTGTCGACAAGCCCGAGCGCTCGCGCGCCGCCGAGGCCGTGATCGACCTCGCCCAGGTGCGCGAGCTCGACCAGGACCCGGGCGCGCGCAAGCTGCTGGCGCAGTGGCCCGACATGCAGAAGGCCTACTCGGGCGACGAGTACGTGGTGAAGATCCGCGACAAGGAGATTCGCACTCAGCTCACCACGAAAAGCCTGTCAGGCACGGTCATCCGCAAGGTCGCGCTGCCGCCCTACGAAGACCACGGTGAGCTGCTCAAGTGGCTGATGCTGGAGAACGTGCCCGGCAGCTTCCCCTACACCGCCGGCACCTTCGCCTTCAAGCGCGAGGGCGAAGACCCGACCCGCATGTTCGCCGGCGAGGGCGACCCCTTCCGCACCAACCGCCGCTTCAAGCTGCTCTCCGAGGGCATGCCGGCCAAGCGCCTGTCCACCGCGTTCGATTCGGTCACGCTCTACGGCAACGACCCCGACCCTCGGCCCGACATCTACGGCAAGGTGGGCAACTCGGGCGTGTCCATCGCCACGCTGGACGACATGAAGGTGCTCTACGGCGGCTTCGACCTGTGCCACCCGGCCACCTCCGTGTCCATGACCATCAACGGGCCCGCGCCCAGCATCCTGGCCATGTTCATGAACACGGCCATCGACCAGAACCTGGAGAAGTTCAAGGCCGACAACGGCCGCGAGCCCACCGATACCGAGGCCGCCAAGATCCGCGAATGGGTGCTGGCCAACGTGCGCGGCACGGTGCAGGCCGACATCCTGAAAGAGGACCAGGGCCAGAACACCTGCATCTTCAGCACCGAGTTCAGCCTGAAGGTAATGGGCGATATCGCCAGCTACTTCGTGCACCACGACGTGCGCAACTTCTACTCGGTGTCCATCAGCGGATACCACATCGCCGAGGCCGGTGCCAACCCCATCAGCCAGCTCGCCTTCACGCTCTCGAACGGCTTCACCTTCGTGGAGGCCTACCTGGCGCGCGGCATGCACATCGACGACTTCGCGCCCAACCTGAGCTTCTTCTTCAGCAACGGCATGGACCCGGAGTACACCGTGATGGGCCGCGTGGCGCGGCGCATCTGGGCCGTGGCCATGCGCGAGAAGTACGGCGCCAACGAGCGCAGCCAGAAGCTCAAGTACCACGTGCAGACCAGCGGGCGCAGCCTGCACGCGCAGGAAATCCAGTTCAACGACATCCGAACCACGCTGCAGGCACTGATCGCGATCTACGACAACTGCAACAGCCTGCACACGAACGCCTTCGACGAGGCCATCACCACCCCGACGGAAGACTCGGTGCGCCGTGCGATGGCGATCCAGCTCATCATCAACCGCGAGTGGGGCCTGGCGAAGAACGAGAACCCCAGCCAAGGCAGCTTCATCATCGAGGAGTTGACCGAACTGGTGGAGGAAGCCGTGCTGGCCGAGTTCGAGCGCATCGCCGAGCGCGGCGGCGTGTTGGGCGCCATGGAAACCGGCTACCAGCGCGGCCGCATCCAGGACGAGTCGATGCACTACGAGATGCTCAAGCACACCGGCGAGCTGCCCATCATCGGCGTGAACACTTTCCGCAACCCGCACGGCGACCCGATCCCGCAGTCGCTGGAGCTGGCGCGCTCCACCGACGAGGAAAAGCAGTGTCAGCTGAAGCGCCTGCAGGACTTCCATGCGCGCCACGCGGGCGAATCACCCGCGATGCTCGAGCGCCTCAAGCGCACCGTCATCGAGAACGGCAACGTTTTCGAGGTGTTGATGGACGCGGTGCGCTGCTGCTCGCTGGGCCAGATCACCAGCGCGCTGTTCGAGGTGGGCGGCCAGTACCGGCGCAACATGTGAGCGGCGCCGCCCCGTGCGCGCCGTTCTCTTCAACCCCAGCGCCCGCGCGGGCCGGGCCACTGCGCTGCTGCCCGCGCTGCGCAACGCCCTGCCCGCCGACGTGGCCCTGCACGTGCCCGACAGCGCCGAGGCCGCGCTCGCGCTGCTGCACGCCCTGCCCCGCGGCAGCCGCGTGGTCGCCGTGGGCGGCGACGGCACCCTGCACCGCTGGCTGCCCGCGCTCATCGAGCGCGACCACGAGCTGGGTCTGGTGCCTCTGGGCAGTGGCAACGACGTGGCGCGCGCGCTCGGCCTGGACGAGGCGCCGCTGGCCTGGTTGTCGCACGCGCTCAACGCCCCCGCCGGCTTCATCGACCTGGGCCTGGCCATCTGGCACGACGACCAGGGCCGCGCGCACGAGAGCCATTTCATCTCCAGCCTGAGCGCGGGCTTCGACGCCGCCGTGGCGCGCCGCGCGCTCGACGGCCCGGCCCGCCTGCGCGGCCTGCCGCGCTACCTGTGGGCCACGCTGCGCGAGCTCGCGGCCTTGCGCACCTGGACGCTGGACATCACCGTGGACGGGGAGCACCTGCACAGCGGCCCCGCCCTGTTCGCCGCCAGCCTGAACACGCCCACCTTCGGCGGCGGCATGCCGGCCACGCCGGGCGCGCGCACCCACGACGGCCTGCTCAACCTGCTGCTGGCGGGGCCCTTCACGCGCGGCGGCGCGCTGCTGATGCTGCCGCGCCTGCTGCACGGCCGCCACCTGGGTCACCCGCGCATCCGCACTCAGGCCTTCGAGGCCCTGCTGATCCTGGCCCGCGGCGACCTGCCGCTGGCGGCCGACGGCGAATGGCTGGGCCTGGCGCGCTCGGTGCAGGTGGTGGTGCGGCCGTCGGCGCTGCGCGTGGTGCGCAAGGGCTGATCAGAAGTCGTAAGCGCGCGCGCCCTCGCGGTCCACGACGACGGCCGCGTCACCCGTGACGACCACGCCGCGCCCCGCACCCGGGCGCACGCGCATCTTCCGGTAGCCCGGCACACCCAGGTCCATGCCGTCCTCGAGGGCCTGCCCTTGCAGCAGGCGGTGCGCGAGGCGGTTCAGCGCCAGGCCAGCGTCGCGCGGGTCCCAGAAGCCGATGGCCTGGATGGCGCCCGCCTCCAGCAGCACCCGGCTGCGCCGCGGCAGGCCCGTGCCCACGACGCAGACCTTGCCCGCGCGGCCGGCTTCCAGCACGGCGCGGCCGATGCCGATCACGTCGCTGGAGGCCGTGCCCTGGAAGCCGCGCAGATCGGGGTGGCGCTGGAGCAGTTCGCGCGCGCGCTGGTACGCCTGCTCGGCGTCGTCGTTGGATTCGTTCAGCGGTTCGATCAGCTCCATGCGCGTGTACTTGGCGGCGTTGGCGGCGGCGCCATCGATCCAGCGCCGGTGGGTGCGGCTGCCGCGCGTGCCCACGAAGCTGGTCCACTGTCCCTGCCCGCCCATGCAGGCGACGAGGCGCTGATTGAGTGCGGCGCCGAAGGCCTCGTTGTCGAAGGCCTCGAGGTCGGCCTGCGTGTTGACCAGGTTGTCGGCCTCGTGCGTGACGACCACGATGCCTTTGGCCATGGCGCGGCGCGCCACCGCTTCCACAGCGGCGGGGTCGGTGGGCACGAGGGCCAGGGCCTGCGGCGGCTGCTCGCGCAACAGATCTTCCAGCAACGCCACCTGCAGGGCGGGCTCGGCGCGCGCCGGGCCGTACTGATGGGCGCGCACGCCCTCGGTGGATTGCTCGAAGGCCCGCACGCCCTGGGCCATGCGGTCGAACCAGGGTAGGGGCGAGACCTTCACCACCGTGGCAATCGCCTGGGCTGGCGGCGGCGCCAGGGTGGCCTGTGCCATGGCCACAGTGCACGCGAACAACAGGCCGGCGCCCGGCAGGGCGCGCTTCAGAGAGGACAACATGGCGGACTCCGGAGGGGTGCCCCGTCGGGCGGGGCCGCGAGTCTAGGAGTGCGCCACACCGGACACCCGATGGGGTACCCGGCCCGCGCTCAGGGCGCGGACTGCAGCGCCCCGGCTACGCGGCCACCGCCGCCGATGGCGCGCAGCACGAAGGGACGCGGTGTGTCGTTCACATAGGCGGCGTCGGGCACGCCCGACAGGCCGATGCGGGCCTGCAGGGCGCTGTTGGGCCAGAAGTTCGGGGCACTCACGTTGGTGGCGCCCGGGATGTTGGCCGCCACGTCGAAGACGTTCTGGCTCTGGCTCACGTTGCCGCTGGCGAAACCACCCGTGATGAGCGCGGGGCTGGCGGTGCCGGCGAACAGGTTGGCCGTGAGGCTCACGCTGCTGGCACCGCTGGCCACGTAGAGGTAGCCGCCGCCCGTGCGCGTGCTCACCAGGGTGTTGTGCACCAGGTGCAGCGAGCGAGCGGGGTTGGAGTAGCCCTCGAAGCCGTAGGCGACGAGGTAGGCGTTGTCGGCATTCGGGCCCTTCTGCAGGAAGTTGCCGCGCAGCACGACCTGGCCACCGTTGGGGAAGTCGGTCTGGTAGCTGGCGGTGCCGCTGGGGCCGTCCATGAAGTAGCTGTTCTCGATCAGGCTTTCTCGCGCTCGGCTCTTGAGGTTGTGCCCGATGCGGGCCTGACGGAAGAAGCTGGCGCGAACCACCAGGCGATCGATCTGGCCGACGTAGAGGTTGTGGGTGTAGCCGTCACCGCGCCCATTGCCGGCGAACTCCGAGTAGCTGATGTCGATGCTGCCGTTGCCGGCGGTCGACAGCAGGCCGTTTTCGTTGTCGTAGAAGCCGCTGTTGACGATGCGCAGCGTGCCGCTGGTGTGTTCGGCGCGAATGCCGGCGCCGTTCTGGTCGGGCACGGTGGCGTTGTGGAAGGACACGCCATCGATGGTGACGTTGGCGCCACCGATGACCCAGATGCCCTTGCCGCGCGCGTTCTGGCCGTCGGCGTACAGGCGGGCGTGGCCGCCCACACCGCAGATCGTGAGGTCGCTCGCCGTCCACTGCGCCACGGCCGCCGAGCCGCGGTAGTCGCCCGCGCTGATGCGGATGATGTCGCCAGCGCGCGCGGCGCCGGCAGCAGCAGCGGGTGAGGCATACGTCTTGCCAGGACCCACCTCGAGCACACGCCCCGCTGGACTGGCGCAGGCGGCGCCCAGGCCGGGGCCGGCACCCGGCGGCAACGGCGTGACGCCGGAGGGCGGCACGGGCGTGGACGGGGCACCGCTTCCACCATCGGAACCACCACCACCGCCCCCGCCACCACAGGCGGCCAGTGCAAGAACCAGGGAAGAGAGCAGGAGCAAACGATGGGACATGAGGCAGCACCAAGGCCCGCACGAACGCGGGGCCGGAAGAAAACATGGGGATGGCGGCAGTATCCGGCCCCTGAGTGCCCCTGCCAGGCCCGGAGGCGGTAGCGATTCGTAAAAGTCGCGCCGAGAATGCGCCCATGAACACCTCCATCCGCCTCATCGGCGTGCCCACCGACATCGGCGCCGGCGCGCGCGGCGCCTCCATGGGCCCCGAGGCACTGCGTGTGGCAGGCCTCGCCGCCGTGCTCGAAGCACAAGGCCTGTCCGTGACCGACCTCGGCAACCTCGCCGGGCCACCCAACCCCTGGCAGCCCCCCCACGACGGCTATCGGCACATCGACGAGGTGCGTGCCTGGAACCTCGGCCTGCACCAGGCCGTGCTCGCCGAACTTCGCGCGGGCCACCTGCCCCTGGTACTGGGTGGCGACCACAGCCTGGGCCTGGGCTCCATCAGCGCCGTGGCAACCCATTGCCGCGAAAGACACAAAAAGTTGCGGGTGCTGTGGCTGGACGCGCACGCCGACTTCAACACCGCCGCGCTCACGCCCAGTGGCAACCTGCACGGCATGCCCGTGGCGCTGCTCTGCGGCCTGGGGCCGCCGGAGCTCACGGGCATCGGTGGCCACGTGCCGGCCGTGCAACCGGCGCAGATCCGCCAGATCGGCATCCGCAGCGTGGACGCGGGCGAGAAGCGCCTGGTGCACGAGCACGGGCTGGAGGTGTTCGACATGCGCTACATCGACGAGATGGGCATGCGCCACACCATGGAGCAGGCCCTGGCTGGCGTGGACGCCGACACCCACCTGCACGTGAGCTTCGACGTCGACTTCCTGGACCCCGAGGTCGCGCCCGGCGTGGGCACCACGGTGCGTGGCGGCCCCACCTACCGCGAGGCGCAGCTCTGCATGGAGATGATCGCGGACACGGGCCGGCTGGCCTCGCTGGACGTCATGGAGCTCAACCCGGCACTGGATGTGCGCAACCGGACGGCGGAGGTGGCGGTCGACCTCATCGAGAGCCTGTTCGGCAAGTCGACCCTCATGCGCAAGCAGCCCCCGACGCGCGCGCCCTGATCAAGCTTGCCGCCTTCTCGGCGATCATGATCACGGGGGCGTTGGTGTTGCCGCTGACCACGCGTGGCATCACCGAGGCGTCCACCACGCGCAGACCCTGCACGCCGTGCACGCGCAGTTCGTGGTCCACCACGGCGCCTTCATCTGGCCCCATGCGGCAGGTGCCCACAGGGTGGTAGATGGTGTCGGCGTGGTTTCGCACGAACTGCTCGATCTGCGCGTCGCTGCGCGCGTCGGCCGAGGCGCGCGACTCGACACCGCCGAAGCGCGCGAGCGCGGGCTGGCCCAGCAGTTGCCGCATCAGCTGGAAGCCGCGCACCAGGCGCGCGGCGTCGTCCGGGTCCTGCAGGAAGGCGGGGTCGATCAGCGGCATCACCTGCGGATCGCGGCTGGCCAGGCGCAGGGTGCCGCGGCTCTTGGGCCGCAGCAGGCACACGTGGCAGGAATAGCCGTGGCCGAACACGGTCTTGCGCCCGTGGTCCACCAGCTTGCCGATGACGAAGTGCAACTGCAGGTCGGGAATGGCCTCGTCGGGCGCGCTGCGGATGAAGCCGCCCGCCTCCGCGAAGTTGGTGGTCAGCATGCCGGTGCGCGCACGCCGCCATTCGGCAATGCCGCGCAGCGCCGCCCACGCGCCCCTGAACGACAGACCGAACAGCTCCGTCGCGCGCGGCGCGTTGACCACCTGCACCACGTCCACGTGGTCGTGCAGGTTGGCGCCCACGCCCGGCAGGTGCCGCACCACGCGGATGCCGTGCTCGCCAAGGTGATCGACGGGCCCGATGCCCGAGAGCATGAGCAGTTGCGGCGAACCGAACGCGCCCGCGCTGAGCACCACCTCGCCGCTCCCCTCTTTGCAGCGCAACAGCTGCAGCGGGCCGCGCCCGCCGTTGGCTCGGTACTCCACCGCCACGGCGCGCGGTGGCTCGCCCGCTTCCTCGTCCATCACCACACGGCAGACCAGCGCGTCGGTGATGACCGTGAGGTTGAGCCGCCCCAGGTGCGGCGTGAGGTAGGCCTTGGCGGCGCTGAAGCGCTCGCCGTTCCTGTGCGTGACCTGGTAGTGGCCGATGCCTTCCAGCTCGGCGCCGTTGAAGTCGGCGTTGATCGGGTAGCCCGCCTCGCGCGCCGCCTGGATGAAGTGCGGCACGAAGGGGTTGGGGCTGGTGAGGTCGCGCACGTTGAGCGGCCCGCCGGTGCCGTGGAAGGCGTCGGCGCCGCGCTCGTTGTGTTCGGTGCGTTTGAACAGGGGCAGCACGTCGGCCCAGGCCCAGCCCGGGTTGCCCTCGGCGGCCCAGGCGTCGTAGTCGCTGGGGTGGCCGCGCGCGTAGATCATGGCGTTGACCGAGCTGGAGCCGCCCAGCACCTTGCCGCGCGGCTGGTAGCCGCGCCGCCCGTTCAGGCCAGGCTGCGGCACGGTCTCGTAACACCAGTTGGCCTGGCCGTTCTTCGCCAGCACGGCCAGCCCGGCGGGGCAGTGGATGAGCACGCTGCGGTCGGGCGGGCCGGCCTCGATGAGCGCCACGCGCAGGGCCGGGTCCTCGCTCAGGCGGCCGGCCAGAACGCAACCGGCCGATCCGCCGCCCACGATGATCACGTCGTACATGCTGTCTCCTGCATTGCCGCCGGCACCCGGATGGGTACGCGACAATCGTCGGCCAAGGTAGCAGGCACCTCCTTCGCGGTGTAGGCAGGCGCGCCTAGCGCAGACACCCCGATACGCCCGCACCACGCGGGTTTCCCCTCATCCCATTCCCTTCCCACACCCTTCTCGACGAGGTTTTCGCATGAGCAGCAACAGCATCCAGACGGTCGGCATCATCGGCTCGGGCACCATGGGCAATGGCATCGCCCAGGCCTGCGCCACCAGCGGCATCCGCGTCGTCATGGTCGACATCGCCCAGGCGGCGCTCGACAAGGGCCTGGCCACCATCGCCGGCAGCCTGGACCGGCTGATCAAGAAAGAGAAGATGACGGCCGAGGCCAAGGCGCAGGCGCTGTCGCTCATCAAGGCCAGCACCAACTACGACGACCTCAAGGGCGCGCAACTCGTGATCGAAGCCGCCACCGAGAATGAGCCGCTGAAGATCAAGATCCTGCAGCAGCTCGACGCGCTGCTCGCGCCCGAGGTCATCGTCGCCACCAACACCAGTTCGATCAGCATCACCAAGCTGGCCGCCGCCACGAAGCGCGCCGACCGCTTCATCGGCATGCATTTCTTCAACCCCGTGCCCATGATGGCGCTGGTGGAAATCATCCGCGGCCTGCAGACCAGCGACGCCACGCACGCCACCGTGAAGGCCCTGGCCGAGGCCCTGGGCAAGACGCCCATCACCGTGAAGAACGCGCCGGGCTTCGTGGTCAACCGCATTCTCGTGCCCATGATCAACGAGGCCTTCTTCGTGCTGGCCGAAGGCCTGGCCACGCCCGAAGACATCGACGCCGGCATGAAGCTGGGCACCAACCAGCCCATCGGCCCGCTCGCGCTGGCCGACATGATCGGCCTGGACGTGTGCCTTGCAGTGATGAACGTCTACGTCGAGGAATACAACGACAGCAAATACCGGCCCGCCCCGCTGCTCAAGGAAATGGTGGCCGCGGGCTGGCTGGGGCGCAAGACGGGGCGCGGGGTGTACACGTACTGAGGGACTACTCCTCGTCGCAGACCTTGCCCGTGGGGTAGGTCGTGGTGGTGCCGTGCAGGGCACCCATGTAGGCCAGGTAGCGCTCCGCGCGTTCGGGGGTGTTGGCAGTAATGGCTTCGATCTTGAAGGTGATGGCGTGCCCCTCTCTCAGCATCCTGGACGTCAACTCAGGCGACACCCCGTTCAAGATGGTGCTGGACATGCAGGCGGTGGAAGCCGCTTCGGCGTCGGCCAGTCTCAAGAGCGCTGGTTGATCCTTGAGATTGATCAGCAGTGCCTTCTGTTGCACGCGGGCCACTTGCCGAGCCGCCCTCTTGACCAGTTCGCTCATAGGCAGCGCAGTGATGTAGACATCGATGTCATCGCGAATGCCGTTGCCATCGACATCTGGCCCGGCAATATCGGTGGAACGATCAAGTTCGGGCAGAACGCCCTGTTGCTCCAATGCCTCCAGTTGGCCCTTCATGCTGGGCGCAGATGTCTGAGCAGGCTGAGATGCCGCCTGTTGAGCCATTTGTGATGACGCTGGCTTGCCACCACCGCAGGCGGCGAGCACCACGGCCAACAGCGTCAATGCCAAAGCCCTATTCATCTTCGCAAACCTTGCCCGTGGGGTAGGTCGTGGTGGTGCCGTGCAAGGCACCCATATAGGCCATGTAGCGCTCGGCGCGCTCGGGGGTGTTGGCGGTGATGGCTTCGATCTTGAGAGCGATCGCATGCCCATCACGGAGGATCTTGTACTGCAACTCGGATGGCACATCCTTCAGTATGGTGCTGGACATGCACGCGGTGGACGCCATACTGGCATCGGACAGTGCCAGCAGAGAGACGCGATCCTTGAGGTCGATCAGCAGTGATCTCTGCTGCACACGCGCCCTTTGCCGGACCGCTTTCTTGACTTCGTCGCTCACAGGCAGCGCGGCGATGTAGGCATCGATGTCGTCGCGAATGCCGTTGCCATCGGCATCCGGTCCAGCGACGTCAGTGGAGCGGTCGAGTTCCGGCAGAACGCCCTGCTTCTCCAGTGCGTCGAGTTGGTCCTTCATGCTGGGCTCGGCTGGCCGCGTCGCGGGTTCGGTGGACGCAGGTGCGGAGGCGGACGGCGATTTGCCACCGCCGCAAGCGCTCGCCAACAAGGCGAGGATCACGAGGACGAGATGTCGAGTGAAGCGGACAGTCGATGTGAACATGGGTGCTTCCTTGTGTTGTGGGTGATCAGAGTGCATCGAGCGCCTTCGTGACGAACTGGCGGATCTGGGCGCGCACGGGGCCCGCCTCGTCCAGGTAGGTGGCGAGCAGCTTGTGGCCCGAACGGTCCTGGCTGTTCACCGGCAGGCTCACGTTGGACACCGGCAGATAGGTGCCGTCGACCCGCCGCAGGCCGTTGATGACGACGTCGCTGTCGGCGAGCACATAGGGGCCGCGCAGCGTGGGGGAGGCGGGCGCGATGTGCACCACCTGCGCCGCGACGTAGCCGGTGTCCTCGCCCACCACCTTGCCGGCCAGCCGCGAGTGCGCCAGATAGGCGTCGTAGGCCGCGTTGACGAACAGGTTGCCCTGGGAATGGGCCACCAGCACGGCGCGTTCGGCCCGCTGACCCGCCCGCATCAATTGCGCGGTGTGCTCGGCCGTGTCCTGGGCGGTGGGCGGGTCATCGGCCAAGGCCGTGCTCAGGGCGGTGATCTTGGCCAGCGTGGCGTTGGCCAGTCCATCGAACCAGCTGGCCAGGGCCCTGTCGCTGCGCACCACGCGGGCCACCAGGCGCTGGGTGAACGACCCTGGCTGATCGTTCTGGCCGGTGACCTGTTCCCAGAGGTACTCCCAGCGCCGGGACAGCAGGCCGTCCATTTCGGCGCTGCGCTGGCGGAACACCTCGGCCACGTCCTGCAGGCACACGTCGTCGGCGCTGCGCTTGCAGCTCTGGTTGTAGAACAGTTCATAGCGAATCGGCGCGCTGCGCCAATCCGGACCAATGAAGTCCTGCTGCCTTAGCACCTCAAGAGAAGCCCAGGCCTCCCTTCGCGTATTCCACACCCCATTGAAGAATCCCACCAGATAGGCCATGGTGTAGCAGCGGGGTAGCTGACCGGAATAGCTCAACGCCTGCGTTCTGCCCAGGTGCTGAGCAGGCTGTCCGTCGTCCCAGAACCAGACCCTGTACCGATCCGCGTCCACCAGCATCGGGAAGTTCTGCCAGATATCCACGGCGGCATTGCCCGACCAAGGCGTCACCATGCCCGGCTGATTCGTCCACTGCCAGCGGCGGCCGATCCGGATATCCGCCCAGTGGCCTTCGCCGTCCCCGCACTCGTCGGACTCAGGGTTCTGGTCGCTGCCGCAATCGACTTGGCTGGAGCCGCACCCGCGCGCGCCACTCAGCACCTCATGGACCGGCAGGTCGCAGGCGCCGCTGTTGGCGCCCTCCACCTGGCGATGGCTTGCTGAGGAGGGATAGCGGTAGTTGGTCTCTATCGACAACTGGGAAGTGCCGGCGACGCGGGGCGGCCACCCGCTGGGCGACCAGGGCCAGTGGCACAACTGATACGGCTTGACGGGCGTTGCCTGGCCACTGACGCACCAGGACACCAGCCACACGAACGTCCACATACCCATCCACTTGTTCATTCGGGCCCTCCCAAAGGCTGTATAAGGGTGCGTCACCTTAGGCCCCCGAACACTCGCATACCCCCAAGGGAAGCCGACGCA
>NZ_CCAE010000049.1 GCF_000723405.1 Hydrogenophaga intermedia | reverse complement strand
CGTCAGATGGGGATAAGAGATTGGGGGGGAAGCGCCGCCGCGGGCCTCGTTGCCGCGCGGGGGGGCATAGTGTGCCAGCCTCATGCGAGGCGGCGGGAGGCTGCGTGTTCGCACCGGGGTGTGCCTGGCCGGTGTGCGGCCAGCAAGGAGCGCGGATTGCCCCTCGGCCTCGCATGCGCGCCTGGCCCGTTCTGCTGATTGCCGCCCTTACCACCGCCGGTGTGGCCGCCTGGGCCGTCCACAGTGGCCGTGTCGCGGTACCGCCCGAGTGGAATCCCTGGGCGCCACTGGACATCGCGGCCGAGCCCAATTGGCTCACGCGCCACAAGCTGCGGCGTCTGGCCAAGGACCCTGCGCTGTGCCGTGCCGTGCTGTCGCGCGACGCGCTGGAGCACACCCCCGTGCCCGACAACGACCTGGGCAATGGTTGCGGTTGGCGCGACGCGGTGCGCGTGGACGACGCCCGCTTCGCGCCGGCCTTCACTCTTACCTGCAAGGCTGCGGTGTCCCTGGCGATGTGGGAGCGCCACGACCTGCAAGTCGCCGCGATGATTCACCTGGGCGCGCGCGTCACGCGTGTCGAGCACCTGGGCAGCTACGCGTGCCGCAACGTGCGCGGGGCGGGGGGCGAAGGCTCACGGCGCAGCCAGCATGCCGCGGCCAATGCCCTGGACGTGACGGGCTTTCGGGTGGCCGACGGGCGCCGGGTGCGTGTGCTGACCCACTGGCTCGGCGATGGCGCCGAGGCCCGCTTCCTGCGGGAAGTGCGCGATGGCGCCTGCCACTTTTTCGACGGCACGCTGAGCCCGGACTACAACGCGGCGCACCGCGACCACTTCCACCTAGACCGTGGGTCGTTCCGGATGTGCCGTTGACAATGCACCGCCACCCGCCTCGGGAAAGGTCTCGGGAAAAGACCCATGAAACCCTACCTCTCGCTCATCACCCTCGCCGTCACCGACCTCGATCGCGCCCTGCGCTTCTACCGCGACGGCCTCGGTCTGCCCACCGAAGGCATCGTCGGCCAGGACGTCGACCACGGCGCGGTCGTGTTCATCGATCTGCAGCCCGGCCTCAAGCTCGCCCTGTTCCCGCGCGACAACCTGTGCCACGACGCCGGCATCGCGTCCGGCCCGCCGAGTCCCTCCAGCATGAGCCTGGCGCACAACGTCGGCTCGCCCGAGGCCGTGGACGCGGTGATGCGCGAGGCCGAGGCGGCTGGCGCGCGCATCGTCAAGCCCGCCCAACCCACCTTCTGGGGCGGCCACGCGGGCTACTTCATGGATCCGGACGGGCACCTGTGGGAGGTGGCGTGGAATCCGGCGTGGCCGCTGCCGGAGTGAGGTGCGCTCCTGGGCCATGATGGCGTTGTCTCCCTCGCCACAAGGCACCACCTTATGCCACCCGTCATCCACAGCCTGCTCGACACCGACCTCTACAAGTTCTCGATGTGGCAGGCCCTGCTGCACCGCCACCCCACCACGCAGGCGCGCTACAGCTTCGTCTGCCGCAACACCAGCGCCTACCCGTTGGCCGAGCTGGTGCCCGAGGTGAACCGCGAGTTGGACCACCTGTGCTCGCTGAGCTTCCAGCCCGACGAATTGGCCTATCTCAAGGGCCTGCGCTACATCTCGTCCGACTTCGTCGACTTCCTGCGCATCTTCCGTTTCCAGCGCGACTTCATCCACGTGCGCGCCGCCGGCGAGTCGATCGACATCGTGGCCAGCGGCCCGCAGGTGCACGTGATGGCTTTCGAGATCTTCGTGCTGGCCATCGTGAACGAGCTGTATTTCCGCCGCTTCGACTCGACGGCCGCGCTGGCCGAAGGTCGCCGCCGCCTGACCGCCAAGATCGAGCTGCTGCGCGCGTTCGAGCGTGAGCCCGCGCGCCGCCACCCCTTCGAGCTGTCGGACTTCGGCGTGCGCCGCCGCTACAGCGGCGCCTGGCAGCGCGAGGTGGTGGCCACGCTGCGCGACGGTGTGCCGCAGTTCTTCAAGGGCACGTCCAACGTGCTGCTGGCCAAGGAACTGGGTCTGCCACCCATCGGCACCATGGCGCACGAGTACCTGCAGACCTACCAGACCCTGGGCGTGCGCCTGCGCGACTTCCAGAAGGCCGCGCTGGAGGACTGGGTGCAGGAGTACCGCGGCGACCTCGGCATCGCGCTCACCGACGTCATCACCATGGACGCCTTCCTGGCCGACTTCGACCTCTACTTCGCCAAGCTCTTCGACGGCCTGCGCCACGACTCCGGCGACCCCATCGAATGGGGTGAGAAGGCCCTGGCTCACTACGGGCGCCTGCGCATCGACCCGCACACCAAGCGCCTGGTGTTCTCCGACGGCCTGGACCTGCACCGCGCCCTCGCCATCTACCGCCACTTCGCCGACCGCACGCAAATGGGCTTCGGCATCGGCACGCACCTCACCAACGACGTCGGCCTGGAGCCGCTGAGCATCGTGATGAAGCTGCGATCGGCCAATGGCCAGCCCGTGGCCAAGATATCCGACACGCCGGGCAAGGCCCTGTGCGACGACGCCACCTTCCTGGCCTACCTGCGCCAGGTGTTCGACGTTCGCGACCATGCTGCGGTGCCGCAAGAAGCGCACGCGCGCTGATATCGGCACAAGCCATATCTCCTATCCGAAATTCCGACTTGTGATGGGCCAGCAAGGCCCCTAGTCTGCGTCGCCACAACACCCACGAAGCGACGGAGACAAGCCATGGACACCCCCCTGCGAGCGGCGCCGCTCGACGAAGGCACCGCCTACCTGCGCAAGCGGATTTCCCACGAAGGCCGTCTCACCGAGGTGGGCCACGGCACGCCCATGGGCGAACTGCTGCGCCGCTACTGGCACCCGGTGGGCCTGTCCTCGCACGCCACCGACACGCCGCGCGAGGTGCGCATCCTCGGCGAGGACCTGGTGCTCTACCGCGACAAAAAGGGCCGCCCCGGCCTGTTGCACAACCGCTGCTGCCACCGCGGCACCACGCTGTACTACGGTCGCGTGGAAGAAGAAGGCATCCGCTGCTGCTACCACGGCTGGCTGTTCAACGCCGAGGGCCGCTGCCTGGACCAGCCCTGCGAGCCCGACGGCGGCGCCGCGCACCGCGGCAAGGTGCGCCAGCCCTGGTACCCCGTGCAGGAGCGCTACGGCCTGATCTTTGCCTACATGGGCCCGCCCGAGCGCAAGCCCGTGCTGCCGCGCTACGACGCGCTGGAAGAGCTCGACCCCGGCGAATTCATCGACGTGGACGACACCAGCATCGGCAGCGGCGGCGGCGCCGTGGCGCCCTGCAACTGGCTGCAGCACTACGAGAACGTCATCGATCCTTTCCACGTGCCCATCCTGCACGGCAACTTCAGCGGCACGCAGTTCACGCCCACCATGAACCTCATGCCGCAGGTGAAGTTCGATGTCACCGAGCGCGGCGTCAAGGTGTTCAGCACGCGCCAGCTCGACGGAGGGCAGGTGATGAAGCGCACCACCGAGGTGGTGCTGCCCACGCTGCGCGTGGTTCCCAACCCCTACGTGGGCAAATACGGCAAGGTCGAGTCCATCGGTTGGACCGTGCCCATCGACGACACGCACTACCGCATCTACACCGCCGCGCGCGTGACGAAGAAGGGCGAGATCCTGCCGCGCGCACCCGACGCCGCCACCCGCCCGCGCTGGGACCAGATGACGCCCGAGCAGCGCCGCGACTTCCCCAACGACTGGGAGGCGCAGGTGGGCCAGGGCCCCATCACCCTGCACGGCGAGGAACACCTGGCCACCACCGACCGCGGCATCGTCATGCTGCGCCGCCTGCTGGCGCGCCAGGTCGAGGCCGTCGAGCGCGGCGAAGACCCGGTGGGCGTGCACTTCGACGAGGCCTCGGCCTACGTGCGGCTCGAAGCGGGGCAGTACGTCGAACCCGCCGAGCCGACCAAGAACTGATTCCCGCGTTCCCGCCCCACCACAAGACACAACACGACAGGAGACAAGCCATGCAACGACGCCATCTCTTGGGGGCCGTGCTCGCGGCGGCCACCGCCTGCGCCGGCCTCATCGGTGCCACCGCCGCCCACGCGCAGGAGCCGGTCACCCTGCGCTACGCCACCTTCCTGCCCCCGGGCGGGCTGTTCACCAAGGACGACGGCGTGATGGGCCGCTGGGCCAAATCCGTTGAAGAGGCTTCGGGCGGCGAGGTGAAGATCCAGATCCTGCCTGGCGGCACGCTGGGCGCGGCGGGCCGCAACCCGGGCGCGCAGCTCAAGCTCGTCACCGATGGCATCGCCGACATCGCCTTCGTCATCCCGTCCACCACGCCGGGGCGCTTTCCCGACGACAACCTCTTCGGCCTGCCCGTGAGCGAGAGCGCGGCCGAGGGCTCGCTCACCTTCTGGAAACTGCACGAGCAGGGCCTGATGCGCGGCTACGACGACAAGTCCTTCTACATCATCGGTCTGCTGGTGAACCCGCCCAACGTGCTGCACACCAAAGGCCCGGTGAACAAGATGGAAGACCTGCGCGGCCTGCGCCTGCAGGCCAGCGGCGCCGAACAGCAGGAACTGATCCGCGCCCTGGGCGCCACGCCGGTGGGCACCGTGTCCGTGCGCGAGGCGGCAGAAGCCATCAGCCGTGGCGTGGTGGACGGCACGCCCAAGGACTGGCTGGCCCTGCACTCCTTCCGCATCGCCGACGCCACCACGAACCACATCAACATCCCCATGGGCGCGTCCACCATCATGTTCGCGCTCAACCGCGCCAAGTACGACAGCCTCTCGCCCAAGGCCCGCGCCGCCATCGACCGCTTCAGCGGCGAGCCCTTCGTGCGCATGGCCGGCAAGCTGTTCGACGAATACACCAACGCCAAATACAAGGAAACGGTGGACGACAAGAAGCGCAGCGTGATCACCCTGCCGCCGGATGAGCGCGCGCGCTGGGACAAGGCCATGGGCACCGTGGCGCAGGACTGGCGCCAGCGCGACGCCGCCAACGAGCGCCTCTGGCAGGCGTTCACCAAGACCCGCGCGCAGGTGCGCGGCGAACTGGGCATGAAGTGATGGCCACCGGGCGCGCGCCCGGTGCCGGCTCAGGCCGCCAGGGTGTCGGCGGCTTCGGCGGCGGTGTGCGCCACCTGGCGGATTTCCTCGCGCAGCCAGCGCAGGCCCGGGTCGTCTTCGGTGCCACGGTCCCAGTACAGGCAGGAGCGATAGCCCTCCAGGTGCACCGGCAGCGGCAGGGTCTGCAGCCGGTCGCCGAACAGGCGCGCCAGCCGCGCGGGGAACACCGAGATCATGTCGCTGCGCGAGATCACGTCGGCCGCCTGGTCGAAGCTGGGCATGGACAGGCGCACCAGGCAGTGGCGCCCGTGCCGCGCCACGCTGTCCTCCAGCACGCTCTCGATGTTGGGGTAACGGAAACCGAAGAACACATGCGGCCATTGGCAGAACGCTTCCAGCGGGTCCTCATGGCCCGTGAACCCCGGGTGCCCCTTGCGCGTGACGAGCACGAAGTGCTCCTCGAACAGCACGGCCGAGTTCAGGCCCGAGCGCATGCTCGGCTCGGGTGCGCAGCCCAGGTCCACGTCGCCGCGGCGGATGCGCTCGAACAGCGTGTGGAACTGCGGCGGCTCCCAGGCGATGCGCACGCTCGCGTTCGTGGCGTGCAGCCGCGCCATCAGCGGCGCCAGGATCAGGCGGCTGCTGTAGTCGCTGCCCGCGATGCGGAAGATGCGGTCGGAGCTCGTCGGGTCGAAGCTGTGACCGTTCTCCAGCAGGCGGCCCATGCGCAGGAGCAAGTCGGCCACCGCGTCGGCCATGGACAGCGCCAGCGGCGTGGGCGACACGCCGTGCGGCGTGCGCTTGAACAGTGGGTCGCCAAAGGTGCGACGCAGCTTGGCCAGCGAGCCGCTCACCGCCGGCTGGCTCAGGAACAGGCGCGCCGCCGCGCGCGACACGCTGCGCTCGCGCATCAGCGCGTCGAAGGTGCGCAGCATGCCGATGTCGAGGGCGCGCAGATCGATGCGATTGGGCTTGCTCATGCAGGCTCTGGGGGTGGGGACCGTCGTGAGGGAGCGGCGATTCTGGACCGGGACCCCCATCGAAGGGCATAGGGCATGACCCTGCCATCGCGCGACAACACAACATTTGCCCCAGGAGACATCCCATGAACGCCATCGACGCCGCGCTGCGCCGCTTCGCCTACTGGCTGGCGGCCGCCGGCCTGTGCCTACTGTTCCTCAACGCCATCGCCACCGTGCTCGACGTGCTGGGCCGCACCCTGTTCGCCACGCCGATCGACCGGCTCAGCGACGTCTCGGGGCTGATCTACATCCTGGCCGCGGCCTGCTGCGTGCCCGCGGCCACCGCGCAGTTGCGGCACATCACCATCAAGCCTTTCGAGGAGCGGCTCGCGCCACGTCCCTACGCGGCGCTGGAGGGCCTGGCCGCGTTGCTCAAGCTGGCCGTGTGGTGCGTGCTGGCCTGGCAACTCTGGGCGCACGCGGCCGAGATGGACGCCACGCACCAGACCCTGTCGCAACTGCGCAGCGTGCGGGTGGCGCCGTTCTGGACTTTCGTGGCGCTGGCCAT
Source organism: Hydrogenophaga intermedia (assembly GCF_000723405.1). Lineage (GTDB taxonomy): Bacteria > Pseudomonadota > Gammaproteobacteria > Burkholderiales > Burkholderiaceae_C > Hydrogenophaga > Hydrogenophaga intermedia. The sequence continues at coordinate 27,738 of NZ_CCAE010000049.1, read as the reverse complement.
GAGCTTCAACGCCCTGCTCGAAGCGCTCAACCTGCTGCGCTTCGCGCGGGTTGCGCTCGGTGCGCTGCCACCCGACAAGGCCGCTCCCGCCGAATCCGCCAACATGCTCTGAGCCCGGGCCGACCACCATGTCTTCCACCACCATCATCCTGTTCGGCTTCGTCGGCCTGTTCGCGCTCATTCTTCTGCAGGTGCCCATCGGCGTGGCCATGATGATCTCGGGCGCGGCCGGCTTCGCCGCCATCGTCGGCGTGCAGCCCGCGCTGTCCATGTTCGGCGGCGAGGTCGCGTCCTCCTTCGCCAGCGCCGACCTCGCGCTCATCCCCATCTTCCTGCTCATGGGCAACTTCGCCAGCGCGGCGGGCCTGTCCACCGACCTCTACCGCCTGGCCGACGCCTTCGTGGGCCACCGGCGCGGCGGTCTGGCCCTGGCCACGCTGGGCGGCTGCGCGGGCTTCGGCGCGCTGTGCGGCTCCTCGCTGGCCACCGTGGGCACCATGCACCGCGTGGCCTACCCCGAGATGCTCGCGCGCGGCTACCCGCCGCACTTCGCGGCCGGCACCATCGCCGTCGGCGGCACCCTGGGCATCCTGGTGCCACCGTCCATCATCCTGGTGGTGTATTCGGTGCTGGCCGAGACCTTCGTCATCGACCTCTACATCGCCGCGCTGCTGCCCGCGCTCATGGCCGTGCTGTTCTACGGCGTGGCGGTGGTTGTCTACGGCCTGTTCCGCCGCGACGCCATGCCCGCCGGACCGCGCCTGCGCTGGGCCGAGCGCCTGGTGGCGGTGCGCCAGTCGCTGTTCGTCATCGCGCTGGCGGGCCTGGTCATCGGCGGCATCTACGCCGGCATCTTCACCGCACTGGAGGCGGCCTCGGTGGGCGCGGTGCTGAGCTTCAGCGCCTACCTGCTGCGCCGCGGCTGGCAGCGCGCCGAGGTGTTCAAGCTCATCGGCGACACGGCCAGCGTCACCGGCATGATCTACGTGATGGTGATCGGCGCCTCGGCGTTCAACTACTTCGTCACCGTCAGCGGCGTGGCCGACCTGTTCATGGCGGCCGTCAACGCCACCAGCCTGCCGCCCTGGGGCGTGATCGCCATGATCCTCGTCGTCTACATCGTGCTCGGCGCCTTCTTCGACGAGGTGGCCACCATGCTGATCACCCTGCCCTTCGTGCTGCCGCTGATCATCTCCTGGGGCTACGACCCGTTGTGGTGGGGCATCGTCAACGTCACCGTCATCATGATCGGCCTGTTCTGCCCGCCCATCGGCCTGAACGTGATGGTGATGCACGGCCTGGTGCGCAACGTGCCCCTGCGCCGCATGTACGTGGGCGTGCTGCCCTTCCTGCTGGCCGACTTCCTGCGCCTGGGCCTGCTGGTGGCGTTCCCGCTGATCGCGACCTGGCTGCCCACGGCCATGCGTTGAATGCAGGGGCGGCCACAATCGGCCGTCTCTTCTGCCGCACCGCCACCTTCATGAGCCAGACCATCGACGGACCTGACGGCCAGCCGCGCTGCCGCTGGTGCGCCTCCGCACCCGAGTTCCTGCCTTACCACGACCGCGAGTGGGGATTCCCCGTCAGCTACGACCAGCGCCTGTTCGAAAAGCTCAGCCTGGAGGCCTTCCAGTCGGGCCTGAGCTGGCGCACCATCCTCGCCAAGCGCGAGAACTTCCGCGCCGCATTCAAGGGCTTCGACTTCCACCGCGTGGCGCGCTTCACCGAACGCGATGTCGAGCGCCTGCTGGCCGACCCAGGCATCGTGCGGCACCGCGGCAAGATCGAGGCCGTGATCCACAACGCGCGCTGCGCGCAGGAGATGGCGAAAGCCGAGGGCTCGCTGGCCGCGTACTTCTGGCGGCACGAACCCGGGCCCGGCGAACTGGCGCCACCGCAGACCGCCTCCACCTCGGCCACCTCCATCGCCTTGTCCAAGGACCTGAAGAAGCGCGGCTGGAAGTTCGTGGGCCCGACCACCGTCTACGCCTTCCTGCAGGCCATGGGCCTGATCAACGACCACGCCGAGGGCTGCGTGGTGCGCGCGGAAGTCGACCGGGCGCGCCGCGCCTTTCGCCGCCCCGGGGGCTGAGTTCCACCGCGCGACAGCGGGTGTTCCGCCACGGAACACCCGGGCATGGGGATTGCCCGAGGGTGCGGTGTCGCCGCGCCGGCGCGAACATGCCAACCCGCGCTGGAGAACCCCATGAACACCCCCACCGAATCGCTGGCCCGCGGCCCCACGCAGCCACCCCTGCGCGAAGACACCATCGGCGCCGCGCTGGACGCCACCGCGCGCGAACACGCCAACCGCGAGGCGCTGGTGATCCCGAGCGAAGGCGTGCGCTGGACCTGGGCCGAACTGCGCGAGCGCGCCGACGAGCTGGCCGCCGGCCTGCTGGCCATGGGCCTGCAGCCGGGCGACCGCGTGGGCATCTGGGCGCCCAACTGCAGTGCCTGGACGCTGACCCAGTTCGCCACCGCGCGCGCCGGACTCATCCTGGTCAACATCAACCCCGCCTACCGTGCCAGCGAGCTGGCCTACGCCCTGCACAAGGTGGCCTGCTGCGCCCTGGTGCTGGCGCCCGCGCTCAAGACCAGCGACTACCTCGCCATCCTGCGCGGCGTCGCGCCCGAACTGGACCACTGCGAGCCCGGCCAGTTGCAGGCCGTGGCGCTGCCCGAGCTGCGCTGGGTGGTTCGCCTGGGCGAGGAGCGCACGCCGGGCATGCTCAACTTCGCCGACGTGAGCGCGCGTGCCACGCCGGCCGCGCGCGAGCGGCTCGCCGCCATCGGCCCGCGCCTGAAGGCGCGCGACCCGATCAATATCCAGTTCACCAGCGGCACCACCGGCCACCCCAAGGGCGCCACGCTCACGCACCGCAACATCCTCAACAACGGCTTCTTCGTGGGCGAGGCCATCCGCCTCACGCCGGCCGACCGGCTGTGCATTCCCGTGCCGCTGTACCACTGCTTCGGCATGGTCATGGGCAACCTGGCCTGCGTCACCCACGGCAGCACCATGGTCTACCCCAGCGAGGCCTTTGACTCCGCCGCCGTGCTGCGCACCGTGCAGGCCGAGCGCTGCACCGCGCTCTACGGCGTGCCCACCATGTTCATCGCCGCGCTCGACCACCCCGACTTCGCCAGCACCGACCTGCGCACGCTGCGCACCGGCATCATGGCCGGCTCGCCCTGCCCCATCGAGGTGATGAAGCGCGTGCAGAGTCAGATGAACATGGGCGAGGTCACCATCGCCTACGGCATGACCGAGACCTCGCCCGTCTCCACCCAGAGCGCGGTGGACGACCCGCTGGAGCGGCGCGTGTCCACCGTGGGCCGCGTACAGCCGCACCTGGAGATCAAGATCGTCGACGCCGATGGCCGCACCGTGCCGCGCGGCACCGTGGGGGAGTTCTGCACGCGCGGGTATTCGGTGATGCAGGGCTACTGGGGCGATGCGGAGAAAACGGCCGAGGCCATTGACGCCGAGGGCTGGATGCACACCGGCGACCTGGCCACCATGGACGACGAAGGTTTCGTCAACATCGTGGGCCGCTTGAAGGACATGGTGATCCGTGGTGGCGAGAACGTGTACCCGCGCGAGGTGGAAGAGTTCTACTACCGCCACCCCAAGGTGCAGGACGTTCAGGTGGTGGGCGTGCCCGATGCGAAGTACGGCGAGGTGCTGTGCGCCTGCATCGTGGTCAAGCCCGGCCTGCGCTGCACGGCCGACGAGCTGCGCGCCTTCGCGCAGGGCCAGATCGCGCATTACAAGGTGCCGGCCTACTTCGAGTTCGTCGAGGCCTTGCCCATGACCATCACAGGCAAGATCCAGAAGTTCGTGCTGCGCGAGCAGATGACGAAGAAGCTGGGACTGAAGGCCGCATTGACAGCCTGATCACGCCAGCCGCGTGCCACAGGCCTCGGCAATGAGGTTGGCCAAGCCCTGCATGGCCTCGGGCAAGTCGGCCCGGTGCACGAGGCCGATGTCGCGGTGAAAGGTGTGCGCGCCCAGGTCCAGCGCGCGCACGCCCGCCGGCCAGCGGCGCCGGTCGGTGGTCTGCGGCAGCAGGGCCGCGCCCAGGCCCGCCGCCACCAGGCGCACGATGGCCTCTTGCTCGTCGAGCTCGCACACCTCCCGCACCGCCAGGCCGTTGGCCCGAAGGAAGCGGTCCACCTGCCGGCCGCCGAAGGAGCTGCGGTCGTAGCGGATGAAGGGCAGGCCCGTGAGCAGTTCGCGCCAGTCGCCCGCGGGCGCGCCGCGCGGCACCAGCAGGCGGAAGGGCTCGCGCGCCAGCGGTGTCCAGCGCAGGTCGCTGTGCAGCGCGAACGGTGGCCGGATGATCAGCGCCGCGTCGAGTTCGCCCGCGTCCACCGCGTTGAGCAGCGTGGTGGACACACCGGGCACCACGCGCGTGCGGCTGCCCGGCCACTGGCGGTGGAACTTCACCAGCGCCTGTGGCAGCACGGCCTGCTGCACCGAGGCGATGGCGCCCAGGCTCACGAACACCGCCTGCCCCTTGGCGCGCTGGCGCGAGCCGAGCTGGCCGTAGAGCTGGATCAGTTCCTGCGCCTGCGCCAGCGTCTGCTGGCCGCGCCGGTTCAGCCGGGCCGAGCGGCCCGTGCGGTCGAACAGGGTGAAGCCCAGTTCCTCCTCCAGCCGCTTCATCTGCGCGCTCACGGCCGCCTGCGTCAGCCCGATGCGCTGGCCAGCCGCGGCGAAGGTGCCCTCGCGGGCCACGGCGACGAAGGTCTTGAGCTCGGGAATCATGCACAAAGGATACTTGTGCTCGGCTTAAAAAAGGATTGATTTTCTTTTGGCTTATCAGGGCCTAGCATCGCGGCTTTCCCCTTCCACCCACGAGCACCCGTCATGAGCACCGACACCATCGCCCCCGCGCCCACCATGCGCGCGCCCACCACCAACCCCGCGCCCATGTCGCCCTTCCACCTGGCCTTCCCGGTGCACGACCTGGACGCCGCTCGCCGCTTCTACGGTGAGACCCTGGGCTGCCCCGAGGGCCGCAGCTCGCCCGAGTGGATCGACTTCAACTTCTACGGCCACCAGATCGTGGCCCACCTGGCGCCCGAGGCCTGCGGCGGCGCGGCCGTCAATGCCGTGGACGGCCACGGCGTGCCCGTGCGCCACTTCGGCATCGTGCTGCCCCTGGCCGACTGGGAGGCCATGGCCGAGCGCCTCAAGGCCCTGGGCACAAAGTTCGTCATCGAGCCCTACATCCGCTTCAAGGGCCAGCCCGGCGAGCAGGCCACCATGTTCTTCCTCGACCCCTCGGGCAACGCCATCGAGGTCAAGGCCTTCGGCGACATCAATAAGCTCTTCGCCAAGTGAGCCCCAGCCGCTTCGAGCCCGTGCGGCTCGAGCACGCCAGCCGCCTCATCAACCACGGCCCCACCGTGCTGGTGACCAGCGCGCACGGCGGGCGGCGCAACCTGATGGCGGCTGCCTGGTCCATGCCGGTGGAGTTCACGCCGCCGCGCATCGCCGTGGTGATCGACAAGAGCACCTTCACGCGCGAACTCGTCAGCGCCAGCGGCGCCTTCGGTCTGTGCCTGCCCGGCCTCGCGCTGGCCGATCTCACCTACAGCGTGGGCCAGCGCAGCGGGCGCGATGGCGACAAGTTCGAGCGCTACGGCATCGAGGCCGTCACCGGCCCGGTGCTCGGCATGCCCCTTGTCGAGCGGGGCTGCGCCGCCTGGCTCGAATGCCGCCTGATTCCCGAGCGCCACACCGAAGACGCCTACGACACCTGCTTCGCCGAGGTCGTGGCCGCCGCCGCCGACCCGCGCATCTTCGCCAACGGGCATTGGCTGTTCGACGAAGACAACGCCGACCTGCAGACCATCCATCACTTGGGCGCGGGTCTCTTCGTGCGCTCGGCTGGCGCCGTGCAGGCCCAGGCGCTCTAACCCTCCGAACCCCGTTTCACGCCGCGTGTCCTTGCACGCGGCGCTTGCATTCGTCCGGCAATGCAAGTAGATTTGCGCCATCGATGGTCTTGCAAATTTCAAGTGCATCGACTTGGTGCATCGAGAACCCCACTTTGATGCGCGTCCCACCTTTCACGAGGATCACCGCATGAACACCCTTCGCCGAGTCCTGTTGGCGGTCGCCGCCTTGTGCGCGACCGTGAGCGGCAGCGCCGCCATCGCACAGTCCCAGCCGCTGGTGGTCGCCACCGACACCGCCTTCGTGCCCTTCGAGTTCAAGGAAGGCGACAAGTACGTGGGCTTCGACATCGACCTGTGGGACGCCGTCGCCAAAGAGCTGGGCCTGAGCTACCGCCTGCAGCCCATGGACTTCAATGGCATCCTGCCCGCGCTGCAGACGAAGAACGTGGACGTGGCGCTGGCCGGCATCACCATCAAGGACGAGCGCAAGAAGGTCATCGACTTCTCCGACGGCTATTACGACAGCGGCTTCATGCTGCTGGTGCCGGCCAACAGCAAGATCAACGGCGCGGCCGACCTCAAGGGCAAACAGCTCGCCATCAAGACCGGCACCTCGGCCGCCGACTACGCCAAGGCCAACTTCCAGGGCACCGAGCTGCGCCAGTTCCCCAACATCGACAACGCCTACCTCGAGCTCATGACCGGCCGCGTGGACGCGGCCATGCACGACACGCCCAACGTCCTGTACTTCGCCAACACGGCGGGCAAGGGCAAGGTGAAGGTGGTGGGCACGCAGATGATGGCGCACCAGTACGGCATCGGCTTTCCCAAGGGCAGCCCGCTCGTGCCCAAGGTGAACACCGCGCTGGCGAAGATCAAGGCCGACGGCCGCTACAACGCGATCTACAAGAAGTGGTTCGGCACCGAGCCGCCCAAGCCCTGAACGCCCGAGCGCGCGAACCCCACCATGGATTTCGACGTCTCGGTCATCGTCAAGGCCATTCCGGCGCTGCTGCAGGGCGCCAAGCTCACGGTGCTCATCACCGTGGTGGGCCTGTTGGGTGGCACGGTGGTGGGGCTGGTCTTCGGCCTCATGCGGGCCTACGGCAACCGCCTGCTCGACACCCTGGGCTTCCTCTACATCGAACTGGTCCGCGGCACGCCCATCGTGGTGCAGGTCATGTTCATCTACTTCGCCCTGCCCGTCATCGCCGACATTCGCGTGGACCCGTTGACGGCGGCCATCGTCTCCATCGTCGTCAACTCGGGCGCCTACATCGCGGAGATCGTTCGCGGCGCCTTCCTCTCGGTGCCCAAGGGCCTGCGCGAGGCGGGGCTGGCGCTGGGCATGCCGCTGTGGCGCGTGCTGGCCTTCGTCGTGGGGCCGGTGGCCTTCCGGCGCATGACGCCGCCCTTGGGCAACCAGTTCATCGTCAGCCTGAAGGACACCTCGCTGTTCATCGTCATCGGCGTGGGCGAGCTCACGCGCCAGGGCCAGGAAATCATGGCCGCCAACTTCCGCGCGGTGGAAATCTGGAGCGCCGTGGCGGTGATCTACCTCTGCATGATCGGCGCGCTCACCTTTGCCCTGCGCACGGTGGAAAAACGGATGCGCATCCTATGAACATGGTCGAATTCCGGAAGGTCAGCAAGCGCTTCGGAGCCACCGTGGTGCTCGACGGCGTCGACCTCAGCATCGGTACCGGCGAGGTGGTGGTGCTCATCGGGCCCTCGGGCTCGGGCAAGTCCACGCTGCTGCGTTGCATCAACGCGCTCGAGACCATCGACGGCGGCGACCTCGTCGTCGACGGCCGCAGCGTGCGCGGTGGTCCGTCCACCGTGCGCGAGATCCGGCAGGAGGCTGGCATGGTGTTCCAGCAGTTCAACCTGTTTCCTCAGATGACCGCGCTGCAGAACGTGGCCTTCGGCCCGCGCCAGGTGCGCGGCACGCCGCGCGCGCAGGCCGAGCAGGAAGCGCGGGCGCTGCTGAAGAAGGTGGGCCTGGCTGAACGTGAGCAGCATTTCCCCAGCGAACTCTCGGGCGGGCAGCAGCAGCGCGTGGCCATCGCGCGCGCCCTGGCCGTCAAGCCCAAACTCATGTTGTTCGATGAGCCCACCTCCGCGCTCGACCCCGAGCTGCGCCAGGAGGTGCTGCGCGTGATGCAGGCGCTGGCTGAAGAAGGCATGACCATGATCGTGGTCACGCACGAGATCGCCTTTGCGCGCCAGGTGGGCACCCGGCTCATCTTCATGGAGCACGGCCACATCGCCGTGGACGGCCCGCCGGCCGAACTCATCGCCCACCCCAGCAATCCCCGGCTGCGCGACTTCCTGCAGCACGTCGAATAGCGAATCGCATGCTCGCTTACCTGCAACTCGAAGGCTCCCCGTTCGAGGTGGGCCAGGCCCTGGGCCGCTTCGGCGCGGCCGCCCTGCAAGGCTACGCCGCCCGTTCGCCCGCCTGGGCGACGGTGATGCGCTGGCGGGGCCACGCCGCGGTGGCCGCCATGGCCGAACTCGTGCGCGCGCGCCAGCCCGCCATATGGCAAGAGCTGCAAGGTCTGGCCGCCGGCCTGGGCCTGCCCGCCGAGGACGTGTTCCTGTGGAACTGCCGTGGCGACGTCTGGGCCATGGCGCCCGATGGCTGCACCACCGTGCAGTTGCCTGCCACCGCGCCCGACGCCACGCCCGTGGTGGCCCACAACGAAGACGGCGACCCGGCCTTCCTCGGCCACTGCGCCATCGCGCAGATCGCCGTCACCGGCGGCGCGCGCTTCGCCTCGTTCGTCTACCCGGGATCCCTGCCCGGCCACACCTTTGCCGCCACGGCGTCGGGCTTGGTGATGACGGTGAACAACCTGCGCACATTGGAGGTAGGTCTGGGCCTGCCGCGCATGGTGGTCACGCGCGCGCTGCTCGACGCCGCCGGCGTGGACGCGGCGCTGGAGCAGTTGGGCGCCATGCCGCGCGCGGGGGGCTTTCACCTCACGCTCGCGCAGGCCGGCCTGCCTTGCATCACCAGCGTGGAGTTCAGCGACGCCGTGCTCTCGGTGCAGACCGTGGAGCGGCCCGCGGTGCACGCCAACCACATGGTGCACGCCGCCATGGCGAACCGGCCGCAGATCGTCACCGGCTCGTCCGGCCACCGCCAGTTGCGTGGCGAGGACCTGTTGCGCCAGCACGAAGGCGAGGCCATCGACCCGCTGGACATCCTCTTCGACCAGGGCGATGCGCGCTACCCCATCTACCGCGACCGCGCCGACGACAGCGACCACGAGAACACCATGGCCACGGCCAGCTTCGAACTGGGCGCGGCGCACGTGGACTGGGTGGTGCGCACGGGCGGCCGCCGCGAAACCTCGTTTAGGATGCGCGACGCCCTCCGCCTGTAGCCGTCGCACACCGCCCCCATGCCCAAACCCGCACCGCCCGTGGCCAGCACCGTGGACGAACTGCGGGCCCTGGTCGTGGCCATCAACCGCGGCGACGCCAGCGTCTCGCTTGGCGGCAAGGCGCTTGCCGTGCTGGCGCGGCTCGTCGAGCAACCCAAGGACGTGGCGCTCAGCACCATCACCGAGCTGGGCGATCGCATGGGCGTCAACCCGTCCACGCTCACCCGCCTGGCCACGCGCCTGGGCTTCGCCGGCTTCGCCGACTTCCAGGCCGTGTTCCGCGAACACGCCATGCAGGGCGGGCCGCACTTCTACACCCAGCAGGCTCACCGCCTGCTCGAAGACGCCTCGGCCGAGAGCCCGCGCACCGCGCGCGGCGTGGTCGCCAAACTGGCTCAGGAATCGATCCGCAATGTGGACGCCTTCCTCGGCCAGCTCGACGAGGCCGAACTCGCCAAGGCCGCGCGCCTGCTGGCGCGAGCGCCGCACGTGCGCATCCTGGGCCTGCGGCAGATGCACTCCATCGCCAGTTTCCTCACGTACGGTCTGGGCATGCTGCGCGCCGAGGTCTCGCTGGCCGACGGGCCCGGCCTGGGCGTGGCCGAAAGCCTGGCCCAGATGTCGCGTGGCGACGCGCTCATCGTCAGCAGCGTGGCACCCTACACCCGCATGGTGGCCGACGTGGCTCGCGCGGCGGCCGACGCCGGCGTGCACGTCATCGCCATCACCGACACCCGCGCCTCGCCCCTGGCGCCGCCCGCGCGGCACGCCTTCTTCATCCCGCACGACAGCAGCTTCATCAGCAACAGCATCGGCGCCTACGTGGTGTTCTGCGAAGGCCTGATCAACCTGGTGGCGCGCGAGCTGGGTGACAAGGCCCTGCAGGCGCTGGCGCGGCGCGAGGGGTTCATCGCCGAACTGGGAATCGAGACGGGTTGAGTTGCCGGCTCAAGTGGTGGCCGCGAACGCCGCGTGGTACGCCACCTCGCCGCGTGGCACCCCGCCGTCGAAGGCCAGGGCCATGAAGTACTCGGGCGGCACGCCGGGGTAGACCAGGCCTTCGCGCACCGCGAAGCCCCAACGCCCGTAGTAGGCGGGCTCGCCCAGCACCACGCAGCCTTCGGCGCCCAGGGCTTTCAGGCGGGCCAGGCCATCGGTCATCAAGCTGCCGCCGATGCCCGTGCCTTGCAGCGCCGGCAGCACCGAGATCGGGCCCAGGCCATACCAGCGCCCCCCGCCCCCGGCGATGCTCTCCGGCGAGAAGGCGATGTGGCCGACGACGTGGCCGGTCTCATCCACCGCCACCAGCGAGATGGTGAGCGCGCCCGCCGCTCGCAGTTCGCGCACGATGGCGGGCTCGGTGCCGCCGCTGTGGGGGTTGTCGGCGAAGGCCTTGGCGATGAGCGAGCCGATGGCGGGGGCGTCGGGGGGTTGTTCGGGGCGCAGCTGCATGGGCTGGATTGTCCGCGCCGACAGGCCTATGCTGGCGTGCTGGCTCCACGAGCCCGGCGGCTCCTGCGGCGCAGCGCCCCTGAACCCGGCGAAAGGAGTGCGTATGTTGGCCAATGCGACGGTTACCACCATGCTCCCGGTCATCGACATGGCGCGGGCGCGTGAGTTCTACGAGAAGCGCCTGGGCTTGGTGCCCGGTGGCTTGCGACCGGACGGCAAGTTCGTCTACCGCGTGGGCGGCAGCACGCTGGCGCTGTTCCCGAAGCCCGAGGGCACCAAGGCCGAACACACCGCCATCAGCTTCCAGGTGGCGGACATCGCCGCCACCATCGACAGTCTGAAGCGCACCGGCGTGGTGTTCGAGGACTACGACTTCCCCGACTTCAAGACGGTCGACCACGTGTGTGTGCTGGGCGCGGAGAAGGCCGCGTGGTTCAAGGACCCGGAGGGGAACTACCTGTGCCTGCACGAGGATCTGGCGCCGGGGGGCGAGATCGCGATGTGAGGCCGCGCCTTGCGTTCAGCGGGCACCGGTCGCCGCTTCCTCGATCCGCAGCCAGGGCCAGCGCGTCTGGTAGGAAGCGGCCTTGGCGCGGAAGAGATCTCGGTGGTCCGTCAGCGGGTTGGGCGTGAGCACGCCCGCGTACAGACCGTCCAACCCGTGGGGTGCATAGACCTCGACGCTCCCTTTGGCGGGGCGCACAGCCACGCAGGTGGCGGGGACCAGGAAGCGGTCGATCCCGTCCTGGGTGCGTCGCAGGCGCGGGTACGGGTGGCCAAAGTGTTCCGGGTACCAGAGGTGCACGCGGGCTTGATTCTTCACTTCGATGTTCACGCCCAGGTGGCCCAGCGCCCGGTCCACGCGGGCCTGCACCGCAGCCTCGGCGGCTTCGGACAAGTCATCTCCATCGAAATAGAAGATGTCGTAGTCCTTGATGCCTTCCTCCGCAGGCCGCCCGCTACTGAGGTTCCACACGGTCTGGAACAGGCAGCCGGCAACGAGCCAGCCATCCGGCAGAGCCAGTTGCGGCCACGCGATGAGGATCGCGTGGTTGATGGGGTTGGCGAGGACCTGGGCGACGAAGCGATGTTCGTCCGAAGCGGCAATGTTCATCGAGGGAGGATGGCGTTGACGACGAGCGCGGGGGGCGGGCTTTAGCGATTCAGCACCAGTTCCGCCAAGCCATCCAACTCCTGCTTGCGCCGCTCCCAGTCTGGCAAGGCCGCGCCGAGCAGGCGATAGAACCGCTCGCTGTGGTTGTGCTCCTTCAAGTGGCACAGCTCGTGAGCCACCACGTATTCGACGCAGGCCTTCGGTGCCTTGATCAAATCGGGATTCAATAACAGTGCCCCCTTGGGAGAGCAACTGCCCCATTGGGTGCGCATGCTTAGCAGGCGCCAGGGCGGCAAGGGCTGGGGTAGCCTCATACGCGCTGCCATGTTGACCAGCGCCTGCTCGAACACCGCCGTTGCGCGTTCCCGGTACCACGCGTTCAACAGGTGACGCACGGCATGGGCGCTTGACTCCGGTGTCGTCACCTCCAGTCGTCCTCGCCACAAGCGCGCACCGGCGTTGGCTCGCTGGGTCGCCAGCACCTTCAGCAGGTACCGCCGCCCCAGGTAGAAGTGCGTCTCCCCGCTCACGTACTCCCGCGGCAGCACGTGGCGCTGCCGCGCGCGCTGCGCTTGCAGCTCCCGCCACACCCAGGCCGCGCGCTGGCGCACCGCCTGTTTGACGTCCTGCAGTTCACTGCCTTCCGGCGCGTCCACCATCACCCCGCCGTCAGGCATGACATGGATAGCGACGCGGCCCTTCAGGCGCGGTTGTCGCCGCAGCGCGAAGCCGATGCGCTGATCGCCGTAGGCCACGGAGTACCGCGCCACGCTACTGCCCTCCTCGGGCCAGGCCCACGCGGGTGACCTGTATCACCTGGTCGATGGCTTCCCTGGCCTTATCCAGGCCCATCAGCTCGAAGAGCCTGGGCAACAGTGCCTGCCGGATGGCGGCCTCGATGTTCTGCGGGTTCAGGGAGTGCTCGGCCACCGCCTGCCGGACCACCTCGTCGATGTCCGTGGCCTGCTGCGCGAGCGCGTCTTGGTCAGCCTTGCGGAAATTTTCTTCACCCAGGACCAGGCGACAAATACCGTAGTAAGCGCGTGCGCTGGGCTTGTCTTCCAGGTGATCCGGGATGCCCGTCACCTGTCGCGAACTTACTTGGTCCTCGAACTCCCTGAACAAGGCGTACTGCTTCAGCGGGTGGTCGAACATGGCCTCGGCCTGCGCGATTGCCTGCCTGAGGAGCTCCGAGAACACCTGCTGCGCGTACGGATCGTCGGCCAGATCCTGCTCGATGGTCCTTTTCAACCGCGTGCGGATCATGTCCGTCTCGTTGCGCGTCTTCTCATCGCTCCAGTTCTCGGCCGCTTCCAGTTGCCCCAGCTTGTGCACCACATAGACGCCCTCCGGCTCGCGCACCTGGTTGCCGATCACTTGCTTGTCCACCATGCGGCGAATCTGTTCCTCGTACGCGCTGTAGTCCACCGATTCCAGCGCATCCCGTCGGGCGATCGTGCGCAGGCCGGTAAAGAAGGCCAGATCGTCCTTCCAGGCCCGCACGTCCGCCTCAGAGAAGCTGTGGTCCTCGAAGAAGCTGCGCGACGACAGCGCCGTTTGCAGACACAAGCCAAAGGCGGTAAGCGCGGCGTAGAAGTCATCGCGCACCTTCTGGCGCGCGTCGTACGACTGGCCGTCCTCGTCCACCGCATGGCGCGGCACCAGCACCTGCCGGAAGGCTTCCGGGTCGCGGCGGTTCTTGACCTCGGCGAAGACCGCCCACAAGGCCTCGTGCAGGCCCGGCAGGCGTTTGTACTCGGTGTCGATCGAGCGGTACAGGCCTTCGATGTCGGCCAGTTCGTAGCCGCCTTGCGTGCGTGCCTCAAGGTCCTGATAGGCCCGCACGGCGGTGTCCAGCTCGCCCAGGATGCCGCGGTAGTCCACCAGCACCCCATAGCGCTTGGCCTCGTGCAGGCGGTTCACGCGCGCCACCGCCTGAATCAGGTTGTGTTCCTTCAAAGGTTTGTCGATGTAGAGCACCGCGTTGCGCGGCTCGTCGAAACCCGTGAGCAGCCTGTCGACCACGATCAACAGATCAGGGTCCCCGTCGCCGCCGAACGCCTGAAGCACCTGTTCCTCGTAGGTGTCGGCCTGGTGGCCCACGTGGGTGTTCCACCACTTCTGCACCTCCGGCAAACGGCCTTCGTCCACCTCGGTGTTGCCCTCGCGGCTGTCGGGTGCAGACATGACGACGGCGCTGCTGACCAGGCCCGTGTCGTCCAGGTACCGCTGGTAGCGGATCGCGTCCAGCTTGCTGGCCGTGGCCACCTGCCCCTTCAAGCCCAACCCGGGCTTCTTGAAGTGCTCATTGAAATGCTGCGCAATGTCCCAGGCAATGAGTTCGAGGCGATTGGCCGCGCCGTACACCACCCGCTTGTGGGCGAACTTGCGCTTGAGGTCGGCCGCCTGCTCCGGGCTCAGGCCGGCGGTGATGCGGTCGAACCAGCGGTTCACGGCCTCTTCGCTGATCGTCAGCTCGGGCACGCGCTCCTCGTACAACAGCGGCGCCACGGCCCCGTCTTCCACCGCGCGCTGCATGGTGTAGGCGTGCACGATGGGCCCGAACTTGTTGGCCGTCTTCTCGCTCTTGAGCAGCGGTGTGCCGGTGAACGCCACGTAGGCTGCGCGCGGCAAGGCCTTGCGCATGCGCTCATGCGTCTCGCCGCCGTGGCTGCGGTGGCCCTCGTCCACCAGCACGATCAGATCGGCCGAGGGGTTGTAGCAATCGGCCAGTTTCGACGCCGTGGCGAACTTGTGGATCAGCGTGAAGACAATGCGCTCGCTGCCCTTGCCGATGCGCCGGGCCAACTCACGCCCTGTGCCCACCTTGGCCTTCTCGCCGTCCTTGCGCGTGGCCACGGCCGAGCCGAACGCGCCACTGTTCATGAAGTTGCGCGCAAGCTGGTCTTCCAGGTCCAGACGATCCGTCACCACCAGCACGCGGCAGGCCTGCGTACCTGGGTGCAGCACCAGCGCCTTGGTGAGAAACACCATGGTGAAGCTCTTGCCCGAGCCCGTGGTGTGCCACACCACGCCGCCCTCGCGCGCGCCGTCGGGCTTGCGCTGGCCAATGCGCGCCAGCAGCGCGCGGATGCCGAAGAACTGCTGGTAGCGCGCCACCACCTTGCCCGCCTTGCGGTCGAACAGCACGAACAGGCGCAGGAACTCCAGCAGGCGGTCGGGCTGCAGTAAGGCGGCCAGCAGGCGGTCCTGGTCGGTGGGCAGCATGGGCTGTGCCCACAGTTGCTCGAAGTGGGCGCGCAGTTTCGCGGGCTTGCCCTGGAGCAAGGCCGCCTGCACGTCGGGCGGCAGCGGGCGGTTCTTCCACTCGCTCAACTGCGCATCGGAAAACGCCTCCTCGCGCCAACGCGCCCAGAACTTCAGCGGTGTGTGCGTGGTGCCGTAGCGGCCCTCGGTGAAGCTCACCGACAACAGCAACTGCGCATAGGCGAAGAGCTGCGGAATCTCGTCCGGCCGCTGGTTGCGCAAGTGCTGGCTGATGCCCTCGTTCACCATCGCCTGGTCCGCGCGCACCGCATCGGGCCGCTTGGCCTCGATCACCACCAGCGGCAGGCCGTTCACGTAGGCCACCACGTCGGGGCTACGGTGGTGCGTGCCGTGGGTGGAGAGCACCTGCAGCTCTTCCGTCACGTCCCAGCGGTTGGCGCCCCCGTCGTGCCAATCGATCAGCGCAATCGTCGGCTGGTGCCTCTTGCCGTCGGGCATGAACTCGGTGACCGTGATGCCCAGCGTGAGCATCTGGTACAGCCGCTCGTTGGCAGGCAGCAGGCCTTCGGCCAGGCTCAGGGCCTGCACCTGGCGCACGATCTGGTCGATGCCGCTGGGCGAGAGCGGGAAGGTTTCGCCCTTGTAGTCGAAGCGGCGGGTCTGCAGGACTTCGATCAGCCGGGGCTTGAGGATCACCTCGCGCGTGCTGCCACGCAGGGTGAGGGCCTCGGCCGTTGGCAGGAAGTGCCACCCCAGGTTGGCGAGCAGGTGCAGCGCGGGGAGGTGGGCGCTGTACTGCTCGCGAAGCTGGGGGGCGGTGGTCATGCGGGCTCCTGTGCTTGTGCTGGCTTTGCTGCAGTGCGGACGCGGCGCTTGCCGGTGAGCAGATCGGCCATGAGGGCTTGCTTCTCGGTCTTGAGTAGCTCAACCTGTCGCTCTGCCAGGCGAATTTCTTTCGATGCAGCGTCCAACTGCTCAACAATGCGTAGTTGAACTTCGAGGGGAGGGATGTTGAACGGCCAACTTAACCAACGATCCAAGTTGAACAGCATCTTCTCGATGTGCACACCGATGCTCGAGTGGAAGCAGGTCTGTTGGAAATACGTCGTCTCCGCCAGATAGGCGAGGAAGCGCGCGTCGAGACGGTCGTCGGTGTTGAGCACGGCGTACTCATTCGACACGACGGCTCCGTCCAGATGTTCCGGGACGATGCCGCAAGCCCCATGGACGATCTGGCGTTTGGAGATCAGGAAGTCGCCGCTCTTGACGTAGAACTGCGTGGGAGTCTTGATTTGCGAACCCAGCAGCACACTGCGTTTGTCTACGCCACCCCTAGAGCGACGCACGGTGACGAGGGTGTACGACTCTTGGTCAATCAGTGCGGCGGGGCGAACAACCTCAGTAAGGTGTTGTGCCAAGGTGGTCTTACGCCAATCCGATGGTGTGGGCGGGAGCTTGGGAACGCCCGGCTGTACGGATGGCGGATATGCGCCCCCAGATGCGCGGCCTCTCCCTGGTTTGGGGACTGGCATTCCAAATTTCGCCAGAAGAGCCAACTTTTGCGCGAAGCGGTTGGCGAGGAGGCGTTCGGTGCTGGAGATCGCAATATCCCAGTGCTCAAGAATCGTTGCTATTTCTTCCTGTTCCCTTATTGAAGGGATCGGTATCGAAGATGCAAGTAGATCTTCTCGGTTGATTTTTGGCATTCCTGTTCGCATGGAGCACGAGACTGCGTACTTCACAAAATCAGGCGAGAGAAGAACGTACTTTAGGTACTTCGGCAAGAGCACATTCGGCTTCGGCCACAGCGGGTACGCATCGGCGCTGCATACTCCGCGGGCACCGGGGAAACAAACTTTGTTCAGATGGGGGCGGATTTTTGAGTAGATGACGGCATGCTCATCGAACTCATACTTGCCAGAAATCAAGCCGAGTTCGGAGCAAGTCTGTGGCTGCAGCAGCCGACCGGTGCCTGATTCGATGTCTTCAGCACCGACATGCAACATTGACGAGTAGGGTTCTTCTCGGGGGTCAACTTGTCCGGACCCAATGGTCACAACGTTGCCCAAACGTTCGACGGACCAACCTTCAGGAAGCATCCGCTCCTCCTTTGCTTGTTTTTCGACGATCGCTGGCATGCCTCTCAATCGTCTCCAGCTCTTGAAGTTCCGCGCGATCTGCCTCAAGCGCTTCCGCCTTGCGCCGCGTTGCATCGAACTGCTCATAGCGTTCATGCGCAATGGTCGTCATGGCCTCGTGGCTCATGCGTCCGTTGCCTTGCAGGATGGGCTGTTCGTTGAATGTCAAAAACTTGTCGACGTATGACCGCCAGTCGGCCATGCGCAGGTTCTGGCGCTGCTTGGCCCTTAGCTCCGCAAAATCCAGGGTCATGCCGACGATCCGGTTGAGCTGGTCGAGCTCGTCTGCAGTGAGGTAGTTCTTGGCCACGGTCACGTCGGCCTTGCGGACGCGGCCACCCTTCCAGGACGTGAGCGCCATATTCGGCTGCTCGGGATCGGCCCGCCGCACGATCAGTTCGGCCGCGGTGTGGCCCGTCACCGCGAAGAACATCTTGTTTTGCACCTCGGCAAAGAACAAGCCCGTGGCATGGCCGTCGTCCGCATAGTCCACCGATAGGGCGAACAGATCGCGCACCTTTTGATAGAAGCGCTTCTCTGACGACCGTATGTCGCGGATGCGCTGCAGCAGCTCGTCGAAGTAGTCCCAGCGGCTACCGTCCTTCAGGCGTTCGTCGTCCATGACGAAGCCTTTGATGAGGTACTCCCTCAGGTGCGTGGTGGCCCATTGCCGGAACTGCGTGCCACGCGGCGACTTCACTCGGTAGCCGATGGCCAGGATCATGTCCAGGCTGTAGAGCTTCACTGTGCGGCGCACCTGACGGACGCCCTCGGTTCGAACCATTAAGTCCTCTTTAACAGTTCGAACTTCGGTCAACTCCCCTTCTTCGAGCACATTCTTGATGTGAATGTTGATGTTCGGCACCGATGTCTGAAACAGCTCTGCCAACTCGACCTGGCTCAACCAAACCGAGCCATCTTCCGCTCGCAGGAAGAACTGGGCCGTGCCGTCCTCGGTGGCGTAGAGCACAAGCTCCGTACGCGATGCCGGTTTATTCATAGCCCAGTTCCTTCAGATAGGTGGCCATCTTCTCCTCCACCGCCAGCAGTTCGGTCTTGAGCTTCATCCGCTCCTCCCACACCGCCTTGAGGTCGATGGCTTCGGTTTCCTCGAAGGTGTCCACGTAGCGCGGGATGTTGAGGTTGAACTCGTTGCTGGCAATTTCTTCACGGGTGGCTAGGTGAGCGTATCTGGCGACATCACGCCGTTCGCGCACGGCCTGCTCCACGCGCTCCATGTCCTGCGCGCGCAGCACGTTCTGGTTCTTGCCGTCCTGGTAGTCGCGGCTGGCGTCGATGAAGAGCACCTTGTCGTCGGCCTTGCGTTTGCGCAGCAGCAGGATGGCGGCCGGAATGCCCGTGCCGTAGAACAGCTTCTCGGGCAGGCCGATCACCACGTCCAGCAGGTTCTCTTCGATGAGCTTCTGCCGGATCTTGCCTTCGGCCGCGCCGCGGAACAGCACGCCGTGCGGCACCACCACGGCCATGCGGCCGGTGCGGGGTTTCATGGTCTCCACCATGTGCAGGATGAAGGCGTAGTCGGCCTTGGTGCGCGGCGGCACGCCGCGGCGGAAGCGTTTGTGCGGGTCAGTGGCCGCGGCTTCGTGGCCCCATTTCTCCAGCGAGAACGGTGGGTTGGCCACCACGATGTCGAAGTGCCGAAGCCCGCCCTTGTCGTCCAGCAGCTTGGGGTTGCGCAGAGTGTCGCCCCACTCGATGCGGTGGTTGTCTTCCGCGTGCAGGAACATGTTCATCTTGGCCAGTGCCCAGGTGCTGCCGATGGCCTCTTGCCCATAGAGCGCGTAGCGGCGCGCCCCGGTGCTGGCGCGGATGAGCTGCGCGCACTTCATGAGCAGGGAGCCCGAGCCACAGGTGGGGTCGCAGATGTCGTCGTCGGGCTGCGGGACCATCAGCCGCGCCATGAGCTGCGACACCTCGGGCGGCGTGTAGAACTCTCCGGCCTTCTTGCCGCTGGTGGAGGCGAAGTTCTTGATGAGGAATTCGTAGGCGTTGCCGATGACGTCGAGGTTGCCGATGCGGCTCTCGCGCAGGTTCAGCTCGGGCTTGGCGAAGTCCTCCAGCAGGTGGCGCAGGATGTCGTTCTTCTGCGCTTCGTCGCCGAGTTTGTTGGAGTTGAAGCTGATGTCCTGGAAGACGTCGCGCAGCTTGGTGAGGTTGGCCTCCTCGATGGCGTGCAGCGCTTTGTCGATGCGTTCGCCGTTGCCGGGCTGGTGCCGCGCGTCGTACAGGGCCTGAAAGCCGGCGTCGGGTGGCAGCACGAAGCGCTCGGTGCGCAGCAGCTCCTGGATGAGCTCGGGGTGGTCGCCGTGCTGGGCCTGGTAGCGCTCGTAGTGGTCCTGCCAGATGTCAGAGATGTATTTCAGGAACAGCATCGTCAGGACGTAGTCCTTGTAGATGCTCGGGTCCACCGTGCCGCGAAAGGTGTCGCAGGCCGACCAGATGGCGGTGTTGATGGTGTCCTGGTGGATGGGGGCGTGGTTCATGGGATGGCGCCGGATTCGTCCGGCGAAAGCAGTTGCTGTGCGAGAAGGTCGAGCTCTCGCTCGCGGTTGTGGATCAAGTCTTCCAAACGCCGGCGTTCCTGCACCGCTGCGGCGGCCAGGTCCACCAGCAGTCGTTGCCGCGCCAGGTCGGGCACGGCCACAGGCAGGTCCTCCAGCACCGCGCGGCGGATGCTGAGCTGGTCGGAGCCTTCGGCGTTGTTGCGCAGGTAGCGTTGGCTGGGTGCGCGGTTGATGTGCCAGGCCAGGTACTCGGGCAGCACACCCTCGCCCTTGCAGCGCAGCACGTAGAAGTACTGGGAGCACACGGCGCCGGGCGGCGCCTGGCTCAGGCACACGGCGTAGTTGCGCGCGCCCCGCGCAACGAACAGCACGTCACCGTCCCGCAGCCAGTCGGGCGAGCGCTTGGCTGCGATGTGTGTGCGCGCCAGGTTGGCCCAGGCCACGGTGCCGTCGGGTGAGACGTCGCGCATCTGAATGACCTGGGTGTTGCCGCCATCGACGAGGGGCACGCTGCCCCGGAACGGGTGGCCCGCACGCACGTCGGCGAGCCGTTTTAATGATGAAATCATTTGCATCAAGTCGAATGACGTGAAATTCTGCTTGCGGGTTCGGCATTCAACAAGTAAGCTGAAAGCATGCACACATCAAATTGGATGATGCACAAATTCCAGGGAGAAGGCATGCGAGAGTTCGAAGTCAACTGCGTCACGCGCCTCAGCCGTTCGGGTGGGCATGAGCAGCTCACCCCCGTGGGCCACATCGCCAACCACTGGCGCCTCACGCGCGAATCGGTGATCCGGCAGGTGGAGTCGGGGGCGGAGGCGTATTACACGCTCGACAAGGCCAGCGGTGAGCGCTGCTACATCCGCGTGGTGCGCGAGACGGGCCACCCGCCCTACCTGCGCACGCAGCGCGCCGGCGGCTGGACGGACCACCTCCTGGCGCTGCCCGAATGCGGGCGCACCTGCGAACTGGTGGGGTAAGGGCGTCGGCGCCTACTGCAGCAGCCCGCCCGCCATGGCCCGCAGCTCGGGGCTCAGGTGTTCCGCCCACCCCAGCTGCTCGGCCATGTGGCACACCACCCAGCGCGCCTCGGGCGGAGAGAGCACGCTGTCGGCATCCTCGCCCGCCAGTTCCAGCAGGCCGTCGAGCACCTTGTCGATGACGTCGGCCTCGGTGATGCCGAGCTTGAACTGCACCTCCTGAGCGCGGGTGACGAGGGCGGTGGCCATGTCGTCGCACACCTCGAAGCGGCGGGCGATGCGCTCGGCGAGTTGGGCGGGCCGGGGCTGGTTCGGCCGTGCGTGGAGCCGTATGAAGCTCTCGGGAATGTGGATCTGGGATGCGTCGTCCATGCCGAATCATGTCGGAATCGGCGCGCGGCGTCACGGCGTGTGAGCCGACGGCCGGGTCGGACGGGTCCGACGCGGGCGGGCGCGGTGACGCGCACATGATCAAGGGCCCATGAACTTCCGTCCCCACGCATGAACATCTTCGAAGCCCTGCGAGAGAGCCACGAACTGCAACGAAGCCTGTGCCGGCGTCTGGTGCGCGTCAAACCCGCCGAGCGCGACGCCGTCTTCCTCATGCTCAAGGTCGAGCTCGAAGCCCACGCCGCCGCCGAGGAGCGCTTTCTGTACGTGCCGATGCTCATGACCAACCCCGGCCTGAGTTCTTCGCGCCACGCCCTGGCCGAGCACCACACCATCGAGGAACTGTGCGAGGACTTGAGCGTGCCGGACAAACGCACGGCGGATTGGCTGGAGACGGCCAAGCGCCTGAGCCACAAGGTGCACCACCACCTGCGCGAAGAGGAGCGCAAGTTCTTCCAGGTGGCGGGCAAGCTCATCAGCGATGCGGACAAGCGCACCTTGGGCCGCAGCTACCTCAAGGACCTGGTGCACATGCGCCAGCACTACGCGCAGGCCTACAAGAGCCTGGCCGTGGACCGTGATGGCGCGGTGGTGATGGCCGGCGGCTGAGGGGCCGATGACAGTAAGGGAACCCGGCGGGCCGTGGCATGCTCTGCCCCCTTGTCACTGTCGACGGTTCTTCTTCTCCTCTCATGAACGCTCTCAACGCCCTCTTCGACCAACCCCGCTTCGGCGTGCTGCTGTTGCGCTGGACCCTGGCCATCCTCATGCTGTTCCACGGCTGGGCCAAGATCACCAACGGCGTGGGCGGCATCGTGGGCATGGTCAGCGCGCACGGCCTGCCGGGCTTCCTGGGCTACGCGGTGTACCTGGGCGAAGTGGTGGCGCCGCTGATGCTGCTGGTGGGTTTCTGGGTGGTGCCTGCCGCGCTGGTGATCTTCCTCAACATGGTGGTGGCGCTGGTGCTGGCGCATTCGGGCCATTTCCTGGACGTGACCAACTCCGGCGGCTGGCGCCTGGAGTTGCAGGCGTTCTTCCTCATCAGTGCGCTGGTGGTCGCGTTCACGCACCGGCTCGGCCCGCAGCGCTGAGCGCGGGCATTGGCCGCCGCGCGGCCGAAGTTGTCAAGCAAGCATCACGCGCACCCTGCCGGACGGAACCCGGCAAGGGCTGGTGCCCACGTTATGACCATCGTCATTTCACAGGCGCCGCGCCCCCTCCATGTTCAAGTCCTCCTCGCTTTCAGGCGTCAACCAGAAAAAGGCCGACGACCTGCGGCGCCGCAACCACATTGCCAACGGGCCCACACCCGGCGAGATGCTGGATTGGCTCAAAGGTGTCAAACGCGGTCATTTGCTGGTCTTGGTAAACAAGACGGGCCGCCCCGAGGACGCCTATGTATCCGACGTTGGACGCCACTTCTTGCATGTGCTGGACGCCCCATGCCCGGAGGAAGCGGGCCGGTTTCTCCTGCTGATGCAGGGCATGCTGTCCGGCCTGGTCCATGTGCCGTTGGACGTAAGCCAGGCGGCGCAGAACTTGAGTGGAAGCCTCGCCGACCCGTACGCGACGACACACGGCGTCGTGTGGACGGACACCTTGTTCAACCAGTTGACGGTGTTGGTCGCCGCGCTCGAGCGAGATCGGCAAGCGCGGCAGGACCATGAGGGCGTGGACCTTCTGGAACAAGTCCACTCGGCGTGCGAGTTGATGGCTTCGACCGACGACCTCGACGCCATCCCGACCGCTGATGGTCCAGCGCCGTCCGGTGCGCCGCTTCATGCGGCGCCGGACATCGTGACCGATCTGGTGCAGGCGGGCATCGGCGGCCCGCCGCGGCAGGCACGGGCCACAAGGGCCACCGTTTCACTGCGATTCCTGCCGATCACCCGGTCAACGACGCCGAAGGGCGATGTGTCCGAATGACAGTGCAGCCGGGTGATGCCGGCCGCAAGAGTCGAGGCAGATAATGCCGCGCACCGAATCGCCGCCGCCCACCCACGATGCCCCCACGCCGCGCCGCCGCCACCACCCACCCCGATGCCGACAGCAGCGCCGCCCGCGCGGCCATCCTCGCGGCGGCCCGCGCCGAGTTCTCCGCCAAGGGTCTCACCGGCGCGCGCGTCAACGAGATCGCGGCTCGGGCCGGTGTCAACAAGCAACTCCTCTACTACTATTTCGGTAGCAAGGAAGACCTGTACCGCACAGCGCTCGAGGTGGTCTACACCGAGATCCGCACGCAGGAGCGCAGCCTCAAGCTGGGCGACTTGAAGCCCGAAGAGGCCATGGCCGCCCTCATCGGCTTCTCCTTCGACTACCTGGCGCAACACCCCGACTTCATCGGTCTGCTCAATCACGAGAACGCGCAGGGCGCCCCGCACGTGCGCGACTCCAGCGCCATCCGCGACACCAACTCGCCCCTGATCGATCTGATCGCCAAGACCCTGGCGCGCGGCATCCGGGCCAAGGTGTTCCGCCGCGGCATCGACCCGGTGGAGTTGTACATCTCGGTCGCGGGCATGTCGTACTTCTTCTTCTCCAACCGCCTCACGCTGGCGTCCATCTTCGATCGCGACCTGCAGTCCGAGGCGGCGGTACAGGCCTACCGCGCGCACGTGGTGGCCTTCGCCATGGCCGGACTGCGCGTCGGATGAATCCGCCGCCATCCGGCGGCCGGACGTCCATGCTCGAATACCCCGATCCCACATTTCAACCAAACGGTTGACGCCGTGTTGTCACGCCCCTATGCTCATTCCATCGAGTTTGAGAAAAGGGGCGATTTCATGCCAAGTCAGCCATCCGGGGCCTCGGGGCGCAGCCGCGTCACCGTGCTGGATCCGGCCCACCTGCCCGAGCGCTTCGAGTCCGTCGAGGCGCTGGAGGAATTCCTGTCGCGGCCCAGCCAGGCCCTCATCGACGACCTCGCGCAGGTGGACGGCGACCTCATGATCCTCGGCGTGGCCGGCAAGATGGGCCCCACGCTCGCGCGCCTGGCCAAGAACGCCGCGCCGCACAAGCGCGTGATCGGCGTCGCCCGCTTCAGCGACCCCGAAGTGCGCGAGCGCCTGGAGGCCTGGGGCATCGAGACCATCACCGCCAACCTGCTGGACCGCGCGTCCATCGAGGCCCTGCCGCGCGTGCCCAACATCGTCTTCGCCGCCGGCCACAAGTTCGGCGCCAAGGACAACCAGGCCCTCACCTGGGCCATGAACACGCACGTGCCGGCCCTGGTGGCCGACACCTTCCGCAGCTCGCGCATCGTGGGCTTCTCCACCGGCAACATCTACCCGCTCACCACCGTGGGCCGCCAGGGCGCCAGCGAGAGCACGCCGCCCGCGCCACTGGGCGAGTACGCGCAGTCCTGCATTGGCCGCGAGCGCATGTTCGAGTACTTCTCGGGCCAGCACGGCACGCCGGGGCGCATCTTCCGCCTCAACTACGCCATCGACATGCGCTACGGCGTGCTCTACGACCTGGCCTCCAAGGTGCACCGCGGCGAGGCCGTGGACGTGACCATGGGCCACGTGAACGTGATCTGGCAGGGCGACGCCAATGCGCAGGTGCTGCGCAGCCTGCGCCACTGCACCACCCCGGCCACGCCGATCAACTGCACGGGACCCGAGACCCTGTCGGTGCGCTGGCTCGTCGAACAGTTCGCGCTGCGCCTGGGCGTGCCGGCCAAGGTGGTGGGCCAGGAGGCGAGCACCGCCCTGCTGTCGGACGCCACGCTGGCCTGCCGCCTGTTCGGCTACCCGCTGGTGCCGCTGGGCGCCATGCTCGACTGGGTGGCCGACTGGGTGAAGCGCGAACAGCCCGCCTTCAACAAGCCGACCAAGTTCGAGGTCAGGGATGGCGCCTTCTGAGGCCCTGACCCTGGTGGTGCTGGGTCCGGACGATGCGCCGGACGGCCTGGCGCTGTCGGACGCGGCGGGCTGGAACCAGACCGCTGAGGACTGGCGCTTCTTCGTGCGCCAGGGCCGCGTCTTTGGCCTGCGCACCGCGGACGACGGGCGCCTGGTCGCCACCGCCGCGGCCCTTCCCTATGGCGGCAGTGTGGGCGGTGGCATCGGCTGGATCTCCATGGTGCTGGTGGCCGCCGAGTGGCGCCACCAGGGCCTGGCCACCTCGCTGATGGGGCACTGCATCGCTCACCTGCGCGCCTTGGGCGCCACGCCGGTGCTGGACGCCACGCCCGCCGGGCAACCGGCCTACGCCAAGCTGGGCTTCGACGCCGGCTTTGCGCTGTCGCGCTGGGAGGGCACGCTGAACAACGCGCCCGCGATGCAGACCGCGAGCGCCGCCGACGCCGACGCCATCACACGCCTCGACACCCTGGCCAACGGCTGCGAGCGCGCCGCCCTGTTGGCGGACTTTCTGCGACGCCCCGGCACGCGAGCCCGCCTGGCGGCGGACGGCACCGGTTTCGTGCTGGCCCGCCAGGGCCGCCGCGCCACGCAAGTGGGCCCGCTCGTGGCCGCCGACGAGGCCTCGGCGCTGTCGCTGCTGCAGGCCACGTTCGCGGACCTCGGCGGCCCCGTGTTCCTCGACGTGCCCGATCGCTGGACCGTGTTGACGGCCTGGCTGGAACAGAACGGCTTCGCCCGCCAGCGCAGCTTCGCGCGCATGGCGCTCGGTGCGGCCCCCATCGCTTGCGTCCATGACCGGTTGTTCGTCGTGGCCGGCCCCGAATTTGGTTGAGATCCCCCATGAGCCTGAGCCCCACCCACATCCAACACGCCCGCGCGCTGCTGCAGCGCGGCCTGGCCATTCCCGCGCACCCACTCGCGCTCAACGCGCAGCGCCAGCTCGACGTGCGCCGCCAGCGCGCGCTCAGCCGCTACTACCTGGACGCCGGTGCCGGCGGCCTGGCCGTGGGCGTGCACACCACGCAGTTCGCCATCCGCGAGGTCGGCCTGTATGAAGAGGTGCTGCGCCTGGCCATCGACACCGCGCGCGACTGGGTGGCCCCCGGCCGCGAGCTCGCCATGGTGGCCGGCGTGTGCGGCCGCACCGAACAGGCCGCGGCCGAAGCGCGCCTGGCCCTGGGCCTGGGCTACCACGCCGGCTTGCTGAGCCTGGCCGCCATGAAGGGCGAGAGCGAAGACGCGCTGATCGCGCACTGCGAGGCCGTGTCGCAAGAGATCCCGCTGATCGGTTTCTACCTGCAGCCCGCCGTCGGTGGCATGGACTTGAGCGCCGCGTTCTGGGCCCGCTTCGCCGCCATCCCCAACGTGGTCGCGATCAAGGTCGCGCCCTTCCACCGCTACCGCACGCTCGACGTGGTGCGCGGCGTTGTCGCGGCGCGCGCCGAGGACCGCGTGACGCTCTACACCGGCAACGACGACCACATCGTGCTGGACCTGCTCACGCCGTTCACCGTGATGCGCGACGGCCAGCCCGTGACGGTGCGCTTCCATGGTGGCCTGCTCGGTCACTGGTCCGTCTGGACCTCGGGCGCGGTGCGCCTGCTGCGGCAATGCCAAGAGGCGGCCAGCGGCCCGTCGGTGAGCGCCGAGATGCTCGCGCTCGACAGCCGCGTCACCGACTGCAACAGCGCCTTCTTCGACGTCGCCAACAACTTTCACGGCTGCATTGCCGGCTGCCACGAGGTGCTGCGCCGCCAGGGGCTGCTCGAAGGCACCTGGTGCCTGGACCCCAACGAGGGCCTAAGCCCCGGGCAGAAGGAGGAAATCGACCGCGTGTATGCGCAGCACGGTGACCTGGCCGACGACGCCTTCGTGGCCGACGGGCTGGCCCGCTGGCTGGCCTGAGCCTTGCGTCACAAGGAACCCACCATGACCCAGAACAAGCTCCTGCGCTGGACCGTCCACTACCTGCCCGCCGTGGGCCTGTTCGTGGGCTTCGTCCTGCTGTGGCAACTCGCGGTCACCCTGTTCGACATCCGCGAGTACCTGCTGCCCGGCCCGCGTGCCGTGTGGCAGGCCATGTTCAGTGACGAGATCCCCTGGCTCGCGCACACCTGGATCACCGGCGTCGAAATCCTCGGCGCCTTCGTGATCGCCGGCGTGGCCGGTGTGGCGCTGGGCATGGCCATCGCGTGGTCGCAGGGCATCTCGCGCGCGCTCACGCCCTTCCTGGTGTTCGTGAACACGCTGCCCAAGGTGGCCATCGCGCCGCTGTTCCTCATGTGGCTGGGCTACGGCATCCTGCCCAACATGCTGATCGGCGCGCTCATCGGCTTCTTCCCCGTGGTCATCAACACCGCCGTGGGCCTCACGCAGATCGACCAGGACATGGTGGACCTGGGCCGCGTGTTCAGCGCGCCCAAGTGGAAGGTGTTCATGAAGATCCGCATTCCCAACGCCTACCCCTACATCCTGAGCGCGCTCAAGGTCACCGCCACCTCGGCCGTGGTGGGCGCGGTGGTGGGCGAGTTCGTGGCCTCGCAGAAGGGCCTGGGCTACGTGATCATCACCACGCAGAGCAGCATGAACACGCCGGCCGCCTTCGCCGCGCTGGTGTGGATCTCGGTGCTGGGCTTGCTGCTCTACGGCCTGGTGGCCCTGCTCTCCCGCCTGCTCGCGCCCTGGGCCGAAGAGGCGCCGCGCTGATTTCCCGTCCGCCCCGTCCGACCCCCCACCC
>NZ_CCAE010000048.1 GCF_000723405.1 Hydrogenophaga intermedia | reverse complement strand
ATCTCGTTCAAACCTTTTCAGTCAAAGTGCTCAGCATAGACGAGCAAGTTGCTTGACCGTCAACGCGACAAAACCCACAAGGGTCCTCTCCCTTGCGGGCGGGGAATCCCTTGTTTTTCCTCAAGGAGTTTCCCCATGGACCGTTCCCTCATCAAATCCATGATGCCTTCGCTGGTCGCAGGCCATGTGCCCCGCAACGTGCGATCGTTCAAGTACCGCGTGTTCGATGATCAGCCGCTGTCCTCAACGCTGGGCTTTGCCATCGACCCCCAACCCTTCGACGGCAAGGTGGTCGCCGCGACCGACGAAGCCATCGTCGTCAAGCTCAAGCCTTCCGAGTTCGCGGTGCTCGATCCCAGCCTGGTGACCACGGTTCCTGCCGAAGGCGCCAAGGTGCATGTCCAACCCTATGCCCGTCGTCGCTTCGACGGACTGCGCGCGGACACGCCGGAGGTCATCACCGAGAAGACTTCGGACGGCACGCCGTACACCATCACGAGGCACATCCTCGGCTCGGCGCCGGCCAAGCTGCCCATTCCCACGCCGCAGTGCATGGAGTTGGGCCAGCTCATCGAGCAGTTGGAGGAGATGCCGGCCCCCGATCGCTTCCGGCGCATCACCCACATGCTGGTGGATGCCGGTGCCCGCGACTTCACCTGGGTCGATCCCACGCCCTCCAAGATCATCGAGACCCCGCCGGCGATCAGCTTCACGGTCTCGACCGCGAAGTTCGAGGGCCGGGTGACGATCCTCTACGACCGCGGCGGAGACACCTACGTGGTGGAACTGCACCGTCAGAACGGTGAATCGGTCGAACTGGTCGATCGGCACGACGAGGTGTATTTCGACATGCTCGGCGAAGTGCTGGAGCGGCTCATCGACGACGGGCGCTGGCGCCAGATCGACGTGAGCATCCTCGACGCGAAGGCGGCCCGTAAGCGCCAAGCCGTCCCGGCATGACGCCCCGCAGCGAAACCGGGCGGTCCTGCGGCTGACCCGAGGCATCCGCCACGGCGTTCCAGCCGTTCCGGCCGCGTGCACTACAGGCCCTTCATCCCATCGGATGGAGGCCTTTCTCATTCTTCCACACAGGAGATTTCATCCATGTCACTGCGATTCAAAGGCGCTGACCTGCGCCCCGTGCTGAGGAAGGTCTGCACAAATCGGCTTCCGATGTGCTGATGAACGCGGGAGCGCACGGACAATCGACGCCATGAAACAAGCCGACCTGGGCCTGAACCTGACAACGAAACGCACGCGCAAGCGCGAGTTCCTGGCGGAGATGGAGCGCGTGGTGCCATGGGCCGCACTTGTCGGGCTGGTCGCGCCGTATGCCCCTGAAGGCAGGCGCGGTCGCCCGCCGTTTGCGGTGGAGACGATGCTGCGCATCCATTTCATGCAGCAATGGTTCACGCTGAGCGATCCGGCCATGGAAGAGTCGCTGCACGACGTGCCGCTGTTTCGCGAGTTCGCAGGCTTGAACTGGGACACGCCGGTGCCAGACGAAACCACCATCCTTCGCTTTCGTCGCTTGCTGGAAGAACACAAGCTGGCCCCGCAGATCCTGGCGCTGGTCAACGAACTGCTGGGCGCCAAGGGCTTGATGCTGCGTGCCGGCACGGTGGTCGATGCCACGCTGACCGCCGCGCCGAGTTCGACCAAGAACGCCTCGGGCGAACGCGACCCGCAGATGAAGCAGAGCAAGAAGGGCAACCAGTGGTATTTCGGCATGAAGGCCCACATCGGGGTGGACGCCCACTCGGGCCTGGTGCACACCGTGCGCGGCACGGCCGGCAGCGTCAACGACGTGGTGGAAGCCAACACGCTGCTGCATGGTGAAGAGAGCGAAGCCTGGGGCGATGCCGGGTACCAGGGCGCCGACAAGCGCCCCGACGCCAAAGCCGGCGTGCGCTGGAACGTCGCGATGCGCCCGGGCAAGCGACGCGAGTTGGACAAGACCAAACTCGTCGACGACCTGACCGATCAGCTCGAACGCCTGAAGGCCAGCATCCGGGCCAAGGTGGAGCACCCCTTTCGGGTCATCAAGCGCCAGTTCGGCCACGTCAAGGTGCGTTACCGCGGGCTGGCCAAAAACACCGCGCAGCTGCACACGCTGTTTGCGCTGTCCAACCTGTGGATGGCGCGGCGAACTTTGATGGGAGCGCAGGCATGAGTGCGTCTGCAGACGGCCAAATGGCCGGCAAATGGGCCGAAAACGGCCCAATGCACAGCCTTGGCGCCGCTGACACCGCCAATTGGCTTGGCCTGTCGGCATCAGCACATCTCAAAGCGCATTGCGCAGACCTTACCTGACCGAAGCCATCGCCAATCAGGGGTCGTCTCAGAAAACGGAAAAAAATCGTACGCTAAGAGCCGAAGTGGGCCCTTTAGCAGCAATGCAAAGCTGCGATCAACGGGCAGGAAACATTGCCATGGTGCGCGTTGCACTCTCTCACTAGCGTCGACAGGGCCTCTTCCATCCGCGTGAGGTCCGCCATGCGTGCGCGCACATCGGCCAGCCGGTGAGCAGCCAGTTCGGCCGCCTCGCTGCAATGGGTGCCGTCCTCCAGTTTCAGGAGCTGGCCGACTTCATCCAGGCTGAATCCCAGGCGCTGGGCTGACTTCACGAACTTCACCCGCGCCACGTCCGCCTGCCCGTAGCGGCGGATGCGACCGTAGGGCCGCTCCGGCTGGGGTAGCAAGCCCTTGAGCTGATAGAAGCGGATCGTCTCCACGTTGACCCGGGCTGCCTTGGCGAAGGCCCCGATGGTCAGATTCTCTTGAACGTTCTCCATGGCGCTTGACTCCGTAGTTGACTACGGAACTAACGTTACAGCATCAAGCGAAGTCCCGGAAGGAGAACCTTATGTCGGAACCCAAGAACGGCCGCGGCGCACTGGCGACCGGCGGCGTCGCGGCCGTCCTCGCCTCGGCCTGCTGCCTCGGCCCCCTTGTCCTGGTCGCGCTCGGCTTCTCTGGCGCGTGGATCGGCAACCTGACCGTGCTGGAGCCGTATCGGCCGATCTTCATCGGCGCAGCGCTCATCGCGCTGTTCTTCGCCTGGCGCAGCATCTTCCGACCAGCCCATGCCTGCAAGCCCGGCGACGTTTGCGCCGTGCCCCAAGTGCGGACTGCCTACAAGGTGATCTTCTGGATCGTGGCCGCCCTGGTTCTGGTTGCCCTCGCGTTTCCCTACGTCCTGCCGCTGTTCTACTGAAAGGAGATCACCATGAAGAAACTCACCACCCTCACCACCCTCATCGCCCTGGCCGCCGCTCTAAGCGCGCCCGCCTGGGCTGCCACCAAGACCGTCACCCTGTCGGTGCCCGGCATGACCTGCGCCGCGTGCCCGATCACGGTCAAGACGGCTCTGTCCAAGGTCGCCGGCGTCGAGAAGGCCGAAGTCAGCTTCGAGAAGCGGGAGGCCGTCGTCACCTTCGACGAGGCCAAGACCAATGCCGACGCCTTGACCAAGGCCACCGCAAACGCGGGTTACCCGTCCAGCGTCAAGCAGTGAGGGCGTAATCATGGCCGAGGCGATCACCCTCCACATCGAAGGCATGACCTGCACGTCGTGCGCCGAGCACGTCCAGCAGGCTTTGACGAACGTGCCCGGCGTGCGCGCGGCCTCGGTGTCCTATCCGCAGCGGCAGGCCGAAATCGAGGCGGATGCAGGCGTGAGCGTGGCCCCGCTGGTTGCCGCAGTGGCCACGCTCGGCTATCGCGCACGGCTTACCGACACGCCGAACAAGCCTGCCGGCCTGCTAGACAAGGCGCTGGGCTGGCTCGGTGGCGAAACGAAGCATGTTGGCGGTGAACAAGCGCTGCACGTGGCTGTGATAGGCAGCGGCGGCGCGGCGATGGCGGCTGCCTTGAAGGCCGTGGAGCAAGGCGCCCGCGTCACGCTGATCGAGCGCGGCACCATCGGCGGCACCTGCGTCAATGTCGGCTGCGTGCCGTCCAAGATCATGATCCGCGCCGCGCACATCGTCCACCTGCGCCGCGAAAGCCCGTTCGATGCTGGCCTGCCGGCCGCAGCGCCCGCTGTACTGCGCGAGCGGCTGCTGGCCCAGCAACAAGGCCGCGTCGAGGAGCTGCGCCATGCCAAGTACGAAGGCATCCTGGCAAGCACTCCGGCCATCACCGTGCTGCGCGGCGAGGCCCGGTTCAGGGACACGCGCACGCTGACCGTGGCGACCGCTGACGGCGGCACGCACGAGGTGAACTTCGACCGCTGCCTGATTGCCACCGGCGCGAGCCCGGCGCTTCCGCCAATCCCGGGCCTTGCGGACACACCCCACTGGACCTCCACCGAGGCGCTGGAAAGCAGCTCGCTCCCCGAGCGGCTGGCCGTGATTGGTTCCTCCGTGGTGGCGGTCGAGTTGGCGCAAGCCTTCGCCCGGCTGGGCAGCCAGGTCACGATCCTGGCGCGCAGCACGCTGTTCTTCCGAGAAGACCCGGCCATCGGGGAAGCCGTAACAGACGCCTTCCGCGCCGAGGGCATCGAGGTGCTGGACCACACCCAGGCGAGCCACGTTGCCTATGCGGGCGGGGAATTCGTGCTCACCACCGGGCAGGGGGAAGTGCGCGCCGACAAGCTGCTGGTCGCCACCGGTCGCGCGCCGAACACGCGCAGCCTGAACCTTGAAGCGGCAGGCGTCGAAGTCAATGCGCAGGGAGCCATCGTCATCGACCGCGCCATGCGCACGAGCGCACCGCACATCTTTGCTGCCGGCGACTGCACCGACCAGCCGCAGTTCGTCTATGTGGCGGCGGCGGCCGGCACGCGCGCCGCGATCAACATGACCGGCGGCGACGCGGCGCTGGACCTGACGGCGATGCCGGCGGTGGTGTTCACCGATCCGCAGGTGGCGACCGTGGGCTACAGCGAGGCGGAAGCGCACCACGACGGCATCGAGACCGACAGCCGGCTGCTGACGCTCGACAACGTGCCGAGGGCGCTCGCCAACTTCGACACGCGCGGCTTCATCAAGCTGGTGGCGGAAGCTGGCTCAGGGCGGCTGATCGGCGTACAGGCGGTCGCGCCGGAAGCGGGCGAACTGATCCAGACGGCCGCGCTGGCGATCCGCCACCGGATGACCGTGCAGGAGCTGGCCGACCAGTTGTTCCCCTACCTGACCATGGTCGAGGGACTGAAGCTCGCGGCGCAGACCTTCAACAAGGACGTGAAGCAACTGTCCTGTTGCGCCGGATGAGGAAAAGGGAGGTGTTCGATGAACGCCTACAGCCGCGCCAACCGCCGCATCTACGCGGCCTTGTCCGATCCCCTGTCGGCCACCCACCGGCACCGCCTCGACGATCTGCTCAAGCGCCACGACAACGGCAAGACGACCTGGCTGGCCTGGCTGCGCCAGTCGCCCGTCAAGCCGAACTCGCGCCACATACTCGAACACATCGAGCGCCTCAAAGCCTGGCAGGCGCTCGACCTGCCTTCCGGCATCGAGCGGTCGGTGCACCAGAACCGCCTGCTCAAGATCGCCCGCGAAGGCGGCCAGATGACGCCCGCCGATCTGGCCAAGTTCGAGGCACAGCGCCGCTACGCGACCCTGGTGCGCTCGCCATCGAGGGCATGGCCACCGTCACCGACGAAATCATCGACCTGCACGACCGCATCCTGGGCAAGCTGTTCAACGCTGCCAAGCACAAGCATCAGCAGCAGTTCCAGGCGTCCGGCAAGGCGATCAACGCCAAGGTGCGGCTGGCCACCTCGATCAAGCAGGGCACGGTGACGGCCTCGCTGATGCTCAGGAAACTCGGCAGCTACCCGCGCCAGAACGGCCTGGCCGTAGCGCTGCGCGAGCTGGGCCGCATCGAGCGAACGCTGTTCATCCTGGACTGGCTGCAAAGCGTCGAGCTGCGCCGCCGCGTGCATGCCGGACTGAACAAGGGCGAAGCCCGCAACGCGCTAGCCCGCGCCGTGTTCTTCAACCGGCTGGGCGAAATCCGCGACCGCAGTTTCGAGCAGCAGCGCTACCGGGCCAGCGGCCTCAACCTGGTGACGGCGGCCATAGTGTTGTGGAACACGGTCTATCTGGAACGGGCCTCAAACGCCTTACGCGGTCACGGCCAGACTGTCGATGACGCCCTGTTGCAGTACCTGTCGCCGCTGGGCTGGGAGCACATCAACCTGACCGGCGATTACCTCTGGCGCAGCAGCGCCAAGATCGGCGCGGGCAAGTTCAGGCCGCTACGACCGCTGCAACCGGCTTAGCGTACGATTTTTTCCGTTTTCTGAGACGTCCCCAATCAGTGCCGCATTGTCCTGGTCAAGGATCAGGGCGTGTACTTCCTCGCCGAGCGTGGGGAGCGTCGCCCGGATGGGCGCCAGGCACTGCTCGCCTACGCCGTCGGATGCAACCCGGACACCGACCCGTTCGATGACTGGTGGCACCTCGCCGGCCGCGAGCTGGGCGGCGATGACTTCGCGGAGTATTTCGACCCGAAGGACGGCCTGTTCACGCGCCTCCAGCACTCGGCGGACGATCTCGTGCTTTCCGCCACCGCCACGCACCTGTCCTTAGCAGTGGTGCCTCCCGCCTGACGCGGCAACCGCCTCGCAGCCCCCGCATCGGGGGCCTTCTTTTGTTCGCACCGCCGCCATCGCCGCGCGTGCGCGTTTGTCTCCAGCCGCCGAGGCACGCCCCGCCGGCCACAACGCCGGCATGCCACCGGAGACAACCGCATGAACACGCCATCGACCTCGCCGAGGCTGCACCTCCTACCGGTGTCGCTGCGCACGGCCAATGCATTCGTTCTGTCGCACCATCGCCACCACCGCCCGGTCCAGGGCGCGAAGTTCGCCCTGGCCGTCACGCTGAGCGACAGCGACCTGATCCACGGCGTGGCCATTGTCGGCCGCCCGGTCGCGCGGCACCTGGACGCTGGAAGTCACGCGGCTGTGCACCGACGGCACACCCAGCGCCTGCAGCAAGCTCTACGGCGCGGCCTGGCAGGCGGCAAGGGCGCTGGGCTACATACGCCTGCTCACCTACACCATGCCCGACGAAGGTGGCGCCAGCCTGCGCGCCGCCGGCTGGCGGCTGGTCGGCGCGCGCGGTGGCGGCGCCTGGAGCCGTCCCGGCCGTCCGCGCGCCGATACCCCCGAGCACCTGCGCGGCGCCAAGTGCCTGTGACAGGCGCCGGGTGGCGCGGACAAAGGGAAGCGCCCGGGTGCCGATTGATTGCTGCCGCGCGCGCGAGGCCCCGCCATGCTGGCCCCATGCCTGCTGACGTCGTCAGCGACATGCCAGGCAACCATCGGTCTTCGAGGTTGCGGCGCAGTTCCCACTGCGTGACCGAGCCAGCTCGCACCGCATCCTTCCGCGAGCGGCCACCAGCCTCTGGTGGCGGATGCTTTCGCCTTATCAACCCACCGCGGGGTCACGCACCTTCCCCGCATGCGTGGGCCGGTGTGTCTCCGCTTCATCCCAATGGAGATTCACCATGAACACCACGTCCAACGAGAAATCGTATTTCGACCTCCACACCTCGGGCATCGGCTACATCCAGCGTGTCCGTGAAGTGCCCGTCCGGGGCGGCCGCCGTGCGCAGCCTTTCCTGGCATGCACCATCGCCGCGCTGGTCGGCCCCGCCCGGGACCCCAGCTACCGCTACTTCGACGTCAAGGTCTCGGGTGCCGAGGCCAAGAAGCTCGTTCAGCGCTACATCGGCGTTGACGATCCCAAGCAGCGCCCGCTGGTGCGCTTTCGCCTCGGTGACCTGTGGGGCGATGTGTACATCCGCGACAAGGGTGAGCAGAAGGGTCAGGCCGCCGCGTCCCTCAAGGCGCGACTGCTCAAGGCCGAACTGATCGACCGGGCCGAACTGGCTTCGATCGAGCAGCACGAGCTGATCACCCGCGGCATCGGCTATCTCAATCGTGTGAAGGACGTCACCCCAAAAGCTGGCGACTCGTTCCTCTCTTGCACCGTCGCGGCACTGGCCGGGCCTGTCGATGAACCGGAGTATCGGTACTTCGACACCATCGTCGCCACCCCGGAAGCCGAGCACCTGGTTCGCCGGTGCGTTCAGGCCATCGAGGGTGACCGCAAGGTGCTGATCGCCTTCCGTCTGAACGACATGAAGATCGATCCGTACATCCGCACCAAGGGTGAGCACGCCGGGGAACCGGCCGCAAGCCTGGAATCGACGCTGGTCCACATCGGTCTCATCAAGATCGACGGTACCCAGGTCTATCCGACGAGCCAGGCGCAAGCCGAGGCGTCGCCGGCCGAAGACGCATCCGCGTCCGAAGCCGACGAAGCCATCGACACTGCTGCCGACCCCGCTGCAGACCAGCCTGCCGAGCCCGCCGAGCGCGAGCCCGAGGCGCAAGTCGAGGAGCAGGAGCCGGCATTGGCTGCTTCGTTCTGATCCGGCATGGCCCCTCACGGGGCCTTGCTTTTTCCTATTCTTCAAGGAGAACCATCATGGCAGCCACACCGGCACCCGAGAAATCGGTCGCGCCCATCGTCGTCCCCGGCCAGCTCACGCTGCGCACCATTCGCGGCAAGAACGGCCCGTTCACGGTCGGCCGCCTCGCGACGCACCTCGGTACGTTCGAGGTCAAAGACCCGGAACTGGAGCAGTACCCCGAAGGGAAATACGACGGGGAATTTGTGATCCGCTACATCTTTCCGAAGTCCTACCCGGTCGGGGGCGGCATGCGGTTCGAGATCCGCGCCAGCCTCGACGGGATGACGCTCAATGGCATCGACAAACTGAGCCGCGACGAAGCCCGCAGCTTCGCCACCCAGGACGTCGATCCGCTCGATGAAGAGCAAGGGGCGCAGCCTGCGGCAACGCCGGCCAAGCCCGCCAAGGCATCCAGGCCTGCCAAGCCCGCACCCGTGCAGGCGTCCGCGGACCCGCTGGTCGATACCACGCCCTTCGGCGTGGATGCGCCACCGCCTGCTGCGGCCGCTGCCCCCGGCAGCACCGAAGACGGTGACGCCGCGCTGTTCGGCCTGCTGTGGCCGCTGGGCGAGTCCGTGAAACTGGATTCGACCATCGACCGCCGCACCCTGCGCGCGCAGATCGCCCGCCTGGGCGAGCTGGGCTACGCGCTGGACTTCAAGACGCAGGAGTGGAGCCGCCAGGCCGAACCACAAGCTGCGTGAGCAGACGCCGCATGCGCGGTGTTCTTCATCCACCTGCCGGGGTTCCTTCCCCATGCGGGGGAGGCCCTGGCCATTTTCTGGAGGTCTCCATCATGTCCACCATCGCTTGCGATACCCCGCGTTCAACGCTGGATGAACCCGCGTGGCGGGACCTTTGCAAAGCGGCCGCCGCACACGCCCAGCGCGGTTGCGGCTTGTCCTACGACCACTACGTGACGCTCTTCAGTTCGGCGATCGACGCACAGGCCAAGGTCGAAGGCGTGCATCGTGATCTCGCACCGGGCCAGTCCCTGCGCTACATCCGCTGCGATCTGCTTGAACGAAGCGGCGGCCAGTGGGGCTACAAGTCCTTGGACGAGTCCATGCACCCGTACTACTACACGTGACCGCTGTCCTATCTGGACCTCGCACCGGAGCAGTCCGCCGACTGGCGTGCAGGCGTTCGCGCCTACCACGCCCGGCGGCGCACACCCACGGCATCCGCGGCATCCGCCGCGGCGTCGATGGCCTGAGCCAGGAGGAACCGACATGGACCCGATCCTGGCAACGCTTCCGCCCTCGTTGCTGGCACTCGTTGAAGGGAGTTTGTCCAACGACGAAGTGTCCTCCGACGAGGAAATGCTGGCGTACTTCATCGACAACGGCCTCACCGAGGACCAGGCACGGCAGGCACTGACCTACCGCGACCAGTACCTCAACAACATCTACCTGGAAGGCTTCACGCCGATCACTTCGGCGGACGAGCCGCTTCACTTCAACCCGCACACCCGGCAGTTCGAGCCGGACTGAGCGGTTTTCTTCCACCCCCTGGGGCAGTACTTGCCCCAGCGGGCGGTGCTGTTCCCGTTCATCCGAGGACACCACCATGCCCGCAAACACTTCTTCCACGCTGTACCGCATCGACGAATGCCCGGACGTGATGGCCGACGCCTGCGTCGGCGATGACCAGGGCAACCTGATCTTCCTGTCCATCTGGGCGCGGGACACCGCCGTCCAGCAGTTCCTCGCTCGCCTGACCCTCGGGCGCGACGAGCAGGGACTGGACCAGTTCCACGTCATCACCGACCAGGGCGGCAGCGTCCCGGTATTCATCGGCAACGTCGATCGCCTGGAAAAGCGCATCACGCGCGCCTACCGGCGAACGCTGTTCGGTTCGCTGTCCAACGTGTGGCTGTTCGACCGACGCTGCGTCAAGCCCGACAAGGCCAACGCCAGCGCATTGGCACTGCTGCCACGTGACAGCGCCCACCGGCTTGACCGCCTGTGGATGCTGGTGCGGGACACCTGCCCGTTGCCGCTGCTCGACCACTGGCGCGAGACCGTGCTGGAACTGCTGCAAAGCCGCGAGATGCTGGCCCGCCTTCCGTTCGCCCTCGGGCCGCTGGAAGGCCATCGGCTCGCCATCGACGTGCCGGCGCTGAGCTTGGCGCTGGGCTCCCTGATCCGCAGTGACGCGCTCACCGCCTATCCCTATCCGGCCAAGATTTGGACGCCGGAAGCGGTAGCGGCTTGACTCACCCTCGGAGGCACGCCTTGGCGTGCTTCCGTCGTTCATCCCCGCCAACCAGGAGACTTCCATGGCTCTCATGTTCCCGCGGCTCGCCCGCAATTTCGCCAAAAATGGGTACTACCCGACCGACGAACCCACGCTCGAAAGAGCCCTCAACGCACTGATGCCCAGCGACGGGCCGATGTGCATCCTCGATCCCTGCGCCGGTGAAGGCGTGGCAATCGCCGAAGCCTCTCATGCCCTCGGGCGCGAACAGGCCAAGGCGTTCGCCGTCGAATTCGACGCCGAGCGGGCGCGCCATGCCCGCGGCCTGGTCGATCACTGCCTGCACGCGGACCTGATGGACACGATGATCTCCAAGCAGTCCTTCGGACTACTGTGGCTGAATCCACCGTATGGCGACCTGTCCAAGGACGTCAACGGCAACATCGGCTATCAGGGCCAGGGCCGTGCCCGCCTCGAAAAGCTGTTCTATCAGCGTTCGCTGTCGCTGTTGCAATACGGCGGCGTGCTGGTCTTCATCGTCCCCGGCTACGTGCTCGACGCGGAGCTGGTCGGCTGGTTGACGCGCCACTACACCGATCTGCGTATCTACCGAGCGGTGGAAACGCAGTTCAAGCAGGTGGTGATCTTCGGCCGCCGGGTCCGTCAGCGGGAGCTGGCACCCGATGGCGTCAAGGCCGTGCGCAATCTGCTGCTGCAGGTTGGGCTTGGCGAAGTCGAAGCCGAGGAACTGCCGAGCGAATGGCCGTTCCTGCCGTACATCGTCCCCGCCAGTCCGGCCGAGCCGGAGCATTTCTTCCGCGTGACGATGGAGCCCGAACAGTTCGCCGACGAGGTTGGCCGGCTGCAAGGCCTTTGGCCGTCGCTGGACACGCACTTGGGGACCGCGCAACAGTCGCTGCGTCCACCGGCGCGGGCCTTGTCCCACTGGCATCTCGCCCTGGCTCTGGCCGCGGGCGCGATCTCCGGCGTCGTGCGCTCCCAGACGGGGCGCGTGCTCGTCGTCAAAGGTGACACCCACAAGGACAAGACGCTCCAGCGGGAATTCACCGAACGCGAAGACGGCTCCATCGCCGAGACACGCATCCTCACCGACAAGTTCGTGCCTGTCATCCGCGCGTGGGACATGACGCCTGGCTCCCCGACACGGGGCGAGGTGTTGACCATCCGCTGATCCACCGGACGCGCTGCCGTCCTGCTGTACCACCTCGAAGGAGAAACACCATGTTCCCCAATCCATTCAAGCGGCCTGCGCCGCGCAAGCAACCCTTGTTCGCACCGAGTACGTTGAAGTTGAGCGAGAAGGTGCATTGGCTGGCTCGGCGAGGCCTGATCGACCCCTTAGCCTATGTCCAGCGCCATGTGCGCGGGGACTGGGGCGAGATCGATGAGGCCACCCGCCAAGCCAACGACGTCGCAATCCAACAGGACAACCTGATGATCTCGCAGTTCAGGATCACGCCGGACCTGGCGCTGATCGTCAAGACCAGCGAGGACCACCAGACCACGGTGGTCCAGCTTCCCGAAGAGCGCGACCTGATCTGAAGGCGCCGCCTCGTCATCCCATCCACTTGACGGAGCCACTTCACTCCGCCAGGGGTGTCGTGGCTCAATAGCCTTTCAAGGAGGAGCCCATGGCATCGCATCGGATCGAAACCTACTGCCAGCGGCTGGCATTCCCCATCGGCGCGCTCATCTTTAGCAGTGGCATCAACCGCCTAGTCACTGCGGGTCGCCTGGACCCGATTCCGTACTTCAGACGGCACACCCGTGGCGACTGGGGCGACGTGACCGCCCAGCAATGGGAGGCCAACAGCTCCGCGCTTCAATCAGGCGCGCCGCTGGAATCGCACTATGTGATCCACCCGGGACTCGCCATTCGCATCATCACCGATGCGGGGCGCAGCGTCACCGCCATCGTGCTGCCGTCCGAAGACTGAGCACGGTTCACCCGCAGGCCACTCAGGCCAGCATCTTCAACCACCTTCGGCCGCGCGCCGATTTACTTCCCACCACGGGGCATGCCATTGCCCCGCTGGGGTGGTGCATGCCCCATTTTTCATTGGAGCATCACCATGTCCCTCGATCTCGAAACCACTGCCGCTGACGCCGCGCCCGTACAGGGCGAACTGCTCGACGCGGAATCATCCCCTCTGACCCTGAGCCTTCAGGATTTCGTCGGCGAGTTCGGCGACGAACTGCTCGACGCCCTCAACAGCGCCAACCCGCCGGTCTATACCGGCCAACCGCAGGCGCAGCGGCAACTCGTCGTCGCCAGCCTCAAGCGCAAGCTGTTCCCGGCCCAGGCCGAAGTCGTCCACGCCGCCGCCGAGCTGCTGATCGACCGTGGCGAACGCGCCGCGATCGTCAATGGCGAAATGGGTTGCGGCAAGACGACCGTCGGCATCGCCACGGCCGCCGTGCTCAACGCCGAAGGCTACCGCCGCAACCTGGTGCTTTCGCCACCGCACCTTGTTTACAAGTGGCGGCGCGAGATCCAGGAGACGGTAGCGGGCGCCAAAGTTTGGGTGCTCAACGGGCCGGATACGCTCGTCAAGCTCATCAAGCTGCGTGAACAGTTGGGTGTCCAGCCCACGGGTCAGGAGTTCTTCGTCCTGGGCCGCGTGAGGATGCGGATGGGCTTCCACTGGAAGCCCGTCTTCACCCAGCGGCGCACCCGCCACGGCGACGTGGCAGCGTGCCCGGACTGCGGCACGGTCATCACCGACCTCGACGGCGAGCCGGTCAACCCGGTCGCGCTTGAAGCCGAGGAGTCCCGCAGGAAGTGCAGCCATTGCGCCGCGCCCCTGTGGACGCTGATCCGCCCGCGCAGCCTGTCCGGCAGCGACCAGTCCTCGGCCGTGCTCAAAGCCTTGAAGCGCATCCCGACGATCGGGGAAGTCACCGCGCAGAAGCTGATGCAGAAGTTCGGCGACGGTTTCCTGGCCTCGATGCTCGGCGACAACATCCACGAGTTCATCAACCTCATGGATGGCAACGGCGAGCTGGTGTTTTCCGACCGTCAAGCCACGCGCATGGAACGTGCGATGGCCAACATGGAGTTCGGCTTTGGCGAGGGCGGTTATCAACCCTCGGAGTTCATCAAGAGGTACTTGCCGCAAGGTACGTTCGACCTGCTCATCGCTGATGAAGCGCATGAGTACAAGAACGGGGGCAGTGCCCAGGGCCAGGCCATGGGCGTGCTGGCGGCGAAGGCTCGCAAGACCTTGCTGCTGACTGGCACGCTGATGGGCGGCTACGGTGATGATCTTTTTCACCTGCTGTTCCGAGCCCTTCCGGGGCGGATGATCGAAGACGGCTACCGCCCGACCACGAGCGGCAGCATGACCTCGGCTGCGATGGCGTTCATGCGCGATCACGGGGTGTTGAAGGACATCTACTCCGAGAGCACCGGCACGGCGCACAAGACGGCCAAGGGCACCAAGGTATCGGTGCGCACGGTCAAGGCCCCGGGCTTCGGCCCCAAGGGCGTCTTGCGCTGCATCCTGCCGTTCACGATCTTCCTCAAGCTCAAGGACATCGGCGGCAACGTCCTGCCGCCGTATGACGAGGAGTTCCGTGAAGTCGCGATGGACACGGCGCAAGCCGCGGCCTACCGCGATCTGGCGGGTCGGCTGACCGCCGAGCTGAAACAGGCTCTGGCGCGACGCGATACGACCTTGCTGGGTGTGGTCCTCAACGTGCTGCTGGCCTGGCCGGATTGCTGCTTCCGGTCGGAGACCGTGGTGCATCCGCGCACGCGCAACACCTTGGCGTTTGTCCCGGCTCAGTTCAACGAGTTCGAGATCAGCCCCAAGGAGCGTGAGCTGATCGACATCTGCAAAGAGGAGAAGGCGCAGGGCCGCAAGGTCCTGGCCTACACGGTCTATACCGGCACGCGCGACACCACGTCGCGCCTGCAGGTGTTGCTGGAGCAGGAAGGCTTCAAGGTGCCGGTGCTGCGCGCGAGCGTAGATGCCAGCCGCCGCGAAGACTGGATCGCCGAGCAACTGGACCGTGGCATCGACGTGCTCATCACCAACCCCGAGTTGGTCAAGACGGGGCTGGACCTGTTGGAGTTCCCGACGATCGTGTTCATGCAGTCGGGCTACAACGTGTACTCGCTCCAGCAGGCGGCACGCCGCTCCTGGCGCATCGGGCAGAAGCAGCCCGTGCGTGTGATCTACCTCGGCTACGCCGGTTCCTCGCAGATGACCTGCCTGGAGCTGATGGCCAAGAAGATCATGGTCTCGCAGTCCACCTCGGGCGACGTGCCCGAATCCGGGCTCGATGTCCTGAACCAGGACGGTGATTCCGTCGAGGTCGCACTGGCCCGGCAGCTTGTCGCCGCATGACACGTTCCACTTACGGCCCTTCGGGGCCGTTTTTTTTGCCGCTCCCGGTAAATCGGACGCTGCCTGGTTCGCATTGTTTGCTGCCGCTCGCGGCCTGAGCGGCGATGGTGAGGGCTCGATGTTTCAGGACGCCGAGCTATGTGCCCCTCTCCACCGTGGTTTCACTATCCCGAACGCCGCCTTCTGGCGGGATTTCTCGGCCTGCTGTGGTCGGTGCTGGCCGGTGGCTGCGCGACGACGACTGCGCCGGTCGCGCCCGACACCAGCGCGGAAGTCTTGGCCGCGCCTGAACCCGAGGCTTCCGAGTACATCCCGGTCGTGCGCTACGCCCGCTACACACTGGTCGAACTGGCACCCATGGCGGCGCAGCGCGACCTGTTGTTGCAGACCATCGACGTGTCCATGCCCGAGGATGCCCGCGCCACGGTCGGGGATGGGCTTCGGCACGTGCTCAAACGCAGCGGCTATGGCCTGTGCCAGACCGCGCATGCCGTGATCGAGCTGTACGCGCTGCCGTTGCCGGCGGCACACCTGCACCTCGGCCCCATGACCTTGCGCGATGCGCTGCTCACGCTGGCTGGCCCGGCCTGGGAACTGCACGCGGATGACCGCGCACGGCAAATCTGCTTCGAGCGGCCCGGCGATCGCGCGGTCGCCGAGTCCCCATCCGAGCCACCCGCCACCGAGGCGGTGCAGACGTTCCCGCTGGCACCCATGGTTTCGGGAGGCCAACCATGAACGCCCCGCAACCTGCCCAGCGATCGACCGCCGCCGTGGTGGTGCAGAGCCTGATGTGGCTCTGGTTGATCTTCCTCAGCGTCTTGGTGGCCCAGGGCTACCAGGCCCTCAGCGACCAGGCCGACCTGGAGCGGCTGGATTCCCGTCTGCAACGCCTGGAAGCGCAGGCAACTGGCTTGGCCGAGACGATCGAGGCCATCCAGCAGCGCCCGGCCGTCGCGACGGACGCTGACCTCAAAGACACCCGCCAGATTCTGGAAGCACGCGCGGCCCAGGTCGAGAAATCTCTCAGTGGCTACGCAGCGGCCGACGACCTCCAGGCGCTGCGCGCGGAGGTCGAGCAGATCAAGGCGCGCCAAGCCGCCGCACGTGCCACCGCACCCGCCCAGCGGCGCGCATCGCGGACGTCCGCCGCCTCCAAGACCGAGCTGCCGCCGCTGTCATTCCGCGTCGTCGGCGCCGAACTGCGCGCCGGCCAGCGCAGCGTGTCCGTCGCGCCGAGCACCGGGGACTTCACGCCCGCCCAACTTCAGGTGCTGCTGCCCGGGGATGCGGTCGGCCCGTGGCGCCTGCAGGCGATCGAGGGCAACACCGCAGTGTTCCAGGCCGGCAACCAGACCCGCCGCGTGGCGATTCCCTGACCGGAGCACCCCATGAAGCCGTCGATCCTCCTTTTCGCGGTCCTGGTGGCGTCGTCGCAATGGCCCGCCTGGGCGCAGCAGCCCGCAACGACCCCGGCGCGCAACGCACAGAGCCAGGAGCGCCCGCTGGCCGCCCGCGTGCTGGACGACCTGGTGGCAACCGAATGGGGCTTGCAGCCACAAGAATGGGCACGCTACCGCGAGCTGATGGATGGGCCGCTGGGTATCTACTCGCCCAACCTGGACCCGCTGTCCGCCCTGGGCATCGAAGCTCGCACGGACGAAGAACGGCGCCGCTATGCGGAACTGCAGGTGCAGGTGGAAGCGCGCCGCGTCGAGAAGCTGCTCGCCTACCAGCGCGCCTACGACGAGGCCTGGCAGCGCCTGAATCCGGGGATGCAGCGCGTGAACCTGCCCGACGACAAGCCGGGCGCCGGCACATCCAGCAGTCCCTTGCGCGGCAGCGGCCGCATGGCGGTGTTCGTCAAGGACGGCTGCGCAGCCTGCGGACAGCTCGTGCAGCGCCTGCAATCCTCGGGCGCGAAGTTCGACCTGTACATGGTGGGCAGCCGCCAGGATGACGCGCGCATCCGCGACTGGGCCAAGCGCGCGCAGATCGACCCGGCGCGCGTGCGCGCCGGCAGCATCACGCTCAACCACGACGGCGGCCGCTGGCTGTCGCTGGGCCTGCCCGGCGATCTGCCCGCCGCCGTGCGCGAAGTGAACGGCCAATGGCAGCGCCAGCCGTAGCCATGCCCCTGCGCGCACTGGTGCTCACTGCCGGCCTGTATGCCGTTGCCG
This sequence comes from Hydrogenophaga intermedia, assembly GCF_000723405.1. Classification (GTDB taxonomy): domain Bacteria; phylum Pseudomonadota; class Gammaproteobacteria; order Burkholderiales; family Burkholderiaceae_C; genus Hydrogenophaga; species Hydrogenophaga intermedia. Next base: position 17,903 of record NZ_CCAE010000048.1, on the reverse strand, counting down.
CCCTGGCCCAGGAGGTTCCGCCACCGGCTTACCAGCTTGCCGCCCAGCGCGCAGGCATCCCCTCGACCGTGCTCTACGCCGTGGCCTTGCAGGAGAGCGGCATCCGGCGCAACGGGCGCCTGGTGCCGTGGCCGTGGTCCCTCAACGTCGCCGGCCAGTCGCGCCGCTTCGCCACGCGCGCCGACGCCTGCGCTGGCCTGCAGCAGGCGATGCGCGCCACGCCGCACACGCGCATTGATGCGGGCCTGGGCCAGATCAACCTCGGCTACCACAAGCACCGCTTTACCGGCGCGTGCGACCTGCTGGATCCGTATCGCAACCTGGCCGTTGCCGCCGAGATCCTGAAGGAGCAGCACACCCCCGGCGAGGACTGGCTGCTGGCGATCGGCCGCTACCACCGCCCCGCAGGCGGCGAGCCCGCCGCCCGCTATCGGCGCAGCGTGTCGCGCCACCTTGCCCGCGTGCAGGGCACGCGACCAGCCGCCGCGGTCCTCGCGGCGCGCCAGGAGACCTCCCCATGACGAAACCCCATCCCGCCCATCTCGCGTTCACGGGCCTACTCATGCTGCTGTCAGGCCTGCCGCTGGCCTCGCGTGCCGGCGAGCCACTGATCGTTGTCGAGGACCGTGGCGGCACGTCGGCATTGCCGTACTACGAAGCCCTGAATCTCCAGCCGCGCGCCAACGCACCGGCGCGGCCGTCCATCCCGACGCCCCAGGTTCCTGCCACACCGGCGGACGAAGCCGCGATGCTGCCGGTGCGCAGCGCCAAGCTCACGCCTGGCACCGTCGCGCGGCGTGTGATTGAAGCGCCCGGCCTGCGGCCGTTCGTGGTCATCGGCGACGACGAGGCTTCCCGGGCCTGGTTGCAGCGCCGCGTCGCCGCTTTGCGCGAACGTGGCGCGGTCGGCCTGGTGGTCAACGTCGAGACCGCGCAGGGTCTGGCGCGGCTGCGCGCCCTGGTGCCGGGCGTACCGCTCGCGCCCGTGGCCGGCGACGACCTGGCCGATCGCCTGGGCCTGCGACACTACCCGGCGCTGATCACGGCCACCGGCATCGAGCAATGACGCCATGTCAGGCAAACAGCCGGTCGAGGTTCTGCTACGCCCAGCGGTGGAGCTATACACCGTCGCGGCGTGTGCAGGCGCCGCGTTTCTGTGCCTGGTGGCCCCATGGTCGCTCGCGCTGAGCCCTTCGATGGGCGTCGGCAGCGCCTTGGCATTCGGCGCCTACGGCGCGATCCGCTACCGCGATGCCCGTGTCATCCTGCGCTACCGGCGCAACATCCGCCGCTTGCCGCGCTACGTGATGACGAGCAAGGACGTGCCGGTCAGCCAGCAGCGGCTGTTCGTGGGGCGCGGGTTCCTCTGGGAGCAGAAGCACACCCATAGGCTGATGCAGACGTACCGGCCGGAGTTCCGGCGGTACGTCGAGCCGACGCCGGCCTACCGGCTGGCCAGGCGCCTGGAGGAGCGGCTGGAGTTCGCGCCATTCCCGCTGTCCCGGCTGCCCGCGCTCACGGGCTGGGACGTGCCTTTCAACCCCGTGCGCCCGTTGCCGCCTGTCGGTGGCCTGCCGCGCCTGCACGGCATCGAACCCGACGAGGTGGATGTCAGCCTGCCGCTGGGCGAGCGCGTCGGCCACTCGCTGGTGCTGGGCACCACGCGGGTGGGCAAAACGCGCCTGGCCGAGTTGTTCGTCACGCAGGACATCCGCCGCAGGAATGCTGCCGGCGAGCATGAGGTCGTCATCGTCATCGATCCCAAGGGGGATGCCGATCTCTTGAAGCGGATGTACGTCGAAGCCCAGCGCGCTGGCCGCGAAGGCGAGTTCTACGTCTTCCACTTGGGCTGGCCGGACATTTCGGCACGCTACAACGCGGTGGGCCGCTTCGGCCGCATCAGCGAAGTGGCGACCCGGGTGGCGGGGCAGCTCTCCGGCGAAGGCAACAGCGCGGCGTTCCGCGAGTTCGCATGGCGCTTCGTGAACATCATCGCCCGCGCCCTGGTGGAACTGGGGCAGCGCCCGGACTACATGCTGATCCAGCGCCACGTCATCAACATCGACGCGCTGTTCATCGAGTACGCCCAGCACTACTTCGCCAAGACGGAGCCCAAGGCCTGGGAGGTGATCGTCCAGATCGAGGCCAAGCTCAACGAGAAGAACATCCCAAGGAACATGATCGGGCGCGAGAAGCGCGTGGTGGCGCTGGAGCAGTACCTCTCCCAGGCGCGCAACTACGACCCGGTGCTCGACGGGCTGCGCTCGGCGGTCCGCTACGACAAGACCTACTTCGACAAGATCGTTGCATCGCTTCTGCCGCTGCTGGAAAAGCTCACCAGCGGCAAGATCGCCCAGCTCCTGGCGCCGAACTACTCCGACCTGGCCGACCCACGGCCGATCTTCGACTGGATGCAGGTGATCAGGAAGCGAGCCGTCGTCTATGTGGGCCTGGATGCGCTGTCCGATGCCGAGGTCGCCGCGGCGGTCGGCAATTCGATGTTCTCCGACCTGGTTTCGGTCGCAGGCCACATCTACAAGCACGGGATCGACGATGGACTGCCGGGTGCATCGGCTGGTGCGCGCGTGCCGATCAACGTGCATGCGGACGAGTTCAATGAATTGATGGGTGACGAGTTCATTCCGCTCATCAACAAGGGCGGTGGCGCGGGCCTGCAAGTCACCGCCTACACGCAAACGCTCTCGGACATCGAGGCCCGCATCGGCAATCGCGCGAAGGCCGGCCAAGTGATCGGGAATTTCAACAACCTGTTCATGTTGCGCGTGCGCGAGACGGCCACCGCGGAACTGCTGACGAGGCAGTTGCCGAAGGTCGAGGTCTATACGACTACCATCGTCTCGGGCGCGACGGACAGCTCAGACATCCGCGGCGCGACGGATTTCACGTCGAACACCCAGGACCGCATCAGCATGTCCAGCGTGCCGATGATCGAGCCGTCACACGTCGTCGGCCTGCCCAAGGGCCAGTGCTTCGCGCTGCTGCAGGGCGGCCAGCTTTGGAAGGTACGCATGCCGCTGCCGGCGCCGGACGCGGATGAAGTGATGCCGGCGGACCTGCAGCAACTGGCCGGGTACATGCGCCAGAGCTACAGCGAGGCCACGCAGTGGTGGGAGTTCACCAGCTCGTCGGCCTTGCAGGATCCGGCCTTGCCCGACGACCTGCTTGACGATGCCGCTGCGGCCGAGCCCGGCGCGGTGGCCACCGGCGCCGACGATGGCGCGGACAACGAGGCCGTGCCATGAAGGATGCCGCCTCGACCGCGCAGCGGGAGCAGAACCAACGCCAAGGCTTGATCGTCGGCACCATCACCTTACCGTTCCGGCTGCTCGGGGTGCTCATTGGCTCGCTGCTGTTCTCGATCGCGGTGGAGTGCGTCGGCATGCACCTGTTCTGGAAGGACCAGGGCTGGCGCCACTCCCAGCAGATGCTGCAGTACGAACTCGGGCACCTGTCCGACCACTTCACGCGCAGCGTGGTCGTGCAGGAGCCGGGGCGCACGGCGCACGAGCTGGTGGATACCGGGTACGAGTGGGTGTTCGTGCGCTCGGGGTTGCTGGAGCGCATGAGCCAGACCGCCGAGCGCGTCCGCTCGGCCAGCCACGGGCAGAGCCGCAACTTCCGCTACTACATCAGCCAAGTCTATGTCTGGGCCGAAAGCTACCTGATCGCTGCGGCCTTCACGACGCTCACCTTCCTGGTGCGCCTGCTGGTCCTGGTGCTCACGCTGCCCCTGATCCTCACGGCGGCATTCGTCGGCCTGATTGACGGCCTGGTGCGACGGGATGTGCGCCGGTTCGGCGCCGGCCGCGAATCCGGCTTCATCTACCACCGCGCGAAGGCCAGCCTGATGCCGTTGGCCGTGCTGCCTTGGGTCACCTATCTCGCTCTGCCCATATCGGTGCATCCTCTGGTCATCCTGCTGCCCAGCGCGGCGTTGCTGGGGATGGCAGTCAGCCTGACCGCAGGCAGCTTCAAGAAGTACTTATGAGGTGACACGGGCGGCACTGCTCTGCAAAGCCGTGTGCCGTTCATCGGTTCTGCAGGGTATCAAGAGCAGCATCCAACGCCGTAACCGCCTCGACGACCGTTCTTACCGTCGCCCGATCGAACTCATGATCGCGCTGAGCGTCGTGCACACCGCTATTGAGGTAACCCCATTCAATACTCGTACCGCTGACATTGAGCAGCCTGACCAACGCCCCTACGGCATCCGGCGCACCCGCATGTTGCGCCGCGATACGCTCGACGGCCGACCGCAACTTGGTGCATTTATTGTTCAGCTCCCAAGGCGCGCGGGGCCCGCTCAGCTTGATGTCGATCCGGCCGTCCGCCCGCCGACCCAGCCACGTCCACAGGCGGTCCGTCAGACTCTCCAGCGCCGGCCGGGCCTGGCGCAGTGCCTCGCGTTTCTCGTCAGCCGCCAACGCCTGCTGGGCCAGAAGAACATAGTTCTTCGCTGGCGGGTCGCTGTCGACCCGCAGTTCGTGCTCTCCCTGATGCGGGAGAAACTTGTAGCGCTTGATGGCCGCGGCGCGGCGCACGCCCAACTCCTGCTGGATGCGGTGCAGGAACTCCTCTGCGTGCGAGGTGAGGATAACCTGCTTGCCGTGGAGCAAACCGTCCTCGAAGAAGGTACGCCAGATGCCATCGCGATGGTCGTCGTCTATCGCATTGACGACGTCATCGAAGATGACCACGGGGCAGCCCTGCGCGAGGTTCTTGGCAAGCAGAATCGCCAGACCCAAGCATTTGATGTGCCCTTCGCTGAAGACGATCAACGCGTCGTAGCGCACGCCCGGCTCGCCGGCGAACTCCACCTCGATCTTGCCGTTCTCGGCCACGGGCAACCACAGCGCGTGCAGCAGATCGCCGGGCGGATCGGCCCGGTTGAATGCGTTGTAGAGATGGCGGGCTTGGTCTCCCAGCCCCTGTAGCAGAACCCCCGGCAGAGCGGTCAGGTATGCCTGAATCTCGGGTAGGAAGCCGTCGTAGGCGGCCTTGACCCGCTGATGGTGCACCACCACCGGCATTTCGTCCGTGGCCGCCTGGATTAGGCCGCGGTTCGCGTCGTCGAACTGGGCCACGGTTTGGCGGGCGGCCGCCAGCTCCTGATCCGCAGTCGTGCGCATGGTCCGCAGCCGTTCGATCTCCAGCTGATGCTGTTGCAGGCGGTCCCGCTCCTGGGCCATCGCGCCGCGCTGGGCATTCACGTCGCGCGCCTGCGCGTCGAAGCCTTCGATGATCTGTGCGATCCGTAAGAGGGCTTGCCAGGCGCGCTGGTCCCCAATCACCCAGCCGCCGAGCCAATTGCCCGCCGACGTGGGAGGCAGCAGTGGCAGGCCCGCGGCCTGCGATTCGGCAGGACAAGCGACCCCAGCCGCCGCCACCACGCGGCGCATTTCGTCCCACAGCGCTCGGACCGCCTCGCTCAACTGCGTCCGATGCCCGGCCTCTTGCTGCTGCAGGACGGCCAGTTGCGCGAGCTGCTCCAGGCCCATTCGCGCCCTGGCGAACGGGTCCTGTGCCACAGCGGCCAGTCCGGTTCCACATGCCGGACACACGGTCGCCCCGTCCGCCAACGCTTGCACGGCCTCGTAGAGCTTCGCGTACGACACCTCGCCCGCGCGGGCCGCGAGTTGCGCGGAAGACGCTTGCCACAGTCCCTGGACGCGGTAGGCCTCTGCCAGCAACGCTTGCAGGCGAGCCTGAGTCACCTCGTGAATGGCAGGCGGGTTGGCGTCCAGCTGAGCCTGGACATACGGTAGCCGTCCTTGCTGCTGCGGCGTACCCAGCAGCCAGTCCACGCAGGCTTGATAGGTCGCGCCAGGTGACATGCGCTGCGCCAAAGCTTGTTCCAGGCCCTCGACCGCTGCGATCTTCTGCGGGTAGGCGGCGATGGTCTGTTCGGAGTTCGCCAACCGCAGGCGACGCTGCGCCAGCTGCGCCGCCTGCACGCCGGCAAGCATCAGGTCCTGATCGAGCGAGGGGTTGAAGCCGCGCACGAACTCGCTGAACTGGTCCACGCCGAACAGGGTGGCGATGAGCTGGCGCTGATCGCTCGGGGTCCGCGCGGCGATTCGGGCGAAATCGTCGAGGCGGTTCTTCTCGATGAAGCAGAAGCGATACTCAGCTTCGTCGGGCTGGACGGCCTGCGCTTCGCCCGCCGCCGTAGACGACAGGACTGGCGCGACGTGGCGGCGCAGGCGAGCGTTGTTGCAGTACGTCCGCTGGTCGACCCGCTTGGCCTGCGCTTCGCTGATCGAACCGAGCATCGCCACTTCCAAGGCTTCGCAGAAGCTGCTCTTGCCGGTGCCGTTGGCACCGTAGACCAAGGTGATGTCATGGCTGAGGTCGAACGTCTCCTGCCGCATGAATCCTCGAAACGGCCCGACTTCGAGCTGGTGCAGTCGCCCGAGCGCCGGCCCGTTTTCGGGGCCGCGCGCGTCCCCGTCGTAGGCGACAGGCATCTGCGCCAGATGCGCGATGGCCAGCGGCGCCAAGCGCGTGGAGCGCCCCCGGCGTGCAGCACCGACCTCGGCCAGTGGCTGCAGGTGATCGAGCACCAGGTGCGCCAGCCGGCGCACGTCGTCGTGCACGTGCCGCTGCGCCAAGTGCGCCAGGAACCGGTGGTACTCCGAACGTATGCTTGCCACAGCGCCCCCTCACTTGGTCAACCACTGACCGTAAGCCTCCACATCGATCATGGGGACCGTTCCACTGAACTGAAGCTGCGCGATCAGCTTGAAAAGAAACGCGGTCGCCGGCTTGTTTTCGTTGGTGTAGCTGTACGCGCCGCTGGCTTGGTCATAGAAAAAGTGCCCGTGGGCGGCAACGCATCCGATGTCCAGACGCCCCTCGGTGAGGTTTGCGTTCAGCGCCTTGTCCATGGATGGACCCAATGCAGGACTCCATTCGCTCTCGAAGGTGAGCAAGCCACCCAGAATCGGAATCAACGGCTTCGCTGGGTAGGTCCCGCCAGCGTGCGGGATCGGCAGGCTCGTGCGGTGCAGCCTGCGCACACTGGCGACCTTCTCCTGGGCATAGGCCACAAGCCCCGCGTCAGCCGTCTGCTTGGCCTCGAAAACGGCGTACACGCTTTCGGCTGGAATGATCGTCTCGTTCTCGTAGGTGAAGATAAAAGGCGAATATTGCCGATCAAACACCACCACATCGATCTGCTGGCTGAAGTTCCCCAGGCTGTCCACCACATGCGCCTTGGCCGCCTGGTACCGTTTGGGCAGATAGGTATCCAGCATGTCGATCCAGACGTTCTCGCTCGCATCCCCCTTCGTACCCGGGTGACCGAAGGTCTTGCGTACTACGGACAAGCGCTGCTGGATGTCCTCATGCAGGGACGACAGGAGCTGGGAAAGCGACCACTGGGACATGCTGTACCTCGATGGGACGTGTATGGAAGCCGATGGAATCAGGACAGTGGGAACTTGGGGCCAAACAGTGCGCGCCAGGCGCGAAGCGCTTCGATATTGCGACCACGACGCGCGTGGTCGATGGCGATGCTTGCGTCTTGGCTCGCCTGGAACAGCAGCTGCTGCGCGCGCTGCTTGCGCGCGGCATCCATATCGTTGCTGATCGCCGGGCCAAGTCCGGCGGGATCCGGCCACTCGTCATGAACTCGATCGGCAAGCGTGGCAAAGAACGACTGGATCTCGCGATCGAACGATCCTCCCCAGCCGCCGTAAAGACACTCAAGGGCCATTACCTCGATCAGGAACGAGGGCTTCACCGGCTTCAGATCGCCGTGCTTGGGATTGTTGTTCCAGTACTTCACCATGCGCACGAGACCTTTCCACTCATTGGCATAGGCTTGGTGCGCTGCGGTCGCCTTGTCCTTATGGATCTCCGGGTCCGTCTTGATCCACTTTCCGGACGCCGTATCGGGGATCTCATACTGGTCGCCGGTGTCGAATGCGGGCACCGCATCCACGCTGACCACCCGGTAGTCCGTGTTGTCCTCCGCGTCGATGTGAACACCGAAATCCACGTTGATCGAGCGCGCCTGTTTGCGCACGGCCGCCGAACCGTATTTCTCCACCAATGCAGAGTGGAAATCATCCAGCACTACCGATGCGGCCTTGCCGTGGTAATGCTTCTCCGAGTCCTTCAGCACGAAGAAGATGTCGATATCCTTGAGCGGCTTCGTCTTCGTGTATCGAGCATAGGAACCGGTCAGGAAGCTGCGCGCAATGCCGAACTTGGTCTGCAGGTAGTCCCGCACTTCGTTCTGGCGTTGCGAGGCATTCTTCTGTTCGCGTTCGTTGAGTTCCAGACGCGACTTGAACTTGCGAAAAGCTTCATCGATCGACAGCATCAGCGTTGCCTCCAATATCCGGCCTGACCCGCCAGGCCGCTGTGTTCGACAGTCGAGCCTAGGCTCTGCTTGACCATTCCATCCGTCGAGCGATAACTTCCTTTGCTCCATCCCTCCACATCAGGTCGCCCTGGCTTTGTATCGAGCATTAACTTGTACTTGGCCTGCGATGGCAGCAGCCCAGCTTTCTTGATCGCGTACTTCAACTGCTCGGTATCTGTCCAGAAGCTGCCGTCGCCATCGGACCACCCATACACGATGTCGATATCCCATCGGGTCACGAGCTTGTCGGTTGCCGGGTTGTAGATCTCCAGAATCACCTTGCGCAGATCACCGGTCCCGAGCCACGTCTTGATGGCTCGGGTATTGCTCTCCCAGCGATCCGCAAAGTGCTCAGGGTCCAGCCCACTGAGCAGGATGATGTCTTTCAAGCTCTTGAGGATGTTGTCGGTCACATAGGTAACCGAGTGCGTGTACGAGTAGGTGGCGACGGTGCTCATGACTTGAGGAAACCTCCGAGGTCGAGCGACAGCGCTTGCCCAGCATCGGCCTGCGCCTGCGTGGCAATTCCTTGGCTCAAGTCCCGTGCAATGATGCGAGAACTGTGCTTTTTGAGCGCGCTTTGCACCCAGCCTAGCTGCTCCTTCGGACACGGCAGCGAGACTCCCCAGTCTCCCTTCAACGGCTCGAACCCCAAGACTTCTTCGTTGGCATCATCACCATCGATCGCGTCTTCGTCGAAGAGGCAGTAGATCCTGGTCCGTGGTCCATCGCATGTCGCAACGATGGGCGCGCTCTTGGGTGCCTGGTCGGCGATCAAGCTGGCGGCCACGCCCGTCACGGCCCTGAGTTCAGAGCGAGCCGTGCCGTCCTTGCCCTGAGTGAGCAGTTCGACAATGGCATCCCATGTCTGCAACGCATCGCGGTGCGGCGAGCTGCGAAACGTCCGGCTGACAACGGTGGTCATTTTTGCTTCCCTCCTTGAAGGCGCATTTGCTTTGCCTGTCGTATCGCACTGCGCAGGTGCTCTACGGAAAGCTTGTTCGGATCGATAGCCACTTGCGGGTCGGCCGCGAGGGCGTTGGCTACGACCTTGCGAATGGCCCGACCATCCAATCCGACGCACTCGCCAGCGCACGCGTCGAACTGGTGAGCCGAGGAAAGCTTGCCAATCCCCGGAAATGTCTTTGCCAGGCCATTCAGGCAGTCCACTAGGATCTGCTTGCAGGCATCCTTGCCGGGCAGTGGCACCTCCATCACCATGTCGCAACGAGATAGGAAGGCACTGTCGACGGCCTGTGGGAAGTTGCTGGTGGCCACGAACAGCAGATGCGGGTTGCGTTCGGCCAACATGTCCAACTGCACCAACACCGCGTCGGTGGCCCGGTGCACATCAACCGGGTTGGCTTCCAGGCTGAGCTTCGCTCGATCAGCCGCAAGCGTTTCGACCTCGTCCAGAAGGACGATCGTCGGGCCCGCCGCTGCGGATTCTGCGATCGATTGCGAGAACAGGTCTGCCACGGCGCGTTGAGTCTTTCCCATTGCAGAGCTCGTCAGCGTGTGAGGCTCCACTTCCAGCAATCGAAACTTCGCAGAAGAAAAAGATTCGGCCACACGATGCGCCAAGCCCCGTGCCAAGGAGGTCTTCCCAGTCCCCGGCGGGCCGACCAACAAGATCACGCCGTGCAGGGGGAGTACCGTGCGCTCCACCTTGGGGCGCACCGTGAAGTTGACGATCGCTTGTGACAGCAACTGTTTTTTGATGGCTTCGTCCATCACGATCGAATCCCACAAGTCACCCAGCGACTTATCCGGCAGCTTCCAGCTTCGATGGATGCCTTTCGGCAAAGTGGCGTCTGATGAAGGATTCTTGGTCATCCGTGGCTCTCGGCGGGTCAGAGAATGGTGCGATAGGTCGCCAGCACCTTGGTCGTTTGCACAAGGCCTTGGCGCAGCAGGATTTCGAGATAGCGGTCCACATCGATCGGCGGATGCTTGAGTTGGGCACGCTGGCGCTGCGCAGCCGACACTACGGCGGCCGCATCCAGATCCAGCAGGTTGTCCACAAACTCATCGGGGTGCTGCGATTCGATGCCGTACGGAGCCAGCAGATCGTTCGGGAAATCACGTTCGTTGAACGTCACAATCACGCTCGCACCGCAGCGAATCGCCGCAGCCAGGACGTGCCGATCGTTCGGATCGGGTAATGTCAGGCCTGCCACGAGCGCTTCGTAGCCCTCCACCAAGCCGTCCGGAATGGCCCTGTCCATGAGATCCGACGTCCTGTCGACCTGAACCCGGGTGAGATCGGGGCGGTTGATCAACAGATTGCGTTTCCACTCCTCATGAATGGCTTGGCTCCACCGCGCCCGGAAGCGGCCAGACAGGCCGAGCCACATCAGGAAATCCCGCAGTGGCGCGGGATATAGAACGCACGCGTCGTAGACGGCGGTGAATGGGGAATGCCTCATTCGTATCCCATTCCCAACTCTTGCGACTGCTGAGCGAGTTCGGCCATCGCCTGCTCACTGGCGCGCTCGCGCGCTTCCTTGTACTGCATCAGATCGGCGAACCTCACCCTGCGGTGCTTGCCGGTGCGATGAAATGCCAACACCCCATCTTCTAGCAGCTTGACGAAATGGGGACGGGACACGTTGAGCAAGTCCGCCGCCTCTTGGGTCGTCAGCTCTGCATGGACGGGCACCACCTTTACTGCATTGCCATCGGCCAACTCGGCCAGGATGTCGACCAGCAGGCGTAAAGCCGAGGTAGGCAGTTCCACCTGATGAGCCTGTTTGTGGTCATCAAAGATCTGGATGTGCTGCGTCTCGAACTGGGTTGCGAGGTAAGCCGCCAAGGCACGTTGACCCTGGACGGCTGCCTTAACCTCTCCCGCGGCGGGAAGGGTCATCTTGGATTGGGCAGTGGCGGTGGTCATGGGTAGCTCCTAAGCGAAAACGGTTGCAGAGCCGATCATATTCGAAACACTCGAAAAACGCAATAATCGAAACTCGACCCGGGCTTTTGTAGGTTCGCTCGCGGTATGCCCAATCCGGTCGTCCGCCAGTTCCTATTGTTTGCGGCCTAAAACAGCCCTGATCTCCACGATCACCCCATTGCTGATCACACAGGAATGGCGCGATGGTGGCTTCGATCTGGCTGCGCGCCGCGCATCGCGGCGTGCCCACTTTTCTCGTGACGGCCCTCCTGCTGGGTCTGTCCCAGATGGCCTTGGCCGAGTCTCCGGCACAGCGCCAGGAGCTGGTCGCCGCACTGCGCCAGCTCGACGCGCTGGAGCGCACCGTCGCGGACAGCGCCGCGCATGCCCCCATCCAGCCGGGCGAGCGCTACCACTTCGACTACCCGCGGCTGCTGGCTGACCTGGCGCGCGTTCGCGCCGGCATCCAGTTTCACCTGACGCCATCGCGCGCTCAGCCGCGCGACCCCTCCGAACTGGCCGGCGACTACCGCACCGAGCGGGCGGCCGAGCCGCTGCCGGCGACGACTGCGGGGGGCAAGCAATGAACGGCGCCCAGGTCTCGGCATTTCAAGCCAACAGCGGCATCGCGCCTTCCGCAATGGCGACCGTCCTGGTCGGCGTCGTGTTCGCGGTCCTGCTCGTGTGGGGCGTCTGGGCCATCCGAACGGCCTACGTGGGGTGGTCCGAGAGCCGCCTCAACCAGCGCCAGTTCCTCGGCGTCTGCATCCGCTTCGTCGCGATGTACCTCGTCCTGAGTTTCTTCCTTCTGTCCTGACCTGAAAGGCCCGACCATGCACAACCGCAACCTCACTTCCCGTTTTGCCCAGCGCGCCGCCGTGGCCCTGGGCGCCGCAGCGCTGCCCGCGCTGTCGTTCGCGCAAGGTCTGCCGCAATTGGAGAACCCCACGCGCGGCACCGGCAACGGCATCATGGAGACCATCCGCAACTACGGCTACGACATCATCATGCTCGTGGCCCTGCTGGTGGTGGCGTCGATGTTCATCGGCGTCTGCTACCACGCCTACGGGACCTACGCGGAGATCCACACCGGCCGCAAGACGTGGGGCCAGTTCGGCCTCACGGTCGCCATCGGCGCCGTGCTGCTGGTGATCGGCATCTGGCTGCTCACCGAAGCTACCGGCATCCTGTAAGCGAGGCCGGTATGTCCGAGCAGCAGCACGTCCGTGCGGACGGGACCGTGACGTTCCTTCCGCACCGGCTCAACCGCCATCCCGTTGTCGTGCGCGGCCTCACCGCCGATGAACTCTGGATTTGCTGCGGCCTGTCCGGCGCCGCCGGCCTGCTGGTCGGCGCGCCCCTGTCCTGGGTGTTCCGCACGATCGCGCTGGCGCCGACGTTCGTCGTCCTGGGTGTGGCGCTCGGCGTCTTCATCGGCGGCGGCATCCTGCGCCGCCTCAAGCGTGGGCGTCCCGACACTTGGCTGTATCGACAACTGCAATGGCGCATCGTCACGCGCCATCCGCTGATGGCAGGCTGGGTTGGTGGCCATGTGCTGATCTCGCGCTCGGGCTTCTGGTCCACCCGCAGGAGCATGCGATGAGCCGCTTCAAGAACGAGATCGCCCACCTGCAGGCGCACATCAAGACCTTGCGGCTGGGCGCGGGCGCGCTGGTCGTCGTTGCCCTGGTCATGGGCGGCGGCTGGTGGAGCGCGCCGCGCGACCTGACCATCCACGTCCCGCCCGACCTGCGCTCTGGCAGTACCCGCAAGTGGTGGGAGGTGCCGCCCGAATCGGTCTATGCGTTCACGTTCTACGTGTTCCAGACGTTGAACCGCTGGCCGACCAATGGCGAAGAGGACTACCCGCGCAACCTCCACACGCTCTCGCCGTACCTCACCCCATCCTGCCAGGCCTTCCTGCGGGCGGACTACGACTACCGCCGCTCCACCGGCGAGCTGCGCCAGCGCGTGCGCGGCATCTACGAGATTCCCGGCCGCGGCTATGGCGACGACCCCACGGCACGCGTGCGCACCGTGTCCGACCGCGACTGGGTGGTGACGCTGGACATCACGGCGGACGAGTACTACGGCGCCGAGCAGGTCAAGCGCGCCCTGGTGCGCTATCCGATCAAGGTCACGCGGGTGGATGTCGATCCCGCCCGCAACCCGTTCGGCCTGGCGCTGGACTGCTACGACGGCGCGCCCCAGCGCATCAGTGCACCGGAGCCGACGCGCCCGGCGCCGAGTGGCCTGTCTCCGCAAGCGCCTCAAGGAGGAAACACCCCATGAAGCACCCTGTACTCGCGCTGCTGGGACTGCTGGCCGTGGCCGCGGCACCCGTCGCCCATGCAGTGGAAATCCTGCGCTGGGAGCGCATGCCGCTGGCAGTGCCGCTGAAGGTCGGTCAGGAACGCATCGTGTTCATCGACCGGGACGTGCGCGTGGGCGTGCCCGCGGGCGTGGGCGAGCGCCTCCGCGTACAGAGCGCGGGCGGCGCGGTGTACCTGCGCGCCAGCGAGCCGATCGAGCCCACGCGGTTGCAACTGCAGGACGCCGACACGGGCGCGCTGATCCTGCTGGACATCGCGGCCGAACCACCCAAGGACGGCGAGGCCGAGCTGGAGCCGGTGCGCATCGTCGAGGGCAGCAGCACTCCAGCGCGCTACGGCGATCAGGCAGGCGGCGCCGACGATGCCCCAGCACGTGCCCAGGCAGGTGCTCGGACCGCGCGGCGCGAAACCCCGGTCCCTGTCGTCCTGACGCGCTTCGCCGCGCAGAACCTCTACGCGCCGTTGCGCACCGTGGAGCCGCTGCCGGGCGTCATGCGGGTCAACCTGCCCCGCGACCTCGACCTGGACACACTGATGCCAACGCTGCCCGTGCGCGCGGTCGCGCTCGCGTCGTGGCGCCTGGAGGACCAGTGGGTCACAGCCGTGCGCCTGACCAACGGCAGCGGCGGCTGGATCACGCTCGACCCGCGCGTGCTGCAAGGCGATTTCCTCACCGCCACCTTCCAGCACGAGGCGCTGGGCCCGCGCGGCACGCCCGAGGACACGACCGTCCTGTACCTGGTCACGCGCGGCCGCGGCCTCGCGCAGTCGCTGCTGCCGGCGATTCACCGCTTCGACCCTGCCCTGCATCTGCCGCAGCCGGACGGCGACGAGAACACCAAGGAGGCCCGCCATGCGCAGTAACGGCCTGCTCAAGTGGCTGATGATCCCTGTCGCCATCCTGGTGCTGTTCGTCGGTATCCGGCTGTTCTCGGGTGGAGGCAGCACGGCGCCACCCGCGGAGGACAACGGCGCCCAGCTCACGCCCGATGAAATGAAGGCTCTCGGCATCGAGGGCGATACCCCGCGCGACACCGTGGCGACCTTGGTGGCGCAGGTGAAGCAGTTGCGCACCGAGCTTCAGACCGCGCTCTCGGACAACAAGTCCCAGCGTGAAGAGAACCAGCGGCTGCGTCAGCGCGAAAACTCCATCGACCAGCGCATCAACTCGGCGCTCGAATCCGAGCGGTCCAACCTGCGCCGCGACCAGGAGCAGGCGGCCAGCGCGCGCCAGCAGACCGAAGGGCTGCTCGCCGACCTGCAGCGGCGCCTGGACAGCATCGGCGGGCGCGGCGGCGGCCATGCGGACCTGCCCGTGGGCTTGGGGCTGCAGGGCGGCGACGAGGCCGGCATGGAGGGCGGCGTGCGGTGGGTCGAGCCGGACCACGCAAAGCCCGCCGAGGGGCGCAACGGGGGGCGTGGCGCGAGCGGCGGCATGAGCTTCCCCACGAGCTTCGGCCCGGCGCAGAGCACGCTCGAAACCACCGCGGAAACCGTGGCCAACGCGGGCGCCCGCGCCGCCGGGGTCAAGAGTGCCAAGCCGGTCTATACCGTGCCGACCAACTCCACGCTCATGGGTTCGGTCGCCATGACCGCGCTGATCGGCCGCGTGCCGATCGACGGCACGGTCAATGATCCCTATCCGTTCAAAGTCCTGGTCGGGCCGGACAACCTGACCGCCAATGGCATCGACATTCCCGACGTGGCCGGCGCCGTGTTCAGCGGCACCGCCTCGGGCGACTGGACGCTGTCGTGCGTGCGCGGTCAGGTGCGCAGCATCACGTTCGTCTTCCACGACGGCACGATCCGCACGATCCCCGAAGACCGCGAGGGCAACCAGCAGGACAACCAACAGCAGAACTCTCAAAGTGGGGGCTTGGGCTGGATCAGCGATCCCCACGGCATCCCGTGCGTCAGCGGCGAGCGGCGCAGCAACGCCCAGCAATACCTCGGCTCGCAGGCCCTGATCACCGCGGCCGGTGCCGGTGTGGCCTCGCTCATCGAGAGCGACAGCGGCCGCATGTCCTATGTCGGCTCGGACGGCTCCATCGGCACCGTGGGCATCACCGGCCAGGAAGCGGTCGGCCAGATTCTGGCGGGCGGCGTGCGGGACATGTCGGCCTGGGTCAACAAGTTGTACGGCCAGGCATTCGCCGCCGTCTATGTTCAGCCCGGCGCCAAGGTGGCCGTCCACCTCGAAAAGCCGCTCGCCATCGACTTCGATCCCGAAGGCCGCAAGGTCGATCACCGCGCAGGAGAAAGCCATGCACTCGAACTTGACTAACCTGGCCCGTGGCCTGGCACTGGCCCTCGCCGTCGCGGTGCTTGGCGGCTGCGCCACCAGCAAGGAAAAGCTGCTGACCCACGGTGACCGCACGATGATGGACATCTGGCAGCAGGAGGCCGGCGACGGCGGTGGCGCAGCCGGACGGAACGCCGGCCGCCAGCTGCTCGACGCGCGCCAGAGCCTGCGTCGGCCCCTGACCGACGCCGACGTGCAGGCCGCACCTGTCGAGCAGATGCGCTACACGCGCACCGCGCGCAATGAGGTCCACCGCCAGTTCCAGCGCCTGCCCAATCCCGATCTCGTGATGTACGTGTACCCGCACCTGGCCGGCACCGATCCCGTGCCGGTGCCCGGCTACACGACCGTCTTCCCGCTCTACCAGCGCATCCAGTACGCGATGCCGGGCGAGCGCGTGGAGGACTACTGATGCGGTGGAAACTCCCATGGCCGAAGCTGGCCGGCGCCGGCTCCAGTAGCCCGGCCAGCGATGAGCAGCCGGACAGCTGGCAGCGCCACGTCGAGGCCTTGCGCCAGGCCGGCATCCCCGAACCCGGTTCGGCAGTCCACGGCCGCAAGCCAGCGACCGTGGCCGACGAGCAGGCGCTGTACGACGTTGCGCCGTCCTTCGTGGAACTGCTGCCCTGGGTGGAGTTCATGCCCGAGTCGAAATCGATGCTCCTGGAGGACGGCCAATCGGTGGCGGCGTTCTACGAGCTGGTGCCGCTGGGCACCGAGGGCCGGGAGCCTGGCTGGCTCGCGCATGCCCGCGACGCCCTGGAAAACGCGCTTCAGGACAGTTTCGATGAACTGGACGAGAACCCGTGGGTGCTCCAGCTCTATGCCCAGGACGAACCGAGCTTCGACCAGTACATGCAGACCTTGCGCGATTACGTGCAGCCACGTGCGCGCGGCTCGGCGTTCACCGAGTTCTACCTGCGCTTCTTCGGCCACCACCTGCGCGCTGTGGCCAAGCCCGGCGGCCTGTTCGAGGACACGGTGGTCACGCGGCTGCGCTGGCGCGGCCAGACGCGGCGCGTGCGCATGGTGGTGTACCGCCGCGCGAGCGGACAGGGACAGGCAAACCGCCGCGGCCAGACACCCGAGCAGATGCTGGGCATCGTCTGCGACCGCCTGTGCGGCGGCCTGGCGAACGCCGGCATCCAGGCCCGGCGCATGGTCGCGGCCGACGTCCACGACTGGCTGCTGCGGTGGTTCAACCCGCGCCCCACGCTGCTCGGGCCTGGGGTGGAGGACCGGGAGCGCTTCTACGCGTTGGCGCGCTATCCGGACAGTACCGAGGAAAGCGAGGCCGGCGAGATCGAGCTGGCGAGCGGGCGGGATTTCAGCCAGCGGCTGTTCTTTGGGCAGCCGCGCTCGGACGTGGCGCAAGGGGCCTGGTACTTCGACGGCATGCCGCACCGCGTGCTGATCACCGACCGGCTGCGCATGCCGCCCGGCACCGGGCACCTGACCGGCGAGACCCGCAAGGGGGACGCGATCAACACGCTGTTCGACCAGATGCCCGAGGACACCTTGATGTGTCTCACGATGGTCGCCACGCCGCAGGACGTCCTCGAATCGGACCTCAACCATCTGGCGAAGAAAGCTGTGGGCGAGACGCTGGCGTCGGAGCAGACGCTCAAGGACGTGCATGAAGCCCGCTCCCTGATCGGCAGCGCGCACAAGCTCTACCGGGGCACTCTGGCGTTCTACCTACGCGGGCGCGACGAGGCGGAATTGGATCGGCGCGGCCTGGACCTCGCGAACGTGATGCTCAACGCCGGCCTGCAGCCGGTGCGCGAGGACGACGAGGTGGCGCCGCTCAACAGCTACCTGCGCTGGCTGCCGTGCTGCTACAACCCCGGCCAGGATCGGCGCCGGTGGTACACGCAACTGATGTTCGCCCAGCACGCGGCGAGGTTCTGTCGCGTTGCCAGTTGATAAACGAGTTTGGGGTAGGAACGGATGCCAGTTCTTCAAACGGGACGGATTTGT
>NZ_CCAE010000047.1 GCF_000723405.1 Hydrogenophaga intermedia | reverse complement strand
CCTGACAACCCCGTCCCCCGAAAGGATCGCACCATGACTCCCAGGATCGCTGCTCCCTTCGCCGCCGTCTGCGCGGCGCTCCTCACCTTGCTGCCGGCCACCGCCGGTGCACAGGCCAAGGAGAAGTTCACCTTCGCCCTCAACTGGTTCGCCGTGGGCGACCACGCCGCCTACTGGGTGGCGCTGGACAAGGGCTATTACGCCCAGCGCGGCCTGGACGTGACGCTGGAAAACTCCAAGGGCTCGGGCGACTCCATCGCCAAGGTGGACACCGGCCGCGCCGACGCCGGCCTGGCCGATGCGGTGCCGGTCATCTCGGCCACGTCGCGCGGCGCGCGCGTGAAGATGGTGGGCATGGTGTTCGACAAGACGCCCATGACCTTCTTCAGCCACGCCGACAAGCCCCTGCTCAAGCCCAAGGACCTGGAAGGCAAGACCGTGGCCGCGCCCGCCGGCGACAGCCAGCGCCTGGCCTTCCCCGCCTTCGCGCGCCTGAACCAGATCGACCCGGCCAAGGTCACGTGGGTCAATATCGAGCCCACCGCCAAGGTCGCCTCCATTGCCGAGAAGCGCGTCGACGGCGTGGCCGACTACACCACCGGCCAGCCGTTCTACGACAAGGCCATGGGCCCGGGCAAGGCGGTGCGCCTGCAATGGGCCGACTACGGCTTCGACCTCTACGCCATGTCCATCATCGCGGGCGAGAAGACCATGGCCGACAAGCCGCAGCAGCTCAAGGCCTTCCTCGAGGCCAGCTACATGGGCTGGCGCGACGTGATGAGCAACCCCAAGGAAGCCCTGGCCATCTTCAAGAAGCGCGTGCCCGAGATCGACGTCGCCATCATCGAGGCCAACATGCAGATGGGCTTCGACCTGATGCGCACGAAGAACTACGCCGACAACGGCATCGGCTGGATCGACGAGAAGAAGATGTGCGCCTCCACCGAGATCGTGAACACCTACATGGGCCTGCCGAAGAAGGTGGACTGCAAGGACGTGTTCAACCCTGCCTTCTTCACCAAGGTGGCGATGCCGCTGACCGTCAAGTGAATCCACGCGTCCTCATTGAAGTCGACCATGCGGGCATG
The DNA here is from genome assembly GCF_000723405.1 of Hydrogenophaga intermedia. Taxonomy (GTDB): domain Bacteria; phylum Pseudomonadota; class Gammaproteobacteria; order Burkholderiales; family Burkholderiaceae_C; genus Hydrogenophaga; species Hydrogenophaga intermedia. The sequence goes on along the minus strand of NZ_CCAE010000047.1, from coordinate 34,207 downwards.
GTCTACCAGGCCGACAGCGGTCCGGTGGAAGCCTTGCGCGACATCTCCCTGCAGATCCACGAGGGCGAGTTCGTCGCCCTCGTGGGCCCCAGCGGCTGCGGCAAGTCCACGCTGATGCGCGCCATCGCCGGGCTGCGCCCGGTCACCAGCGGCCGCATCGTGGTGGACGGCGTGCCGGTGGACAAGCCCATCCCGAAAGTGGGCATGGTGTTTCAGGCCGCGCTGCTGCTGAAGTGGCGCACCGTGCTGGACAACGTGCTCCTGCCGGTGGAGCTGTCCGGTGGCAACCCCGCGCAGTACCGCGAGCGCGCGCTCGCGCTGCTGAAGATGGTGGGCCTGGGCGACTTCGCCGACAAACGCCCCGGCGAACTCTCGGGCGGCATGCAGCAGCGCGCCTCGCTGTGCCGCGCGCTCATCATGGACCCGCCCATCCTGCTGATGGACGAGCCCTTCGGCGCCCTGGACGCCATGACGCGTGACGAGATGAACATCGAGCTGCTGCGCATCTGGGGCGAGAGCGCCGGTGGCGGCCAACGCAAGACCATCGTCTTCGTCACGCACTCCATCCCCGAGGCGGTGTTCCTCGCCGACCGCGTGGTGGTCATGTCGCCGCGCCCCGGCCGCGTGGCCAACATCCGCGCGGTGGACATCGCCCGCCCGCGCACCGCCGAGACGCGCGCCGACCCCGCGCTTGGCCGCATGGCGTTCGAGCTGTACACCGAACTCTCCGGCGCCACCGGGCGGGGCGAGACCCGGGCCGGCCCGCACTGGTGAGCCCCGCGCACCGCTGAAGGACCGGCCCCGTGCGCATCGCCCTGTGCAACGAGGTGCTGGCGCCCTGGCCGTTCGCGCGCCAGTGCGAGTGGGCGGCGGCCCTGGGCTACGAAGGGCTGGAGCTGGCGCCCTTCACGCTGGGTGATGACGCGTGGAAGTTGCCGGCCGCCGAGCGCGCGGCCCTGCGCCGCGCGGCCAGCGACGCCGGCATCGCCATCTCTGGCCTGCACTGGCTGCTGCGCCAGCCCGAAGGCCTGTCCATCACCTCGCCCGACGCCACGGTGCGCGCGCGCACGCTCGAGGTGCTGCGCGGGCTCATCGACCTGTGCGCCGACCTTGGCGGCGCGGTGCTGGTGCACGGCTCGCCCGCGCAGCGCCGCCTGCCGGCGGATGACGAAGCGGCGGGGCGCGAGCGCGCCATCGAAACCTTCGCCACCGTCGCGGCCCACGCGCAGGCGGCCGGCGTCACCTACTGCATCGAGCCGCTGGCCGCGCCCGAGGCCGACTTCCTCCACACCGTGGCCGAGGCCGCCGCCGTCGTGCAGGCCATCGACCGGCCCGCGCTGCGCACCATGCTCGACTGCTGCGCTGCCGCGCGCGCAGAGGCCGAGTCCGTGCACGAGGTGCTGGCGCGCTGGCTGCCCACCGGCCTGCTGGCCCACGTGCAGGTGAACGACCCGAACCTGCGCGGCCCCGGCCAGGGCGCGGTGGGCTTCGCCGACATCCTTCGCGCGCTGCGCCGGCACGGCTACGCCGGCTGGATCGCCGTGGAGCCCTTCGACTACCACCCCGATGGCCCGGCCTGCGCCGCGCGCGCCATCGGCTACCTCAAAGGCCTTCTGGAGGCCCTGGACTGAATGAGCACCACGCCCGACGCCCCCCGCCTGAAGGTCCTGTCCGTCGACTGCTTCGAATCGCCGTACCGGCTGCGCCTGCCCTTCCGCTTCGGCGTCATCACCGTCACCGAAGGCCGCCAGGCCATCGTGCGCGTGCGGGTGCGCCACCAGAACGGGCGCGAAGGCACCGGCTACGCCGCCGAGGCGCTGGGCGCCAAGTGGTTCGACAAGAACCCCGCGCTCTCCGACGCGCAGAACCTCGACCAGTTGCGCAAGGCGCTGGAGTTGACCGCCGAGGCCTACCGCGCGGCGCCCGAACGCAGCGCCTTCGACCTCTACGCCGAGCACTACCGCCCGCTGCTGGACGCGGGCGCCGCCTGTGGCCTGAACCCGCTGGTCACCAGCTACGGCCCGGCCCTGCTGGACCGCGCCGTGCTCGATGCCTTGTGCCGCATTGAAGGCATGGGCTTCTGGCAGGCCCTGCGGCACAACCGGCCGGGGATGCGCGCGCACGCCATCGCGCCCGATCTGAGCGGCTTTGAACTCTCGCCCTTCCTGCGCGGGCTCGAACCCCTCACCAGCGTGGCCGTGCGCCACACCGTGGGCCTGCTCGACCCCATCGTCGCGGCCGACCAGCCGGCCGGCACGCGCGTCGACGACGACCTGCCCGAAACGCTCGAAGAGGTGGTGGCCACGTACGGCAACCGCTACTTCAAGCTCAAGGTGAGTGGCCAGGCCGACGCCGACCTGGAGCGCCTGCGCCGCATCGCCTCGGTGCTGGACCGCCTCGACGAGCCCTACGCCGCCACGCTCGACGGCAACGAGCAGTACGAGGACGCCGAGGCCATTGCCGCCTTGTGGCAGCGCATGCAGGCCGAGCCCGCGCTGCAGCGCCTGTGCGAGTCCACGCTGCTGATCGAGCAGCCCATCAAGCGGCAGGTGGCGCTGACCCGGCCCGTGAGCGCATTGGCGCGCCACAAGCCGGTGATCATCGACGAGTCCGATGGCGACCTTGAGGCCTTTCCGCGCGCGCGTGCGCTGGGCTACACCGGCGTGTCGTCGAAGGCCTGCAAGGGTTTCTACAAGTCCATCCTGAACCTCGCGCGCTGCCGCGTGTGGAACGAGGCCGTTGGCCACCCGACGTACTTCATGTCGGCCGAGGACCTGACGACCCAGCCCGGCGTCTCGGTGCAGCAGGACCTTGCGCTGGTGGCCCTGCTCGGCATCTCGCACGTGGAGCGCAACGCCCACCACTTCATCGACGGCTTCAACGGCCGCCCGCCGGCCGAAGCGCGGGCCTACCTCGCCGCGCACCCGGACCTGTACCACGAGCAGAACGGCCGCGTGCGCCTGCGCATCGATGGTGGGCAACTGGCGCTGGGCTCGCTGGCCGGCGTGGGCTTCGGCTCTGCCGTGGACCCGGTGCTCGACGACACCGCGCCCATGGCGCGTGCCGACTGGCCACCCACCACCTCACCGACGCCATGAACGACTACGAACAGCACGACGGCTTGGGGCTGGCCGCTCTGGTGCGGCAAGGCCACGTGTCGCCGAGCGAATTGCTCGACGCCGCGCTCGCGCGCATCGAGCGACACAACCCGGCGCTCAACGCCGTGGTCACGCCGCTCCACGATGCCGCGCGCGCCGAGATCGCGCGCGGCCTGCCGCCCGGCCCTTTCCATGGCGTTCCCTTCCTGGTGAAGGAACTGGTGGCCTCGGTGGCCGGTGCCGCCACCACTGCGTCCTCGCGCCTCTACGCCCACCAGATGCCGGCGGCCGACAGCGAGATCGTGGCGCGCATGCGCCGCGCCGGCCTGGTCATCGCGGGCAAGACCAACTCGCCCGAGTTCGGCCTCTCGCCCGCCACCGAATCGCTGCTCTACGGCGTCACCCGCAACCCCTGGGACCTCTCGCTCACGCCCGGCGGCTCCAGCGGCGGCGCGGCGGCGGCCGTGGCCTCGGGCATGGTGCCGGCGGCCCATGCCACCGACGGCGGCGGCTCCATCCGCATCCCCGCCTCGTGCTGCGGCCTGTTCGGCCTGAAGCCCACGCGCGCGCGGGTCACCGCCGGCCCCGAAGGCGGCGAGGGCCTGAGCGGCCTGGCCCACCAGCACGTGGTGAGCCGCAGCGTGCGCGACAGCGCGGCCCTGCTCGACGCCCTGGCCGGGCCGATGCCGGGCGACCCCTACAGCGCCGCGCCGCCCGAGCGGCCCTGGCTCGACGAAGTGGGCCGCACGCCTGGCCGCCTGCGCATCGCCTTTGCCAAGGCCGCGCCCACCGGCGTGCCCGTGGACGCGGCCTGCGTGGCCGCCGTGGAAGACGCCGCGCGCCTGTGCGAACAACTGGGCCACCACGTGGAAGAGGCCTCACCCGACTTCGACGCCCCCGCGCTGGAGCGTGGGTTCGAGATGGTGTTCGCCGCCAACACCATGGCCAACATCGCGCGCGCCACTGGCGGCGCCATGCCCGATCGCGAACTGGTGGAGCCGCTGACCTACGCGCTGGCCGAATCCGCACGCGGCCTCAGCGCGGCCGACTACATCCTCAACCTCCAGGGCCTGCACCGCCAGGCGCGGCGCATCGCGGGCTTCTTCGGGCGGTACGACATCTGGCTCACGCCCACGCTGGCGCAGACGCCGCGCCCGCTGGGCTGGTTCGACATCCGCACCAGCGACTCGCAGGCCTGGCTCGCGAAGGTGGTGGCCTACCTGCCCTTCACCTACCCCTTCAACGTCACCGGCCAGCCCGCGGCCTCCGTGCCGCTGCACTGGACGGACGACGGCCTGCCGATCGGCTGCCAGTTCGCGGCGCGCTATGGTGAAGAAGGCCTGTTGCTGCGCCTGTGCGCGCAACTGGAAGCGGCGCGGCCCTGGTTCCACCGGCGCCCGCCGGTGACCACCCATCCCCCTCGGCAGACCGGCGGTCGGCCGTAAGCGCTACTGCATCGGTAGTATTTGTCGGTTTTTGTAACAACCGTGTCGGCCGATGTATGTGACCAAGGGGGGACACATGAGACGCATGGGCAGGTGGAGCGGGGCGCTGCTGGCGCTGGTGGTGGCCGGCGCGGCGCAGGCGCAGCGAGAGGAAGTCATCGGCGTGGTGGCCAATCCGCCGCAGGTGGAGGCCTACGCGCAACCCGATGGGGGCGAGAAGGTGCGCCTGGTGCCGGCGGCGGAACTGGCGCACAAGCCGCGCGTGCTGGAAACCAGCGCGGACCACAGCCGGGTGCGCGTGAACGTCGGTGGCCAGGACCTGTGGCTGGAGCGCCGTGCCTTGCGCCTGAAGGCCGAGGTCAACGCCACCTGCCACGTGGTGGCCACCTCGCGCGACGCGCCGCCCATGGGCGCGGGCCGCGGCGCCAACAGCGGCTGTGCGCCGGCGAGGCCATGATGGCGCCGGCCCGCCCGCGCCGCACCGCGCTGCCCCTGATGCTGGCACTGGCGCTGTGCCTGCCCGCCCTCGCGCAGCAGGGCGGCGACCCCACCGATCCGGCGAACCGCACGGGCACCGCGCCGGCGCCCGGTGGCGAAGCGCCCGCCCCGATCAAGGCCATTGGCGGCTTTCTGGGTGGCCTGCTCGGCGGTGACAAGAACAAGCCGCAGATCGACGAGCTCAAGCCAGGTGCGTACACGAAGTCCAACGAGGCCATCGGCGAAGAGCGCGACCTCGCGGAGATGGAGGTCTCGCGCGGCGTGGTGCCCATGGAGGGCTTCACCACCTACGCCAATGGCGTGCTCGACAAGCTCAAGGCGGCCAGCGGCCTGACGCAGATACCCGGCCAAGTGCACGTGGTGGCCAGTGGCGAACTGGACGCGGGCGCCACGGCCGACGGCAACGTCTACCTCTCGGTGGCCTACCTGCGCTCGCTCAAGAACGAGGACCAGCTCGCCGCGCTGCTGGCGCACGAGCTGGCGCACGTGCTGCTGAAGCACCACGACTCCAACGTCTTCACGCGCACGCAGAAGCAGCTGTCGTCCATGCTGGCCGTGGGCATGGGCACGCGCAACGCGCTGGACGCCATCGGCGGCCAGCGCGCGGCCAGCGCCGCGCTCACGCCCAGCCAGCAGAAAGCCCTGGGCGAGCTGGAGGTGATGATCAAGTTCAGCGACCTGGCGCTGCACCCCGCCTGGTCGCGCCGCCAGGAGAGCGAGGCCGACCGCCTCGGCATGGACTTGATGGTGCGCGCGGGCTACAGCTACTTCGCCGGCCTGGTGCCCTGGCTGGAGATGGTGGCGCAGTGGGACGACCTGCGCGCCCAGCGCCTGGCCGAGCAGCAGGCCCGCAAGCAGGAGACCCTGAACACGCTGTTCGCGTCGGGCCAGCTCGACCAGGGCCTCAAGCAGACCTTGGACATGGGCGCCGGCCAGATCATTGGCGCCTTGTCGCGCACGCACGAGGACGGCCAGCAGCGCCTGAGCGACATCAACGCCTACTTCGAGAACGCCTACAAGAAGGAAGTGCCCAAGGTCGCGCCGCGCGTGCAACCCTTCGAGGCGGTGGTCAATCGCCCGGCCGTCAAGGGCATCGCCGATGGCTACACCAAGGTGTTCGAGGCCCGCGACCTGCTGGTCAAGGGCGAGCCCGGTCCGGCCGCGGCGCTGCTGACACCGCTGGTGCGAAGCGGCCCGCTGGCCCAGCACGCCCTGCCCAACACGCTGATGGTGGACGCCCTGAAGGCCACCGGCAAGCGGCGCGAGGCCGAGGCCCACCTGGCCCGCGCGCCGCGCTGGACGCCCACCACGTGGGACGTGTACGAAACCGCGGCCATCTTCGAGAAAGACCGCGGCAAGCGCGACGCCGCGCGCCAGATCGGCAAGACCGCCTTCGACCGGTTCTCCCGCGCGCCTTCTGCCTACCCGCGCCTGATCGCCCTGTACCGGCGAAGCGGCCTGCCCGAGGACGCGCAGCGTGTGCTCGGCGAATGCAAGCTGGTGCAGGCCGACATGCGTGAGCGCTGCGACGAGGCCGCGCGTGGCAGCTGAGGACAGCGGCGCGCCCGCGCCGGCCTGCCCTCCACCCGCTCCACCCGCTCCACCCGCTCCACCGCCGCCGGTGCCGCTGGTGGTGCTGTGCACGATCGTGGCGGGGCTGGGGCTGGCCTGGCTGTCCAACTTCTTCGACAGCGACGAGATCCTCAAGCGCTTGGCCGCGCGCAGCTTCGCGCCGCTGCTCACGCAGGACTACGGCACGCAGGGGCAGGCGCGCATCGCGGTCGTGACCATCGACGACGGCGACCTCGACGAGTACGGCCTGACCTGGCCCGTGCCCCTGGACTTCCATCAGCGCCTGATCGGGCGCATCGCCGCGCACCAGCCGCGGGCCGTGTTCCTGGACGTGGTCTTCCTGGACGACCGGCCCCAGCCACAGGTGGAGCGGCTGCGCGAGGCCGTGTGCGCGGCGGCGGCCAACGGCGTGCCCTTCTACTACGCGACCTACCAGCGCGTGGACCTCAGCTCCAACGTCGAGCTCATGCTGTCGACCGCGCGAACGCCCACGGGTGAGCGCTGCGCCCAGCCGGTGCGCGCCCCGGTCGAGGTCGACCGGCTTGACCAGCACCAATGGGTGTACCCGCTCAACCCCGCCTCGGGCCCCGCGGCGCACGACCGGGCGCGCCGCGCGCCCTCGGTGGCGCTGACCCTGCACTGCCTGCACGACCCGCAGAACTGCCCGCGCGACACCAGCGAACCCATGGCACTGCTCTGGCCCACCGCCGCCGCGGCGAGCAACCTGGAGATCATGGTCAGGCCCCGCATGGATGGGAAAGGCTATGACCCGATCTGCCGCGGCGAGTGGCACTGGTCGGAGGCCGTGCCCTTCAACGGGCTCGCGCGGCGCGTGTGGCACTGGGTGTGGGCGCAGGAATACCAGAAGCCGGCCCCGCTGTGCCCCTACAACCAGGTGGTGCCTGCCTCGGCGTTCAAGGGCATCGGCTTCACGGCGGAGGAGCTCGACCACGCGCTGCGCGAGCGCTTCGTGCTCATCGGCGTCGATCTGATCGCCATCAACGACCACGTGCTTTCGCCCGTGCACGGCCGCTTGCCGGGCGTGCATGCGCATGCGGTGGCGCTGGACAACCTGATCACGCTGAACGGCCGCTACATGGGCGGCGGCGGCTTCGAGTGGCCTTGGGACGGCTGGACCTGGACCGGCTGGCAGAAGGCCACGCTGTTCAGCCTGGCCAGTCTGTGCCTGGTTGCGGGCGCGCTCGTGCCCTACAAGTGCTGGCAACGCGGTCGATTGAAAGCGGCTCGCACGGCGCATGCGGCTTCCAGGAAATCCGCGCCCTTCCAAAGCTGGGAACGTTTCGCGGACCTCGCGCGCCGGCATGCGGGGACACGCGGCAAGGCCTTGCGATGGCTTGTCCTGGGGGCCCTGCTCGTCTGGCTGCTGGCCTACCTGTGCAGCGCCGCGGGCGGCCCGGGGCGCTTGCTGATTCTGTTGCCGCTGACCCTGGCGCTGTGGATGCTGCTGAGCGGCCAGCCCGTGTTTGGCCGCCACGACGTCCACCGCCTGGCGCTGGGGCTGCGCGTGACCGAGGTGCTGGTCTATGCGCTGGTGACGCTGGCCATCGTCTGCCTCGGATTCGGGGTGTTCCGCCAGGGCCCCCTGGTGGTCGTTGAGTACGTGGGGCTCACGGCCCTGGCCGGCGTGCTGGGCTGGGGGGAAACGGTGGCGCGGCACGCGCACGCCTTCTGGCGCGCGCTGTCGGACGGCGACCCCGTCGAGGCCTGGAACCGCCACGCGGCCGAGGAGGCGGACAAGCGCATCGATCCCTGAGCGTGGCGGGCCACCCGCTGCGCCGGGCTGCGCTGCGCCCCCTCCGGGGCTTCAGCCCTTGCTGGCGGCGGCCAGCGACTGGATGTAGGCCGTGCCGGTCTTGAGCACGTGCCGGAACAGGATCTCGCCCGCGAAGCGCGCGTCGCGCAGCTCCATGGCCGACATCACCAGCTCGTGCTCCTTCACCGACTCGTCCCAACGCCCGTCGGAGGTGATGGCCACGAAGCGCGGCCGCCGAGCGCGCGTCATCAGGTCGGCGTGGGTGCGGCTGAGTTGTGGGTTGGCCGCCATCTCGATGATGGTTTCGTGGATGCGGTGGTTGAGTTCGAAGTAGCGGTCGCGGTCGCCTTCCGCGTAGCGCCGCAGCATTTCGTCGTGCAGCGCGCGCAGCCGCGCCAGCGCCGGCGCCGAGGCCTGCAGCGTCACCGTCTCCACCGCCAGGCGCTCCAGGGCGGCGATCACCGCGAACAGGTTGACGATCTCGTCCGTGGAGGGCGTCGTCACGCGCGAGCCCCGATTAGGCAGGAGTTCGACCAGGCCCTCCGCCGCCAGCACCTTCAGGGCTTCCCGGATGGGTGTGCGCGACACCCCCAGCGCCTCGCTGAGCCCCAGCTCGTTGATGCGCTCGCCCGAGGCCAGTTCGCCGTGGACGATCAGGTTGCGGATGTGCCCGCAAACGTCGGCGTGCACGCCATGCCGGCGCCGTCGCTCCTCCGCGCCGGGCGGTTCTTCCGCGCCCGCCACGGGCGCGGGCCCTTGTCGGGCCTCAGTCACAGGCTTGTCCACGGCCTTCCCCATTTGAATGCAGGCTTGAGCTGCGCCACCATAAGTGAATTATCTTGGTGCGAGCTTAAGTCAAATTGAATGCAGTACGCACCGTTCAGGTGCGTAAATACCCGGTTGACATCAGATTTCCCGAAAAGATAATGCACTTGCACGGTTCTTGCATTTTCCGGGGTCCACATCCCTCAACACCCATCCGCTGCTCCAGCGAAGGAATTGCCATGAAGTTTCGCCGATCCCTCCTCCTTTCGGCCGCCGCCGCCCTGACCTTTGCGGGTCTTCACGCCCCGTCCATGGCGCAGCAACGGCTTCGCGTGGCGGGCAACTTTCCCGCGGACCACACCGCCACCAAGGTGATGGAGATCTTCAAGAAAGAGGTCGAGGCACGCACCAAGGGCGAACTGCAGGTGGACCTGTTCCCCAACATGCAGCTGGGCGGCGCGGCGGAGAACGTCGACCAGGTCCGCTCCGGCACGGTCTTCGCCATCGTCACCTCCATCGCCTATTTCACCCGCATCGTGCCGGAGTACGAGGCCGTCAGCCTGCCCTTCCTGTTCCACTCGCGCGAAGCCGCCTTCCGCGTCATGGACGGCCCGGTGGGCAAGCTGTTCGACGAGCGCATGGCGCAGAAGGGCTTCATCAGCCTGGGCTACGGCGAGCTGGGTTTTCGCCACGTGACCAACAACGTGCGGCCCATCACGTCGTCGGCCGACTTCAAGGGCCTGAAGATCCGCCTGCAGCCCAATGAGGTGCACCTGGACACCTTCCGCGCACTGGGCGCCAACCCGGTCGCCATGGACGTCAAGGAGGTGTATTCGGCCATGCAGCAGGGCGTGCTGGACGGCCACGAGAACCCGTACAACATCATCGCCAGCCGCCGCTTCAACGAGGTGCAGAAGCACCTGTCCGACACCGGCCACTTCTACGACTTCATCAACGCCGCCGCCAACAAGCGCCTGTTCGAGCGCCTGAGCAAGCCACAGCAGGAAGCGGTCATGGCCTCCATGAAAGAGGCCATGACCTGGCAGCGCGCCGAGGCGGCGCGCGAGGATGAGCGCTGGCGCCAGCAGCTGGTCAAGGCCGGCATGACCTTCACCCCGATTACCCCGCAAGGCCGCGCCGACTTCCGCCGCAGCACCGCGGGCGTGGTGGAGTCGCTCAAGAAGCGCATCGACCCCAAGCTGATCGACACCGTCGTCAGCGAGGCCGCCAAGTGACGCAGGGGGCCCCTGCCGCAGACGCGGCTCCCCCACCCGGCGACGGCGGCCTGCCGCCGGTCTGGCCCGCCATCCGGCGCGTGGTCGAGGCCTTCGACCGCGCGTCCATGGTCGTGATCGTGCTGGCCATGGCCGCGATGACGCTGATGGTGTCCCTGCAGGTGTTCTGGCGCTACGTGCTGAGCTCGTCCATCGACTCGGCCGACGAGGTCTCGCGCCTGTTCTTCGTCTGGGTCATCTTCCTGGCGATTCCGCACGGCATCAAGTACGCGGTGCACGTCGGCATCGACCTGCTGGTGATGAACCTGTCGCCGCGCAACAAGGACCGGCTGTTCCGCCTCGTGAGCGTGGCCAGCGCGGTGCTGATGGCGGCGATCTTCTGGGCTGCCTGGGTGGCCACGCAGGACAAGTGGCAGGAGCTCATGCCCACCCTGCCCATCACGGCCGGCATCTACTACGTCGCCGTGCTCGTCTGCGCGGCCCACTCGTTCGTCCACCTGGTGCTGCACGCCTGGCTGGGCCCGCGCATCTGGGAAGGAAGGCTGTCATGACCTGGTTGGTGATCGCCGTCTTCTGCGTGCTCGCCTTGGCGGGCATGCCCCTGGCGTTCGCGCTGGGCTTCGCCTCCCTCGCGGCCCTGTACGCCGCCGACTTCGAGCTGGTGATGATGGCCCAGCGCATGCTGCACGCGGTGGACAACTTCCCGCTGATGGCCATTCCCCTGTTCATGCTGGCCGGCGAGCTGATGGTCAAGGCCGGCATGATGGAGCGGCTGGTGGCCTTCGCCAACAGCCTGGTCGGCCGCGTGCACGGGGGCCTGGCCCACGTGACCATCATCGCGGGCACCATCCTGGCCTCGGTCAGCGGCGCGGCGGTGGCATCGGCCAGCGCCCTGGGCAGCGCCCTGGTGCCCGCGCTGCGCAAGCACTACCCCGACAGCTACAACTGCGCGGTGATCGCCTCGGCCGCCAACCTGGGGCCGGTGATCCCGCCGTCCAACGCCATGATCGTCTACGCGCTGATGGCGGGCTCGTCGGTGTCGGTGGGCGGGCTGTTCATGGCCGGCATCGTGCCTGGCATCCTGCTCGCGCTGGGCTTCATCGGCATCGCCAGCTTCATCTCCTGGAAGCGGAAGTACCCGCCCACGGGCGAGGCCTTCAGCGCGCGCAACGCCTGGCAGCAGTTCCGCAAGGCGCACCTCATCCTGTTCATGCCCATCATCGTGGTGGGCGGCATCATCGGCGGCGTGTTCACGGCCACCGAGGGCGCGGCCATCGCGGTGGTCTATTCGGGGCTGGTGGGCCTGCTGGTCACGCGCAAGCTCAAGCTGTCGGACCTGCCGGGCTGCCTGTTCCGCGCGGCCGTCACGGCCTCGATGGTGGGCGCTCTGATCGCGCTGGCCGCCACCGTGACTTTCCTGCTCACCATCGACATGGTGCCGCAGCAGATGGCCGACTGGGTCAAGGGCATGACCTCAGACCCCATGGTGTTCGTGCTGCTGACCATGCTGCTGCTGGTGGTGGTGGGCATGTTCATGGAATCGAACGCGGCCTACATCATGCTGGTGCCGCTGTTCGTGCCGATCGCCGATGCCTTCGGCCTGGACCCGCTGTGGTTCGGCTTCCTGTTCATGTTCAACCTGGTGATCGGCATGATGACGCCGCCGGTGGGGGTGCTGTTCTTCGTGATGAGCGGCATTACGCGCGTGCCCATGGGGGCGATCATCCGCGAGGCCATGCCCTTCGTGATCTTCCAGTTCGCGATGCTGTTGCTGTGCGTGGCATTCCCGTCCATCGTCACGGCGCTGCCGCGTGCGCTGGGCTTCTGAAGGAATGGGCATGACGCCAGACCCATCAATGAAGACCACGGGGCCGCTGGACCTGCTGATCACGGGTGCCACCGTGGTGCACACGCGCCCGCAACTGGAGGTGATCGAGAACGCGGTGATCGGCATCGCCGGCCCACGCATCGCCTTCGTGGCGGGCGCGGCCGACGCGCCGCGCACGGCCGCGCGCCGCACCATCGATCTCGGCGGCCATCTGGTGCTGCCGGGCTTCGTCAACGTGCACACCCACACCATCCTGACCATGGTGCGCGGCGTGGCCGAGGACATGGGCTTCGCGCCGGCCTACACGCCCGGCGTGCCCCACGGCCACGAGGTCACGCCGGACGAGGCCGTGGCCCTGGCGCGCCTGGGCGCGCTGGAGGCCCTGATGTTCGGCTCCACCGTCATCAACGACAGCTACGTGCACGCCGACCTGACCCTGCCGGCCATGGCCGACGTGGGCCTGCGCGCCTACGCCTGCGGCCGCATCCACGACGTGGACTTCTCGCGCGTGCACCTGGGCGAGTGGCGGCACGACGAGGCCATCGGTGAACGCACCCTGGGCGAGGCCCTCGCCCTGCACGCGCGCTGGCACGGCGGACCCGAAGGCCGCACCGGCGTGCACCTCACGCCGCACGCGCCCGATACCTGCTCGCGCGGCCTGCTGCGCCAGGTGGCGGACCACCGCGAGCGCCACGGCGGCGTGGTCACCACGCACCTGTCGCAAAGCCGCATGGAGAACCAGCGCGTGCAGGAGCGCGACGGTTGCACGCCCTGCGAGCTGCTGGAACAGACCGGCCTGCTCGGCCCTTCGCTGATCGCCGCGCACGGCATGTACATGAGCGAGTCCGACATGCGGCGGGCCGGTGCGGCCGGCATGAACCTCGCGCACGTGCCCAAGGGCAACGCCACGGGCGGGCGCATCGCGCCCACGCGCGCCATGCAGGACGCCGGCATCCGCCTCGCGCTGGCCACCGACAACATGCACGCCGACATGATCGAGGTCATGCGATGGGCCCTGAACCTGGGGCGCATACAGACGGGTGGCATCGACGAGGGCTGGCAGCCGGCGGACATGCTGCGCATGGCCACCTGGAACGGCGCGCACGCCATGGGCCTGGGCGATCACCTGGGCAGCCTGGAGGCGGGCAAGCTGGCCGACATGGTCTGCGTGGACATGCGCCGCCCGCACCTGGTGCCCTGCATCAACCCGCTGGGCAACCTGGTGCACACCGGCCAGGGCCGCGACGTGGCCATGGTGCTGGTGCACGGCGAGATCGTGGTGGAAGGCGGTCGCGCCCTGCGCGTCGACCAAGACAGCATCCTGGCCGACGCCCAAGCGGCGGCGGCCGCCTTGTGGGAGCGGGCGCGCGCGCAAGTCGAGCCCCGGAGACACGCTTGAACATCCTCGTCATCAACCCCAACATTTCCCAAAGCGTCACGGACCTGATCCACAGCGAGGCCCGTCGCGCGGCCCTGCCGGATACGCGGATCACCATGGCCACCGCGCCGTTCGGCGTGGCCTACATCGAGACGCCCGGCGAAGCCGCGGTCGGCGCCTACGCCTCGCTGCAACTGCTGGCGCAACAGCAGGCCGGGCACGATGCGGCCGTGATCGCCGCCTTCGGCGACCCCGGCGTGGCAGCCGCCAAGGAACTGCTCGACATCCCTGTCGTGGGCCTCACCGAGTCCGCGGTGGCCGCGGCCTTCCTGCTGGGTGGGCGCTTCGCCATCGTGGGCATCTCGCAGCGCATCGGTGCCTGGTACGTGCAGACCGTGGAACAACTGGGCCTGTCCTCGCGCATGACCGGCTACCGCGGGCTCAAGCAGGGCTTCGCCAGCGTGGGCACCGTGCAGCACGAAGCGCGCGACGTGCTGCGCGAGATGTGCCTGAGCTGCGTGGAGCAGGATGGCGCGGACAGCATCATCCTGGCCGGCGCACCGCTGGCGGGTTTGGCGCGCGAGATCGCCGATCAGGTGCCCGTGCCCCTCATCGATGGCGTGGGCAGCGCGATCCGCATGGCCGAGGCCCTGGGCCGCGCCGGCTACGAGCCGCGACGCAGCGGGGCGTTGTCGCCTCCGCCCGCCAAGGCGCACCAGGGGTTGAGCGGCGGCCTGGCGCTGCTGATGGGGCGCCAGCCATGAGCGAACGCCCCGACTTCGACCTGGTGATCCGCCACGCCCGCGTGGCCACCGCCGCTGACTGCTTCACCAGCGACATCGGCATCCGCGACGGCGTGATCCAGCAGCTGGGCCAGCGCCTCGCCGCTGGTGTGCGAGAGATCGACGCTGCGGGTCGGGTGGTCACGCCCGGCGGTGTGGACGCCCATTGCCACCTCGACCAGCCCATGGCGCCACCGGTGCGCATGGCCGACGACTTCGACAGCGGCACGCGCGCCGCGGCCTGTGGCGGTACCACCACCGTCATTCCCTTCGCGGCGCAGGCCAAGGGCCAGTCCCTGCGTGCCGCGGTGAACGACTACCACGCGCGCGCCGAGGGCCGGGCGCACCTCGATCACGCCTTCCACCTGATCGTGAGCGACCCCACGCCCGAGGTGCTGACGCGCGAGCTGCCCGAGCTGATCCGCGAGGGCTACACCTCGTTCAAGATCTACATGACCTACGACGACCTCAAGCTCGACGATGGTCAGATCCTGGACCTGCTGGAACTCGCGCGGCGCCACGACGCCATGGCCATGATCCACGCGGAGAACGCCGACTGCATCGCCTGGCTGACGCGCCGCCTGGAAGCGGCGGGCCGCACCGCGCCGCGCTTTCACGCGCACGCGCGGCCCATGCTGGTGGAGCGCGAGGCCACGCACCGCGCCATTTCGCTGGCCGAGCTGATCGACGTGCCCATCCTGATCGTGCACGTCTCGGGCCGCGAAGCGGTGGAGCAGATCCGCTGGGCGCGCGCCCAGGGCCTGAAGGTGTTCGCCGAGACGTGCCCGCAGTACCTCTTTCTCACGGCCGAGGACCTGGGCATCGACGACAGCTACAAGGGCGCGCGCTGCGTGTGCAGCCCGCCGCCGAGGGACAAGCAGAACCAGCAGGTGATCTGGGATGGCCTGGCCGATGGCCTGTTCACCGTGTTCTCCTCCGACCACGCGCCCTTTCGCTACGAGGGCACCGAGGGCAAGAAGCCGAATGGCGAAGAGGTGGCGTTCCAGCACATCCCGAACGGCATTCCCGGCATCGAAACGCGCATGCCGCTGCTGTACTCGGAGGGTGTGCTGGGCGGGCGCATCACGCTGCAGCGCTTCGTCGAACTCACGGCCACCAACCCCGCCAAAGCCTATGGCCTGCATCCGCGCAAAGGCAGCATCGCCATTGGCGGCGACGCCGACCTGGTGATCTGGGACGAAGGCGAACGCACCGTGCGCAATGCCGCCCTGCACCACGCGGTGGATTACACGCCCTATGAAGGCATGACCCTGCGCGCCTGGCCGGGGGTCACCATCGCCAGCGGCGAAGTGGTCTGGGACGGGCAGGATTTCCACCCGCGCCTTGGCCAGGGCCGCTACCTGCGCTGTGGTCGGCCGAGCCTGCTGCCGGCCCGGCCCGATTCGACCCATTCACCCGCGGCGTGATGCCCGCCGCGCGGCCCTCAAGCGCGCGGCAACCGGAACACCGCCACCGACTCGACCATCTGCGCGGCCTGCGTCTTCAGGCTGGAGGCGGCGGCCGCGCTTTCTTCGACCAGCGCCGCGTTCTGCTGCGTGGCCTGGTCCATCTGCGTCACGGCCTCGCCCACTTGCGCCACGCCCGAGCTCTGCTCGCTGCTGGCGGCGCTGATCTCGCCCACGATGTCGGTCACGCGGCGGATGCTGGCCACCACCTCGCTCATGGTCGCGCCGGCCTGGTCCACCAGGGCCGAGCCCTGCTCCACACGCTCCACGCTGTCGGTGATGAGGCCTTTGATTTCCTTGGCCGCCTCGGCGCTGCGCTGCGCGAGGTTGCGCACCTCACCGGCCACCACCGCGAAGCCGCGGCCCTGCTCGCCCGCGCGCGCCGCTTCCACGGCGGCGTTGAGCGCCAGGATGTTGGTCTGGAACGCGATGCCGTCGATCACGCTGATGATGTCGGCGATGCGGCGCGAGCTGTCGTTGATGCCCTTCATCGTGTCCACCACGCGGGCGACCACCTCGCCGCCCTGCGAGGCCACGGTCGAGGCGCTCATCGCGAGCTGGTTGGCCTGCTGCGCGTTGTCGGCGTTCAGGCGCACGGTGGAACTCAATTGCTCCATGGACGCCGCGGTTTCCTCCAGCGCCGAGGCCTGCTGCTCGGTGCGGGCCGACAGGTCCTGGTTGCCCTGCGCGATCTGCGTGCTGGCCGAGGCCACGCCCTCGGCGTTGCCGCGCACGTTGGAGACCACATGGGCCAGGTTGTCCTGCATGCCCTTCAGGGCCTGCAGCAGTTGTGCGGCTTCGTCGCGGCCATCGATGTGGATGCGGTTGGTGAGGTCGCCCTCGGCGATGCGGCGCGCGCTGTCGGCGGCCTGGCGCAGCGGCCCGGTGATGGAGCGGCTCAGCACGAAGGCGGCGGCGGCACCGATGAGCAGGGCCAGCACGCCGCCCGCGATCAGGATGTTGCGGCCTTGCGCCGCGTTGGCGGTGGCCTCGGCCAGGGACTTGTCGTAGTTGCCTTGCTGGAACTCCTCCAGCTTGACGATCGAGTCGAGGTAGGCGTCGGCGAGCGGGCGCAGATCGCGATCCAGCGCGACGCTGATGTCTTCACCCGCCAGACGCTGCTTGAGCAGGTTGGCGCGCGGCGTGCGGTAGCCCTCGCGCGCGGCGTCGATGCCCGCGATCAGGCGCTTGCCCTCCTCCGACTGCTCCAGTTCGACGATGCGCTTGCGCGAAGCCAGCGTGATCTGGGAGGTCTTGTCCATGGCGGCCTGCCACTCACTCATGCGGCTGGTGTCCGAGTCGAGCGCCGCGGCACGGGTGCGGATCCAGTTCAGGTCGATGGTCTGGCGCCAGCGCACCGCCATCTGGAGTTTTTCGTTCTCTTCGGTGGTGAGCCGCTGCGTGGTCTGCGCCAGTTCTTGCAGACGCCACACGCCGATGCCCGACATGAGGGCCGTGATGAGCAGGACCAATCCGAAAGCGAAGGCCAGGCGGTTGCCGACCTTGAGGTCGTTGAGTTTCATGCGGGGGTCTCGGTGTGAATCCAGGGAAAGGCCGGCGGCGCCGGCCGTGCTCCGCATATCGACGCGGATATGGAGGATCTTGAATCGGCATGGCGACAGCCGAGCGTGGGAAAAGCGGCAGGCGCCGGGCCCAAACGCGGGGATCGATCGCCGCTTCGCCTCAGCCGCTCAAGTCTTGCGGCGGGCGGCCGATACGGCCGGCAGGAGCACCCACGCCATGATCCCTGCGCTCTCCGCCGCCGCCTCCGGTCTGCAAGCCGCCTCGCTGCGGCTGGAGTCCTCCGCCCACAACGTGGCCAATGCCCAGACGCCGGGTTTCCGCCGCCAGGAGGTGCAGGCCAGCGCGCGCGCCGGCAGCGGCGGCGTGGACACGCGCGTGCAACGCTCGACGCGCGAAGGCGTGTCGCTGGAGGAGGAGGTCGTTGACCAGATCGCCGCGTCGGCGCTGTTCAAGGCCAACGCCAAGGTGGTGGCCACGGTGGACCGCACGCTGGGGCGCTGGCTGGACGAGAAGGCCTGAGGCGGCCCGCTGTTTCCGCGGGGCCTACTTCGCCCCGCCCACCCGCCGCGTGATCTCGGCCGCGCAGGCCAGCAAGGGCTTGGCGATGCCGCCGTTCCACTCGCTGTCGAAAGTGGCCGACGGCCCCATCACCAGCACGCCCAGCACGATGTGGCCCTCGGCGTCGAACACCGGCGCGCACAGCGCGTCGATGCCCGGGATCGGCTGCCCGCGAGTGCGCGACAGGCCGTGCTGGCGGATCTCGGCCAGCGTGGGTTCCAGGTCCTGGATGGTGTGCACCGGCGTGGGCGTGGTGCCGTAGTTCGATCGCGCGAGGTCTTCGGCCAGCAGGCGTTCCACCACCTTGGGCGGCAGATAGGCCGCGAACAGGCGGCCGGTGGCCGTGCTGGTCAACGACATCACGGTGCCCGTGCGCAGGTTCACGTGCAGCGGCTGGATGGGTTCTTCCATGCGCACGATGGTGGGCCCCAGGTTGCCCCACACCACCAGCGCCACGCTCTGCCCCGTGGCGTGCGCCAGTTGCTCCAGCACGGCGGACGCTTCCTTCACCGGGTCCATGCGCTGCAGCTTGATGAGCCCGAGTTGCAGCGCCAGCGGCCCCAGTTCGTACTGCCCCGCGTCGTTCTGCGAAACGAAGCCCACCTTGAGGAAGCTCACCATGTACGGGTGGGCCTTGCCCGCCGTCATGCCCGCCGCCTTGGCCAGGTCCTTCAAGGCCACGGGCCGCACCTTGCGCGCGAGTTCCAGCAGCAGCGCGCTGCCGATCTCGATCGACTGGATTCCTCGTCGGCTCTTCTCTTCCATGGGGGTGTGGGCGGTGACGGCGCGCGCAAGTGTATCCATAGGGTTTTCCCTGAGCATTTCAAACGACTACGACCCAATCAGACGAAAAGATATTATCAAATGCATTGACGATAGTCAGATGAGACTTCTAGAATCGCCCCCACTGACCAGGAGCAATGCATGTCACAGGAGACAAAGGTCGTCGACGTACTGGTGATCGGTACCGGCGCATCGGGCATGGCCACCGCCGTCACGGCCGCCTCGCAGGGGCTGGACGTGCTGGTGGTGGACAAACAACCGCAGTTCGGCGGCACCACCGCGCGCTCGGGCGGCTGGCTGTGGATCCCCGGCACCCACCTCGCCAAAGAGCAAGGCATCGAGGAGCCGCCGGGCGCCGCCAAGGCCTACCTGAAGCACGAGGCCACCACGCA
The DNA here is from genome assembly GCF_000723405.1 of Hydrogenophaga intermedia. Lineage (GTDB taxonomy): Bacteria > Pseudomonadota > Gammaproteobacteria > Burkholderiales > Burkholderiaceae_C > Hydrogenophaga > Hydrogenophaga intermedia. The sequence continues at coordinate 15,109 of NZ_CCAE010000047.1, read as the reverse complement.
CTACGACGAGCGCCGCGTGGACGCCTTCCTGGAAAACGGCCCCAAGGCCATCCAGTTCTTCACCAGCCAGACGCCGCTGCGCTTCGACCTGCCGGCCGTGTTCCCGGATTACCACGCCGAAGCCCCGGGTGGCCTGCCCGGCGGCCGTTCCATGGTCACGCGGCCCTTCGACGGCCGCGAGCTCGGCCCGCGCATCAAGCAGCTCGCCCCGCCGCTGCCCGAACTCACGGTGTTCGGGATGATGCTGGGCTCCGGCCCCGAGATCCGCCACTTCATGCGGGTCTTCAAGTCGCCCACGTCCTTCTGGTACGTGACCAAGCGCCTTACGCGCCACTTCCTTGACGTGCTCATCCACGGCCGCGGCATGACGCTCACCAACGGCAACGCGCTGGCGGGCCGCCTGGCCAAGGCCGCCATGGACCGCGACATCCCCGTGTGGCTGTCCTCGCCCGTGAAGCAGTTGCTGACCGAGGGTGAGGCCGTGACGGGCGCGCTGGTCGAACACGAAGGGCGCACGGTGCGCGTGACGGCGCGCCGCGGCGTGGTGCTGGCCACGGGCGGTTTCCCCTACGACGTGGAACGCCGCAAACAACTGTTCCCGCACGCGCCCACGGGCCGCGAGCACTTCTCGCCCTCGCCGTCCACGAACACCGGCGACGGCCTGCGCATGGCCGAGTCGGTGGGCGGGCGCGTCGATCCCACCATCCCGCACGCGGCGGCCTGGGTGCCGGCCTCCGTCACCACGCGCCCGGACAAGAGCACCGGCGTGATGCCGCACTTCATCGACCGCGCCAAGCCCGGCGTGATCGCCGTGAGCCCCGAGGGCCAGCGCTTCACCAACGAAGGCAACTCGTACCACGACTTCGTGCAGGCCATGGTCAAGACCTGCGCGGGCCGCAACGAAACCTTCGCCTGGCTGCTGTGCGACCACAAGGCCCTGCGCAACTACGGGCTGGGCTGCGTGGCGCCCGCGCCGCTGCCCATCGGGCGCTACCTGCGCAACGGCTACCTCAAGTCCGGCGCCAGCATCGGCGAGCTGGCCAGCAAGCTCGGCATTGCGCCCGCCACGCTGGAGCAGACCGTGGCCGAGTTCAACCGCCACGCGGTGAAGGGCGAAGACCCGGCCTTCGGCAAGGGCAGCAAGGCCTACAACCGCTACCAGGGCGACGCCGCCGTCACGCCCAACCCCTGCGTGGCCCCGCTCGAACACGGCCCCTACTACGCCATCAAGCTCGTCATCGGCGACATCGGCACCTTCGCGGGCCTGGTCACCGACGAAAAGACGCGCGTGCTCAACGGCCTGGGCGAACCCATCGCCGGCCTGTACGCCGTGGGCAACGACGCGGCCAGCGTGATGGGTGGCAACTACCCCGGCGCGGGCATCACGCTCGGCCCGGCCATCACCTTCGGCTACATCGCGGGCAATGAACTCGCCAAGGCCGTGCCGCTGGCGAAGGCCACCGCCGCAGCGAAAGAAGCGCTGGCCCCCACCGCCTGAGAACACCGCCATGCCCACCTACCCCGACACCCTCGCGCCGCGCCTGCTGCAAGGCCGCCTGGCCTTCATCACCGGCGCCGGCCAGGGCAACGGCCGCGCCTTCTGCCTGGGCCTGGCGCAGGCCGGTGCGCGCATCGTCGCCACCGACATGAACGCCGCCGCCGTGGAAGAGACCGCGCGCCTGGTGCGCGAGGCCGGCGGCGAGGCCTGGTCCTTCGCGCTCGACGTCACCTCGCCAGAGGCCTGCCGCGACATCGCGCGCCAGGTCGCGGAGCGCATTGGCCAGGTCGACCTGCTCGTCAACAACGCCGGCATCATCATCCGCGAGACCACGGCCAGCCCGCACGCGGCCGAGAACTTCAGGAAGACGCTCGACGTGAACGTGCACGGCACCTTCAACGTCACGCACGCGCTGCTCGATCCGCTCAAGGCCACGCGCGGCTGCATCGTCAACATGGCCTCCATCGCGGCCTACGCGGGGCAGGCCGCCTCGCTCGGCTATTCGCCCTCCAAGGGCGCGATCAAGATGCTCACGCAGTCGCTCGCGCAGGAACTGGCGCCCTTCGGCGTGCGCGTCAACGCGCTGGCGCCCGGTGTCATCGCCACGCCCATGACGGCCGCCACGCGCGAGGACCCCACGCGCCTGCAGGGCTTCATGACGCGCATCCCCCTGGGCCGTGTCGGCGAGACGGAGGACCTCGTCGGTCCCATCGTTTTCCTCGCCTCCGACATGTCCCGCTACGTCACCGGCATCACCCTGCCGGTGGACGGCGGTTTCCTCGCGGTTTGACGCCAGCGCCAAGCCCAACTTTTCGCCCATCCCATTCACAACAGGAGACAACATGAGCATCAAGCGTTATTGGGGCGCCGCACTGTCGGCCATCGCACTCGCCGCCTTCGCGGGCGGCGTCCAGGCCCAGGACATCAAGCTCGGCTACAACGGCGACCTCTCGGCCTCGCCCTCGGCGCAGAGCGGCCAGGCCGCCGTCATCGGCATGGAAGCCGCCATCGCCGACATCAACGCCGCCGGTGGCGTGCTCGGCAAGAAGCTGGCCCTGGTGGTGCGCGACGACGCCTCCGCGCCACCCAAGTCCATCCAGAACATGACGGACCTGATCGACAACGAGAAGGTGGTCGCCGTGTTCGGCCCCACCAACTCGGGCAACGCCATGGCGTGGAAGCACATCGCCAACCAGAAGAAGGTGCCGGTGATCGGCAACGTGGGCTCGGGCACCGCCATCACCGCGCCCATGGGCTCGGGCGACAACTACATGTTCCGCGTCTCCATGGTGGACCGCGAGCAAGTGGCCGCGCTGATGGCCTACGTGAAGAAAAACAGCAACGTGAAGAGCGTGGGCCTGATGGCCGAGACCACCGGTTACGGCCAGGGCGGCATGAAGGACATGCAGGAGCTGGCCGAGAAGCAGGGCATCAAGATCGTCGCCACCGAACACTTCGGCGTGGGCGACACCGACATGACCTCGCAGCTCAACAAGATGAAGGCCGCCGGCGTGGACACCGTGGTCGTCTGGGCCCAGGGCACCCCCATCGCGCAACTGGTGCGCAGCATGGAGAAGATCAACTACTTTCCGCTCACCCTCACCTCCTGGGCGGCCGACAACATCACCTTCTACGACGCCGCGGGCAAGGCCCTGGCCGACAAGCCCATCTTCATGCGCACCGTGAGCGAGGAGAAAACGCCCGTGCAGCAGAAGCTCTACGACCGCATCGGCTCCAAGCTCAAGGCACCCAGTGCCTTCTCCTTCGCGCTGCACGGCTACGACTCGGTGATGCTCTACGCGGCCGCCGCCAAGCAGGCCAACAGCACCGACGGCGCCGCCGTGCGCGCCGCGCTGGAAGACCTGAAGGCGCCGGTGCAGGGCGTGCTCAAGACCTACAACAAGCCCTTCAGCAAGACCGACCGCGAAGCCCTGACCGCCGAAGACTTCGTGTGGATCCGCTGGAAGGACGGCAAGCTGCTGCCCTACAGCGACCCGATCCTCAAGTCGCTGAGCGCGGCGGACTTCAAGAAGTAAGCGGCATCGCGCGCGGCTCCGCCAGCGGCCCGCGCGCCTTTCCCCGGAGACAGACATGACAGAAGCGCTCCTGCAGGCGGTGCTGAGCGGGCTGTGTGTGGGCGGTGCCTATGCGCTCGTCGCGCTGGGCTTCAGCGTCACCTTCACCACCACCAAGACCCTCAACTTCTCGCACGGTGAGTTCGTGACGGCGGGCGCCTTCATCGGCATGAGCGTGCTCTTCCTCGCCATCGGCAAGCCACTGACGGCCACCAGCTTCGGCGAGGCCGAGCCGGGCGGTGCCGCGCAGCTCATGGCGCTGGTCGGCGCCCTGGGCCTGATGGGCCTGCTGGGCTGGCTGCTCTACGCCATCGGCGTGCGGCCCTTCGCGGGCCGCCCGGGCATGGCCTGGGTGATGAGCACCCTGGGCTTTGGCGTCATCCTGCAAAGCATCGGCCTGGCCATCTGGGGGCCCAAGCCCGTGGTGGTGCCCAGCCCCGTGGGCGACCAGGTGCTGCGCTTCCTGGGCGTGGGCGTGCGCCCGCAGGAACTGCTCACCCTGGGCGTGGCAGTGGTCGTCATGGTCGGGTTCGACCACGTCATGAACCGCACCATGCTCGGCAAGGCCATGCGCGCGGTCGCGGCCAACGGCAACGTGGCCAGCCTCATGGGCATCAACACCAAGGCCATCATGGTGATCGCCTTCGTCGTGAGTTCCGCGCTCGCGGGCTTGTCGGGCTTCCTGCTCGCGCCCATCGCGCAGGCCTCGCTCTACATGGGCCTGGCCGTGGGCCTCAAGGGCTTCTCGGGCGCCATGATCGGCGGACTGAGCAACCCGCGCGGCTGCGTCATCGGTGGCTTCGCGCTCGGCGTTATCGAATCGCTGGTGAACCTGTGGCAGGCGCAGTGGCGCGAGGTGGCGATCTTCGCGCTCGTCATCCTGGTGCTGGCCTTCCGCCCCACCGGTTTGTTCGGCTCGCGCGCGGTGGAGAAGGTATGAACCGGTACTCGCACCTCGCCGGTGTGCTGCTGGCCGTGGTCGCGGTGGTCGGCCTCACCTTCGCGCTCAACAACGACTACTACCTGCGCATCCTGTTCATGATGGGCGTGTACTACCTGTGCGCGGCCGGCATGAACGTGCTGGTGGGCTACGCGGGGCAGAAGTCCCTGGGGCAGGCCGGGCTGTTCGCGGCCGGCGCCTATGCGGTGGCCCTGCTCACCACGCGCACCGAGATGAGCCCCTGGATCGCCCTGGCGCTGGCGGCGGTGATTTCGGGCGTGTTCGGCGTGCTCATCGCCCTGCCCTCGCTGCGCGTGAAGGGCCCCTACCTGGCCATGGTGACCCTGGCCTTCGGCATCGTGGTGGAAAAGCTCGTGAGCGAGTGGACCGAGGTGTTCGGCGGCGCGCAGGGTGTCTACGGCATTCGCCCGCTGAGCTGGGGCGAAAACCCGCTGAGCACGCAGCAGTGGGTGTGGTTCACCGTGGCGCTGTGCGCGGTGACGCACCTGCTGCTGCGCAACCTGGTGGGCGGGCGCTTCGGTCGCGCGCTGCTCTCGCTGCAGGCCGACGAGATCGCTTCGTCTTCGGTGGGCGTTCGCGTCTACCGCGCCAAGGTCATCGCCTTCGTCGTCGCGGCCGTCACCTGCGGCATCGCGGGCGCGCTGGTGGCGCAGCAGAACCAGTACATCAACTCCGACTTCATCACCTTCCACCTGTCCATCTTCATCCTGCTGCTGGTGCTGTTCGGCGGCGCGGGCTCCCAGTACGGGCCGCTGGTGGGCACGGTCATCCTGGTCGTCATCGACGTGTCCCTGGCGCGCTGGCCCGCCGCGCAGCACTTCCTCTACGGCTTCCTGCTGCTGTTTGCGCTGTACGCCATGCCGGGTGGTGTGATGGGGCTGTTGAACGCCGTGTTCGCGCGCTTCCGGAAGAAGCCCGAACTGCCGTCGGGCGTGGAGCCGCGCGCCTACCGCCCCGCCTCGGCGGACGCCACCGGCGACCTGCTCGTGGTTGACAACGTCTCCAAGGCCTTCGGCGGCGTCAAGCCCGCGCAGGACGTGTCCTTCCGCCTGCAGCGTGGCCACGTGCACGCCCTCATCGGCCCCAACGGCGCGGGCAAGTCCACCATGATCAACATGGTCACGGGCGTGCTCGACCCGAGCGCCGGCACCATCTGCTTCCTGGGCCAGAACCTCGCGGGCCAACCAGCGCACGCCATCTGCCAGTTGGGCATGGGCCGCACCTTCCAGAACCTGCGGCTGTTCGCCGAACTCTCGGTGCTGGACAACGTCAAGCTCGGCCACCATACGCGCATGCGCAACGGCTTCTTCGCCTCGCTGCTGGCCTTGCCCGCGGCGCGGCGTGAAGAGGCGCGCACCACCGAGCGCGCGCTGCAACTGCTGGCCCTGGTGGACCTGCTGCCCCTGGCCCATGCACCCGCCGGCAGCCTGCCCTACGGCCTGCAGCGCCGCGTGGAACTGGCGCGCGCCCTGGCCACCGAGCCGCAACTGCTGCTGCTCGACGAACCCGCCGCCGGCCTCAACCCGCAGGAGACCGCCGAGCTCGGCCAACTGCTGCTCAAGATCGCGCGCTGCGGCATCTCCATCCTCATGGTGGAGCACCACATGGACCTGGTCATGTCCATCTCCGACCACGTCATCGTGCTGGACTACGGCATCAAGATCGCCGAAGGCAAGCCGGGCGAGATCCAGAACAACCCGCGCGTGATCCAGGCCTACCTCGGCGTCGAGGACGGCGCCGAGCCCACGCCCGCGCCGGCCGGGGCCTAGGAGGAGGACAGCATGCTCAAGATCGACAAGCTCGAGGTCGCCTACGGCGCCATCCAGGCCGTGAAGGGCGTGAGCCTGGAGGTGCGCGCGGGCGAGGTGGTCACCATCATCGGCGCCAACGGCGCGGGCAAGAGCAGCCTGCTGCGCTGCATCGCCGGCCTGGAGCCGGCGGCCGGCGGCAGCATCCGCATCGCCGACCAGGACTGCACCCGCCTGGCGCCGCACAAGCGCGTGGGCCTGGGCGTGGCCATGTCGCCCGAAGGCCGTGGTGTGTTCCCCGACCAGACCGTGCGCGAGAACCTGCTGCTCGGCGCCTACGCGCGCCGGCAAGACAAGGCCGGCGTGCAACGCGCCATCGAACGCGAATTCGAACGCTTCCCGCGCCTGCGCGAACGCGAAGCGCAACTGGCCGGCACCCTCTCGGGTGGTGAGCAGCAGATGCTCGCCATCTCGCGTGCGCTCATGAGCGAGCCGCGCCTGCTGCTGCTCGACGAGCCCTCGCTCGGCCTCGCGCCGCTCATCATCAAGGACATCTTCAAGGCCATCCGCCAACTGCGCGAATCGGGCCTGACCATCCTGCTCGTCGAGCAGATGGCCAAACAGGCCCTGGGCGTGGCCGACCGCGCCTACGTGCTCGAAACCGGGTGCATCACGTTGCAGGGCTCGGGCGCCGAGCTGCTGAACGACCCGAAGGTGAAAGCCGCCTATCTCGGCTCCCATTGAGTCCAACCTGGAAGGAAAGTCCCATGTTCGTGCGATCGGGTTTGATCAGGAAAAGGCCGGAGTGGAGCGACGAGGACTTCCGCCGCCACTGGCTCGGCCAGCACGCCGAACTGGCGGCCCGCCTGCCCGGCCTGCGCCGTTACGAACAGAACCACGTCACCGACAGCCTGCAGCGCGGCTTCACCTACCCGCGTGGGCCGGAACAGCTCGACGGCTTCTCCATGCTCTGGTTCGACAGCGAACAGGCCATGCGCGAGGCCATCCGTACCGAAGCCGGCCAGGCGCTGGTGGCCGACGAGAACCACTTCATCGGTGACCTGCGCATCGTCACCATCGACCAGATGGAAGTGATCGAGCCCGAGGCCGATCGCCCGCTGCTCAAGCGCATGTCCTTGTTGAAACGACGTGACGACGTGCTGCCCGACGAGTTCAAGAGCGAGTGGCGCCAGGAACACGCGCACCTGGTGAAGCGCGTGGCCGGCGTGCGCGGCTACCGCCAGAACCTCATCGTGGGCCGCGAGGCGCCCAAGGGCCACCCGGTGGAGCGCGACGGCCTGCCCATCGACGGCATCGTCGAGCTCTGGTTCGACGACACCGAGTCGCTCAACGCGGCCTTCGCGTCGCCCAAGGGCCAGACCCTGATGACGCACGCGCGCGAATTCATCGCCGAGATCACCACCTTCCTGGTCGAGCGCCACGTGATCGTCGGCGCGCGCGGCTGAGGTGACCGAGGGCTGGCGCGCATACGCGCTGCTGCTGGGCGCCATGGCCATCTGGGGCGTCAACCTCTCGGCCGTGAAGGCACTCACCGGCGCGCTGGACGTGCTGACCGTGGCGGCCGTGCGCATGGTCGTCGCCGCCATCGCGCTGACGGTGCTGCTGTTCCTGCGCCGCGAACGCCTGCCCGTGCTGCGCGCGCGCGACCTGCTGGGCCTGACGGCCTGCGCGCTGTTCATGGTCTACGGCAACCAGATTCTGTTTGCGGGCGGCTTGTCGCGCACCACGGCCACCAACGGCGCCCTGATCATGTCGCTGGGGCCGCTGGTGTCCACCTTGCTGGCGGCCCTGGTGTTTCGCGAAGCGCTGGGCGCGCGCCGCCTGGCCGGCGTGGTCATCGGCTTCGCGGGCGTGGCCCTGGTCATCCTCAACCGGCCGGGCGCGCAACTGGGCAGCGGCTCCGTGGGCGATCTGCTCATCCTCACGTCCCTGGTGTGCTTTGCCTCGGGCGGCATCGCGGTGCAGAAGCTGTCGAAGGCCTTCACCGTGCTGCAGATCAGCGTGGTGATCCACGTCATCGGTTCGGTGTTGCTGGTGCTGCACGCCGCGCTGTCGCCGGGGGCGCGGCTGGCGGACCTCGTCGAGGCGTCGGTCACCACGTGGTCGCTGATCCTGTACTCGGGCGTGCTGGCGACGGCGCTGGCGGCGATGGTGTGGAACCTCTCCATCGCGCGGCTGGGCCTGGCGCGCACGGCGATGGGGTTTTATTGGGTGCCGATTTTTGGCGTGGGGTTTGCGGTGGCCTTCATGGGCGAGGCGGTGACCGCCTGGCACCTGGTGGGGTTGGTGGGGGTGATCGTGGGGTCGCGACTGGGGTTCGCGCCCAGGCGATGAGGGCGACTCGCTAAGCGAGCGTGCGCGAGAGAAAGTCCCGCATCAGGCGAATGCTGGGTGGCCCATCCCCTGTGGGCGGCCACAAGGTGAGAAAAAGCGCCCTTGCCCGACAAGCACTTCGCGGTGTTCGTGACGCATAAGGTGAGACGCGCGCACCCAGCAGACGAGAAATACTTTTGACGTGGCGGCGCTGTTTGGCTACCCGATCACCGCGGCTACTCGTTATCCCTGTTCTTCGTACCGGACGACGACGCAGCACTCTCCCCGGACGACCTTCCGGTTGACTCCGTGCCTGTACTAGCTGCTCCATCCTGAGCCCTGAGGTGTTCTTCAAGCAGACGTGATTCCTTTGGGGTGGGCACTTCACAGTCGATTGTTGAGAACGGCGAAAGCAACTTGTGAATTGACAATATTCGACGGAGCGACATGATGCGTTAGGAACTGTGTGTTCTAGGGGTCACGCGTTGCCAAGCAACTTGGTATTTCTCGTCTTGTATTCGACAGCGTGTTGATATGGCAGCGTCACCACCCCCTTACTTGCTAGCCACTGTTTATCACGCTCGTCAGTCTTGAACATGTATAGGCGGCGGAGCGTCAACATCTGAAGCACGCGCACGGCGATGAAATCACTTCCAAAGTCGTCCAAGAGCTTTTCCATCTCTCGCTGCGGTAGTCTGCCTGGACTATCCAACTTCACGCCGGTGGCAATAAGCCGTGCGGCTGGAGACCCGATGGTTCCGGCCGCTGCACGTATATCATCTATGAGTGCGTCGGAACTCGTCGACACAATTGCCTTCAACAGGAAGCCTGCAGTCGACGTCTGCAGCAGCCAAGCGACGAGTTGCTGCGCCATCTTTTTGCGCTCTTCCTCCGTTCCCGCCTCTTTGCGCTTCGCCAATACGTCGGTCAATTCGTTCAAAACCGCGGCTTGGTCAGTTGTGAATAAGTTGAAGTAAGCGGTAACCGCTCTCAAAGGGCCGTGCATGACCTTGCTCAACAAATCAACGCGTTGATTTCTCGGGATGCGCTCGATTTGATTCTTGAGGATTTGACCAAGAATCTCAACTGCTTTGAACAGTGAGATGAGGTGCGCAACAAACTCGTCTTCCTCTAAGTCTTCCTTTCGGTCTGCTAAGCCGTCACTACCGTCGTCAAGTTCGTCTCGGCGGCGATTCGCCTCGTGCCTTGCCTGTTCTGGGCTCTTGCCCGAGTACGTCAGCGCCGGGAGGTCTTTGACGAAATCTCTAATTTCGACAGTGTCCCTGCCCGTGAACTCCACCGCAGGGTACGCCGAGAACGGCTTCTCAACCGCGTCCACCACGCATCGCAAAAATAATGGGTCTTCAAAAGAATGATGTGCTAGGAACAACACTGTATTTGCGTTTTCGCGCACGTACAGATGTGCGCAGCACTTACGCACATACGCCTGCACCTCCAAGTCATTCATTTTTCTGGAGAGGTACTTCCCCTTCAGATAGTAGTAGATGTAATGATATCGAAAACGGAAGAAGTCCCCATGCTGCGCAAGTACTCGTGCCTTTACAAGTGAAGCGATTCGGGTCGATAGTTCAACACGGACTTGCTCTTTTGAATACCGCTCATTGAAGATGCGGAGCTCATCCTCGGAGAGTTCCTTGTTCTCCGTGGCATGAAGCTGCCACGCAAGGTGCGCGCAGTATTCGATAATGCCCGTCCATTGATTCCGGGGAATTTGCGCTGACTCCAACCCAGCCTTTAGCAAAAAGTCGTAATACTCACTAAGCCCACTCTCCTCAAATCCTCCTTGAACGCCTGATTCGTAGCTCTGTAGCAAGGTCAAGAGATACAAGGGAAGCGATGGCACTATGTTTTTTGCCATCACGTCATTAAGGACGCGCTCCGCCGCATCGCACCGTTGAAGGAGTTGTCCTTCGTCGAGCGTGCCATCGGATGAGGTACGCACGAGCCACCGCTTGACAAGTTCGGCCCGCTTGGCAAAACCGAACGGCAGGAGCTTGAATTCTTCGAGGTCGGTGAGCTTCCCTTCAGTGTGAGGGCGAATTGTTCCGCTGAAATCGAAGCTATCATTTGCGGTCAACAAGAATCTGTTGAACCGGGATGCGGCCATGACCAAGAGCTTTGCGCGAGATGCGCCATGGCGAATAGGGCCATCATCGAAATCATCAAGAAGCAAGAGCTTTTTGGTTTTCGGTATTTGGGCGTAGCGTGCACTGCTTCCTAGCCCATACTGCGATTCGACGGCTTTAGCGACGGCCTGGTCGAACTCTCTCTCGGAAACTGTTCTTAATTCAGCGCCCCTAAGGTAGATCGGGACGAGGCCTCTTTCGTGGAAATGCTTAAATAGCATGTACAAAAGACTGGTCGCTCCAGACTTCTCCTCCCCCGTCAAAAGCACTCCTCCCTCTAGACGGGACGAATCATGAAAAATGGTGGTGTTGAGTGGAATCTTAACCCTTCGCTCATCGTTTGACTGGTGGGCATGAACGTCGGCGTATACATACAAATCTCGCAATGCGAGCGGAGCACCCCGGGCACCAAAAATCCCGCCAGGGTCGGAAAGTAGTTGCTCGAAATGGGAGCTAATTTCGAACTCATTCCGGACCTTCTTGGGAAGCGTTCTGAAATCAGCCCACGAGCCTTCTTCACTAGCGAGGTAGCGTGCTACGCCATCCCACTTGTAGCGGGTGTTTTGATAGGTCCCCTCGGCAAGGTTGAAAATTGCGACATTGAACGATGAATCAGAGAGACCATGATGTCCTTGGAGAACACATCCTTCGATATATGCACTATGGCCGGTCTCTGCATTGATGTCCTCACCTACCCCGCCTACATGTTCATGGCCAGAGACAACCACATTGGCCAAGCCGCGAACAAGTTGTCGCAATGGGTGGTACATCGTTTGGCTGAACCAGTTCAGCGGGTGATGCATAAGCACAACCCTGTAGTCGGCAGCGTCGTTGCGACGATTCTTGTAGCGTTCGACAGGGAAAATGAGTGTTCCGGGCGCTTCGTGGAGGTTCGAACACCATGACACGTTGAGGGAGTCAAAAATAAGCTCAACACCCTCGACTGAGAATCTATGCGAAGTCCATAGTTGGTCACCAACTCTGGTTTCCCCCGGGCTCTCGAAGCTTTCAGAAAAAGCGCGATAGGCGCCTTGAACCGAGGCGCCAAGGGCGATGACGTCATCATCCAGCTTTTCAGGTTTTTCTCGAATCGCGTCAAGAGTCAGTTGCCGGGGCGCATTGCTCAGGGAGAAGTCACAGTCGTGGTTTCCAGGAGCCATGACAAAGTGCACGGGCAGGTCTTTCTCCGCCTGAATGTTTTTCCGAATTGACTCGAAAAGTCCACGCGCTGCATCGTATTGGGTTTGGTCGCCACTATAGGCAATGTCACCGGTAACCGCGATGAAGACGGCAGCTGCTTCTGGCAGCGCTGCAAAAGTGCAGGCCGCTATACGGTCCCCTTGTTTGAGGATTGGGTCCTTGTCGCCTCGAATGTGAATGTCGCTAAGGTGCAGTATTAGAACCGTCATATTCTTTCCACATGGACAACATCAAAGCAACCGGCACCGCAAGTTAGCTCGAGGCACGCTCATACCTGACAGACCGGAACTCAAAGTACCCCTTCGTTGCGAGTAGCCTTCCGCGGCCGAGTCGCCGAGAGCCCGCTCAACGGCCAAGGTCCACAGTCTTCTCAGCTTATGGGCCCCGCTTTCTCAGCTTTTGGGGCTACCTACACGTAGGGCGCCAGAGTAATTGCTCTGGCGCATTCTACAGATCAAGGACTTACAGGACCTCGCGCCATCGAGCGGGACTGGCAGGGGTCAAAGTTGGTGCGACCGGCCTACTTCGCCGCCAAAGTTCTTGCGACCAAACCTCCGGTGTGAAGTCTCTTCCGCTTGCCTCGGCCAATCAGGCGCGACCGCTGTCTACTTTGAGCAGTCCGCCTCCGCGAAACACGAGGCGATTCAATCCGCTTTGTGTCGGATTCGATGAGCTGATACTGGCTAGCCAATGTTCCTGAAGATGGTGCCAAGTGCAGTGAGAAGCGAACTGACTGCCAGAACGGTACCTTTCGGATGTTCCAGCAGTTTCCTCACAAAGAGCTCTGCCAACCGCAGTGCAACCGACGCTGTACCAACCAGAATGAGCCAAGCAAGCATGAGCGCCCATACGAGCGTGAACGCAAGGACAGGCAGGAACAGGAAAGATAAAACGGCGATTGAAACGACGAACGCCAGGGGCGCCCAGTGTTGAGTGACGTTGTAGAAGAACAGCAGGGCTGCGGCGAACATGAGGGCACCACCAATACAGACTGCTGTAAGGCGGCCGATGACGCGTAGCGCAGACCCCTTAGAAGTGATCCAGTCAGCCAGGTCGGAGAGTCGAAGAGTGGATGCAAAGAGAAAGGCCGCTGCGGAAGCGGCCAGCCCTGGGATGACGCCGTACTTGAAAATGACCACCTCAATCATTGGCATAGTTGGGCCGGTGTCACTCAAAAGAGCCACGCCGTTGTAGACAAGCGCAAGCAAAAAAAATCCGTAGATGGTCCACTTTACTGGCCTGGCATCTCGTAACCATTTCATCAACCGGCCCGCCTTTTGATCCTCCAGCCACACCCAGACTCGAGTGAGAAGGTCGTTGATCCGCTCATGTGCGGATTTCGGCAGTAGCCATTCAATGAGCTGAACGATGCCGGTGAGCAGACCAATTCCCATGGCGGCAGTCCCCATCAACTCTTTCAGATCCACGATTCGCCTCCGATCTGCCCTTGGCATACAGGACTTTGTAGATGCCGCCGGCAAACCTCGGCGGCAGGGGTGCAATAAGTTCGCCTATGCGGTATCTTCCATGTAGCACAACAGAGAGTGCATGATGAACGCTGGAACGAAAAATGCCGTCGAGACTAAGCGGCGAGCTTCCAAGCGCTCAACTCTCGCGTGGATCGTGTTTGTTGGTGCCGATGGAGATTTGAACCACGCGCCGAAGGCAGCGTGAGCCACTTATTGGAACCGGAAACGACGCAGCGCGCGGGAGCGCGACCGATTCCGCCGGCTCACCGTGAAGCCTGCGCAGAGGTCGAGAGTGGCGCATTCTGGCGTCGGCGCCAACACACGGCACATAGCAAATGATGTCGCGGCATCGCCTGCGACAAACACCGACAGCAGAACGCAGCCCAGCAGCGCTCGCTGCATGACGCGTCTGAAGGTGAGCGAGGCGAACCGGCATCATTTCGAGGTGATGTGGGCGCCCGCCGAATACCTGGCTGGCGGATGGATCGATCCCAGCGGATGCGGAGAACGCGGGATTCTTGCGACAGATGCCCTTCGATTGCGACGCCATCGGTCTGCATGGCGATAGACAGGCCCCAGGAATCCTCCGACACTTTCCCCCTCCAGCCGGGGATTAGAGCGATTCATCACCCAAAGCTGGAAGCAGTATCCCATCACCCGGGGAGGAAGAGATGCTTACTCTGCTGTCTCGCATCGCCATAGCGATAGCTGCGCTTGTTTTCACTCATGTTTCCGCTTTCGGTCAGACCGATCCGAGCAGATGGTTCAAGCCCATCGTGTCCACAACAAACAAGATGCACGATCTTCTGGCTAAGCCTCGCATCGAGCTTGAAGACTTCCTTGGACTAACGCGCGTCATGTGCAGCGATCTGCACAACCTGACCACTGACCAGGCATTCACAGCGGCGTTGACGAAGTCGCTTTCATCGCGACAGACTACTCAAAAGACGCGCAGTTCCCTAGCATCGGATCTCAATGAGTTCACCAACATTTTCCTCGGATTTGAGCGATACTTACTAAAACAGGCCGGCTTAGGCGATGCGGTAACTGCTGAACTGATGGATGCCGCAAAAAATCTTCAGCACACTGTTGCCAAGGATTTTTCAGCCCAGGATGTATTGAATGCACTGGCTGCACTTGAAAAGGACGTCTGCAGCGCCCATTCGACCTTTGCAAAGATGGTTGACCAAAAGGAGCTGAAGGCAACCATCAAACGCTATGTGATCCGCGGTGGCGGTGTTGCCATTGTTGCGGTCGATGTTGTTGGCGGCGCTGGTGTTGCCGCCGGCTCATTAGTGGTGGCTCCATGGCTCCTCCCGATGGTTCCGTTCCTCGCAGATGCATCGGTGAGCATGGGCACCGTTATGTCGTTCTACCCATAGTTGCCCTCCTGGGCAATGCTGAACCGCCCCGGCTTTCGTGGAGGCCGGTTGGTTTAAGTCAGGCCTCCGCCATGGAGTCCTGATTGGCGAGATGCCGCCAGTAGTTTGCCTCAGCCTCAGCAGGCGGGATGTAGCCGACGGGTGCGAGCAATTGTTGTCTTTCACTGAAAACTGACCCAGTTAGAGCAGCAATTTCCATTGAAAGCTGACCCACGTAAGAACCCTATCCTGCTGCATTTAGCAGCAGGAGATTTCAGGAGTGATAGACGTGGCGACACTGAGTGTCATAAGACGC
>NZ_CCAE010000046.1 GCF_000723405.1 Hydrogenophaga intermedia | reverse complement strand
TGGGCGGGTCAGTGTAGGCGGCGGGGGTGCGCGCGGGTTGAAAAATCCTGCAGCGGCTGTTGACGGGCGGCGTGTGCAGGGGTCTTGAAATGCGCGGGGGGCGACTTCAGTTTGGGTTCACCAGGCGCTGCGGTGGTCGCGGCGCTTCACCGAATCTGGAGGACTTTCACCATGACCGGACTCATTGCCCGCAACAGCCTGTTCGATGACTTCTTTCGCGACGTCGCGCCCGGCTTCTTCGTCAAGCCGCTGCATGGCGATCCGCTGCCCGCGCAGATCAAGGTGGACGTGAAGGAAACGCCCGCCGCCTACACCGTGGACGCCGAACTGCCGGGTGTGGCCAAGGACGACATCCAGGTCACCATCGAAGACGACGTGGTTTCCCTGCGTGCCGAGGTCAAGCAGATCGATGAGCAGCGCGACGGCCAGCGCGTGCTGCGCAGCGAGCGCTACTACGGCGCCGTCTCTCGCGCGTTCCAGTTGCCCCAGCGCGTGGACAAGGACGCGTCCAAAGCGCGCTTCGAGAATGGTGTGCTGCGTCTGACGTTGCCGAAGAAGGCGGCGGTGAGCGGCCAGCGGCTGGCGATCGAGTGATCGAGTGATGGCAAGCGGGTGGGCGCCGACGGCGCTCACTCGGCGCGAATGTCGATGAGCTCCAGGGTTTCGTCGATGCGAATGTGCTGGTTTCGGGTGCGCGCATCGAATCGCACCACGCGTGCCAGCGTGGGGGAAAACCAGGCTGAGGCTTCGTACGTCGAGCTGTTGATCATGTGCCCGCCAGTGACGCGGTGCGTAAAGCCGCTGTAATTCACACGCACCGTCTCGATCTGGCGCGAGCCCACGGTCAGCGTGGTGGTGTCCACGGCGCGAGCCCGCAATTCCATCCGGATCACCAGGTCGTTGCGGCGCACGGTGTAGTCGAGCCGCCAGGCCGAGCCGGGTTCGGGCGTGCCGCTCACCCAGCCGCCTGGGGGCATCGCCAGATCGAATTCGCCACTCACCGGCTTGTCGACGGATTCCACGCCGCCATCGAGCCGTTCGATGCGCTCGCCCTGGTTGAAGATGCGCCGCTCGCCTTCGACGCGGTCGAGTCGGAACACCACGGGCTGGCTGACGCCGGTCTGGCGCTCGCGCAGGCGGTACTCGAATACGCGATCGCCCTGGGGAGTGGTTTGCGCGCTTGTCGAGGCACCGACGTTGGCCGCTGCGGCTGCCTTCGCAGCGAGCGCCGCCTGCGCGCGCTCGGGCACCTCGGCGATCCAGCTCGAGGGCACGGCGAAATTCACGTTCTGCGCGTTGCGCAGGATCATGGTGGTGATGCCGACCAGGCGGCCCTGCGCATCGAACAGGCCACCGCCGCTGGAGCCGGGCGAGATCGGCACGGTGATCTGCAAGGCCTCGATCTGGTCCTGCTCGTTGCGGCGGATGCCGGAGAGCAGGCCATCGCTGATGGTGGTTTCGAGCCCGCGCGGGCTGCCGATGGCATAGACGCGCGCGCCGACGCGCCAGGTCTGCGGCGCGGCGATGGCCACGGCTGGGGCGTGGAAGTTGGCGACCTTGAGCTGGCACAGGTCGCGATCGGGATCGGGAAACTCCAGCGTCGCGCCGTAGGTGACGTTCTCGCGCGCGACGGCCACGGCCTTGGCGCGTGCGAGCACGTGGCAGTTGGTGATCAGGCGGCCGGGGCCGACCACGACGGCACTGCCCAGGGCCAGGGCTCGGCCGGCCTCGTCCTGCGTGCGCACCACCCAGACGCTGGGTGAGACCATGTCAAACAGGACTTCGGGAGCCAGGGACGCGGGCTGGGCTTGCGCCAGCGCGGCGCCGCAGGCGAGCGCGATCGTGCCGATGTGCCGCATGCGGACCGCCTCAGCGCTGCGCGGGCAGCAAGCCGCTGAGGTCGTCCATGGTGACGCGCCCGCCCACGCGCGGTGGCGGCGCGGCCGGCCCGGGCCCGCTGGGAATGCCACCGGGTGGCACCAGAGCGGCGCTGGTACCAGCGCCCGGCCGCCCGGCGACCAGCGGGATAGAACCCGTGTAGGCCAGTGCGGTGAGCTTGGGGCGCGCCATCGTCTCGCTCTGCAGGGACAGCCGGGGTTGCCCCACGAACAGGCCCATGGTGATCAGCGTCTCCACGTACACCGTGGCGCCGTCGGTGAGGTCCACGTCGACACTGGACTCGATCTCGGTGCGGGCAGACACGGTGTAGCGGCCGGTGGGGCGGTCGACGAAGAAGAAGCCCTCGGGTTGCATCTTGCCGACGACATCGCCGTTGAGCCGCACGTCCGGCTGGATCGCCGGCCCGAGGCCGCCGCTACGGTAGACCATCAGCCGGCCGTGCCCGGGCTTGATGGCTGGAAAGCTCTCCTGCACCTCGCTGAACCGGGGGCCGGTCGCCGCGCACCCCGCGAGCACCAGCGCGACCAAGCCCAGCAGCCCGACGCGCGCGAGCCGCCCCAACACCTGCTTCATGCCCACCTCCTACCTTTTGTTACCAGCAATGGTAGTGGCTAGCGGGCGAAAACGTGGAGGGGCTTACCCCATGGCCTGCTGCAGCCAGCGCGCAAACGCCGCGCATTCCCAGCGTTCCATGGTTCCCGTGCGCCAGCACAGGTAGTGCGCGTGCGGGCTGGGCACGCGGCGCGGGTACAGGGGCACCAGGGCGCCGCTGTCCAGCCAAGGCGCGGCCAGCTTGTAGCGCAGCAGGCCCACGCCCATGCCGGCGGCGGCGGCGTCGCACATCAGGCCGATGTCGTTGAACTGCGAGCCTTCGGTGGGTTCGGGCCAGTCCAGGTCGTGCGCGGCGAACCAGGTGCGCCAGGGCTCCAGCGGGCTGCGCAGCAGGGGCAGGCCCTCCAGGTCTTCAGGCGCTTCGAACGGGCCGTGCTCGCGCGCGAAAGCGGGCGAGGCCATGGGCGAGATGTCGTCCTTGGCCAGCAGCAGGTGTTCGACGTCGGCGTAGCGCCCGGTGCCGAATCGCACCATCAGGTCGGCGTCCTCGGCCACCACGTCCAGCAGCGGGATGCTCACCTGCAGGGTGATGTCGATCTCGGGGTAGGTGTCGCTGAACTGCTTGAGGCGCGGCAGCACGACGGAGCGCGCGAAGGTGGGCGTGATGGCCAGGCGCAGCTTGCGCCGCCCCGGTGCGGCTTTCTGGCTGGGAAAGCGCTGCAGCGAGGTGAGGCCTTCGCGCACGTGGGTGAGGTACTCGATGCCATCGGTGGTGAGCGAAAAATCGGCGCGGCCGAACAGCTTGGTGCCCAGGATCTCCTCGAGCTGGCGGATGCGGTGGCTCACCGCGCTGGGCGTGACGTTGAGCTCGTCGGCCGTCTGGGTGACGCTGCGCAGCCGCGCCAGGGCCTCGAAGGCCAGCAGGCATTGAATGGGCGGAATGCGCGTGGTGGTCACCTGTGGCTCACTTGAAGACGACCGTCTTGTGCCCGTTGAGCAGCACCCTGTGTTCGCCGTGCCATTTCACGGCGCGCGCCAGCACCTGGCTTTCGGTGTCGCGGCCCAGGGCGGTGAGGTCTTCCACCGTGTCGGTGTGGTCCACGCGCGCCACGTCCTGTTCGATGATGGGGCCTTCGTCGAGGTCGGCCGTCACGTAGTGGGCGGTGGCGCCGATCAGCTTCACGCCGCGGTCGTGCGCCTGGTAGTAGGGCTTGGCGCCCTTGAAGCTGGGCAGGAAACTGTGGTGGATGTTGATGGCGCGGCCCGCGAGTTCGCGACACAGCTCGTTCGACAGGATCTGCATGTAGCGCGCCAGCACCACCAGTTCGGCACCCTCGGCACGGATGACCTCCAGTTGCTTCGCCTCGGCCTGGGCCTTGGTGGCCGCCGTGAGCGGGATGTGGTGGAAGGGCACGTTGTAGCTGGCGGCGAGCTGGTAGAAGTCGCGGTGGTTGCTGACGATGGCGCGGATGTCCAGCGGCAGCAGGCCGCTCTTCCAGCGGAACAGCAGGTCGTTGAGGCAGTGGCCTTCCTTGCTGACGAAGAGCACGGCGCGCAGCGGCTGCGCCAGCGGGTGCAGGCCCCAGCGCATGCCGAAGGGCTCGGCGAAGGCGCCCAGGCGCTCGCGCAGCTCGGCCTGGCTCAATTGCGCGCAAGCGAATTGCACGCGCATGAAGAACAGCCCGGTGTCGTGGTCGTTGTACTGGGCCGCTTCCTCGATGTTGCCACCGTGCTGGAACAGAAAGCCGGAAACGGCGTGCACGATGCCGGGGCGGTCCTGGCAGGACAGGGTGAGGACGTAGGTGTTTTCCATGGCGGCGCGATTGTCGCAGGGCGGCCGTCAGTGGGCCCGGCGCGGGGTCGGGCAGTGGCGCCACCGGCCGCGCCGGGGCGGTGCCAGAATGCCCGGATCATTGCCCGCCCCAGGAGACGCCGCCATGGCCTACAACGACTTCAACATGGACAACCAGTGGTTGCCCTTCACGCCCAACCGCAGCTTCGCCAAGGATCCGCGCATCTTCGTGGCGGCCGACGGCATGCACTTCACCACGCACGACGGCCGCCAGGTCATCGACGGCATCTCCAGCCTGTGGTGCGTGGGCGCAGGCCACAACCGCCAGCCCATCAACGAAGCGATCAAGAAGCAACTGGATACGCTCGACTACGCCACCGCCTTCAGCGTGAGCAACGACAAGGCCTTCCGCGCGGCCGAGATGATCGCGGCGCTGGCGCCGGGCGACCTGAACAAGGTGCTGTTCTGCAACTCGGGCAGTGAAGCGGCCGACACGTCCATGAAGGTGGCACTGGCCTACCACCGCGCGCGCGGCGAGGGCCATCGCAACCTCTTCATCGGCCGCGAACGCGGCTACCACGGCGTGGGCTTCGGCGGCATGTCGGTGGGCGGCATTCCCGCCAACCGCAAGGTCTACGGCACCAGCCTGTTGCCACGCGTGGACCACCTGCGCTTCATCCACGACCCGGTAAAGCACGCCTTCGTGCAACACCAGGAGCCGGTGTGGGAAGAGGACATCCTGCTCGAACTGGAGAACCGCATCCTGCCGCTGCACGACCCGAGCAACGTGGCGGCGGTGATCGTGGAGCCCGTGGCCGGCAGCGCCGGCTGGTACGTGCCGCCCCAGGGCTACCTCAAGCGCCTGCGCGAGATCTGCGACAAGCACGGCATCCTGCTGATCTTCGACGAGGTGATCACCGGTTTCGGCCGCCTCGGCACGGCCTTCGGCGCCGACTGGTACGGCGTGCAGCCCGACATGCTCAACTTCGCCAAGTGCGTCACCAACGGCGTCATCCCCATGGGTGGCGTGGTGTGCAGCCAGCGCATCTACGACGCCATGATGGGCGCCCACGGCAACGCGCCGGACCACGCGATCGAGTTCTTCCACGGTTACACCTACTCGGGCCACCCCGTGGCCTGCGCGGCGGCCATCGCCACGCTGGAGCTGATGCAGAAGGAGCAACTCTTCGCGCGCGCCGGCCAGATGGGGCAGGTGCTCAGCGACGCGATGTTCGGAGCCATCAAGGGCCTGCCGAACGTCATCGGCATCCGCAGCCTGGGCCTTGCCTGCGCGGTGGAACTGGCGCCGCAGCCCGGCATGCCCGGCAAGCGCGCCTTCGACGTCTTCCTCGACTGCTTCCACCGCGGCGTGCTGGTGCGCAACGCGGGCGACAACCTCGTCTTCGCGCCGCCCTACATCGTGGAGCGCGAGCACATCGAAACCATGGTCTCGGTGCTCGCCGACGCCATCAAGCGCCTGCCGGCCTGATCAGCGCTTGAAGCGCTCGCGCAGCTCGGCGCAGTGGTCGCGCGCGGGCAGGGCGGGCGTGGGCCACACCACGTCGCCCGGCGCGTCGGCGCCGGCCTCGCCGGCGCGTGCCACCACCACGCGGTGCGCTTGGCCGGCCGGCAGATGCAGTGGCACGCCCAGGTCGGTGCGCACGTGGCCATTGCCCGCGATCAGCAGCACCGTGCGGCCTGGCGCCAGGGCGTTCAAGGCGGTGTCGGCGAGCGATCGGTCGCGAGCAAGCTGGATGCGCGTCATGGGCGCAATCTGGCCCTCGGGCAGCAGATCGCAGTGACCTTCGCGCACGGCAGCGCGCTGGTGTTCCAGCGCGGCTGCGCTCACCGACTGGTCCAGAGCGGCATCACTCATGGCCTCGCGCATCTGCGCGCGCGGCAGGTTGCCGCCGTACACCGGCACGCCCGCGCACACGGCGGCCATCACCACCGGTCCGTAGGTGGGCCAGGGCCAGTTGGCGCCCTGGTTCCAGGCCAGCGCCTCGCGCACGGCGTCCTCGCTCGCATCGCGCGGCAGGGCCCGGGTGTCGCGGCCGGCCTCGGCCATCTCCATTACCACGGCGGCCAGCTCGCCGCGCGCGGCCAGGGCCTGCACCAGCTCGCGCTGCAGTTGCTGGTGCTCGGGCGCATCGTGCTGTTCACCCACCAGCAGCAGCGGCGTGGGCTGGGTGCGTGCGAGCAGCGCGGGCAGATCCTTCGGGGGCGTCTGGGCGCAGGCCGCGAGCAGCGCGGCAAATCCGATGGCGACAAGGGAAAGCTTCATGCGCCGATACTACGGCTCCGTATGGCGGCCCTTCGGCGCGCCACTCTCGATTCCCCGCAAGTGCCCTCTCTCCTGTCGCGCTTCGGGCCGGCGTCCTGGACGCGCACGGCCCTGACGCTCCTGCTCGCCTACGCCGCCGCCCGCCTGTGTGTCTGGCTGGGTACGCCCATCCCCTGGATGATCGGACCGCTGCTGGCCACGGCCCTGGTGTCGGTGCTGGGCGCGCCCACCGAGAGCTGGGCGCCGCTGCGCAACGTGGGGCAGTGGGTGATCGGCGCGGCCTTGGGCCTGTACTTCACGCCTGAGGTTGGTGCGCTGGTGGCGAGCTTGTGGTGGGCCATCGCGCTGGGCGTGGCCTGGGCGCTGATGCTGGGACTGGGTTTCTCGGCCTGGCTGCGGCGCTTGCACGCCGCGCGCCTGAACCTGCCGCCCGCGCAGCTCATGGCCACCACCTATTTCGCGGGCGCCATCGGCGGGGCCTCCGAGATGACCCTGCTCGCCGAGCGCCAGCACGCGCGCACCGACCTGGTGGCCGCCGCACACACGCTGCGCGTGCTGCTGGTCACCGTGACGATCCCCTTCGCCCTGCAGGCCGCGGGCGTGCACGGTCTGGACCTGCTGCCCCCGGCCGTGCGCGAGGTGCATTGGGGCGGCCTGGCGCTGCTGGGCCTGCTTACGCTGGTGGGCGCGCTGGCCATGCAGCGCCTGGGCCGCGCCAACCCGTGGTTCATGGGCGCGCTGGTGGCCACGATGTTGATCACGCTGGCGGACGTGCAACTGTCCGCGCTGCCCGTGGCCTTCACCAACATGGCGCAACTCTTCATCGGCATCAGCCTGGGCGTGCGCTTCACGCCGGCCTTTGCGCACACGGCGCCGCGCTGGCTGGGCTCGGTGGCGGTGGCCACCTTCGCCATGATGGCCCTGTGCGCGGGCTTTGGCTGGGTGATGGCGCGGCTCACCGGCCTGCACCCCGTGACCATGCTGCTGGGCACCTCGCCGGGCGGCATCGCCGAGATGGCGATCACCGCCAAGGTGCTGCAACTGGGCGCGCCCGTGGTCACGGCCTTCCAGGTCTGCCGGCTGGTGGCGGTGCTGGTGCTGGCCGAGCCGGTGTACCGCTGGCGTTACGCGCAGGCACAAAAAAGCCCGGCATAGCCGGGCTTCGGGGTTCGATGGCGTGGTGCGCTCAGTGCATCACGACCGGGTTCTGGGCGAGGGACGCGTAACCCTCCAGCGTGTTCTCCACCTCTTCCTGCGAGGGGCTGTTGCGCTGCCATTCCACGATCTGCGCCTGGAACATCTCGGCCCAGGAGCCGTCGAGGTAGACCTCCTTGCCCGAGCGCTTGTCCACGATTTCGAAGCCATGGCGCGGGATCTGCGGCCCCTCGTCGGCGGGCGCTTCACCTTCGGCCGGCGCGTTGGCCAGGATGTGGACCACCGCGAAAGCCTCCGAGTCGTACAGCATGTGCATGGACTTGTGTTCCTTTCCGCCAAATATGTCGGCGCTGGTGCCGTTATATCGGCAAATCGCGCTCCCACTGGAGCCGGGTATGCCCCAGTTGGTGACCCAGGGGCATTTTTCAAGCAGGCTTGTGGTGTTTGACCGCGAACAGGTTCCGGGGTGCCCGTTGACTAGGGCAAACGGGCCAGCCTCTGGTCAGCCACGTCACCGCCCGGCTGGGCGATGCGCAGGCGCACCGGCAAATGGCCCAGGGACGGCGCCAGCCACACCTCGACGGTGCTGTCGTGGGGCTTGCGCGGCGCTCGCTTGAGCAACCGGGCCTCGATGTTGCCGGCGGGCAGGCGCAGGGTTTCCAGTGCGCCCACCTCGAATTGCCAGACCTCTGCGTCGCCCACTCCCGCTACCTGGAAGCTGAGCACGTCGCCGGTCTGGCGGGGCTGGGCGCGCATCAGGCCCGCGAGTTGGATGAACAGGCTCAGGCGGTCCTGCGCGCCGGGCAGCCACTCGGCCTCAGGCGCGTTGTTGCTGAAGCGGATGCGTTTGGCGTCACGCTCGAAGTGCGCAGCGCGTTCGCTGCTGCGCTTGTCGGCGAAGCGCACCGGGCGCAGGCCATCGGGACCTACGCTGCCCTCGCTGGTTTGCACGCGCTTGCCCAGAAGGGGCATGGACAGCTCCATGCGGGCCGTGTAGTTCGCGCCTTCGCGTCGCCACGACAGGGTACCGGTGGCGCGGTAATCGAAGCCCTTGGCCTGGCCGAACACGTCGTAGTTCAGTTCGGTGGCGGGGGGCGGGTCGCTGGGGGGCGCGGTGGCCGCTGGGGCATTCGCTGCGGCGGCCGGCTTGGGCGCAGGCGCCTGGGCGATCAACACCTGTGCTTCCACTGGTGGGGGTGCCACCTTGGCGGGCCGGCGCGCCATGGGAGGCGTGGCCGGACGCTCGGCCGCCGTCCATTGCACCCGGGTCACATCCACCGGCATGGCCTGGTGGGTGGCGGTGACCACCGGCTCTGGCGTTGCTGGAGCGGTGGCGCTGGGCGTGGCCTGGACGGGGGACGCGCCCACCGGTCCGAGCATGGCCCAGTGGGCCAGCAGCACCCCCCCACCCAACCACAACCACGTGCGGGGCGCCGGCCCCAGGTGTTCCTTGCGCGTCATCCTTTGTGGGACCGGGTGGCCGCTTCGGGGTGCCCCAGATCCGCGCTCAACCGACGGGCGGCATCCCGCAAGGCGGTGGCGGGGACACCGTCCCAGTCGGTGTCCAGCGTGGCCACCGAGCCCAGCACCACCATGGCCAGCACCACGCGGCCCTGCACGTCGAACACCGGGGCGCTGAAGCCGGCCACGCTGGCCTGAAGGCTGTGCACCACGCGCGCCAGGCCGCGCTGGCGCACCTCGTCGAGCATGTCGTTCACTTCGGCCATTGACGTGGGCAGGTCCAGCGGCACCGGGCCGTTGCGCGGCAGCTTCTTCAATCGCGCGAGCTCCTCGCGGATCATGGGGCCGATGCGCTGCGCGTCGTGGCTTTCGTCGCCCATGAAGGCGGCGAAGCAGCGGCCCGTGGCCGAGGAGAGCAGCGGCATCACGTCGCCCAGGCGCAGGGCCACAGGCACGGCCGTCGGGGCTTCGGTCCAATGCACCATCGTGGGCCCCTGGTTGCCCCACACGGCAATGGCCAGGGTGTGGCCGGTGAGCGGCAGCAGCGCGTCGATGCGCTCGCGCGCCAGGCGCACGGCGTCGATGCGCGACAGGCTGGCCAGGCCCAGGCGCAGCGCGGCCGGGCCCAGGTCGTAGCGGGTGGTGGCGGTGTCCTGCGTGACCAGGCCCAGGCGCTGGAAGCTCACCAGGTAGCGGTGCGCCTTGGCCGCGCTCATGCCGGCGTCGGCGGCCAGGTCGCGCAGCATCAGCGCGCCGCTGGCCCGCGACAGGGCGTTGAGAAGTTCAAAGCCGACCTCGACGGACTGGATGCCCGCGCGCTGCGGCTCGTTGTCGTCGTTCGCTTCGGCGGGGCTTTGGTCTAGAATCTCGCTCTTACGCATAGGTTAATGGATTTCACTATCCGTAATTATCGCCCCAAAGCCCCCGGGGCACCCATCCACTCAAAAGGCAGCAGGAGATACGCATGAAACTCGCCACCTACAAGGACGGCTCGCGCGACGGACAACTGGTGGTGGTCTCGCGCGACCTGAGCTCGGCCCATTATGCGACCGGCATCGCCAACACCCTGCAGCAGGCGCTGGACGACTGGAACTTCATCAGCCCCCAGCTGCAGGACCTGTACGTCACCCTGAACCAAGGCAAGGCGCGCCACGCCTTCCCGTTCGATCCGGCGATGTGCATGGCGCCGTTGCCGCGCGCCTACCAGTGGGCCGATGGCTCCGCCTACATCAACCATGTGGAGCTGGTGCGCGCCGCGCGCAACTCCGAGGTGCCGCACAGCTTCTACGAAGACCCGCTGATGTACCAGGGCGGTAGCGACGATTTCATCGGCCCGCAGGACGACGTGGTGGTGCCCAGCGAGGACTACGGCATCGACTTCGAGGCCGAGATTGCGGTGATCACCGGCGACGTGCCGATGTGCGTGACGCCCGAGCAGGCGGTCGACGGCATTCGCCTGCTGATGCTGGCCAACGACGTCTCGCTTCGCAACCTGATCCCGGCCGAACTGGCCAAGGGCTTCGGCTTCTTCCAGAGCAAGCCCGCCACCGCCTTCAGCCCCGTGGCCGTGACGCCCGACGAGCTGGGCGACGCCTGGCAGGGCGGGCGCGTGCACCTTACGCTGCAGAGCACCTGGAACGGGCGCAAAGTCGGCATGTGCGAGGCCGGCCCCGAGATGACCTTCCACTTCGGCCAGCTCATTGCGCACATCGGCAAGACGCGCAACGTGCGCGCCGGCTCCATCGTGGGCAGCGGCACGGTGAGCAACAAGTCGGTGGAAGTGGACGGGCGCCAGGAATGGCCCAAGGGCTACAGCTGCATCGCCGAGAAGCGCGCCATCGAAACCATCCTCGACGGCAAGCCCTCCACCGCCTTCATGAAGTTCGGCGACACCATCCGCATCGAGATGAAGGGCAAGGACGGCCAGTCCATCTTCGGCGCGATCGATCAGAAGATCGCGCCGCTGGCCGGCAAGGTCTGATCGGCTACTCCACGCGGGCTTGGCAACCCACGCAGCGCTCGGCCGTGGGCTGGGCGTGCAGACGCGCGGCGGGAATCTGCGTGCCGCAGGTCACGCACAGGCCGTAGCTGCCGTCGGCGACGCGCCTGAGCGCGGCGTCGATCGCGCCGAGTTCGGCTGTTTCGCGCTCGCCCAGCACGGCGCCGAGGTCGAAGGATTCGTCACGGTCCAGGCCGTCGTCGTCGGCGCGTTCGCGTTTGTCTGCGGCGGCGTCGGCTCGGCTGCGCGTACCCCCGCGCTGGGTCTGCAGACGCGCGAGCAAGTCGCTGCGCATCGAGCGCAACTGGGCTTCAAAGGTGTCCGAAATGGGCGTGCTCATGGGGTCTCCTGATGGGCGCCCATGATGCGCGCCAGGGCCGCGGTGGCGCTTGATGCAGGTCAAGCACAATCGTCCGCTTCCTGGACGACACAACGAGGAGACCACCATGAGCCAGCCCATCGACTACAGCCGCTACCAGACCCTGGAGATCACCCGCCGCGGCCCGCTGGTGGACGGCACCCCCAGCGTGCTCGACATCCGCATGCGCGCCGACGGCCCCGGCGGCAACGGCAAGCTGCCCACCGCCGGCCACGAAGGCCACTGGGAGCTGAGCGAGATCTGGCGCGACGTGGGCCGCGACGACAGCGTGCGCGCCGCCGTGCTGCGCGGCAGCGGCATGGGCTTCTCCGGCGGTGGCGACCTGGCTCTGGTGCAGGACATGGCCACCGACTTCGAGGTGCGATCGCGCGTCTGGAAGGAAGCGCGAGACCTGGTCTACAACGTCATCAACTGCGACAAGCCCATCGTCAGCGCCATGCACGGTCCGGCCGTGGGCGCAGGCCTGGTGGCCGGCCTGCTGGCCGACATCTCCATCGCCGCGCGCAGCGCCAAGATCGTGGACGGCCACACGCGCCTGGGTGTGGCGGCGGGCGACCACGCCGCCATCGTCTGGCCGTTGCTGTGCGGCATGGCCAAGGCCAAGTACTACCTCATGCTGTGCGATGCCGTGAGCGGCGAGGAGGCCGAGCGCATCGGCCTCGTGTCGCTGGTGGTGGACGACGAGCAATTGCTCGACAAAGCCTACGAGGTGGCCGATCGGCTCGCCAGCGGCAGTGCCACCGCGATCCGCTGGACCAAGTACTCGCTCAACAACTGGCTGCGCCAGGCCGGCCCGAGTTTCGACACCTCGCTCGCGCTGGAATTCATGGGTTTCGCCGGCCCCGACGTGCGCGAAGGTGTGGCATCCTTGCGCGAGCGCCGCGCGCCGCGCTACGGCGTCGACGGCTGATCCCGGCAATCCAACGAGGAGCAGGCAATGAGCGATCCGTCCGCCAGCGGTTTTGGCAAGTTCGTGCCGGGGTTCGATTTTCTGCAGGGCCTGGCCACGCAGGCGGCCGGTGGCATCGCGCAGGGCATCGGGCAGAACATCCCGCAACTGCCCAACCTGAGCCACTGGGTGGCGCCCACCTTCAACGTCGAAGAACTCGAGAAGCGGATCGAGGAGCTCAGGGCCGTGCACTTCTGGCTTGACCAGAACGCCAAGGCCCTGGGTGCCACCATCCAGGCGCTGGAGGTGCAGAAGATGACCCTGTCCACGCTGAAGACCATGAACTTCAGCATGGGCGACGTGGCCAACGCGCTCAAGCTCAAGACGGCCGAGGTGGCCTCCAAGGCCAACCAGTTCCCGGGGCTGGAGGTGCCGCCGCGCACCTACGGCGCGCCCGAGGCGCCCAAGCCCGCGCGGCGCAAGCCGGCCGCGAAGAAGGCCCCCACGGCCAAGGCCGACCAGGGCAGTGCGGCCGCGTCGGCGGGCGGCGTGGTCGATCCGCTGCAGTGGTGGGGCGCTTTGTCGCAGCAGTTTCAACAGATCGCCACGAACGCGCTGAAGGACGCCGCCAAGCAGGGCGCGTTGGACACCACGCGCCAGGTGGCCACCGGCTTGACCGACGCCGCCGTGAAGACCGCCACCGGCCTGGCGGGCCAGGCGGCGCGCTCTGCCGCCGGCACCGTGGGCCGTGGCGTGGGCGCGGCGGCCGGCATGGGACGCGCGGCGGCGCGCGCGGTGGTACCCGGCGCCAAGGCCGTCCCGGCGAAGAAGACGGCGCCCCGCAAGCCACGCGACAAACGCGCTTGAACCCCGCGAGCCCGCGCGGCTCGAAGACCGCATGAAACGTTTTCCCCAGGCGCACGCCACCCACCCGCAATGGCGCATGGCCGCGGCCATGGTCGTGGCCCAACTGCGCGCGCAGATGGCGCTGCCCGACCACGCGCACCAGCCTTCGCTGGGCCTGCTCTACATCACCGACCACTTCGCCGACGACGCGCAGGCCGTGCTGGAGTGCGTGAGCGCCGAGCTGCCCGAGGTGACCGACTGGGCCGGTACCGTGGGCGTGGGCGTGTCCGCCAGCAACGTCGAGTACTTCGACGAGCCCGCGCTGTCGGTCATGCTGTGCGACCTGAGCCCCGACCAGTACCGCGTGTTCAGCGGCGTCGCGCCGCTGTCGGCCAGCGGGCGGGCCGAGGGCGGCGAAGGCTTCGTGGCGCACACGGCGCTGGTGCATGCCGACGCCGGCACGCCCGAGGTGGGCGAGTTGATCGCCGAGATGGCCGATCGCACCGGCAGCGGCTACCTGTTCGGCGGGCTGGCGGGCAGCCGCGGCCCCACGGTGCAGTTCGCGCTGGGCAGCGCGGGCAACATCAGCGGCCAAGGCGCCGCCAGCGGCGTGTTCCATGGGGGGCTCAGCGGCGTGGCCTTCGGGCGCGACGTGGGCATCGTCTCGCGCGTCACCCAGGGCGCGCAACCCATCGCCGCGACCCACGTGGTGACCGAGTCCGAAGGTCACCTCGTGACACGGCTGGACGGCGAACCCGCGCTCGACGTGCTGCTGCGCGAACTGGAGATCTCGCTCGACCACCCCGAGCACGCGATGTCGCGCCTGCGGCAGACGCTGGTGGGTTTGACGCGCCCGGGCCCCGATGGCGCCACCGCGTGGAGCGACAGCGCGCACAGGCGCGGTGCTTTCGGGCACGAGGTGATCGTGCGCCACATCATCGGCCTGGACCCGGTGCGCCGGGGCGTGGCCATTGCCGAGCTGGCCCCGGAGGGTTCGCGACTGGCTTTCTGCGAGCGCCATGCGCAGGCCGCACGCGCCGACCTCATGCGGGTGTGCGCCGAGGTGCGCGAGGAACTGGAGCCCGAGGAGCTGCTGTTCGGCGCCGGCGGCGCGGGCGACGTGGACACGGCGCCGAAGCCGGCGCGCGCCATCGCGGGCGCGGTGTACGTGAGCTGCGCCGGTCGCGGTGGGCCGCACTTCGGCGGGCCGAGTGCCGAGTTGCAGATCGTTCGCCACGCGCTGGGCGACGTGCCGCTGGTGGGCTTTTTCGCCGGTGGCGAGATCGCCCACCACCGGCTCTACGGCTACACGGGCGTGCTCACGGTGTTCGTGCGCGAAGCCTGAGGGCAGCCGTTCAGCGGCGCTGCCGCGCGCGCTCGAGCGCGCGTTGCGCGTCGTCCGGCGTCATGCCGTAACCGTCGGCGAACGCCGCCACGCTCAGGCCGCTGGCTTCGAAGGCGCGCAGCAGCGCGGCTTCGCGCGCGATGCGCGCGCTGGCTTCGTCCAGCGCGGCCTCGGTAGCCGCGTTGATGGCCTCGTCGCGCCCGCGCACCAGCGTGGCGTAAGCCTCGCGGCCCAGGCCGCTGCTCTCGAAGGCGCGCGCGATGCGCTGGCGCAGTTGGGGGCCCATGTCCTCGGGGCTGCGCGCCTGGCGGCGGCGGAACACCTCCACGATGGCGTGGTGGCGCTGCTCGGGGGCCACCACCTCCACCGCCTCACCCTGCAGGTTGCGGCGCGGCTGGCCCGAGGCCACGGCGTTCAGGTAACGCGTGGCGCGTGTGTGGATGCCCAGCGCCGCCTTCAGCGCCTCGGCCTCCAGCGCCTCGCCGTGCGCGGCCAGCAGGTCTTCGTAGATGCCGCGCTTGAGCGGGCGCGGCTCGTCGCCGAACAGGGTGGGGTGCCACTCGGCCAGTTGGGCCAGCAGCGGGTGGCGCGGCGCGGACGGGGCCTTGGGCGTTTTGGGGCCCTGGCGCGGGCGCCGGGGCTGGGGTCGGGTGTCGTTCATGCAGGGGTCGGTTCGACGGGCAAGCCCGCGATCATGCCAGCGATCCGGGGACCTCGACACCGGCCGGGCAGAGGCGCCGATGATCCGCCGCCGGGCCGCCCCAAGGCGGATCGGCCCCCTCGGGGGGCAGCGACCCGCGCAGCGGCGGAGCGTGGGGGTCCTAGCGACGCAGGTGGGTGAAGGCCTCGAACTCCCAACTGCGCATCGCCAGCACCAGGGTGTAGCCCTCGCGGTCTTTCTCCGCCAGTTTCTGGTCGGTCTGGTGCTGCTGGGCGAAGTCCTGCGCCACGCGCTGCAGGCGTTCCAGAAACAGCGGCGCCAGTGTGCGGCTCACCGAGCCGTGCACCAGCATCAGGCCCTCGCCGGGGCCGTCGAAGCCGCCCGCGAAGTAGTCCAGCAGCGCGTGTTCGCGAAAAAAGTTCATCACCGGACCATGCGGGCGCCAGCGGAAGGTCTTGGCGAGCTTCAGGCGGTAGCGGTTGAGCGGTCGCAGCTCGATGATGCCGATGCGGTCGAGCTGGGCCAGGTACTTCACGCACTCGGCCTCGCCGAGCCGGTAGGTGGCGCTGATCTGCTCCGTCGTCCACTGGCTCAGCACGCAGATGGCCACCAGCAGCAGCTTCTTGTCGGCCACCACCGCGCGCTCCTGCGCGGGCGTGAGCTCGGTCACCAGCGGCTGTGCGTCGGCCACGCGTCGCGAAAGCTCGGCGAAATCGAGCTTGAGCGCGCGGCAGATGGCGTCGATGCGCGAGAGCGACATGTCGCCCTTGGCCAGCATGCGCTTCACGCTGGACTCGGCCATACCCATGGCGCGCGCCAGATCGGCGTAGGTCATGTGCGCGGACTTGAGTTCGCGCTTGATGGCGGTGATGAGGTCGGCGGTGGTGCTCATGGCCAGAACGTCAGGGAGTATTGAAATTCGATACCTCGCATGATGCCATCCGATTCCGTATCGAAATCCGCCCGCCGGGCGGCGGCGCGAGGCAGAATCCGCCGCGCGCCGCCCCGGCGCCCATCCGAGGAGGAGAAGACATGACCACCGCCACCTTGCCGTCGGACACCGGCTCCACGGCGCAGACCCCCGGCCACGGCCAGTTCGCGCTGCTCAAGCAGCGCCGCTTCGCGCCCTTCTTCTGGACGCAGTTCCTCGGTGCCGCGAACGACAACCTCTTCAAGTTCGCCTTCACGGTGCTGGTCACCTACCAGTTGCAGATCGGCTGGTTGCCCGCCAGCCTGGCCGGTCTGGTGATTGGCGCGCTGTTCATCCTGCCCTTCCTGCTGTTCTCCGCCACCAGCGGCCAGCTCGCCGACAAGCTGGAGAAGCGCTCGCTCATGGTCTTCGTCAAGCGGCTGGAGATCGGCATCATGGCGCTGGCGGCCTGGGGCTTTTTCGGCCAGCACATTGCCGTGCTGCTGGCCTGCACCTTCCTGATGGGCCTGCACTCCACGCTGTTCGGCCCGGTGAAGTTCGCCTACCTGCCGCAGCACCTGGGCGAGCGCGAACTCACCGGCGGCAACGGCATGGTGGAGATGGGCACCTTCGTGGCCATCCTGCTGGGCAATGTGGCGGGTGGCCTGATCATCGCGGTGCCGGAGATCGGCGCGCACCACGTGGGCTTCGCTTGCGTGGGGCTGGCCCTGCTGGGGCGCTTCGCCTCGCATTACGTGCCGCCCACGCCCGCCACCGACCCGGGCCTGGTCATCAACTGGAACCCGGTCACCGAGACCTGGCGCAACCTCAAGCTGGCCTACGGCAACACGGTGGTGTTCCGCTCGGTGCTCGGCATCAGCTGGATGTGGTTCTTCGGTGCCGTCTTCCTGAGCCTGTTCCCGGCCTTCGCGCGCGACGTGCTGCACGGCAACGAGCAGGTGGCCTCGCTGCTGCTGGTGGTGTTCTCGGTGGGCATCGGCATCGGCTCGCTGCTGTGCGAGGTGCTGTCGCGCCGGCACGTGGAAATCGGCCTGGTGCCGCTGGGCGCCATCGGCATGAGCGTGTTCGCCATCGACCTGTACTTCGCCACGCGCGGCCTGCCGCCGGCCGAGGTGATGGCGCTGGGCGCATTCCTCTCGGTTCCGGCCCATGCGCGCGTGCTGATCGACCTGGCGCTGCTGAGCCTGTTCGCCGGCCTGTACAGCGTGCCCATGTACGCCCTGATCCAGATGCGCAGCCAGCCCACCCACCGCGCGCGCATCATCGCCGCCAACAACATCCTCAACGCGCTGTTCATGATCGCCAGCGCGGTGGTGGCCGGTGCCTTGCTGCAACTGGGTTTCACCATCCCCCAGATGTTTCTGGCGGTGGGCCTGGCGAACGCGGTGGTGGCGTTCTACATCTTCATGCTGGTGCCCGAGTACCTGCTGCGTTTCGTGGCCTGGGTGGCCTCGCGCCTGGTCTATCGCTTCAAGGTGCGTGGCGACGAGCACATTCCCACCGAGGGCGCGGCCGTGCTGGTGTGCAACCACGTGAGCTTCGTCGACGCCGTGCTGATCATGGCCGCCAGCCCGCGCCCGATCCGCTTCCTCATGGACCACCGCATCTTCCGCCAGCCGCTGCTGGGCGGGCTGTTCCGCCTGGCCAAGGCGATACCGGTCGCCCCGCAGGGCGAAGATCCCGAAGCCTACGAGGCCGCGTTCGCGCGCGCCGCGCAGGCGCTGCGCGAGGGCGAGCTGCTGGCGATCTTTCCCGAAGGCGGCATCACGCGCGACGGCCAGTTGCAGGCCTTCAAGGGCGGGGTGATCAAGATCCTCGAGCGCGCCCGCGCGGACGGCTTGTCCATTCCCGTGATTCCCATGGGACTGACCAACCTGTGGGGGTCATTCTTCAGCCGCATCGAGGAGCGCCACGGCGAGCGGGTGGCCATGGTGCGGCCGTTCCGCCGTGGCCTGTTCAACCGCGTGGGCCTGAACGCGGGCGCGCCGGCGGGCGCCGAGGGCGCCACGCCCGACGGGTTGCGCGAGCGGGTCGCGGCGCTGCTGGCCTGAGCCTCACCGCTCCAGGACGACGCGCAGGGCGTTGGGGTCGACGGGTTTGTGCAGGAGTGGGAAGCCGAGTTCGGAGGCTTCCTGAATGCGCTGCGGGGAGGTGTCGCCGGTGAGGATGTAGGTGGGCACGGGAGCGGGCAGGCAGGCGTGCACGGCGGCGATGGCCTGCACGGCGGTCATGTTGCCGCCCAGGCGGTAGTCGGAGAGCAGCAGGTCGATCTCGTGGGCGTGCGCGATGGCCAGCACGACGGCCTCGTCGGCGGAGTTGGCGCACCAGACCTGGTGGCCCCAGACCTGCAGCAGTTGCTGCATGCCCATGAGGACCTGCTCCTCGTCATCGATGACGAGCACGCGGCGAGCGCCCGGGGCCAGGGCGGCAGTGGTGGCCAGGTCCTCGGCGCGCGCGGGGCGGGCCTGCTCGGAGGGGGCCGTGGCGCGCGGCACGGTGATGGAGAACATGGAGCCCTGCCCGGGCGCTGAGTGCACGCGCAGCGGGGCGCCGATGAGGCGGGCGGAGCGCTTGACGATGGACAGGCCCAGCCCCAGGCCGTGGGACTCGTTGCGCCGGGTGCGGGCGGGGTCGATCTGATAGAACTCCTCGAAGATGGCCTCGAGCTGCCCGGGGGCGATGCCGATGCCCTGGTCCCAGACCTGGATCTCCACGCGATCGCCGCGCGAGCGCACGCCCAGCAGCACGCGCCCGCGCTGGGTGTAGCGGATGGCGTTGGACATGAGGTTGGAGAGGATGCGGCGCAGCACGGTGGCGTCGGTGCGCACCCAGGCCGATGAGGAGGCCACGTGCAGGTGCAGGCCCTTCTCGTGGGCGAGGTCGGCGAACTCCTGGTCGAGTTCGATGAAGAGCTGGGCCAGGGGGTGGGGGGCGAGTTCGACCTGCACGGCGTTGGCGTCCAGGCGGGAGACGTCCAGCAGCATGTTGAGCAGTTGGCCCAGACCGTCCAGGGAGGCCTGCATGCGCCGGCAGATCTGGGCGAGTTCGGCGTGGGGGATGCTGGGGGCTTGCGCCATGGCGCGCAGGGCGGTGAGGAACAGGCCGAGGGCGTGGATGGGCTGGCGCAGGTCGTGGCTGGCGGCGGCCAGGAAGACGGACTTGGCGCGGTCGGCGGCCTCGGCGCGGTCCTTCTGCGAGCGCAGGTCTTCGATGAGGGTGTGGATGCGCGCCTGCGCCTGGCGCCGGTCGCGGATGTCGCGGATGACCGTCATGCGCAGGCGCTCGCCCTTGATCTCCATGGTGCGGCCAATCAGCTCGACCGGAATCGCCTCACCGTTGGCGTGGTGGATTTCGGATT
This sequence comes from Hydrogenophaga intermedia, assembly GCF_000723405.1. Lineage (GTDB taxonomy): Bacteria > Pseudomonadota > Gammaproteobacteria > Burkholderiales > Burkholderiaceae_C > Hydrogenophaga > Hydrogenophaga intermedia. The sequence goes on along the minus strand of NZ_CCAE010000046.1, from coordinate 16,399 downwards.
CGAAGTAAGCGTCGGCACCACTGCCGATGGCCACGCGCGAGCGGTCGCGGTGGCGACGGGGAGTCATCGACGCCACCGTACGCCCGACCAGCTCGGCGTGGCTGTGGCCCGAGAGGCGGCAGGCCGCCGGGTTGGCGTCGGTAATGGTGCCATCGCGGTGGAAGATCACGCCCTCCGCGCTGGCCTCCAGAAAGCGCGAGAGGCGCTCGCGCGAGGTGCGCAGCGCCATCTCGGCGCGGTGTCGCTCGGTCACGTCGGTCATCAGCACGAAGGTGCCGCGCAGGCGGCCGTCCGGCCAGCGATCGGCGGCGAGTGATACCTCCAGAACCTCATCGCCCTCGGGGCGGCGCCGGCTGTGCAGGAAGCTCAGGTCCTTGCCTTCTTGCGCATGGTTCCTGCCGGCTTCGCGAAGATGATCGAGTTCATCGGGGGTGAGCAGTTCGACGACGGATCGGCCGAGTATCGAGTTCTCGTCGTGCCCCATGGCCCGCGCGTAGCGGCTGTTGGCGAACAGGCAGCGCGCCTCCGGTGGGGGCGTGAAGTAGGCGAGCTGCACCGGCAACTGCTCGAAGAGTTGCCGTATCCAGCCATTGAGCGTCTCGTGTTGCTGCCGCTCGGCTTCCTGCACCGTGACATCGATCAGGTAGCAGCCGTGCGCCCGGTGGAGCGGGTCCCACCAGCCGGTGCAGCGGTAGTGGGTCGTGTCCTCGCCGGGACGCCACAGCTGCAGGGGAATGTTGAAGTCGCGTGCCCGCGCCAAGACCTGCAGCAGGTGCAGCCGGCTGTCCTGGTCCAGGCCGTTGCGCCAGTCGCCGTTCCACTGCGGAACCTGCATGCATGCCCGCCAGCCCGGCGACATGGCGAGCGCATCGCCGATGGACGACAACAGCGCGCCGATGCCCGGGACCTGCGCCCAGATCGCGTCGACGCGGCTACCGGGCTGCATGGCGGGCGACATGCGAGGAGATGTGTTGGGGCCGAGCAATATAGCTCCGGCGCATTATTGAATCGGGCGATTGGGGAGCCAAGACTCTGCGGGTCATGTTCAAGGAGGATGGCCCATGCACGCAGCCCCTACGGCCCAGCGTATCGCCTCGCCAGCGAAGACCGCACCACGGGTGATGGCCGCGCAGGGGGGCTTGCGCATCGACGCCGTTCTGGCACACGTGGCTCGCCTGACACCGGACCCGACCGGGGCGCGACGGCGGCTGGTGGTGGCGGCCGAAGCCTGTGCGTGCCTGGTAGCCGCTCGTCAGCGCCTGACCCTCGCGCTTGACGTCCAGCAGGGGATCGAGCGGCTCATGCAACTGGCCGGCGGACGGGAACAGGCGCGTTGCCAGTACCTGTCGGAGCGTGAGGCCTTGCTGCCGCACCAGGGCGAGACGCGGGAACGCGCCGCCCAGGCCATGGTCGAGTGGCGCGATGCTGGCCAGGCCTTCACGCGCGCGACCCACCTGTTGCCCACTCAGCTGTCGCATGACATCACGCAGGCGCCCGCCTTGAACCCGGGCGAACGGCAAGCGCTCATGCAGGCATACGTGCGAAGCGGTTCTCCAGCGCAGGCCGGGGATTTTGACGAAGCGCTCGGGCGATACGCGGCGGCGCATCGGCGCTGTGAAGACGCCATTGACCTGGCGTTGACCGCACGCTCGGCCCGGCTGAAAGCCGAGTCGGACCTGCGCACCGGCCAAAGCAGCCTGCTGTCGGTGGCCAATGCCTGGCTGGCCGAACTGGCGGGTGTGGACGCCCTGCTCGTGGCCGAAGCGCGGCGTGGCGCCGTGCATGGCGCCCTGCGCGTGCTCAGTGGAGACATCCTGCACCAGGCCTCGTGTGAATGACGGTGGTGGTGCCGTGCCGTGGCATGAAAAAAGCCGTTCACGCCCGCGGACGTGAACGGCTCGATGCACGGGCCGCGCGGCGGCTCAATGCACCGCGGTGGCAAATCCTTCGACGGTGGCGGGGGTGCGGAACCACAGGCCCGCGAAGCCGCTGTAGCGCAAGAGGTTGCTGAGCCGGATGCGCTTGTCGATCTTCTTCTCGAAGTACGGCAGGCGGTTCAGCATCTGGATCACGTTCGGTTCCCAGCGCAGCACCTTGATGAAGGCCGCGTAGATCTCGACGCCGGCTGGGCTGAAACCCACGGGCCGAACGCTGATACGCACGATGTCCGGGGTGAGGCCCAGCACGTGGAAGCACTCGTTGATGAGCGTCTCGTAGTCGGCGGCGATGGTGGTGGGCATGATTTCGGAGTCGATGTCCGAGTCCATCTGTTCGTCGCTCATGCGGGTCGTGCTCCGGATACCGAGTCGCTGCATCACGCCGCTGGCCAGTACTTGTCTCATGGTTCCACCTCGTTGGTGAGTGACCGTTCGTGCAATCGCCGGATGGTGGCTGCACGCCTGTTCAACATGGACTTCAGTATCCGGACGTCACGCCGCAGTCTCAATAATGCGCGAGCACTATTTTGGTTTTCCACACGTAGAACAGGGCCCCGCGTGGGCCCTGTTTCTCTTGGAGAAACGAGGCGCTGGCTCTCAGAGATTCGAGCCGACGTCGGGTGCTTCCATGAGCCCCGCCTGCATCGCGTAGGCCGCGATTTCCGCACCGTTGTGCAGACCCAGCTTGAGCATCACGTTCTGCCGGTGCTTGCGCGCCGTGAGCACGCTGATGTGCAGGGCGTCGGCGATTTCCTGGTTGGTGCCGCCGCGCGCGATCATGCGCACGATCTGCTGCTCGCGCTGCGTCAGCGTCTGCGGCAGGCCTTGCGCGTTGGGCCGCTTGTTCGCGGAGCTGTCGAGGCCCTTGGCCACCTGCGGACTGATGTAGCGCCGCCCGTCCATGACCGTGCGGATGGCGTCGAGCAACTCGGCGCCCTGTTCGTGCTTGAGCACAAAGCCGTTGACCCCGGCACCGAAGGCGTTGGCCACCGAGCCCGGATAGACGTTCCCCGTGACGACCAGGATGCGGACGTTGGGTGCGACGCGCCGCACGCGCCGCGCTACCTCGATGCCCGAACTGTCCGACAGGGCCAGGTCAAGCAGCAGCAGGTCGGGCTTGTGGAACTGCACCAGCAGTTCGACGTCGCTGCCTTTGGCCGTTTCGGCCACCAACTCGAAATCGCCGGCCGACTGCAGCAGCATGCCGATGCCTTGACGAACCAGCGCGTGGTCTTCTGCGACGACAACCCGGACCATGAGCACCTCGTGTGAGTGACGTTGAAACCTGTCGAGAATAATCAATGGATCAACAGATTCCCACGGAACTAGTCCCTTTGCATTGCTTTTTCCCGGTGGGCAGCCATCGGTGACGCAAAAAAACCCACCGCGCGGGTGGGTCAGGTTACGCGGTTTGCGTGCTTTCAGAAAGGGATGTCGTCGTCCATGTCGTCGAAGCCGGTGGGCTGGCGCGCCGGCGCAGGGGCCGGTGCGGCCCTCGGAGCCGGTGCCGGTCGGGCGCCGGTACCCGCGCCCGACCGGGGCGCCGCCGCGCTGCGCGGCGGGGCGCCGCCGTCGTCACCACCGCCCATGCCCTCGCGACCGCCGAGCAACTGCATTTCGGTGGCGATGATGTCCACCGTGTTGCGTTCAACGCCCGCCTGGTCGGTGTACTTGCCGTACTTCAGGCGCCCTTCGACGTAGATCGGCCTGCCCTTCTTGACGTACTCACCGGCGATCTCGGCGAGGCGGTCGTAGAAGGTCACGCGGTGCCATTGCGTCTCTTCGATCATCTCGCCCGAGTTGCGGTCCTTGCGGCGGCTCGAGGTGGCCACGCTCACGTTGGCCACGGCCTGGCCCGAGGGAAGGTAGCGGATTTCGGGGTCGCGGCCACAGTTGCCGACGAGGATGACTTTGTTGACGGATGCCATGGAAATTCCTTGCGGGTCGTTGAGCGCCGCGCGTGGCACGCGGCAGAACGTGATCCGTCAGATTGTGCCCCATGCATCCGGGTAAGCCGGTGCGAATTGGGGCAGGGGGAATAATCACGCCTCCATGAGACAGCGCGAGCCCGACTTCTTCCAGAACCTGCAGGACGAGTTTTCGGACGTGAGGGCCTGGGTCGATCGCACCGTGGTGCTGGCCTATGCCGTCGCCGCGGGCCTGTTCGTGGTGACCTTCACCTGGCTGAGCGAGGCAGCGTTCGAACTGTTCAAGCACCTGCACGGGCAGGCGCCCTGGGCGGTGCTGGTCTGGACGCCCTGCCTGACGGCGCTGATCGTCTGGTGCACGCGCCGCTTTGCGCCGGGTGCGGCGGGCTCCGGCATTCCGCAGGTGATGGCCGCGCTGGACCACGGCATCACGCCCGGCATGCGCGCCGGCCTGGTGTCGATGCGGCTCACGTTCGCCAAGATCGTGCTGGGGGCCGGTGCGCTGCTGGCCGGGCTGTCGGCCGGGCGCGAAGGGCCTTCGGTGCAGGTGGCCGCGGGCGTGATGCACGACGCCCGCCGCTGGCTGCGGCCCGGATCGGCCATGAGCGAGCACGCCTTGCTCGTGGCCGGTGGCGCCGCAGGCATTGCCGCCGCGTTCAACGCGCCCCTGGCCGGTGTCGTGTTCGCCATTGAAGAGCTGTCTAAGAAGATGGAGTCGCGCAACAACGGCCTCATCATCGCGGCCATCGTCGTGGCGGGCCTGGTGGCCATTTCGGTGTTCGGCAACCTCACTTACTTCGGCTCGATCGAGGTGCCGCGCCTGAGCTGGCACGCTTTCTGGCCGGGCCTGCTGGTGGCACTGGTGTGCGGGGTGCTGGGCGGGCTGTTCAGCCGCCTGCTGGCGGCCTCGCTGCAGGGACTGCCCGACCGCTTCAGCGCCTTTCGCCGACGTTTCCCTGTGCGCTTTGCCGCCGCGGCGGGCCTGGGCGTGGCGATCATCGGCCTGGTCACCGGCGGCGCCACCTTCGGCGCCGGTGCCGAGCAGGTGCGCCACATGCTCGCGGGCGAGGCCGACATGTCGCCGGTGTACGTGCTGCTGAAGCTGGTGGCCACCTGGCTCACCTCCTGGAGCGGGGTGCCGGGTGGCATCTTCGCGCCCTCGCTGTCGATCGGCGGCGGCATCGGTCACGACGTGGCCATGCTGCTGGGGGGCGACGACGCCCGCCTGCTGGCGCCCAGCCTCATCGCGCTGGGCATGGCCGGCTTCCTCGCCGCCACCACGCAGGCGCCGCTCACCTCGTTCATCATCGTGATGGAGATGATCAACGGCCGTTCCATGGTGCTGAGCCTGATGGCGGCGGCGATGCTCTCCAGCCTCATCGCGCGGTTGATCAGCCGACCGCTCTACTCCGCGCTGGCGGGCATGATGACGCGCCGGCTGCAGCGGCGAGGCGGAGCAGACACGGTTCCGCACGCGGAGCCCGTCACCGAACCGGGCGCGGAGCCCCTCGCCGAACCGGGCCCGGCGCCCCATGGGAAACCCGGTGAAGGGCCGAGCGAAGGGCTGGACACGCCACCCCCCGTCGGTCCCGAAGGCCCGCCACCGCCGCGCTGATCAGCGCGCGCTCGTGTCAGGGCGCATGCCCCAGGCCAGCAGCAGCCAGATCGTCAGCAGAGCGGCGCTCGCGCCGAAGATGCCTGGCGCGCCCCAGCTGCGGGCGACGAGGCCGCCCAGGGCGCCGCCGACGAAGATGCCCAGCGACATGAGGGTGTTGAACACGCCCAGGGCGGTGCCGCGCTGGTGCGGCGCGGCCAGGCGAGAGGCCAGGCTGGGCTGGCTGGCTTCCTGCGTATTGAAGCCGACGAAGTAGAGGCACAGCAACGCGCTCAACACGGGCAGACTGGGTTGATCGAGCTGCGTGAGGAAGCCCAGTTGCACCAGGGCGAGCAAGGCGATGGTGCCGAGGTAGACGGCGCGGAAATGCCCCCGCCGCTCCAGCCGGAACAGGCCGCCGCCGACGATCAGCAGCGAGACCGCCAGGGCCGGCAGGTACGCGTGCCAATGCTGGAAGGGATCCAGCCCCGCCTGAACCAGAAGGGCGGGCACGGACAGCCAGGTCATGATCTGCGCCGCGTGCAACGCGAACACGCCCACGTTCACACGCAGCAGGTCGCGCTGGCGCAGGACTTCCCGCAGGCTGGCTCGGGTCGCGCGCGCGTGCTGCCGCGGCTCCGCTGGCACGCCCCAGGCGACGACCACCATTGCCGCCAGGCTCAGGGCCAGCGTGATGAGGAACAGGCCCGGCAGGCCCACGTGCGGCACCAGCGCGGGCGCGACCACGAGGGAGAGCGCGAACATGAGCGCGATGCTGATGCCCACCAGGGCCATGGCCTTGGTGCGCACCGCGTCGCGCGTGAGGTCGGCGAGCAGCGCGGTGACGGCCGCCGAGATGGCGCCCGCGCCCTGCAGCGCGCGCCCGGCCAGCAGCCACTGCACCGAGGGCGCCCAGGCCGCGACCGCGCTGCCGATGGCGAACACCGCCAGTCCGAGCAGGATCACCGGCTTGCGGCCGAAGCGGTCGGAGGCCATGCCCAGCGGCATCTGCAGGAAGGCCTGGGTGAGCCCGTAGGCGCCCATCGCCAGGCCGATGAGGGCCGGGTCCTCACCGCCCGGGTAGCGCCGCGCTTCGAGCGCAAACACGGGCAACACGATGAACAGCCCGAGCATGCGCAGGGCGTAGATGGCCGCGAGCGCCGCGCTCGAGCGGCGTTCGTCGGGGGTCATGCGGTGCGAGGCGTCCGACGGGGCGGAAGGGGAAGGGGCGGTGCGCGAAGCGGTCAAGGGGAACGGGGGGAGCGACGGGCCAACCGCGTATTGTCTGTGATTGGTGCCGACGGGGGATCCGCCTTGGGGCGGAGCGTGGGGGTCAGCGTGTCAGGCCGCCGCCGCCGCCGCCTCCACGGCCCGCGCCGGTTCGGCGAACACCTGGCAGCCCTGCGCCTGCAGCCAGGCCTGCTGTTCCGCGCTGAGGATGCCGCTCAGCACCAGCCGGGCCGCCGCCGGGTCGGCGCGCACACGCGTGATGCACGCCTGAAGCAGCGGCCACACGCCGGGCGCCTGCGCGGCCGCCGCCAGGAACACGGCGAGGGCGCGGTAGCGGCCACAGTGGGCCGCGTCGTGCAGCGCCTGCACCAGCACGGCCGGCTGAGAGAACACCTGTCCCGTCACGTCGATCGGGTTGCGGGTGGAGGCGAAGGGGATGGCCTGCCGCAGGCGCTGCGCCGCGGGCTCGGGCAGCGGCGGCAGCTCGAGGCCCAGTTCCTCGGCGCGGTCGGCCATCATGATGCCCACCCCACCTGACACGCTGAACAGCGCGATGGGTGTGCCCTTCTCGGCAGTGGGGGCGGCCGCGGGCGGGGCGGCGTTACCGATCAGCTCGCCGATGGTCGACACCTGGCGAACGCCGCAGGCCTCGAACAGTCGCCGGTAGACCAGGGCGTCGCCCGTGTCGCTGCCGGTGTGCCAACGGGCGGCGCGCGAACCCGCGGGCGTGTGCCCCACCTTGACCACCGTCACGGGCTTGGCCGCCGCGCGCGCGGCGAGCAGGGCCTGCTGCAGGCGGTCCAGGTCGCGCGCCCCTTCCAGGTACACCAGGATGGACCCGCAGCCGGGTTCGCGCACCAGCCAGTGAATCGCGTCGGCCACCTGCACACCGGCTTCGTTGCCGGTGGTGATCCAGTGGCCGATGCCCACGCCGGCCCGGCGCGCCAGGGTGTAGGCGTAGCCGCCGACGGCGCCGCTCTGGCTGACCAGGGCCACCGGGCCACCCCGGGGCGCGTCGCGCAGCACGACGGGCGAGAAGGTCGCGAACAGGCGCTCGTGAAAGTTCATGGCCCCCAGGCAATTGGGGCCCAGCAAGGCGATGCCGGCCTCGCGCGCCCGATCGCCCAGTCTGCGCTGCAGGTTCGCGCCGGCGTCCGAGGTCTCCGCGAAGCCGGAGCTGAACACGATCGCCGCACGCGCGCCCGTGCGCACCAATTGGTCCATGGCTTCGTCGCAGGCGGCGACGGGGACCGCCACGAGCGCCAGGTCCACCGGTGCGCCGATCGCGTCGAGCGACGGGTAGGCGCGCAGGCCCTGGATCTCCGCCGCCGTGCGGTGCACCGGGTAGACCGCGCCCGGGTAGCCATGCTGTCGCAGCAGCCGGATCGGCATGCCGCCGACCTTGTTCGGCTCGGTGGAGGCGCCGATCACTGCGACCGAGCGCGGCGCCATCAGCGGGCGCAGCTCAGGCCATGAGGCGTTCAAGCCGGCTCCAGGCCCGTTCCATGCCGCTCACCAGGCCGGCCATCTGCTCGGCCACGGTGGTCTCGCCGCGGATGGCGAACACGCTCTGCCCGGCGGCCTCGTAAATCAGGCGCGGGTCGTCGTGCTCATGCATGGAGGCGAACACATCGCCGGTCAGCACCTGTTGCAGGGGCATGTCCAGGGGCGTCGGCGCGTCGTCCTGCTGCCAGGCATCGATCCATTCGCTGCGCACCACACGGCAGGGTTTGCCGCTGTGCGCGCGAGTGATCAGCGTGTCCTCGCTCGCGCTGTCCACCAGCCGCCGCAGCAGCGCGGACGGCGTGTGGTTCTCGCGCGCGGCCATCCACAGCGTGCCCAGCCAGGCGCCCTGCGCCCCCATGGCGATGGTGCCCAGCACCTGCTCGCCGGTGCCGATGCCGCCGGCCGCCAGCACGGGCCGGCCTTCGGCCACGTCGATGATCTGTGGCAGGAGCGACAGGGTGCCGACCGGGCCCGTGTGGCCGCCCGCGTCGTAGCCCTGCGCCACCAGCACCTCCACGCCCATGTCCATGGCCTTGCGCGCGTGGCGCACCGACCCCACCAGCGAGAAGGTGACTTTGCCGCGCGCCTTGGCCCGCTCGATGAGGTCGGCGCGCAAGCCGATGGCGGTGGCCACGCCCCGGCAGTTCGACGACAGCACGGCCTCGATCTGCTCGTTGAAGAGCGCTTCGGAGCGCACCTGCGTGGTGAAGAAGCTCGGCTTCGTCGGGGCTTGCACCCCGAAGCGCTCGCGCAGCCCCTGCACGAAGTCCACGTGCCCGCCCGGCAGTGAGCCGCGCAGCTCGTCGATGCTCGCGGCCTGCGGCACGCGGCTCGGCAGCATGAGGTCGATGCCATACGGCATGTCGCCCATGCGCCGCTGCACCTCGTCGAGGATGTGGGGGATCTCGTGCGGCAGTTCGCGCGCCAGGCCGAGCACCGGAAAGCCCCCGGCCTCGGCGATGGCCACCGCCACATCGACGGAATGCGAAAAACCGAAGATGGGGTGGCGGATGCCCAGGCGTTCGCAGATCGGTGTGCGCGGCGCCATCACTGGGGCTCGATGCCGGCCTGCTTGATGACCCGGCTCCAGCGCGTGAACTCGCTGCTGACCAGGGCGTCGAACTCGGCCCCGCTCTGTGGCGCGAACTCCATGCCCAGGGTGTCGAACTTCGCCTTCATGTCGGGCATGGCGAGCACGGCCGCCACGTCGGCGGAGAGCTTTCGCATGACGGGCTCGGGCACCTTGGCCGGGGCCACCAGGCCGAACCAGGTGCCCACGTTGTAGTCGGGCAGCTTGGCGGCCTCGGCCACCGTGGGCAGCTCGGGCGCGGCGCTGGCGCGCTTCGCGGTGGTCACCGCCAGGGGGCGCAGCTTGCCCGCCTTCACGTGCTGCATGGCCAGCGCGGCGGTCAGCGGCATCATGTCCACGCGACCCGCGAGCAGGTCGTTCAGGGCGTCGGGCTGGCCCTTGTAGGGCACATGGGTGAGTTTGATGCCCGCTTCCTGCGCGAGCAGCTCGCCGGCCAAGTGGTTGGACGTGCCGATGCCGGCGGTGCCGTAGGTCACGGGTGCGCTGCGCTTCTTAGCCAGGGCGATCAGCTCCGGCAGGGTGTTCGCTTCCACGCTCGGGTGCACGACGATGACGTTGGGGACCACACCAATGCCCGCCACCGACTTGAAATCGCGCACCGGGTTCCAGGTGACGTTCTTCTGCAGGCTGGGAATCACCGCGTAGCCCGGGCTCACCAGCAGCAGGGTGTAGCCATCGGGGGCGGACTTGGCCACGAAGTCCGTGCCGATGGCACCGCCCGCGCCAGCCTTGTTCTCCACGATCACGGCTTGCCCGTAGCGCGCGGACAGCTTGTCGCCGATGGCGCGCGCGATCGAGTCCACGATGCCCCCGGCGGAGAAGGGCACGATGATGCGGATCGGCTTGTTCGGGAAGTTGTCCTGGGCGAAGGACGGTGCGGTGGCGAAGGCCAGTGCACTGGCGGCGCTGGCCAGCAGGGTGCGGCGGCTGAGGGTCATGGCTTGTCTCCTGGTTGTGGTTGCAGTCAATCGTTTGCGGCCATGGCCATGGTCCGCTTGGCGATGTTGGTGAGGTGGATCTGGCTCGTGCCTTCGTACAGGCGGAACAGGCGCACGTCGCGGTAGAAGCGCTCGGCCACGTTGTTGTTGATGTAGCCCTGGCCGCCGAACACCTGCACGGCGCGGTCGGCCACGCGCCCGCACATCTCGCTGGCGAACAGCTTGCACATCGAGGCTTCCATCGTCACGTCGAGGCCGTCGTCGCGTTTGCGCGCGGTCTCCAGCAACAGCGCGCGCGCGGCGTGCACTTCCGTGTTGCTCTGCGCGATCATTTGCTGCACCAGCTGGAACTCGGCGATGGCCTGGCCGAACTGGCGGCGGTTCGCGGCGCGCACGACCATCTCGTCGACCAGGCGGATGGCCGGCCCGATGCACAGGCCCGCCAGGTTGATGCGCTGCTTGTTCAGGGCGCGCATCGCCGTGCGGAACCCGTGCCCCTCCAGCTCGGGGCCACCGACGATGGCGCTGGCGGGCACGCGCACCTGCTCCAGCACCACCTCGCCCACCGGCGAGCCGTGCTGGCCCATCTTGCGGTAGGCCTCGGGCGTCGACAGGCCTGGCGCGCCCCGTTCGACCAGAAACGCGGTAATGCCCCGGGCGCCCTTGGCTTGCGCGTCCGTGCGCGCAAAGACGGTGAAGAGGTTGGCCAGGGGCGCGTTGGTGATGAAGCACTTGCGGCCCGTGATCACGAAGTGATCGCCATCACGTACAGCCAGCGTCTTCTGCGCGGTCGCGTCCGATCCCGCCTCCGGCTCGGTGAGCGCGAAGCAGCCGGTCAGTTCGCCGCTGGCCAGCCTCGGCAGGTACTGGCGTTTCTGGGCCTCGGTGCCGTCCACCACCAGCGATTCGGAAGCGATGCCGGTGTTGCCACCGAAGCGCGCGCGAAAGGCGGTCGCGCATTGCGAGACCTCGATGTTCACCAGCGAGAGCTCCTCGCTGGTGAGCCCCGCGCCGCCATACGCTTCGGGGATGCTGTGGCCGAACAGGCCGAGGGTTCGCATGCGCTCCACCAAAGGCTCCGGGATCGCGTCCTTGCGGTCCACGTCTTCTTCGGCTGGCATGCACTCGTCGCGCACGAAGCGGCGGACTTCGGCGAGCAGCTTCGAAAATCCTTCGGGGTCTCGGATCATGTCGGTCGGGTTCTCAGTTGGTGGCGCGAACGCCGTAGGCGATTTCGATCTGGTGCACCGCTTCCAGCAGCAGCGGCGCCACCTCGCGGGTGAGCTTGTCCTTGGGCATGCTGTAGCCGATGAGGGTGCAGTTCATGGCCACCGGCTGCTCGCGCGCGGGCAGGCGGATGGGCGCCGCGATGGCGTGGATGTCCTTGCGCCAGTCGCCGCGCGAATGGCAGAAGCCGTGCGCGGCAAACAGCTTCTGGTCGGCTTCCCACGAGGCGCGGTGCTTGTCGTACATCGCGCGGTCGTGCACCTTGAGGTAGTTCAGGATCGCGGCCTGGTCTGGCCGGGGCAGGCTCTGGATGAGCGCGCGCCCCATGGCCGAGGCGAGCAGCGGCCGCGTGCTGCCGATGTCGGGCCAGTGCGGGTTGGCCTTGTCGGCGCGCACGGCGTCGAGGTACACCACGTCGGCGCGGTCGCGCATGCCCAGGTTCACCGAACAACCGGTGCTTCGCGCCAGTTGTTCCATGAAGGGCCGCGCCACCTGGCGCACCTGCGCGCCGGCCAGCAGGGGGTGGCTCAGGGACAGCACGCCGCTGCCCAGGCGGTACTTCTGCAGCGCCGGGTCGCGCGTGAGGTAGCCCAGCAGCGTGAGCGTGTACGTGAGCCGCGACACCGTCGGCTTGGGCAGGCCGGTGCGCTCGGCGATGTCGCGGTTGCCCAGCACCGGTTCGGCCACGGTGAAAGCGCGCAGCACGTTGAGACCACGCGCCAGGTTCATGGAGAACTGGCGGTCCTCCGCGAGGTCGTGGGGGTCGACGAGACCGGGGAGCGTGATGGAGGTCATGCCGCGTTTCGGTTGCTTGGTGGCCATGATGGGATCTCCGGTGGGCGGGGTAAATCACTGTTTCGCTGTGCGAAACATCGATTGTGGGCAGCGGAATGCTCTGGCACAACCGCGCGGCGTGGCCCGCAGTGGCCGCAGAACGAAGGACCCACCGTGAACCCCACTTCAAGCCCCGCCGGCGCCCTCGCGGGCGTGCGCATCCTCGACATGGCGACCGTGCTCGCGGCCCCCATGGGTGCGACTCTGTGTGCCGATCACGGCGCCGATGTCGTGAAGCTGGAACTGCCCGACGGCAGCGACGCCCTGCGCGGCCTGCAGCCCGTGAAGGACGGCGTGCCGCTGTGGTGGAAGGTGGCCAACCGCGGCAAGCGCGGCATCACGCTGGACGTGCGGCAGGCGCGCGGCCGGGAGATATTCCTCTCCATGCTTCCCCAGTTCGACGTGCTGGTGGAGAACTTCCGCAGCGGCACGCTGGACCGCTGGGGCCTGGACATCGCCACGCTGCACCAGGCCAACCCGCGCCTGGTGGTGGTGCGGCTCACCGGCTTCGGGCAGACCGGGCCGTACAAGTCGCGGCCCGGGTACGCGCGCATCTTCGAGGCCATGAGCGGCTTCACCAACCTCACCGGCGAAGCGGGCGGGCCGCCGCTGCACAGCAACTTCCCCGTTGGCGACGCCGTGGCGGGTCTCTTCTGCGCGTTCTCCATCGCGTCCGAGATGGTGCGCCTGCGCAGCGACCCGCAGGCGATGGGCGTGGAGGTGGACCTGGCGGCCACGGAGGCGCTGTTTCGCCTGCTCGACTGCCTGCCGGTGGAGCACGAAGCGCTGGGCCAGGTGCGCCGGCCCGAGGGCAACCGCGCCAGCTACACGGCGCCGTCCAACATGTACCGCAGCCGCGACGGCCAGTTCTTCACGCTCGTGGCCTCATCGAACGCGATCTTCACGCGCCTGTGCGAAGCCATTGGAGAGCCGGCGATGGCGAGCGACCCGCGCTTCAACACCAACCCGGCGCGCGTGAAGCACCTGCAGGTGCTCGATGACTTGCTGGGCGCGTGGTTCGCGAGGCACGACTACAGCGTCGTGTCCGAACGCCTGGAGCAGGCGGGTGTGCCATTCAGCAAGGCCTACACCATCGAGGACATCGAGCAGGACCCGCACTTCATCGCGCGTGGCGCGATCGTGCGGCTGCCGGACCCCGACGGCGGCAGCCTGCCCGCGCCCTGCATCGTGCCGCGCGTGGTGGGGCGTGAGATGAAGCTGCCGCGCACCGGGCCGTCGGTGGGCGAGCACAACGCCGAGGTGTACGGCGCGTTCGGGATCGGTGGCGAGGAACTGGAGCGCCTGCGGGCGCAGGGCGTGGTCTGAAACTCAGTTCGGCAACGGTGCGCGATCGGGGTCGCGCAGGTACATGCACTGCACCTCCATGGTGTGCACGGCCACACCCCGCTGGTTCACGATCTCGCGCCGAAAGCCCACCACGCCGCGGTCGCCCTGGCTGGTGAGGCGCGTCTCGATCACCTCCATCGTGAGGTGCAAGGTGTCGCCCACTTTCACCGGCGCGTGGATGCGCCACTTGTCGATGCCGAGCATGGCCACCAGCGTGCCGTCGTTCAGGCCCGACTGGCACAGCAGCCCGGTGGACACGGCGAACACCAGCGGGCCGTGCGCAATGGGCTCGCCATAGGGTTGCGTGCGGCAGAACTCATGGTCCATGTGCGGGGCGTTGAAGTCGCCCGACACACCAGCGAAGTTCACGATGTCGGCTTGCGTGATGGTGCGCCGCGCGGTCTGGAAGCGATCGCCGACGGCGAACTCGTCGAAGTACTGGCCGCGCGGGCGGGTGGTGATGTTCCGGGTCATGGCGTGTCGAACCTCAGCAGTGCGCGGCCCGAGTTGCGGCCCGCAAGTTGCGCCTCGCTGAAGGGCAGCAGCTCGTCCAGGGTGATGAAGCTCAGTTGCGGAATGATTCGCTCGACATCGGGCTTCCAGTCGCTGCCCAGGCGGGCCCACAGCCGGTGGCGTTGCTCCCAGGGCGCGTTGGCCACGATGCCCACGAGCTTGACCGATCGCATGATGAAGGGCAGCACGCTGCCATCGAAACTGTTGCTGGCCGCATTGCCCACGCAGGCCACGCAGCCCTGGTCCTGAGTGGAGCGCAGCAACCAGGAGAGCATGGGCCCGCCGACGTTGTCGATGGCCGCCGCGAAGCGGGGCTTCTCCAGCGCGCGCGGGGGCGCGGCCAGCAGCTCGCTCGCGTCGAGCACCTCGCTCGCGCCAGCGGCGCGCAGGGCATCGGCCTGCTCCATGCGGCGCGTGATCGCCACCACCTGGTGACCCGTGCGCGCCAGGATGCCCATGGCCATCAGCGCCACGGCGCCGCCCGCGCCGGTGATGGCCACGGGCCCCGAGTCCGGACGCAGGCCTTCCATCTGAAAGCGCTCCAGGGCCATGGCCGCGGTGAAGGCCGGCACGCCCAGGGTGGCGCATTCCAGCGGCGTCAGCCCGGCGGGCAGGGCGTGCACGTGGGCCGCGGGCACACGGACCACCTCCGAGAAGGCGCCGTCGAAGGCGATGCCGGTCTGGAAGCCGTGCACCAGCACGGTCTGGCCCGGCGCGATGCCGGCGGCGTCCGAGTGCAACACGTCGCCCACCAGCTCGATGCCGGCCACGCGGGGAAAGCCGGTGATGATCTTCGCCTTGCCGTGCAGCGATAGGCAGTCCTTGAAGTTGACGCCCGCGTAGCGGTTGCGGATCACCACCTCGCCAGGGCTGAGTTCGTCCAGCGTGAGTGCTTCCAGGCGGCTTTCGGTGCGGCCGTCCACCACGTGGGTGCGAACGGCGCGGAATGATGTCGGGAGGGCGGCGTCGGGGGCGGTCATGGGGCGTCGGTCTTTGTCAGTAGTCCACGAGGGACCCCTCGCGCAGGCAGGGGTTGCGTTCGGCGGACCGCGCGCGCCGCATCCAGTCGCGGCCGATCACGGTCTTGTGCACTTCACTGGCGCCTTCGCCGATCTGATTGAGCTTGGCGTCGCGGAAGAAGCGTTCCAGGGGGAAGTCCTGCAGGTAGCCGCGCCCGCCGGTGAGTTGCAGCGCATCGGTGACGACTTTCATGCACAGGTCGGTGGCCTGCAGCTTGGCCATGGACGCGTAGGTCGCCACGTCGGTGTCGCCGTTGTCGTACTTCTGCGCCGTCAGCGCCAGCAGCGCGCGCGAGGCCTCGATCGAGGTCACCATGTCGGCCAGCATCCACTGCACGCCCTGGTGCTCTCCCAGGGCCTTGCCGAAGCTGCTGCGGTCGCTGGCGTAGGCGGCGGCGATCTCCACCGCGCCGATCGCGCGGCCCAGCGCCATGGCGGCGTGGCCGATGCGTGCGCGCAGCAGGGCGTCCTGCGCCAGGCTGAAGCCTTCGCCCTCGGCGCCCAGGCGGTGCGAGGCCGGCACGGCCACGTCGTTCAGCGTCAGCGACGAGATGGGCACGCCGTACCAGCCCAGCTTGCCCACTTCGGGGCCGATGGAGAAGCCGGGCGCGTCGCGCGGCACCAGCGCGGCCAGGAAGGTCGACGGATCGTCCTCGGCGCATCCCACGATCACGAACCAGTCGGCCGTGCTCGCGCGGGTGATGAACTTCTTGCGGCCCGTGATGCGGTACCCCTCGGACGTGCGCCGGAACCGGGTCTGCAGGCCGCGCACGTCGGAGCCGGCCTCGGGCTCCGTCAGGCCGAACGCGGCCTGCAGTTCGCCGGTGCACAGGCCGGGCACCAGTTGCTCCTGCAGCGCCTCGCTGGCGCCGGCCACGATGGCGCGGCTGGACAGGTCGGTGCCCGTGATGAGCGAGGCCGAGGTGCTGCACACGCGGCCCAGCTCCTCGATGATGCGCACGCGCAGTTGCTGGCGGGCATCGGTGCCGCCGAACCGGCGCGGAAAGGCGGTGCCGACGATGCCCTCGCGGGCCAGCAGGCGGAAGTTTTCCCAGGCGAAGACGTCCTGTTGCGCCACCTCGGCGGCGTTCGGTCCGAGCGTGTCCCGGCAGAGCTCGCGCACGCGCTGCACCACCGTTTGCTCTTCGTCGGTCAGGCTGGTCAGGAAGTGGTCGCCGAAGAGGCGGGGGTGGCGGGGGTGGTTCATGGCGGGTCCCTTCTGCGCCGCATCATGGG
>NZ_CCAE010000045.1 GCF_000723405.1 Hydrogenophaga intermedia | reverse complement strand
GGGCTGGCCATGGGGGCACGGGAGCGGCGGCAGGTCGGTCCGGTGATGCTCGTGCGTCCGGGCACAACGCACCTTGAGGTGGCGCAAGCCGGGAGCGGAAGGCGTCGTCCGATTGGCCAAGGTGGGCGTGCAACCCACGCGTTCAGCCGGTCACTCACGGCCTCCTTCGGCCGTCGCCACCCGCGCTTCCCCCATGAAAGTCCGTGCCCCATCCCCTTCGCTCGCCACCACCCTGCGCGGCGACCCCATCTGCACCGTCAACGCGGACATCGCCGCGGCCGAACTGGACGCCGACAGCGAGGAGAGCCGGGCCTTGTTCAGAAAGCCGGGCGCGCGCGTGCCGCAGCCACTGGCGGGGAGCGAGCCGCAGAACCGCTCGCCCATCGAGCTGGCCGACTTCTTCGGCGCCCGCATCGCGGCCGAGAAGCTGGCCAATGACCCCGATGCCCGCGCCGCCGCCGACCTCCTCAACCAGCGCGACGAGGCGCTCGACAGTGGCGACCGGCAGCGCTTGAGGGATGAGCAGCGGAAGCGGCGGGCGGGGCGGTATGGGCGGCGGAGGTGAGAGGGCGTCGCAGCACATCATGGGTTTGAAAATGTCTATACTTATTGAAAAGTAATGTCGTTTTCAAACCATCGTGCTTCCCAGCGACACGGACCGTCTTCTTGAGCTTGCGGCCAGCAGGCGGCTGCTGCGTGGTGCGGACGCGCGCGACATCGGCGTGTCGCCGCAGCTACTGATCAAGCTGCAGCAGGCCGGGCGACTGGTTCGTGTGGCCAGGGGCGTATACAGCCTGCCCGATGCGCCCCTCACAGAGCACCAATCGCTTGTTGAAGTCTGCCGGCGCGTACCCAAGGCGGTGATCTGCCTGCTGTCGGCACTGCGCTTTCACGAGCTGGGGTCGCAAGCGCCACACGAGGTGTGGCTGGCGCTGCCGGAGGGGGTGCGTTCACCGTCCGTGGACTACCCCGCGCTGCGCATCGTGCGGCTGCGCGATGCCGCCTACAGCGAAGGTATCGAAACCGTGATGGATGAAGGTGCCCCGATTCGCGTGTACGGCGTGGCCAAGACAATCTCCGACTGCTTCAAGTTTCGCCACAAGATCGGTCTCGACGTGGCGCTGGAAGCGCTTAAGGACGCTTGGCAACGGCGGCTGGTGTCCATGGACGAACTGACGCATTTCGCGCGCATCAATCGGGTGGAGCGCGTAATGCTGCCCTACCTGGAAGCATTGACGGCGTGAATCATCGACGAAGTCCCGCGTCCCTGCTGGCGCGTTTGCTTGACAGGGCCAAGCAGGGCGGCGAGGACTACAGCCTGGTGCTCAACCGCTTCGGGCTGGAGCGGCTGCTTGATCGCCTGGCCCATTCGCGGCATGCCGATCGGTTTCTCCTCAAAGGGGCTTTGCTGTTCTCGCTGTGGTACGACCAGCCGCATCGCCCCACGCGAGACGCCGACCTGCTGGCCTTCGGTCCCGACGATGTTGAGCACTTGACGGCGACGTTTCGAGAAATTGCAACCATCGAACTCGATGACGGGATCGTGTTCGATGCCGAGTCGATTCGCGCTGATCCGATCCGCGAGCACAACGCCTACGGAGGCATTCGTGTGCGGCTGGTCGGCCGCATTGGCACTACCCGCTGTTCGCTTCAAGTGGATGTGGGGTTTGGCGATGCCGTCACGCCGGACCCCGAGCTTGTTGCCTACCCGCCTCTACTACCCGACTTCGACGCGCCCCGGCTCCGGGTCTATCCCGTCTACACCGTGATCGCAGAGAAATACCAAGCCATGGTCACGCTGGGCGCCGCGAACAGCCGCATGAAGGACTTCCATGACATCGCGACGATCGCGCGAAGAACGTCGCTTGATGGTGCGACCCTGGCACGCGCCATTGCCGCCACGTTTGAGCGCCGACGCACGGAGTTGCCGGCGGAGCCGCCACTGGCGCTGCAATCGGCGTTTGCTGACGACGAGGCGAAGCAGCGGCAATGGGCAGCGTTCCTTGCCAGGAATCGGTTGGGGGCATTCGGCTTGCGCGAAGTGATTGCACTGCTCTATACGCTGTTGTGGCCTGCGACGCAGATAGCTGCGTCGGGGTCAGCGGCTACGGCGCTGTGGTGGCCAGAGCACTTAGCGTGGACACCCTGAATGGGTGGAGGCAGACGCTGACACTTGTGACAATTGCTGCTATTCGCTCAAACGTCCTTTGTTGCGCCTGACAACGTGCCTTTAATGAGCCTGCTCGAGCCGAGGTCAAAGACCGTACTTCGCTCGGTGAAACTCCAAATGCTGACGGCGCTGAGGAGTTATGAACTCCCTCTGCAGCGTGTACGTGCCCGTGGGAATACCTAGTGCAGTTCGATGGAACAGGGACAGTCTGGAACTCACTAGGAGTTCACCGTTGTCAGAGAACGCGATGTACCCTTTGTCAAACGCCGCGTCGACACCCGCCGCGAGCAACAAGCCGTTATTCCTATCAAGCCGTTCGTGATTGTCGGCTTGAGTCCAAGCCTTGATGTGCGATGCCCTTAGCAGGTCAGGGATCGCCAGCCCCGTAACGGGGCATTTGCCATTGAATTCGATCAGTAACTCGTCTCGAAACTTGCCTTGACCGAGTCGGGCGTCAACAAGACGGCTCACTTCTGTGGGTGTAAGCGCAGGCGTGGGACTTTTGGTCGGCGGAGGGGAGATGTCACCTAAAGACGCCACTAGTTGGCCAGCGATTGGTGAGATGGCGCATAGGTACTTTTGCGCCACAGCACCGCGGCGATCGAGAACTGGATTTCGTCCCGATTGGAGCTCAACTCTTAGTGCCTCATTGGCGGTAACAGCAGTGAGAGGGATGGGCGATCGAAGAGTCCGATAGCTGCACATAACCACTCGGCCTCCTTGAGCAGATGAATATGGAGACCCGACGTCATACGGACGCATCATTGAGACTGCCGCGCTGTTGACGATGGCATACGCGCGAATGGCCCCGTTGGCGTAGTTGAACACCATATCTTCGGGCAAGAGCTCGGTCATGGTGTCCCAATGCACAAGTCTCGAGCCGGTACTTGTGCGCTCAGGTGCCCACAACAATCCCGCCTTCCGTTCTTCCTCGAACGTTCCTCCTTGATTGACCCAGTAGTAAGAGGGCATACCGCGTACCTCGCAAGTCGAAATCCTGCGTTATACGGTACCCCTATAGAGTATTTGTGAATCAATCCAACGTGGTTGCTTTCATGAACCGGCCGCTACTCGCCGTTGTCGAGACCCTCACTCCGGCTTGAACCCCGACGCCTTCACCGGCGCCTCCCACCGCTTCAGGTGCTCCGCCACCATCGCCCCCGTGGCCGCCGGCCCCGCGTGGCTGGGCACCAGCCCGTACCCGCGGATCTTTTCCTGGATGCCCGGGTCGGCCAGCGCCTGCGCCACCGCCTGGCTGATGCGCTCCGCGGTCTGAGGGTTCAGGCCCGCAGGGCCGAAGTAGGCGAAGAAGGCGTCGGCCGCCATGTTGATGCCTTGCTCCTTGAGCGTGGGCACGTCGGGCAGCGCGGCGGAGCGCTGTTCGCCCGTGACAGCCAGGATGCGCAGGCGGCCCGCGCGGTGGTGTTCGATGGTCTCGGACGCGGTGTCCACCATCAGCGGGATCTGCCCGCCCAGCAGGTCCTGCGCGGCGGGTGCGCCGCCGCGGTAGGCCACGTGCGTCATGGGCACGCCCGTGGCCTGGCCGATGAGCAGGCCCGCGAAGTGCGGCACCGTGCCCGCGCCCGATGTGCCGTAGCTGGCCTTGGTGGGGTTGGCCTTCATCCAGTCGAGCACGGCCTTCAAGTTGCCCTGTGGCGCGCCGGGGCCGGCGGTGACGGCGAAGTCGAACACCGTGGCGCGTGCGATGGGCGTGAAGTCCTTGATGGGGTCGTAGCCGAGGTTGCTGTACAGGTAGGGCGAGATCACCAGCGCGCCGCTGGGCGCCAGGATGATGGTGTTGCCATCGGGGGCGGCGCGCCGCAGTTCGCCCAGCGCCAGGCGCCCGCCCGCACCGGGCTTGTTCTCCACGATCACGTTTTGCTTGAGCGTGTCCTTCATCTTCTCGGCCACGATGCGCGCCACCGTGTCCACCGATCCGCCCGGTGGAAAGCCCACCCACACGCGCAAGGTACCGCCGTCTTGCGCGTGGGCCAGGTTGGGCAACCCCAGTTGTGCGGCGGTCAGCAGGGCAGCGCCCGCCAGGGCGTGGAAGTGTCGGCGTTGCATGCGTGTCTCCTTGTTGTGGTGCACCGATTCTGGGATGGCGCACCAGATGGACGCATGCGTGTTTTCCCCAGAAGGTATGCTTGCTTACGGTCCGCTTCGCGCCGGGCCGCAGCACAACAACACCGGAGACAAGACATGCCCGTCATCGACGTTCACACCCACATGTACACACCCGCCTGGCTGGAATTGCTGAAGGCCAAGGGCGGGGCCTACAACATCCAGCGCCGGCCCGACGGGCAGGACGAGATCTTTCGCGGCAACACGCCGGTGGCGATTCCGCAGCCCGGCCACTTCGATTACGCGCTGCGCATCCAGCAGATGGACGCGGCGGGCATCGACATCTCCATCGTGTCGCTGACCTGCCCCAACGTGTACTGGGGCGACGAGGCCACGAGCTGCCAGGCGGCGGTGGAGTCGAACGACGCCATGGCGCGCGCGCAGGCGCAGTACCCGGACCGCATCCGCTGGTTCACCTCGCTGCCCTGGGAGTACCCGGAGCGCGCGGTGCAGGAGCTGGAGCGTTCCTGCGCGAACGGCGCGGTGGGCGTGATGGTGCTGGCCAACATCTCGGGCCGCAGCCTCACCGACCCGTTCTTCGAGCCCGTATGGGCGGCCATCGACCAGCGCGGTCTGCCGGTGCTGGTGCACCCCACCGACCCGCCGGGCGTGGACCTGATGGACATGACGAAGTACGACCTGAGCTGGTCGGTGGGCTTCATGTTCGACACCACGCTGGCCTTCACCCGCATGATCTTCGACGGCTTCTTCGACCGCTTCCCGAACATGAAGCTGATCGCCTCGCACGGCGGCGGCACGCTGCCTTACCTGGTGGGCCGTTTCGAGAAGGGCGACGAGGTGGAGATTGCCGAGCGCCGGCGCATGAAGCGCAAGCCCACCGACTACCTGCGCCACATTTACTACGACAGCATCACCTACGACCCGCGTTCGCTGCAGTACCTGGTGTCCGTGGTGGGCGCCTCGCAGGTGATGCTGGGCACCGACTGGCCGCACCAGGTGCACGACGCGCGGGGCGCGCTGGGCAAAGTCGACGCGCTGGGGGCGGATGTGCGCGAGGCGGTGCGCGGCGGGAACGCGCTCAGGGTGTTCGGGCTTTGACGGCGGCTGCCGGTCGCGAACCTTGCAAATCTTCCACGCTGTGGAGAATTTGCATGGTTAGTTCGGACGCCTGACTGGCCGCACCCACCACCACGCCAGCCCCACCAGCCCGGCGAAGGCCGTGTACGCGGCCACGAACACCCACCAGGGCGCGTCCCAGTACAGCAGCCGTGAGAGCCAGTGTTCGATGAAGCTCTCGCGGTAGCTGGCCTGGCCGGCGATGCGGCGCAGGTCCTGCTCCCACACGGTGAGCGGGCAAAGCTGCCCCAGCCAGGCCTGGGCGGCGATGAAAAGCATGAGCGCCAGGTGCGTGGCGCGCAGGCCGAAGCGGCGCACCCAGCGCCAGCCCAGCGCGCCGCCGGCCAGCACCAGTGGCAGCAGGCCCACCACGAAGAGCACCACCGACACATGCAGGGCGAGCAGGGCGTCGGCCAGCCAGCGGGCGGTGTCGGGGCTCATCGAGGCATTGTGGGTGGCCCCGTCGCGGCGCGCCGACGACATCCGTGACAACCCGCTGGCGTGCGTGTATCCATATGTCACACTGCGGCGGTTTCGGCACTTCCCGGCAGGATGGACTGGCTCACACTCTTCGGCGATCTGCGTTTCATGACCGGCGCGCTCGTGGCTTTGCTGGGCGTGATCTTCATTGCCTATTCGCACCGGGAATCATGGCCCTACGTGCGCTGGCTGGCCGGCTCGGCCATTCTGTTTGGCGCATCCGCGCTGGTGTTTCGCGTGGCGCAGCGCTTCTTCGGCGCCAGCCCCGAGGTCATCGGCGCGCCGGCCGCCTCCGCGGTGGTGATCGCCCTGGCAGCGCTATTGGTCGGCCTGCACACCTACCTGACGCACCGCACCGACCGGCAATGGACGCGCTTCGTTCTGCTGTGTGCGGTGGGCTTTGTCTGGGTCGCCACGGTGGTGACGCTGTTGTCTGGCAACCCGTTCCGGGGGCCGCTGGCCTCGGCCGGCGTGCTGCTGGTGGCGGCACTGTGGCTGCTGTGGCATTGGTGGCGGGAGCGCTGGAGCGGGCAGCTGGCCCTGGCCGGCGCGTTCCTGGTTCAGCCGCTGCTGCTGTTCGCGGCCATGCGCGTGGGCATGGACGTGAAGGCGTTTCGTGAACTCACGCCGCTGCCCATCGTGGTGGTCTATTTCTTTGTGCTCACGCTGATCCTGCAGCGCGACGCGCGCCGCCTGGCGCGTGAGCTGCACCGCAGCGAACAGGCCGAGGCGGAGCTGCAGCGCCTGGCCGACGGCCTGGACCGCGTGGTGCACGAGCGCACGGCCCAGCTGGAGGCGCTCAACCAGGGCCTGCGCGCCTTCTCCGGCATGGTCTCGCACGACCTGCGCGGGCCGCTGCGCAACATCCACGGCCTGAGCGAGATGGCGCGCGAGGCGATCGAGGAGGGCCAGCCCGCCCAGGCCTTGCCGCTGGTGCGCAAGCTGGGCCATGAGTCGCTGCGCGCCAGCCGCATGGTGAGCGATCTGCTGGACCTGGCGCGCGTGGAGCAGCAGGCCCTGCAGAAGGCGCGGGTGGATTTTGGCGAGCTGGTGCGCGAGTGCGTGGAGCAACTGGCCATGGAATACCCGCTGGCGCGCCAGGCGGTGCGCGTGGGCAGCCTGCCCGTGGTGGAGGCGGACCGCGGCCTGATGGCACACGTGGTGACCAACCTGGTGGGCAACGCGCTCAAGTACGGTCAGGGCCGGCCCGGCCTGGCGATGGCCGTGGACGCGAAGCGCGAGAACGGCGCCTGGCGCTTCGCGGTGATCGACAACGGACCGGGATTCGATGAGGCGCGCGCGGACGAACTGTTCCAGCCATTCAATCGCCTGGCCGGCGAAGACGTGCCCGGCACCGGCCTGGGCCTGACGGTGGTGCGCCGCGTGGTGCAGCAGCACGGCGGCGAGGTGGGCGCCAGCGCGCGCATGGGCGAAGGCGCGCGTTTCTGGTGGACGCTGCCGGCCACCTGAGCCGGGCCCACCACTGCTGCTCCGTACGCGAACCAAAAAAAAAGCCACCGGGGCTTGCGACACCGACGGCTGCCGCGCATGGCCCGTTGACCGGGCGGCGCGAAGTCTCAGGAAGCTGTCAGGCCATCAATCACTTGGCGGCGTTGGTGTTCATGTACTCCGTGACCACCTTCCAGCGGTTGTTCTCCAGCAGCGACATGCGCGTGGCGTTGCTGCCCAGGCGCTTTTGCGCGGTGAAGGTCATCTCGGCGCTGCCGAAGATGTCGGGCGGGATGGTCATGGTGTCCATGGCCTTGATGAAGCTCTCGGTGCTGAGGTTGTTGCCGGCCTTGCTGGCGGCGCGGATGAAGCTGTCGATGGCCGAGTAGCCGTAGACCGAGAACACCGTGGGTTCTTCGTTGAACTTGGTCTGGTACTTGTTGGCCCAGAAGCGGATGGGCTGCGAGGCCGCGTCCAGGTAGGGGTGCTGCACCGTCATGGTGGCGTACAGGCCGTTCATGGCTGGGCCGCCGAGCTTGTGGATGAGGTCGGTGTAGGCCGCGCTGGAGCCGATGAAGGTGGGGTTGAAGCCCAGGCGCTTGGCCGTGGCGATGCCGCCGATGGTCTCGCGGATGATCGTGCCCAGCACGACCATGTCGCACTGCTCGGAGGCGAGCTTCTGCATCTGCGAGGAGAAGTCGGTGGCGCCGCGCTTGTAGCTGGTCTCCACTGCGAGCGCCATGCCGGCGGCCTTCAGGCCGTCTTCCGCGCCGCGCTTGACCTCCAGGCCGAACTCGTCGTCCTGGTACATGGTGCAGACCTTCTTGGCGTTCTTCTCTTTGGCCAGGCGGGGCACGGCCACGCGCATCTGGTCGTAGTAGGTGGCGGCGAAGCTGTACTTGAGCTTGTGGAAGGGCTCGTACATCTCGCGCGCGGCGGTGACGGGGAAGAAATTGATGACGTTCTTCTGGAACTGCACCGGCATGGCGGCCATGTTCTGCGCCGTGCCGATGTGGCCCACCATCATGAAGATCTTGTCCTGGTTGACCAGCTTCTGCGCCGCCAGCACGGCGTTGCGCGGGTCGTATTTGGAGTCCTCGACGATGAGCTTGAGCTTGCGGCCGTTGACGCCGCCCTGTTCATTGGCCTCGTCCACGCGCAGCATCATGCCCAGACGCACCTGTTTGCCGAAGCCGGCGATGGGACCGGAGAGGTCCTGGATGGAGCCGAGGACGATCTCGTCCTTGCTCACGCCCTGGTTTTGCGCCAGCGCGGCGCCGGCGGTGCCCAGCGCGATGGCCGCGCCGATCAGGCTCAATGTCGTCTTCATCGCTGCTGTCTCCTTCAAGGGTGGAAGAGGCTTGTTCTCGCGGGGATGATGGGCCGTTTCACAGGGGCGGTGATGCGGAAAAACCCTTCCTCGCGCCGCCCTGGCGACATCACTTGTTCACGTAATCGGAGACGACCTTCCAGCGGCCGTCCTGGATCTGCGACAGGCGCATGGCCATGCTGCCGTAGCGTCGCTGCGGGCTGAAGCTGAGCGGCGGCGAGCCGAAGATGTCGGTCGGCACGCTCAGGCTGTCCATGGTTTTCACGAAGCTGTCGGTGGTGAGGTTGGCGCCGGTCTTGCCGGCGGCGCGCGCGAAGATGTCAATGGCGTTGTAGCCGTAGACAGAGAAGACGTTGGGGTCTTCGTTGAACCTGGTCTTGTACTTGTTGGCCCAGAAGCGGATCGGCTGCGCGGCCTCGTCCAGGTAGGGGTGCTGGGTCGTCATGGTGGCGTACAGGCCGTTCATGGCCGGTCCGCCCAGCTTGTGGATGAGGTCGGTGTAGGCGGCCTGCGAGCCGAAGAAGGTGGGGTTGAAATCGAGCTTGCGCGCGGTGGCAATGGTGCCGATGGTCTCGCGGATGATGGTGCCGAGCACGATGAAGTCGCAGTTGGCGGCCTTCATGCGCGCCACCTGCGAGGAGAAGTCGGTGGCGCCGCGCTTGAACGAGGTCTTCTCCACCATCTGCAGGTTCACGGCCTTCAGGCCTTCTTCCGCGCCACGCAGCACCTCCAGGCCGAACTCGTCGTCCTGGTAGATGGCGCACACCGCCTTGGGCTTCTTCTCCTGCACCATGCGCGGCAGGAAGGTGCGCATCTGCTCGTAGTAGGGGCCGATGTTGGCGAACTTGAGCTTGTGGAAGGGCTCGTACATCTCGCGCGCGGCCGTCACGGGCAGGAAGTTGACGACGTTCTTCTGGAACTGCACCGGCATGGCGGCCATGTTCTGCGCCGTGCCCAGGTGGGCCACCATGGCGAAGATCTTGTCCTGGTTGACCAGCTTCTGCGCCGCCAGCACGGCGTTGCGCGGGTCGTACTTGGCGTCTTCGACGATGAGCTTGAGCTTGCGGCCGTTGATGCCGCCCTGCTCGTTGATCTCGTCCACGCGCAGCACCATGCCCAGCCGCACGGACTTGCCGAAACCGGCCAGCGGGCCCGACAGGTCCTGGATGGAGCCGAGGACGATTTCGTCCTTGCTCACGCCCTGCGTCTGGGCCAGGGCGGCGCCGGCGGACAACGCCAGCGCAAACGCGGTGAGGGTGTGCAATGTCTTCATGGCGCGGGTCTCCTCGGGTGGTGCGGCCGCGCGGGCGGCCTCAGTGGTACATGGCCTCGATCTGCTCGGCGTACTTCTTCTGCACGAGCTTGCGCTTGAGCTTCATGGTCGGCGTGAGCTCCTCGTCCTCGGCAGTGAGCTGGGTGTCGAGCAGCCAGAACTTCTTGATCTGCTCGACGCGCGCGAACTTGCGGTTGGTGGCGTCGATGAGGGTCTGGATGAGTTGCTGCACCTCGGGCGAGCGGGTGAGGCTGGCGTAGTTGGAGAAGGGCACGTCGTTGTCCTGCGCGAACTTCTCCACGTTCTCCTGGTCGATCATGATGATCACCGTGAGGTAGGGGCGCTGGTCGCCGATGACGACGGCGTCGGTGACGTAGGGCGAGAACTTCAGTTCGTTCTCGATCTCGCTGGGGGTGATGTTCTTCCCGCCGGCCGTGATGATGATGTCCTTCATGCGGTCGGTGATGCGGAAGAAGCCTTCCTCGTCCACCACGCCCACGTCGCCCGTGTGCAGCCAGCCCTCGGCGTCGATGGTCTCGGCGGTTTTCTCGGGCAGGTTCAGGTAGCCCATGAACACGTTGGGCCCGCGCACCAGGATCTCGCCGGTCTGCGGGTCGAGCTTCACCTCGTTGTACTGCGCGGCCGGGCCGATGCTGCCGGGCTTGATGCGCTGCGCCGGCACGCCGGTGGAGGCGCCGCAGGTTTCGGTCATGCCCCAGACCTCGAGCATGGGCACGCCCAGTGCGAGGTACCAGCGCACCAGCTCGGGCGAGATGGGCGCCGCGCCCGTGACGAGGAAGCGCGAGCGGTGGATGCCGATGAGCTTGCGCACGTTGTCCAGCACCAGCAGGCGCGCGAGCTTGAAGCGCAGTCGCAGGCCACCGGGCACGGCCTCGCCCTTGAGCACGTGGTCGGCCACCTGCTGGCCCACGCCAATGGCCCAGGCGTAGGCGGCTTGTTGCAGGCGGCTCGCCTCCTTCAACGCGATCATCACGCCGGAGTAGAACTTCTCCCACACGCGCGGCACGGCGGTGAACACGGTGGGCGCGATCTCGCGCACGTTCTCGGGCACGGTCTCGGGGTTCTCCACGAAGTTCAGCCGCGCGCCGGTGTAGAGCGAGAAGTACTCGCCGCCCATGCGCTCGGCGATGTGGCACAGCGGCAGGAAGCACATGCACTCGTCGTTCTCGTCGCGCGCGATCAGCGTGTTGTAGCCGCGCACGGTGTAGACCAGGCCCTTGTGCGAGTGCATGGCGCCCTTGGGTTTGCCGGTGGTGCCCGAGGTGTAGACCAGGATGGCCAGGTCGTCGGGGTTCACGCCGGCCACGCGCTGTTCCAGCATGTGCGGGTGTTGCGCCAGGTGCTCGCGGCCCAAGGTGCGCAGGGCGTCCAGGCTGATCACCTGCTCGTCATGGAAGTCGCGCAGGCCCTCCATGTCGACCACCACGATCTTTTTGAGCAGCGGCAGCTGATCGCGCACGGCCAGGGCCTTGTCGAGCTGCTCCTCGTCCTCCGCGAACAGCACGGTGGTGCGCGAGTCTTCGCACAGGTAGTGCACCTGCTCGGGTGCGTCGGTGGGGTAGATGCCGTTGGCCACGCCGCCAGCGCTGAGCACGGCCAGGTCGGCCAGCACCCATTCGATGGTGGTGTTGGACAGGATGGAGGCGGTGTCCTTCGGTGCGAAGCCCAGGGCCATGAGGCCGTGGGCGATCTCGCGCACGGCCTGACCGGTCTGGTCCCAGGTCCAGCTGCGCCACAGGCCCATGTCCTTCTGGCGCATCCACACCTTCGGGCCGCGCGCCTTCACGGCGTTCCAGAACAGCGCGGGAATGGTGCCGCCTTCCATGACGATCCGTGTCTCGGGCTGGATGTGGGAGAGGTCCCAAAGGGTGCTCATGACGTGTCTCCGCTTGTTTCAGCGCCAGTTCTTTTTCTTCTTCCAGCGGCGGTCGGCGCGCACGCCGGCTTCCTTCATGCCGAGGTAGAACTCCTTGATGTCGTCCTTCTCGCGCAGGTGGGCGCAGGTGTCTTCCATCACGATGCGGCCGTTCTCCAGCACGTAGCCGTAGTCGGCCGCGTTGAGCGCCATGTTGGCGTTCTGCTCCACCAGCAGGATGGTGGTGCCGCGCTCGCGGTTGATGCGCACCACGATCTCGAAGATTTCCTTGGTGAGCTTGGGCGACAGGCCCAGGCTGGGCTCGTCGAGCAGGATCAGATCGGGGTTGGCCATGAGCGCGCGGCTGATGGCCAGCATCTGCTGTTGCCCGCCCGAGAGCAGGCCGGCGTCCTGCGTGGCGCGTTCCCTCAGGATGGGGAAGTAGCCGAACACCATCTCCATGTCGCGCGCCACGCCGTCACGGTCCTTGCGGGTGTAGGCACCCATGAGCAGGTTGTCGCGCACGCTGAGCAGCGGGAACACCTCGCGCCCCTCGGGCACGTGCAGCAGGCCCTGCTGCACGATGTGCGCCGGGTCCAGCGCGGTGATGTTCTCGCCCTTGAACTCCACCGAGCCCTTGCGCGGGTCGATGATGCCGCTGATGGTCTTGAGGATGGTGGTCTTGCCCGCACCGTTGCTGCCCAGCACGGTGGCGATCTCTCCGCGGCGCACCTGCAGGCTCACGCCGCGGATGGCCTTGATGGGGCCGTAGGCGCTCTCGACGTTGGAGAGCTTGAGGACGGGGGCGTCGCTCGTCGGAACGCTCATGCGGACACCTTGTGGGACGTCTTGTGGTTCTCGCGGCGCAGGCTGGACACGTCGTCCACGCTGCCCAGGTAGGCCTCGATCACGCCCGGGTCGGCCTGCACCTCGGCCGGCGTG
Source organism: Hydrogenophaga intermedia (assembly GCF_000723405.1). GTDB lineage: Bacteria > Pseudomonadota > Gammaproteobacteria > Burkholderiales > Burkholderiaceae_C > Hydrogenophaga > Hydrogenophaga intermedia. Next base: position 23,451 of record NZ_CCAE010000045.1, on the reverse strand, counting down.
CCGGTGGCCAGCTCGGTGCCCATGCTCATGGCCAGCACCCGGTCGGATACCTTGGACACCAGACTCATGTCGTGCTCCACCATCAGCACCGTGATGCCGAGCTCGTTCTTGATGTCGGTGATCCAGAAGGCCATGTCCTCGGTCTCTTCCACGTTCAGGCCGGAGGAGGGTTCGTCGAGCAGCAGCAGGCGCGGCTCGGTGCACAGGGCGCGCGCCAGTTCCACCACCTTGCGCACGCCGTAGGGCAGGCCGGCCACCAGGCTTTCGCGGTGGTGCTGCAGGTCCAGCAGGTCGATGACGTGCTCGACCTTCTCGCGCGCCTCGATCTCGGCCGCGCGCGTCTTGCCGGTGAAGAAGAGCTCGCTCCACAGGCCCGTCTTGCGGTGCGTGTGGCGGCCGATCAGCAGGTTCTGCAGCACCGTGGCGTGCTCGAACAGCTCGATGTTCTGGAAGGTGCGCGCGATGCCCAGGCGGGCGATGGTGTGCGGCGCCTGGTCCGTCAGGCGCACGGGGCCGCCGTGGCCGGCGTAGTCGATGGTGCCGGTGGTGGGCGTGTAGATGCGGCTGATGAGGTTGAACACCGTGGTCTTGCCCGCGCCGTTGGGGCCGATGAGGGTGAACACCTCGCCCTTCTTCACGTCGAAGCTCACGTTGTTGACCGCCAGCACGCCACCGAAGCGCACGCTGAGGTTCTTGGCTGAGAGCAGGGTGTCGTTCATGGTGTCGCCTGATGGGGTGCCGTTTTCTCCGGAGACACCGGGCGGCGGCGGCCAGGGGGGAAGGGCTCCGCGAATGTCCCCCGGACGGCTGCGCCGTCCTCCTCCTTTATTTCGCTGCGCCCTTCCCCCCTGTCCACCACCGCCCTCGCCGCGCTCGGGATATCTGCGCGCCAACGTGGTTGGCGGCGAGAAGTGAAGCCCCGGCCAGTTCGATCCGCGGGCAGAACGAGGTGGAAGCTCATTTCAGGCGGTCCGATTTCTGGAACGACTTCTGCCGCTTGAACATGCCCTGGCGGTAGAACGGGAAGAGCTGGAAGTACGCGCGGATCTTGAGCCAGCGCCCGTACAGCCCCATGGGCTCGAACAGCACGAAGGCGATGAGCACCGCGCCGTACACCGCGCCCTGCAGACCGGCGGACTGGCCGATGGCCTCGGGTAGCACGTCCTTGCCGAGCGCGATGAGCTGCGGCATGACGATGAGGAAGATGGCGCCGAGGAAGGCGCCGTGGATGGAGCCCAGCCCGCCGATGACCACCATCAGCAGCAGGTCGATCGACTGGATGATGGAGAACTGTTCCGGCGAGAGGAACTGGATCTTGTGCGCGTAGAGCGCGCCGCCCAGGCCCGCCAGGGCAGCCGACAGCGCGAAGGACAGGGTCTTGTAGCGCGCCAGGTGGATGCCCATGCTCTGCGCGGAGATCTCCGAGTCGCGGATGGCCACGAACGCGCGGCCGGTGGACGAGCGCATGAGGTTGACGATGGCCAGGGTGCTGAGCACGCACACCACCAGGCAGAGGAAATAGAACTCGTTGGTGGAGTCGAGGTCCCAGCCGAAGAGCGAGGGGTAGTTGACCATCAGCCCCTTGTTGCCGCCGGTGACCGATTCCCAGCGCGCCATGCCCTCTTCGACGATGAAGCCGAAGGCCAGGGTGGCCATGCCCAGGTAGATGCCCTTGACGCGCAGCGCGGGCAGACCCACCACCACGCCCACGGCGGCTGCCAGCAGGCCCGCGCAGGCCAGGGCGATGGGGAAGGGCACGCCCGCGTTCACCATGACAGCCTGCGTGTACGCGCCCACGCCCAGGAAGGCGGCGTGACCGAGCGAGAACAGGCCGGTGAACCCGGCCAGCAGCATGAGGCCCAGGCCGACGATGCCGTAGATCAGCACGAAGGTGAGTTGAGCGAGCCAGTACTCGTCGATGGCCCAGGGCGCCACCAGCAGGAACAGGCTCAGCAGGCCGTACCAGAACACATGCCCGCCGTGCTTGGCGAGGCGGATGTCCTGGTCGTATTGGGTCTTGAAGAGGAATCGCATCGTTCGGCCTCAGACCTTCTTGCGGAGTTTTTCGCCGAACAAGCCATTGGGCTTGAGCACCAGCATGAGCAGCACCACGATGTAGGGTGCGATGTCCTTGAAGCCTTCAGGCAGGTAGAAGCCCGCGACGGCCTCGACGATGCCGATGATGAGACCACCCACGATGGCGCCGGGCAGGCTGCCGAAGCCACCCACCACCGCCGCCGGGAAGGCCTTGAGACCGATGAAGCCCATGTTGGCGTGCACGAAGGTGATGGGCGCCAGCAGCAGGCCGGCGATGGCCGCCACGCCGGCCGCCAGACCCCACACCAGGCCATTGAGCCGCTTGACCGGAATGCCCATGTAGTAGGCCGCCAACTGGTTCTGCGACGCCGCCTGCATGGCGATGCCCAGCTTGCTGTAGCGGAACATGGTGAACAGCACCGCGCAGAGCACGGCGGTGGCGCCGATCACCACGATCTGCTCGGCCGAGATGACCAGCGCGCCCAGCTTGAGCACCTGCCCCGCGTAGGGCACCGGCAGCGTGTGCGTCTCGGTGCCGATGTTGGGGATCATGGTGATCACGCCGCGCAGGAAGTAGCCCACGCCGATGGTGAGCATGACGATGGAAAAGGCGGGTTGCCCCAGGATGGGGCGGATCACCAGGCGTTCGAGCACGATGCCGAACAGGCCCATGCCGAGGATGGCGGCGATGACGGAGAGCCAGAAGGGAAAGCCCAGCAGCGTCATGGTGAGCAGGCCGCCGAAGGCGCCCACCATCATGAGGTCGCCCTGCGCGAAGCTCACGGTCTCGGTCGCCTTGTAGATGAGCACGAAGCCCAGCGCGATGAGGCCGTAGATGCATCCCTGGGCCGCCCCGCTGATCAGCAGTTGCAGCAGTTGCACGGAACTGTCTCCTGTCGTTGTTTTGCCACCGGGGGGCTGAAGATTTATAGCTGTCCTCCCCGGGACTGCCGCTAGGGGTTCTCCCCCATCGGCAGTCGCGCAGGCGCCACGAAGATGACCGGCCATGAAAACCGTACGCATCGGCGCCGGCCTGGGCTTCTATGGCGACGCCTGGGAACCCATCGCCGCGAGCATCGAACGCGGCGATGTGCAGTTCATCGCGAGCGATCACCTGGCCGAACTCACGCTGGCCATCCTGCAGAAGGACCGCCAGCGCGACCCTGCCCTGGGTTACGCGCGCGACGTGGTGCCGCTGCTGTTGCGCCTGTGGCCGCTGATGCAGCGCCACGGCGTGCGCTTCGTCTGCAATGCGGGCGGGCTGAACCCGCGCGGCGCGGCGCAGGCGGTGCTGGCGGCCTTCGCGGCCAAGGGGCTGAAGGCGCGCATCGCGGTGGTGACGGGCGACGACGTGCTGCCGCGGCTGGCTGACACAAGCGGTGCCGGTGGCGAATTCGCCCACCTGTTCACCGGCGCGTCGGTGGACGCGGTGCGCGAGCGCCTGGTGTTCGCCAACGCTTACCTGGGGGCCGATCCCATCGTGCAGGCGCTGGACGAGGGCGCGCAGATCGTCATCACCGGCCGCGTGGCGGACGCGGCCCTGTTCCTGGGGCCGATCGCGCACGCGCACGGCTGGAGCGTCGAGGGCGCGCTGGAAGGCGCCGAACTCGACCGCCTGGCGCAGGGCCTCGCGGTGGGGCACCTGCTGGAGTGCTCGGGGCAGGGCAGCGGTGGCAACTTCGGTGCTCAGGGCCACTGGCAATCGATTCCCGATCTCGCGCATATCGGCTACCCCATCGCCGAGGTCGGCGCCGATGGCAGCGCGATCATCACCAAGGCGCCGGGCACGGGCGGGCGCATCAACTTCGACACCGTGCGCCAGCAGTTGCTGTACGAGGTGCACGACCCGCACGCGTACCACAGCCCCGACGTGGTGCTGGACATGGGCGGCATCCGCCTGGACGACCTGGGGCAGGACCGCGTGCGGCTCACGGGCGCGCGCGGCCGTGCGCCGGGCGATCGGCTGAAGGTGGTGGCGGGCTTTCGCGACGGCTACAAGGCCGAGGTGACCTGGGGCTTTTCCTGGCCCGACGCCTGGGACAAGTCGCAGCAGGCGCAGGCGACCATTCGCACCTTGCTGAAGGAGCGGCGCGTGCCGCACGAGGAGTTGTACGTGGAGTATCCGGGCCTCAATTCGGCGCACGGGCCGCTGGCGCCGCTGCCGGCGGTTGACGCGCTGAACCAGCTCAATGAGCTGTGGACACGGCTGGTGCTGCGCACCAACGAGAAGGCCGCGGCGGAGGGCTTCGGTCGCCTGTTTCCGTGGATGGGCCTCAGCGGCCCGGCCTACACCTGCGGTTTCACGGGGCTGCACAACGTGAGTGAACTGCTGGGCATCTGGCCGACGCTGGTGGCGCGCGGCGAGGTGGAAGCGGGCGTGCAGATCGAGTTGCTGGGAGAGGCACCATGAGCCTGTCGCGCATTCCCCTGGCCCGCGTTGCGCATGCACGCAGCGGCGACAAGGCCGACTGGGTGGACTTCGGCCTGTTCGCCTGGAACGCTGCGGGCTACGCCATCCTCGAGCGCGAGGTCACGGCCGATCGCGTGCGCGAACACTTCGCGCCCTGGCTGGCGGGCGAGGTGGACGCCTGGGCCCTGCCCAACATCCTGGCAATGAAGTTCGTGCTGAAGGGCGCGCTGCAGGGCGGCGGTGCGCGCAACCTGCGCCTGGACAACCTGGGCAAGGCCATGGCGGCGGCCCTGCTGCGGCTGGAGATCGAGGTGGAAGCGGCCGAGCTCGATGCCGCGCTGCAGCAGCCGCGCGTGGGCTGGTGGGCTGACGAAGCTCCCTCTGCCGCGAGCGGGAGAGGGCTGGGGTGAGGGCCGCGTCATGAGCATCCGTACCGAATCCCTCGACGACATCCGCGTCATCACCCTGGACCGCCCCGAGGTGCGCAACGCCGTGGACACGGCCACCGCGCGCGAACTGCACGCGGCCTTTCTCGCCTTCGAGGACGACCCGTTGGCGAAGGTGGCCGTCTTCCACGGTGCGAATGGCCACTTCTGCGCCGGCTGGGACCTGCAGTTCGGCGCCCGCGCCGCGCGGGCGAGCGAGGGCGGCGCGCTGGCCGACCTGGACTTCGACAGCGCCGACGCGCGCGCGATCGGCCCCATGGGCCCCTCGCGCCTGCGCCTGTCCAAGCCGGTGATCGCCGCCGTGAGCGGCGCGGCCGTGGCCGGTGGCATGGAACTCGCGCTCTGGTGCGACCTGCGCGTGATGGAGGCCGACGCCTACTTCGGCGTCTACTGCCGCCGCTTCGGCGTGCCGCTCATCGACGGTGGCACGGTGCGCCTGCCGCGCCTGATCGGCATGGGCCACGCGATGGACCTGATCCTCACCGGTCGCCAGGTCAAGGCGGACGAGGCCTTGCGCATGGGCCTGGCCAACCGGGTGGTGCCGCCGGGCCAGGCGCGCGAGGCGGCGATCGCGCTGGCGCGCCAGCTCGCGGGGTTTCCCCAGGCCACGATGCGGGCCGACCGCGAGAGCGCCTACACCCAGTGGGATATGCCGCTGGGCGAAGCCCTGCAGCAAGAGTGGCAGCGCGGCAAGGCGCGCATCCCCGATGCGCTGGAAGGTGCGCAGCGCTTTGCCGCGGGCGAGGGGCGGCACGGCCGGTTTTGAGCGACTCGCTTCTCGGGGGGGAGCGGGTGGAGCGGGAGGCAGCGGGTGCGGGCCGCCGACGGGCCATGCCGTCCCCGGAGGAGAGAATGTCCCCATGCGCGTCGCTTCACTTTTCTGGCGCCGGCGGCATTGGCTGCTGGCGATGGGCTCCATGCCCTGGTGGCCCCGGCTTGCCGGGGCGTCGGTGCTGGCCGAGCCCGACGGCGGTCTGGTCTGGAGCGAGAGGCTGGCGCGGCAGGCACTGGCCCTGCTGGCGGACGCGGCAGCGAACGGCCTTGACCCCGCGGACTACGGCACCGACGCGCTCGCGCAGCGCTTGCCCGAGGCCTTGGCCCACGCCGGCGAGCCCGCCGGCGCGCGATTGGCCACCGACCTCGGCGCGGCCATGCGCCGCTACCTGCATGAACTGGCGTTCGGCCGCGTCGACCCGCGCACGGTGCACCAGCGCTTCAGCGTGCCGCCTCGGGCGTTCGACCCGGCGCAGGCCCTGGCCGACGCGCTCGCCCTGGGCCGCCTGGACACGGCGGTGCAGGCGGCCGTGCCGCCCCTGCCCATCTATCGCCAGCTGCAGCGGGTGTTGCTGGACCTGCGTGCGCTGGTTGGCCACGCCGCCTGGGCGCACGGCCTGCCGCCCCTGCCGCGACCGCCCGGCGCGCGTGCGCCCAAGCTCGAGACGGGCGGGGTCTGGTCCGGCCTGCCCTTGCTGGCCCAACGCCTGGTCCTCCTGGGCGATCTGGCGCCCGATGCGCCGGTGGGCGATCGACTCGACGGCGCCGTGCAGTCTGCGCTGCAGGCCTTTCAGGCGCGGCATGGCCTGACGGCCGACGGCGTGCTGGGCGCCGGCACCCTGGCGGCGCTGGAGGTGCCGCCCGACGCCCGTGTCCGCCAGGTGGCCCTGACCATGGAGCGGCTGCGCTGGACGCCGCTGTTGCAAGGGCCGCGCATGATCGTCGTCAACATCCCCGAGTACGTGCTGCGCGCCTACGAGGTGGTCGACGGCCGCATCGAGGTGCGCCTGAGCATGCGCGTGATCGTCGGCAAGGCGCTGGACCATGCGACGCCGCTGTTCGATGAACGCCTGCGCAGCATCGAGTTCAGCCCGTACTGGAACGTGCCTGCGTCGATCGCGCGCCAGGAAACGGTGCCGCGCCTGCGCCGCGACCCGGCGCACTGGGCGCGCCAGGGGTTCGAATTCGTCGCAGGGGACGGGTCGGTGGACACGGCGCTGACACCGGCCAAACTCGACGCCGTGCTGGCCGGGCGCCTGCGCATCCGCCAGCGCCCCGGGCCGGCCAATGCGCTGGGCGACATCAAGTTCGTCTTTCCCAACCGCGACAACATCTACCTGCACCACACGCCGTCCGTCGGCCTGTTCGCGCGCGAGCGGCGGGATTTCAGCCACGGATGCATTCGCGTCGAAGACCCGGTGGCGCTGGCGCGCTTCGTCATGGCGGGCATGCCGGGGTGGGACGAGGCCCGCATTCGCGCGCAGATGGCGGCCGGCACGTCCACCCACGTTGCCTTGCGCGATCCGCTGCCGGTGCTCATCGCCTACGGCACGGTGCTGGTCAAGCAGGGGCGCCCGCACTTCTTCGCCGACGTGTATCGTCACGACGCCCGCTTGCAGGCCGCGCTGGATGCGCGCCCTCGGCCCTACCGCCTACCCTCCCGATGAACGCCCCAATGAACGCCCCAATGAACGCCCGAACCCCTGTTCCCGCTTCCCGCCGCCGCTTTCTGCGCCAGGGCCTGGGCGCCGTGGCCGCCGCGCCGCTGCTCGCGCTCCCTCGGCACGTGTGGGCCGCACCCCAGCGCGCCCTGGCCTTCGATCACCTGCACACACGCGAACAGATCGACCTGGTGTACGCGCGCGGCACCGACTACCTGCCCGACGCCCTGGGTCGCCTCGACCACTTCCTGCGCGACCACTACTCGGGTGACGTGGGCCACATCGATCCCGGCCTGCACGACCTGCTGCACGCCCTGCGGCGGGTGCTCGCCACCGAGCGGCCGTATCAGGTGATCTCGGGCTACCGGTCGCCCGTCACGAACGCCCATCTGAAAGCCACGCGCGGCGGCGGCGTGGCCACCCGCAGCCTGCACATGGATGGGCGTGCCATCGACGTGCGACTGCCCGGCGTGCCGCTGGCCGACTTGCGCGACGCGGCGCTGTCGCTAAAGGCCGGCGGCGTTGGCTATTACCCGCGCGAGCAATTCGTGCACGTCGACACCGGGCGGGTGCGGCGCTGGGGTGGGTAACCGCCGTTCGGCGCGCTCAGGCCGGCGCTTGCCAGCCCGCCCGGGCGTCTTCCGGAATGGGCCGAGGCCGCCCTTCCAGGTCGATCGCCACGTAGGTGAGGTTCGCCTCCGTCACCTTCAGGTACTGCCCTTGCGAAGAGATGCGCTCGGCGAAGACCTCCACCATCACGGTGATGGAGGTGCGGCCGATGCGCGTGACCTGCGAATAGAAGCTCAGGATGTCCCCCACCCGAACCGGTTGTTTGAAGATGAACTGGTTCACCGCCACCGTGGCCATGCGGCCGCGCACGTAGCGCGCGGGCAGCACGGCGCCCGCCAGGTCGACCTGGGCCATGACCCAGCCGCCGAAGATGTCGCCGTTGGCGTTGCAGTCCGCCGGCATGGGGATCACCTTCAGCACCAGTTCCCGGTGATCCGAGGGCAATGAGGGCAATGGCGCGTGGGCGGGGCTTGAATCGGTGGGCATGGGCACAATCTCCGGCTGACTCCCACGATTGTCTTGCATGCGCCGCGACATCCCCACCCATGGCCACGTGGCCATGCCTCCCGCCTCCGCCAACGCAGCGGCCGCACACGAGCGGCGCTCCGACTGGTCCACGCTCAAACGCCTGCTGCCCTACCTGTGGCAATACAAGTGGCGCGTGATGGCGGCGCTGGCTTTCATGGTGGGGGCCAAGGCCGCCAACGTGGGCGTGCCGGTGCTGCTCAAGCAACTGGTGGACGCCATGAGCATTCCCGCCGGCAGCGCCCAGGCGCTGCTGGTGGTGCCGCTGGGCCTGCTGCTGGCCTATGGTGGCCTGCGCCTGTGCACCAGCCTGTTCACCGAGCTGCGCGAACTGGTCTTCGCCAAGGCCACCGAGGGCGCTACGCGCCACATGGCGCTGGAGGTGTTCGGCCATCTGCACAGCCTGAGCCTGCGCTTTCACCTGGAGCGGCAGACCGGCGGCATGACGCGCGACATCGAGCGCGGCACGCGCGGCGTGCAGTCGCTCATCTCGTACTCGCTCTACAGCATCGTGCCCACCTTCATCGAGGTGGCCATGGTGCTCACCCTGCTGGGCACGCAGTTCGACATGGGCTACGTGTGGATCACGCTGGCCGCACTGGTGCTGTACGTGAGCTTCACGGTGGTGGTGACGGAGTGGCGCACGCAGTTTCGCCGCCGCATGAACGAGCTTGAATCGATCGGCCAGACGCGCGCCATCGATTCGCTGCTGAACTACGAGACGGTCAAGTACTTCAACAACGAGGCCTACGAGGCCGCGCGCTACGACGAGGCCCTGCAGAAGCTGCGCAAGGCACGGTTGGTGAGCCAGCGCACCATGTCGCTGCTCAACACGGGGCAGCAGCTCATCATCGCCACGGCGCTGGTGCTCATGCTCTGGCGCGCCACGCAGGGCGTGGTGGCGGGTGCGCTCACCCTTGGCGACCTGGTAATGATCAACGCCTTCATGATCCAGCTCTACATCCCGCTGGGTTTTCTGGGCGTCCTCTACCGCGAGATCAAACAGAGCCTGACCGACCTGGACAAGATGTTCGTGTTGCTGGAGAAAGAGCGCGAGGTGGCCGATGAACCTGGCGCGCGACCGCTGACGCTGGACGGCCCGCCGACGCTGCGCTTCGAGAATGTGCATTTCTCCTACGAGCCCGCGCGCGAGATCCTGCACGGCGTGAGCTTCGAGATCCCCGCCGGCAAGACGGTGGCCGTGGTGGGGCCGTCCGGCTCGGGCAAGAGCACGCTGGCCCGTTTGCTCTACCGCTTCTACGACGTCAGCAACCGGGACGAGGGCGGCCGCATCACCGTCGACGGCCAGGACATTGCCGAGGTCACCCAGGGCAGCGTGCGCGAGGCCATCGGCATCGTCCCGCAGGACACGGTGCTGTTCAACGACACCATCGAATACAACATCCTCTACGGCCGGCCCGAGGCAGGGCACGACGCGGCGGTGGCGGCGGCCGAGGCGGCGCACATCCGCAGCTTCATCGAGCGCTTGCCGCAAGCCTGGCGCACCATGGTGGGCGAGCGCGGGCTCAAGCTCTCGGGCGGTGAGAAGCAGCGCGTGGCCATCGCGCGAACCCTGCTCAAGAACCCACCGATCCTCATTTTTGATGAGGCGACCAGTGCGCTCGATTCGGCCAACGAGCGGGCGATCCAGGCGGAACTGCGCCTGGTGTCGAAGCACAAAACCGCGCTGGTGATTGCCCACCGTCTCTCCACAGTGGTCGACGCGCACGAGATCCTGGTGCTGGACAGCGGACGGATCGTCGAACGCGGGCGGCACGCCGATCTGGTGGCGCAAGGCGGCGCCTACGCCCGCATGTGGGCACTGCAGCAAGCCGGCAACGATTGATCACCCGATCGCGAAAACCCCAGCGGGTTTCGCCCCTTCACCGCACCATAATCGCGCGCCATGGAAACCAAGTGGCTGGAAGACTTTGTCAGTCTTGCCGAAACCCGCAGCTTCAGCCGATCGGCGCAGCTGCGGCACGTCACCCAGCCGGCGTTCTCGCGCCGCATCCAGTCGCTGGAGGCCTGGGCCGGTACCGATCTCGTGGATCGCTCGTCCTACCCCACGCGGCTCACGCCGGCCGGGCAGACGCTCTACGAGCAGGCGCTGGACCTGCTGCAGACCCTCAACACCACGCGCGCCATGCTGCGCGCGCACACGGCTGCGGCGCAGGACGTCATCGAATTCGCCGTGCCACACACCCTGGCCTTCACTTTCTTCCCGCAGTGGCTCTCGGGCCTGCGCGAGACGGTCGGCCCGGTGAAAAGCCGTCTGATCGCGCTCAACGTGCACGACGCCGTGATGCGCCTGGTGGAAGGCAGTTGTGACCTGCTGATCGCCTACCACCACGCTGCGCACCCCATCCAGCTGGACACCTCGCGCTACGAGATGCTGCCCCTGGGCACCGAGGTGCTGGCGCCCTACAGCCGGCCCAACGCGCAGGGCGGTCCGCAGTACGCGCTGCCATCGCCCAGCGGGCAGGCGCAGCCCTTCCTGGGCTACGCCCCCGGGGCCTACCTGGGCCGCGCGGTCGAGCACCTGCTCAAGGACACGCCGCTGGCCACGCAGCTCGAGCGCGTCTACGAAACCGACATGGCCGAAGGCCTGAAGGCCATGGCCATCGAAGGTCATGGCATCGCCTTCCTGCCGGCCAGCGCCGTACGCAACGAGGTCGCGGCGCGGCGCCTGGTGCCCGCGGCCGATGGCCTCACCCTCACGCTGGACATCCGCCTGTACCGCACGCGGCCGATGGACACCAGCAAGGGCAAGCGTGCCGCCATCGGCTTCTGGAATCGCCTGAGCGACCTGCTGGCCTGAGCCGCCGAGCACCACCGCCGATCGGCACGCCGATTCCGTTGGTGCGGCCGTGCAAAGAAATACCGCATTCGCGGTAGCGGTCGCCGAGGAAGTGCGACGTATCGTCCCGTCCCACCGTGGATGCACGACACACCGTCAGGACGCTCGCCATGCCCCAGCCCTCGCTTTCCGTCTCTCTGCGCACGGCGCTTACCGCGCTGGCTTTCGTGTTCTCCGCCGGCCTCGCCCCGGCCGCTGACGCGGGCCCCGTGATCGACCAGATCCGAAGCCAGGGTCGCATCGTGATCGCGCACCGTGAGTCCTCGGTGCCGTTTTCCTACGTCGGGCCGGACAAGCGACCCATCGGCTACGCGGTGGACATCTGCCGTCGCCTGGCCGCGGCCGTGCAGGCCAAGCTGGGGCTACCGGGCCTGCAGATCGATTTCCTGCAGGTGACCCCGGCCAACCGCATCGACGCGATCGAGACCGGCAAGGCCCACCTGGAATGCGGCTCCACCACCAACAACGCCGCGCGGCGCGAGAAGGTGGCTTTCACCATTCCTCACTTCATTACCGGTGCGCGCATGCTGGTCAAGGCCGGCAGCGGCCTCGAGCGCATCGACCAGCCCGAGATCAAGCGCGTGGCCGTCACCCGCAACACCACGCCCCTGGGCGCGGTGCGCCGCATCAAGGCCGAGCGCGGGCTGCGCATGGAAATCGTCGAGACGGAGGACCACGAGAAGGCCATTCAGATGGTCGAGCGCGGCGAGGCCGACGCCTTCGTGATGGACGACGTGCTGCTCTATGGCCTGGCCTCCGTGCGACCCGATCCCGCCGCGTTGAAGGTGGTGGGCCGTTTCATGACGACGGAGCCGCTGGCCATCATGCTGCCCAAGGGCGATGCGGCGTTCAAGAAGATCGTGGACGACGAAATGCGCCGCCTGATCTTCAGCCGCGAGATCCATGGCATCTACCAGCAGTGGTTCGAGCAGGCGATTCCGCCCAACAACGTGCCGCTGAACCTGCCCATCAGCTATCTGCTGCGCGACTTCTGGAAGTTCCCCACCGACCAGGTGCCCTGAGCGGGCCTGTGGCGGTCGCTGCGACAATCGCGGCACCATGAGCGCCGCCACCCCCGACACCCTCACCTTCACCCGCCCCGACGACTGGCACCTGCACGTGCGCGATGGCGCTGCCCTGCAGGCCGTGGTGCCCCACACCGCCGCGCAGTTCGGCCGCGCGATCATCATGCCCAACCTCAAGCCGCCGGTGACCACGGCGGCGCAGGCGCAGGCCTACCGCGAGCGCATCCTCGCGGCCGTGCCTCAGGGCGTGGCCTTCGAGCCGCTGATGACGCTCTACCTCACCGATAACCTCCCGCCCGATGAGATGGCGCGCGCCCGGGCCGCCGGTGTCGTCGCCCTCAAGCTGTACCCGGCCGGCGCCACCACCAACAGCGACGCGGGCGTGACCGACATCCGCAAGACCTACAAGACGCTGGAGGCCATGCAGCGCGAGGGCCTGAAGCTGCTGGTGCACGGCGAGGTCACCTCGGCCGACATCGACCTGTTCGACCGCGAGGCCGTGTTCATCGACCAGGTGCTGATCCCGCTGCGGCGCGACTTCCCCGAACTGAAGATCGTGATGGAGCACATCACCACGAAAGAGGCCGCGCAGTACGTGGCCGGCGCGGGCGCGCACACCGCGGCCACCATCACCGCGCACCACCTGCTCTACAACCGCAACGCCATCTTCCTGGGCGGCATCCGCCCGCACTACTATTGCCTGCCCGTGCTCAAGCGCGAGACGCACCGCGTGGCCCTGGTGCAAGCCGCCACCAGTGGCAGCGACCGCTTCTTCCTGGGCACCGACAGCGCGCCGCACCCGGCGCACCTGAAGGAACACGCCGTGGGTTGCGCGGGCTGCTACACCGCGCACGCCGCGGTGGAGCTCTACGCCGAAGCCTTCGAGACCGCCGGTGCGCTCGACAAGCTCGAAGGCTTCGCCAGCTTTCACGGCCCCGACTTCTACGGTTTGCCGCGCAACGCCGGCACCGTGACGCTCAAGCGCGAAACCTGGACGACGCCCGAGTCCTACGCCTTTGGCGAAGCCCAGCTCAAGCCGCTGCGCGGGGGCGAGGCGCTGCGCTGGCGGCTGATGGCCTGAACATGCTCATCGACTGGTCGGCCCCGTGGTTCGGTCCCGTGGCCGACGCGGGCCGTACGGTGCAGGCCGCGCAGGCGCAAGGACTGTCGCTGCCCGAGGCCCTGAACCGCCACGCTGCCGGGCCCCTGATCGCGGTGTCGCAATCGGACCTGCCTGAGGGTGTGGCCTACGAAGCCTTCATTGCCGCCACGGGCCGCGTGCCCACGCGCGAGAACCCGCACGATCTGTTCAATGGCCTGATCTGGCACCGCTTTCCCGCGAGCAAGCGCCAACTCAACCGCTTGCAGGCGCAGGCGATCGCGGCCGACGGCGTGGGCGCGGTGCGTGGGCCCTTGCGCGACGCCATCACCCTCTTCGACGAAAACGCAGCGCTGCTGCGCGCGCCCGAGCCGCTGTGGCGCGCCTTGCTCGCGCGCGACTGGCCGGCCCTGTTCGTCGAGAGGCGCCGCGCGTGGGCGCAGGCGCGACTGGTGCTGTTCGGCCACGCGCTGCTGGAGAAGCTGGCGCAACCCTACAAGTCCATCACCGCGCACGTGTTGGCGCTGCCGGTGCCCGAGTCGCTGGGCGATGACCTGGCGGCCTGGGACGCCTGGTTGGCCGAGCGGCTCGACGCTTCGCGCCTGCGCGCCAAGCCCTTCACGCCCTTGCCGGTGTTGGGCGTGCCCGGTTGGTGGGCGGCCAACGCCGACCCGGCGTTCTACGCCGATCGGGCGGTGTTCCGCCCGCCGCGCACCGCTTGAATCCAGCGCCATCAACCCCACTTGTCGTGCCGGTATCATCCGCTGCCCCTCCACGGCGGCGGGGAACCTGAAGGCCCGAATCGGGGTCATCTGGCGCAGCCGGCACCCACGAGCCCGGCGCCTAACGGAGCACACATGAAACGCATCCTGCTGTTCGTTCTGACCAACTTTGCCGTCATGGCGGTGTTGTTGATCACCACGCGAATTCTCGGCGTGGACCGTTTCCTCACGGCCAACGGCCTGAACATGACGGCGCTGGCCGGCTTCTCGCTCGTCATCGGTTTCGGCGGCGCCATCATCTCGCTGCTGATGAGCAAGCCCATGGCCAAGTTCAGCACCGGCGCGCGCGTGATCAACCAGCCGCAGACGGCCGACGAGGCCTGGATCGTGCAGACCGTGCAGAAATTCGCCGACAAGGCCGGCATCGGCATGCCCGAGGTCGCCATCTTCGAAGGCGCGCCCAACGCCTTCGCCACCGGTGCCTTCAAGAACAGCGCCCTGGTGGCGGTGTCCACCGGCCTGCTGCAGAACATGACGCGCGAAGAAGTCGAGGCCGTGATCGGTCACGAGGTCGCGCACGTGGCCAACGGCGACATGGTCACCATGACGCTGATCCAGGGCGTGATGAACACCTTCGTGGTGTTCCTGTCGCGCGTCATCGGCTACGCGGTGGACGGCTTCCTGCGCCGCGGCAGCGACAGCAACTCGGGTCCCGGCATCGGCTACATGGTCACCACCATCGTGATGGACATCGTGCTGGGCTTCCTGGCCGCCATCATCGTGGCCTGGTTCAGCCGCCAGCGCGAGTTCCGCGCCGACGCGGGTGCCGCGCAGCTCATGGGCCGCAAGCAACCCATGATCAACGCACTGGCCCGCCTGGGCGGCCTCACGCCGGGCGAACTGCCCAAGACCATGCAGGCCCTGGGCATCACCGGCGGTCTGGGCAAGCTGTTCAGCACCCACCCGCCGATCGAAGAGCGCATCGCCGCGCTGCAGGCGAGTTGATCGCGGGGCGAGTGCCCAGCAGAAAGGCCACCCGAGGGTGGCCTTTTCTTTTGTCCGTGGAAACGGCGTTCAGCGGTTGCGGTCGTAGTGCGGGTGGCCGGGGTAGTAGCCGGGGCCAGGGTGGCCGCGCCAGCCCGGGGGGCGGTGGTAACGCTGGCCGCCGATGATCACGACCTCGGTGGAAATGTTCGAGTAGCCGGATGGGTAGCTGTTGTCGTAGACCACGTGCGGTGCCGGCGTCTCGTAGCGCACTTGCGGGCGCGACGGGTACGTGGCGGGTGGCGGGGGCATCGCGTCCACCGGCGTGACATTCAAGCGCACATAGCGTCCCGGGTCTTGCGCCATCTGGGTGCGGTACTGGCGGCCGGCGTACTCGTAGACCACGTCGTACGCGACGGTGCGCGGCTCGTAGAAGGTCTGCGTGCCGCAGTTGCGCACGATCTCGGTCTGCGGTGGGCTGGAACCTTCGATGCGGTTGCCCAGCATGGCGCCGCCGATGAGGCCGATGACGGTGGCCGCGGCGCGGCCGCTGCCGTCGCCGATGGCATTGCCCGCCGCGCCGCCAGCGATGGCACCCATCACCGCGCCCGCGCCCGACTTGCGGCCCGGGTAGGTGACCTGCTCATCGGTGCAGACCTGCTGCGGCACCGCCACCTGCTGAATGATGGGCGTGCTGCTGATGACGCGGCCTTGCTCTTCCTGGGCGTGGGCCGTGCCGGTGGCGGCGGCCGCTGCTGCCGCCAGGGGAAGCCAGACAAGCGTTCTGAGGGTGTTCACGGAAGGCTCCTGATAGAGGAATGGGGAGACTGCATGCTGCCTCCGCTGCGTCAAGCCGGCGTGCCGGTCTTGTCACTTTTTGTAAAGGCGCCGACGGGCGGCTGGCCGAGCAGTTCACGGGCCAGGGCCTCTGCCACCTTCAGGCCGTCCACGCCGGCCGACAGGATGCCGCCGGCGTAGCCCGCACCTTCGCCGGCCGGGTACAGGCCGCGCGTGTTGGGACTTTGCAGAGTCTCGTCCCGGTCGAGGCGCAGGGGTGAGGAGGTACGCGTTTCCACGCCGGTGAGCAGGGCGTCGGGCAGGTCGTAGCCGCGGATCTGGCGGCCGAAGACGGGCAGGGCCTCGCGGATGGCCTCGATCGCGTAGGTGGGCAGGGAAGGGGCCAGGTCCGTGAGGTGGATGCCGGGCCTGTACGAGGGCTCGACCTCGCCGAGCGCGGTGCTGGGCTGCGCGGCGAGGAAGTCCCCCACGCGTTGGCCCGGCGCGCTGTAGTCGCGTCCGCCAAGTTCGTAGGCGCGGCTTTCCAGTTGGCGCTGCAGCACCACGCCGGCCAGCGGATGGTGCCGTCCCTGGGCGCGCAAGGCCTCGGCCTGCGCGGCGTAGCGCGCGCCGTCGGCCTCGCCGAAGGCGGCGGTCCACAGCGGGGTGTCCTGCGGAAAGGTCTGGGGGTAGTCGCTGGGCTCGATGCCCACGACCAGGCCCGAGTTGGCGTTGCGCTCGGCGCGCGAGTACTGGCTCATGCCGTTGGTGACCACACGCCCAGGCTCGGACGTCGCGGCCACCACCGTGCCACCCGGGCACATGCAGAAGCTGTACACGGCGCGGCCGTTCTTCGCGTGGTGCACGAGCTTGTAGTCGGCCGCGCCCAGCAGCGGGTGGCCGGCATGGCGGCCCCAGCGCGCGCGGTCGATCAGACTTTGCGGGTGTTCGATGCGGAAACCCACCGAGAAGGGCTTGGCCTCCATGGCCACGCCCAGGTCCCACAACCAGGCGAAGGTGTCGCGCGAGCTGTGGCCCAGGGCCAGCACCAGGTGCCGAGCGGGCACTTCGATCGCCTCGTCCGTGTCGAGCCGGTGCACGCGCAAGGCGCGCACGCGGCGCTCGGCGCCTTCGCCCTCGGTGATCAACCCCGTGAGTTGGTGCTGGAAGCGGATCTCGCCGCCGAGCGCGCGGATCTTCTCTCGCATGGCCTCCACCACCTTCACCAGCTTGAAGGTGCCGATGTGCGGGTGCGCGGTGGTGAGGATCTCCTCAGGTGCGCCAGCCTCCACGAATTCGCGCATGACCTTGCGGCCGAGGAAGCGCGGGTCCTTGATCTGGCTGTAGAGCTTGCCGTCGGAGAACAGGCCCGCGCCGCCTTCGCCGAATTGCACGTTGCTCTGCGGGTTGAGCGCGCGGCGGCGCCACAGGCCCCAGGTGTCTTGCGTGCGTTCGCGCACCGGCTTGCCGCGTTCCAGCACGATGGGCTTGAACCCCATTTGCGCGAGCGCGAGGGCGGCGAACAGGCCACAGGGGCCGAAGCCGACCACCACGGGGCGTTCGTCCTCGGTGCGCGGAAAACCTTCGGGTGCGTGGCCCGGCGCCGACCACGACATGTCGGGCGTGGGCCGCACGTGCGGGTGCTTCGCGTGGCGCGTCAGCAGCTCGGCTTCGGCCGCGGGGTCGGCCAGTTCGACGTCGACGATGTAGACCGCGAGCAGTTCGGCTGTTCGGGCGTCGAAGCTGCGCTTGAAGACCGTGAGCGTGGCGATGTCGGCGGGATCGACGCCCAGCGCCTGCGCGGCCAGGCGGGTGAGGGCGTCCACCGGGTGCGGTGGCGGCGCGCGGTCGGCCTCGGTTTCGGCGGGGGCGTCGGCGGCGCGGCGCTCTTCGGCCGGCAGCTCGGCCAGGGGGAGTTTGAGTTCGGCGATGCGGATCATGGGTCGTGGGGCTTGTGGCGATCAAGCGGACCAGGAAGCCGGCGATTGTCGCCGCAGCGCGATCAGGACGGCGTGACGAGGGGCAGCCGGGGAAAGTGGCGCCGGAAGCGGTTCGGATCGCGCGTGAGCAATTGCAGGCCCTGAAGCCACGCGTGGGCGCCGATATAGAAGTCGGGCAGCGGCGCGCTTCGCTGGCCCGATTCCCGCCGGTACAGCCGGAAGGCCTGACCCGCGAGGAAGGCCGCGTCCCAGGGCAGTTGCGCGCGCTGCAGGGGCAGACCGGTGAGCGTGGTCTCCAGGTCGGCCGCCGTCTCGAAGCGCGGGCTGAGTTCAGCCAGGATGATGGGGTTGATGATCAGCGGCCCCGCGTCGGCGCAGCGCTCAAGCTGGCCGATGGACCAGTCGGCCCATTTCGGGTCGTCGACGAACACGTCGATCAGCACGCAGGTGTCCACCAAGGTGCCGGAAGGGCCGGTTTCGCGCAGGTAGCGGGCGTCCGGTTCGGCCACGCGGGAGGGCGCGCCGCTCATGGCTGAGGCCCACGCAGCCACTGCATGAAGGCGTCGGAATCCATGTCCTTGAAGCCGGTGGCGTTGGCGCTGCCGCGCGCGCGTTCGAAGGCACGGCGCACGGGGGAGGCGGCGGATTTGACGGCGCGCAACAGCACGTCGCCATTGGGCAGGACCTCGAAGCTCACCTCGCTGTGCGGCAGCAGACGCGCCCGTTCGCGCACCGCTTGCGGGATGGTGACCTGGCCTTTGCTGGTGATTTTCATGGTAATACTCCGCTCAAGTAAGAATCGTACCAAGGCTCGCTCGTGTTATTGACCCGGGCAAAATTGAATTGTCCGGGTATAATTTGCGCATGTCTGCAGAAACCCATTCCCGATGCACCGCGTTTCTGGGCGCCCGCCGCGTGGCTTTTGGCGCCTACGACGAGGTGGCCCGCGCGCTGGAAGCGATTGACCTGTCGGCCGGTGGCCTGCTGGTGTTCGACGACACCACTGGCGCCCAGATCGACCACCCGCTGCCGTCCACGCCGCCCCGACCCCGCGAGGCCCCGGCCCCGCAGGTGGGCCGTCCCCGCCTGGGGGTGGTGGCGCGCGAGGTCACCCTGCTGCCGCGCCACTGGGAATGGCTGGCCCGCCAGCCCGGCGGCGCCTCGGCCGCGCTGCGCCGCCTGGTGGACGAAGCGCGCCGCGCGAACGCCGGGCGCGATGCGCGGCGTGAGGCCACCGAACGCGCCTACCGCTTCATGAGCGCCATCGCGGGCGGCTTTCCCGGCTTCGAGGAAGCCTCGCGCGCGCTGTTCGCCCACGACGCCGAGGCCTTCTCCCGCCACATCGCGCCCTGGCCGCCCGATGTGCAGGCGCACGCCAACTGGCTTGCGCGCGACGCCTTCACGCCCACCGAACCCCTCGACACCAACGACTGATTGCCCACCATGCCTCCCTCCACCCAAGGCCCGCTCTGGCGGGTCTATCTCGTGTTCCTCGTGCCCATGGTGCTGTCCAACATCCTTCAGGGGCTGTCGGGCACGCTCAACGGCATCTTCATCGGGCAGATGCTGGGCACGCACGCGCTGGCGGCGGTGTCGGGCATGTTCCCCATCGTGTTCTTTTTCATCTCGTTGGTGATCGGTCTGGGCGCGGGCGCCTCGGTGCTGATCGGCCAGGCCTGGGGCGCGCGCGAGCCGCACAAGGTGAAGGCCATCGCGGGCACGGCGCTCATGCTGGGCGCGCTCATCGGTGTGGCCGCCGCGGTGTTGGGCGTGGTGTTCGCGCGGCCCGCCATGCAGGCCCTGGGCACGCCACTGGACGTGCTGGATGACGCCGTGGCGTATGCGCGCGTGATGCTGCTGATCATGCCGCTGCTGCTGGTGTTCATCCTCTTCACGCAGCTGCTGCGCGGCGTGAGCGACACGGTCTCGCCGCTGATGGCGCTGCTGCTGTCCACGGCGATCGGCCTGGCGCTCACGCCGGCGCTCATCAAGGGCTGGCTCGGCTTGCCGCCACTGGGCATCCAGAGCGCGGCCTATGCGGGCCTGGTGTCGTACGCGCTGGCCTTGGGCTTCCTGTGCTGGCGGCTGGCGCGCCGCGGCAGCGTGTTGGCCTTCGACGCCGAGATGCGTGCCGCGCTGCGGCTGGACCGCGCCATCCTCGGCAAGGTCATGCGCATTGGCTTGCCCACCGGCGTGCAGATGGTGGTGATCTCGGTGTCCGAGCTCATCATCCTGGCGCTGGTGAACGGCCACGGCTCGCAGGCCACCGCAGCCTACGGCGCGGTCACGCAGGTGGTGAACTACGTGCAGTTCCCCGCCCTGTCCATCGCCATCACCACCTCCATCCTGGCGGCGCAGTCCATCGGCGCGGGGCGGGTCGATCGACTGGGCGCCATTCTGCGCACCGGCCTGTGGCTCAACCTGGTGCTCACGGGCGCGCTGGTGTTGCTGGGCTACGCGCTGTCGCACCACCTGCTGGGCCTGTTCCTCACGCAGGCCGAGGTGCGCCTGCAGGCCGAGCACCTGCTGCACATCATGCTGTGGAGCATCCTGATCTTCGGCTTCCAGGCCATCGTGGGCGGGCTCATGCGCGCCAGCGGCGTGGTGATGGTGCCCATGGCGATCTCCATCTTCTGCATCCTGGGCGTGCAGTTGCCGGCGGCCTGGCTGCTGGACGCGCGCTTCGGCCTGCCGGGCATCTGGATCGGCTTTCCGGTGGCCTATGTCTCGATGCTGCTGCTGCAGACGGCGTTCTACCGCTTCGTGTGGCGGCACCGGAAGATTGAGCGGCTGATCTGAGCGGCCTTCGAGGGCGGGAGATAATCCCGCCCGTGAAGCGCGCCAGACCGCCGCTGGCACGAGACCCGAAAGGGTGTGCTGGAGGAACGTCCGGACTGCACAGGGCAGCGTAGGAGGTAACACCTCTCCACCGACAAGTCGCAAGACCCTAAGGTGAGGATCAGAGCAACAGAGACGAGCCGATTCAGTTCGGGTGAAACGGGCAATCTCTACGCGCAGCAACACCAAATAGGCCAGCGTTGATGTGGTCCCGCGGAGCTGGCGGGTAGGTGGCATCGAGCCGTCCGGGTGACCGGCGGCCCAGAAGAATGGCGGTCACGTTCCGGGCAACCGGAACGCACAGAATCCGGCTTATCGGCGCGCTTCACACTTTTCTTTTCGTCATGTGCACGGCCCACCTAGGGCCCCGGGAATGGCAATTGCCCACAGGTCCCCGGAGGGTTTTTCCCCAACGAAAGGACCGCACATGACGAACCTCAGCAAGACCATGCTCGCCTCCCTGCTCGCCGTGGGAGTGGTCACCGCCACCTCCGCGCAGCAGCGGGTCCAGTCCACGACCGACCCGAGGCTGTACGGCGAGATCGGCTTGTCCCAACTGAAGATCGAGGCCGAGGATGGCCCCTTGAGCGCTGAGGCCAAGCCTGGCTTGCTCACCGGCACGCTGGGCTACCAGCTGTGGCCGTTCCTGGCCATCGAAGGCCAGGTGGCTGGCAACGTGATGAAGGACGAGATCAAGCTCAACGGTGTGAACACCGGCGTGGACGCCAAGATCCCGCACATGGTCGGCCTCTTCGTGAAGCCGACCTTGCCGATCGGCGATCGTGTCGAGCTGTTCGCCCGGGCGGGCGTGGTGCGCACCAAGCTGAAGCTGTCCACGGGCGGCATCGACGTGGACGACACGGGCACCAGCGGCGCGTACGGCGTGGGCATCAACGTCAACCTGAGCCCGGTGTCGTACCTGCAGGCCAACTGGATGAACTACTACGACAAGGACGACATCAAGCTCCAGGGCGTGGGCCTGATGTACGGGCGGCGTTTCTGAGCGAGCCGCATCGGATGAAGGAAGGCCGCTGCGCGCGGCCTGCCTTCAGGCGTTGAAACCACCGAGCGCGCGGATGCGCTCGACGTGCGCCAGCAGCGAGCGCCGGGCGACCGGCCACAGGCGCTCGGGCACGTCGTCGTAGGCCAGGGGCACCCAGTCGTCCAGTCCCCCGTCGGGCCGCGCCTGCATGGCGCGCGCGATCTTGGCCTCGCGCGCGAGTCGGTGCGCCTTGAGGTGGTCGATGGCGCGGCGTGCGCCGCCTTCCACAGGCGCCGAGGCGTTGTCGGCCGAGCGCCTCAGGTCGCCCAGCACATGGCCGTGCGCGGGCAGGATGAAATCGATGCCGTGCTCGTCGCACAGCGCGGCCAGCCGGTCGAGCGAGCCGAGGTAGGCGCTCATGTCGCCATCGGGCGGATCGATGACGGTGGTGCTGCCATTGAGGATCTGGTCGCCCGAGAACAGGAGGCCGTCTTCCAGCAGCACCAGGCACAGGTGGTTGGCCGCGTGGCCGGGTGTGTGCACGGCCATCAGCGTGTGCGTGGTGCCGTCGGGGGCCTGCAGCACCAGGCGCTCGTTGTCGGCCAGGGTCCGGTCGGGTGAGAAGCGGCTGTTCTCGCGCGCCGTGGGCGCGCTGGCCAGGCCCAGGATGGGCGGGGGCGTGGCGCCGGCCTGCGCGCACAGGGCCTGCAGGCGCGCGGCGCCGGGGGAATGGTCGGGGTGTGAATGCGTGCAGACGATGGCGCGCAGATCCGCACCGCAGGCGCGCCACAGGCGCTCGATGTGCGCGCTGTCGTCCGGGCCCGGGTCGATGGCGATGTAGCCACTGGCCGGGTCGCCCACGATGTAGCTGTTGGTGCCGGGGCCGGTCATCACGCCGCTGTTGGGCGCGGTCAGGCGCATCACCTGCTTGAGCAGCGGCACGGGCTGTTCGTGCTGCCAGTCCAGCGGGTGCACGATCTGGCCGTCGGGGCAGACGAGCGCGAGCTCACCGAAGGGCGGCTCGTGCTCCATGTGGCGCGACTCGCGGCCGCGCACCAGGCCGGCGCGCGGGCAGCTCGTCCACAGCGGCTCGTCGTGCGCGGCGCAAGCGTCCAGCACCGACTGCACCGTGGCGTGGATCTGCAGGCGCTCCAGCGTGCGGATGGTGGGAAAGATGATGAAGAACTGGCCGGCCGCGTGGCGCGCGAGCGCGTCGGCCGGGCGCACCCACTGCGGCTCGAACTGCTCGCTCTCGTCGGCCACGGGCTCCTGGCCCTCGGGCATGCGCGCGATGAGAAAGGGCACGTCGAAGCGGCGCGAGAGGTCGCGGTCGGTGATCCAGTGCGCGAAGACGAAGACCTCATCCGCCGCCAGCCGCAGGCCGCGCGCGGTGCACTGCGGCGCGAAGGGGGCCTGGCGGTCCAGCGCGGCGATGTCCTCGGCCGTGGCCCAGGCACCGTCGGCGCGGCGCGCCAGCAGCACGCCGAGCTCCTCGAAGCTCTCGCGGATGGCGGCGATGGCTTGCGTGAGGCGCAGGTCGGTTTGCGTGGGCCGTCGCGCGGCGGCGCCGAAGGCCTGGGCGTCGGCGGCGTCGATGCCGCCGCCCGGGAACACGTAGGCGCCGGGCGCGAAGCTGGCCGTCATCGAGCGGCGCGTCATCAGGACCTCGACGCCCTCGGGGCCGTCGCGCAGCAGCAGCACGGTGGCGGCGGGACGCAGGGGGTCTCTTTTAAACATCTCCGAGCCCACGGGACTCCTGAGCATCTCGTATGCCGTCTTCTGGTTTGAAAAAAAAAAAAAA